>NZ_JAGEKB010000002.1:687222-812724 GCF_017565785.1 Lachnoanaerobaculum sp. Marseille-Q4761
ACTGTCATTATAAACAGAAAGCACCTGTGTATCTTCAAAGCTTATATCATTTAGCCTGTATTTACTTTCCAAGGTACCGTCGGCATTCAGTTCTTTGGTAAGAACTCGCTCTCCCATTGCATCATAGATTGCTTCAAATATTGTTACATCATTTTTCTTTATTCCTGTCAGATTATCATTGATATCATATGTATAGCTAAACTTCTCTCCATCACTTGTAGCTGATATACGATTGCCGTTTTTATCATAAGTATATATGGTAGTTTTCTTAGATAATTGTTTTTTAATAAGCCTGTTACTTTCATCATATGTAAATGTAGTTACTTCTTCTTTATAACCTGTTTTTATAGTTTCACTTGTTCTATTGCCTGCATTATCATATGTATAGCTGATATCTTTTGCGCCGGTATCACCTACAATATTCTCACTTTTTAGCTGCGATTTATCAGTATAACTGTATCGGTATTCTACCTTTATAAAATCTGTATTATTACCTGAATTATCTGATACAGTATCCTCCACTGATGATACATTCTCACTTGTGGCTGTCAGCGTATCCTGATTTGTTAATGCACTTTCTTTAGTATCAGATTCCTTATTATCCTTACTCAACACAACATATCTTTTAGATATTCTGTCTTCACCGTCATACTCCAATGAGATCTTATATATGATATTTCCTGCATCATCAGTATATGTCTTATCTACCAAGTCGCCGCTATCATTATATTTTTCTACGATAGTCTTGTTATCCGGCAGATGTGTAATTGTAGTATTTTCCACATACTCATAGCTGACAGTTTTATTATCACCGTATATTACAGATATAATTCTATCTTCACTGTCATAAGTATATACAGTTGGCGACTCACCGGCTACTTCAAGCTTACTTAAATTTCCTCTTTCATCATAAGTATAATTTATTGTCTTTCCGAATATATCTGTATAATTTAAAATATTTCCACTGTTATCATACTTGTAGGTAGAAGTTCCGGTATCTCCTATAGCTTCTGATATATTCCCATTCTCATCATATCGGTATTCTAAAAGTTTCTTACTTTCACCATCTGACACTTCACTTTGAGATAGTATCCTACCCTCACCGTCAAGCTCATAAGTTAATTGCTTTCCGTCAGCCTTTACTATCTTGATTGGAATATCACTGGTGCTAGAATATATTTAGTACAAAACAAAATGAGATATTTCCTTATTTGTTATATAATAAACCTTAGGAGGAACTCATCATGTCAAGTAAAAGAAACCATCACTCAAAGCAATTTAAGCTGGATGCTATAAACTATCGAAATGAACATCCGGATCTTACTCAAGTTGAATGTGCCAAGAATCTTGGTATTGGTGTTAGTACACTTGCCAAATGGGAAAGTCAATTTCGTAATAATGATGGTGACATTCCCGTTTGTGGCTCAGGTAACTATCAATCTGATGATGCCAAAGAAATAGCTCGCCTTAAACGTGAGCTTCGTGATGCGCAGGATGCTCTTGATGTACTAAAAAAAGCCATAAGCATTCTGGGGAAAAGTTAACTATTGCTATCTATACAGAGGTTTCTGCAAAGGTAGAGGCAGCTAAAGTAAATGGGCACCGTGTCTCTACTTCCGGAATGCTTAAATTTTTGGGTGTATCTCGATCCGGATATCGTTCTTTTCTTAATAGAAAAATATCTTCTGCTATTCAGAGGAAGGAAGCTATTAAGAAGAATATCCGACTTATTTATGATGCTTCAAAACAAAACTATGGTGCTCCTAAAATAACCAAAGAACTTCGTAAGTCAGGTGAAACTATTACTGAGCGCACTGTAGGCAAATATATGCGTGAAATGGGTATTAAAGCCCAATGGATTAAGCCTTTTACTACCACTACCAGAGACTCTGATTTCAGTACTGAACTTACAAACATACTTGATGAACAATTACTCTTCTACTCAAAATATTTATCTACCAATTTTTGTAGTTTCCCTTCTTTAGCCGCAGGGATGGTATCTTCTAGAACAAAGTTCTTTCTACTAATATCTCGAGAAAGATTTCCAAAGATAAAATTAGTGGAAATATTATAGATAAATGGTGAAGGCACAAATCCACAAACTTGATTTTCTAGGATACGTTTTAAACGTTCTTCAAAATTTGGAAATGTATTTTTCAGACATTTGCTATTATATAATCGCTTAACGAGTTCTGCGATATAGAAGCCTGATTTCATGTACAAATCAATAAACGTCTTAGATGGATTATAAAAAAATCCTGGGTTATCTTTTTCAAAATCATCCACCATCCTCTTCACCACTCGTTTAAGAGTGAAGATCTCGTTGGTATCATTGTATATATCTGTTACTTAAGTGGTGATACATAATCATCTGGAAGTTTGTCTCTCCAGTCAATCCACATTTGCTCAGCAATTGGAATTAATCTTTCAAGCTCTTCCTGAGTAAATAACTCTGTAGTTTCAGGTAAATCAATTAATGATGTAGGACTCTCTTCTATGAATCGTTTCTCACTAGCTTTCTTTCCTTCTTCCGTCGGTGGCCAACGATCAGTCTGAAGCTTATTTAATACTTCTAACTCCGTTCTTTCCCCACTCTCTATTAATGGACTCATTTGGTAATTCATAAACCACACGCTGAGGGGCAATTCCTCCCTCCTCGGTAACGTAATAAAGATGATTACCATCTCTCCAGATATGCTGACCGTAACCTTCTACTTCTTCGAACTGGATAACATCTTCCCAGCCTAGTTTTGTTGGTTTCATTTCAAACCTCTTTTACTTAAGTGGTGATACATAATAATCTGGAAGTTCTCCTTCAGATTCAATCCACAGCTTCTCAGCAATCGGAATCAACTCTTCAAGTTCTTCCTTAGAAAAAAGTTTCCTATTTTTAGGGACATCTATCAAAGAAGCTGGATGTTTACTTATAAATTTTCTTCTAGATTCTCTTCTCTCTTCTTCCGTTGGTGGCCAACGATCGTTCTCCGCTTTAAAATCAATTTCACGTGCCGTTCTCCTACCTAATAAATATTCGTTAAAATCAGAAGGATTAATCTCAAAGATACGACGAACTGAAGCTACTCCAAACTCACCAAAAGTGTAGTATTTTCCTTCATGTGTTCGAAAATCATATCCTTTTGGTGATTCAATCTTTTCAAAGGTATCAAACTCCTCCCAAGTTATTTTAGTTAAACTCATTTTAATTGCCTCCTAATTTTCTAATTGTAAATTCTCCCCATGGAACTTTCAAATTCTTAATTGAATCATAAGGGATATCTATTGCCACAGGTTTACTTAGAATATATAGAGTTCAACATAATTATATAAAGTCCAATCGAATAGTTTGATCGCTCTCCATTTTTTTAGCCATGTTAATAATATTGTCTATTTCTCTTGGAGTTATCGGAAGATTTTCATGAGGGGGTTCCCAATGTGTCATACTATCTTTATAAACAACAAATTTTTCATTAATCAACAATTCTCCTTGTGCTTTTAAGAGGAAACCATTCTCTAAATCAAAAGTAATTGTTGATCTTGTTCCTGTAATTTTCATTTCTACCTCTCGAATATAATTTTTTCTACCCCTGTTTTAGGATCTATTGTTGTAATCTTAGTAACATTTGGATTGGCCTTCAATCTTGGTAATTCGATATTTTCCCAAATATTTCCTGGTCTTAGTTCGCTACCAACTACAGCTCTTATTTCACCAGATACTTGCTCTGCGTAAACATTCGAAGCTTCCTCCCAAGCTGTTACACTTGAAGGAGCATTAAAATCCCATTCAGGCATTACAATATTCGTATCATCAATCGTAGATTCTAATGTAACTCCTCCTTTATTTTTTGCTATTTTTTTCGCAACATCCATTCCTCCAATACTATCTGTTTGTCCTGACCAGAATCATCCTTTTTTATACATATCCGGGCTTTTATAAATCCACCCTACATCAGGCTCAAGCATATTATATATTGCGTCAATATGATGTTTTCTTAATGTGTAACCGTTATCAACATAGAATGCGCTATTTGGGTATTCTTCCATATATCTGTGTACTATCTCCAATATGGTAAGTTCTATTCCAATCAAATCAGGAAAGCGAAAAAAGGTAACAAGCTCATCTTTTCTTGATTTTCTTGTGAAAACCTCCTTTATACCTAAATAAGCATAAATTTGAATAATTGGCGCAGGATCTTTTTCATCAAAAAAATCGTATTCATTATTTTCCTTAGACAGTATAAGAATACAATCTCTTTTACGTATCGTCACTATTCTATGGTAGTTCATAGCATCAAGTATTTCTTGCATCCTGTCATCAACAAATATATTTCTTTCCTCAAATTTTTCTAATATTCTTCCCTCACATATCATATATACATCCCCTTCTTATACTGCTGTCACAAGAGAGCTTTTTTACAAAGCATCCGGACTGTAATATATCCAATTTGAGTCTTTATTACAGTATGCTTTTTCAATGTCTTCTTTTGTATAAGCATATCCTGACGCGCTTAAGAAAATATCCTCAGGAAAGAGTTTAAAATATCTATATAAAAACTCCGATATTATCAATTCTCTTCCTTTAATCTCATCAAAGTAAATATATGCATAATAATAGCAATTTTCTCTTGGATAAAAAAACTTATACACCCCTTCTCTATCTCTCTCCACCAGGAACATATTTAAGTACATATTGTAAACTCTTTTTTTTATATTACTTTCATCATCCTCTTCTAGTATACTTGCAGACAAACTGTAAAAATCATTTGAGTCACTAATTGAACAATGTGTATATCCTATTGACATTAAAATGTTTATGACTTTTTCCATGTCTTCTTTATTAGCTGTTACTTTTTTTCTTAATATACCTGTGCGCCACATTATAAAAAATCTCCTTTATCTCCTCAAATCTATTTATCAATTTAATTCCCTGATATAGCAAGGTATTTTGTCTGCCGGCCAGACTTTTTCATTTCCATGTATTCCCCTTCTTCTATCATCTTGTCTATAGCTTCTCTAAACCAATCTATAAGTTTATCAACTTTTTAGTAAAGAAGAGCTGTTAGATATAAAACAGCTCCTCTTAAAAAAATATCAATAGTATAATTTAGAATGTTTTAGGGTCTTCATACGCCCATAATTCATTCCATGGTAGTTTTGCATATAACTTATCTATATCATCCTTCGTATAAAGGTACTCCTCCATAAAAACGTCCTCAGGAAAAAACTTAAAATATCTATGAAAAAATTCCAACAAAAGTCTTTCTCTACCTGATATATCCTCGAAAATAATATAACTTGGCACTGTTTCTCCCATACTTGGAATATAGTATTCATGTGATTCTTTTGGCTTCGGATAAAAATAAATTATAATATTATCATTATAATCAAACGAATCCCATTGATAATCGTCATCATCCCATTTTCTTTTCCAATGATCATTAATAAAACTAATACTAAAACTTTCACCAGTACTTAATTTATCTTTTTCTTTACTACTTGAATAAAACTTCATCTTTGTAAATATATCAATTATTATATCCAAGTCTTTTTCTGTTGGATATTCACCTTTTCTAAATAACGATGCTGGCACCCCCATTATCTTAGTATCCTCCCTAAATTAATATTTTTATTATTTACTTTTCTCTTTATATGTATCAGGATCTTTGTAAATCCATTCTGAATCCGGTTCTTTTAAATTATAAATTCTATCTATATCTTGCTTTGTAAAATAAAGTCCATTATCTACATAAAATATAGCATCGCTATACTTTTCCATATATTTATGTAATATTTCAAGTATAACTAACTCTCTGCCAATTATATCTGTAAATCTGAAAAAAGTTTCAAGTCCTGCACTCTCTGCTTTTTCAGTCGGAATCTCTTTACATTCTTTGTATGCATATACATTTAATAAAGATGAAGTATCATTCTTATTAAAAAAAAATTTATCATTTCCTTTCTTTATATATATCAGATCTGTAGTTTCCTTTTTAAGAACTATATATTTAATATATCCAAGTTCTCTCAATATATCTACAAATTTATACGCAATAAATCTTTTCTCTATACAGCTTTTATTTAATATCCTACCCTCATATATCATTATCTGCTCCCTCTAACTTAAAAACTATCCGGACTAATATATAACCAATTAGGATCATAAGTTTTTGAATATATTTTATCTATGTATTTTTTAGTATAAAAAAACTTATCACAGTCCCAAAATATATCATCCGGATAAAGTTCAAAATATCTATGTAAAAATTCCAATATTATTATTTCTATAGAGCTAACATTTTCAAAAAATAAATAAGAGTAATATTTTTTACAAGTTTTGGGACAATAAAACATTTCCTTATCATTCTCTATTAAATCGATATAAATAATTGTACTCTTTTTAAAGTTCTCTGAATTAACCAACTCATCATCAGTAATCGGCATAGCTATTGTTAATATATAAACATCTGTTTCATCCTGTATACTAAATCTTGCATAACCTAACGACACAAAAATATTTATTATCTCTTCTATTCTTATATAATCAGGGTGAATTTCACTTCTTAAAAGTCTCATTGATGTTGCCATCACTTTAATATCTCCTCAAGTTCTTCAAAAATATTTGTTAAAATGTACCGGGATCCTCATACATCCAAGTCTCATTCCATGGTACCTTCACATATAACTTATCTATATCATCCTTTGTATAAAAGTGCATTTCCATAAATACATCTTCCGGAAACAATTTAAAATATCTATGCAAAAATTCCAGTAATAATCTGCCTCTACCTGAAATATCTTCAAAGTAAATAAAAGCAGGTACTTTTTCTCCCATGCTTGGAATATATTTGCCATACTTCATTTCCATATTAGGAAAGAAGTAAATTCTAATATGGTCATTATCATCTAAAGAATCAAGTTCGTCCTCATCCCACTTTCTTACCCACTCATCATTAAAAAAACTCACAGTTGTATGTACTCTTTCACCTGAACTAATATTCAACTTATTACTTGAATAAAATACCATTTCAGTAAATATATCAATTATTATATCCAAGTCTTTTTCTGTTACATATTCACCTTTCCTAAACATCCATCCTGATGCTCCCATTACCTTAATATCCTCCCTAAATTATTTTTTAGTATTTACTCTTCTTTTGTATTTATTAGGATTTTTGTAAATCCACCCTGCATCCGGTTCAGGCATATTATATATTGCATCAATATTATGTTTCCTGAATGTATAACCGTTATCAACATAGAATGCGGTATTTGGATATTCCTCCATATATCTGTATACTATTTCCAATATGATAAGTTCTTTTCCAATCATATCAGGAAAGCGAAAGAAGGTCTCAAGCCCCTGTTTCCTTGACTTTCTCATGAAAATCTCTTTTATATCTACATAAGAATAAATTTGAATCAATGGTGCAGGATCCTTTTTATCAAAAAAATCATACTCACTGTCTTCTTTAGACAGTATAATATCATAATCTCTTTTACCTATCATCAATCTTCTATTGTAGTTCATAGCATCAAGTATTTTCCACATGCTGACACCGATAGATGTTTTTCTACCCTCAGATTTTTGTAATATTCTTCCCTCACATATCATATATAATTCTCCCTTTTATACTGCTGCCAAAAAAATAGTCCTGTTAAGCATATAACTTATCTATATCATCCTTTTATATACGTCTCCGGACTTTTATAAATCCACTCTGCATCAGGCTCAGGCATATTATATATTGCATCAATATGATGTTTTCTGAATGTATAACCGTTATCAACATAGAATGCGGTATTTGGGTATTTTCCCATATATCTGTGTACTATTTCCAATATGATAAGTTCTTTTCCAATCATATCAGGAAAGCGAAAAAAGGTAACAAGCTCATTTTTTCTTAATTTTCTTGTAAAAACCTCCTTTATATCTACATAAGCATAAATTTGAATCATTGGCGCAGGATCTTCTTCATCAAAAAAATCGTATTCATTATCTTCTTTAGACAGTATAAGACTACCATCTCTTTTACGTATCTTCACTATTCTATTGTAGTTCATAGCATCAAGTATCTCTTGCATCCTGGAATCAACAAATATATTTCTTTCCTTAAATTTTTCTAATATTCTTCCCTCACATATCATATGTACATCCCCTTCTTATACTGCTGCCACAAGAGAGCTTTTTTACAAAGCATCCGGACTGTAATATATCCAATTTGAGTCTTTACTAGAGTATACTTTTTCAATGTCTTCTTTTGTATAAACATATCCTGACGCACTTAAGAAAATATCCTCAGGAAAGCGTTTAAAATATCTATATAAAAACTCCGATATTATCAATTCTCTTCCTTTAATGTCATCAAAGTAAATATATGCATAATAATAGCAATTTTCTCTTGGATAAAAAAACTTATATTTCCCTTCTATATCTATCTCCACTAGGTACATATTTAAGTACATATTGTAAACTCTTTTTCTTATATTACTTTCATCATCCTCTTCAAGTATACTTGCAGACAAACTGTAATAATCATTTGAGTCAATAATTGAACAATGTGTATATCCTATTGACATTAAAATGTTTATGACTTTTTCCATGTCTTCTTTATTAGCTCTTATTCTTTTTCTTAATATACCTGCACGCCACATTATTTAAAAACTCCTTTATCTTATCAAATCTTATCAATATGATTCCTTTATATAACACGTTGTTATTATGTCTGCCAGCCATACTTTTTCATTTCCATGATAAAATACAACTCCGTCCTCATATGCTCTCTTAGAATCAATTTCTAACATACATGGACTATCATCACGCCTAAGCTCTACTTTTTTTGCTGTATCTATATCGGTTGACAGGTATACATATTGTCTGCTCATAGGTAAAATCCCATTCTTTTTTATGCTCTCAATAAATCTTCTTGCAGTACCATGATATAATTTATAAGGTGGGATCCTCTTTTCCTTTACTATATGCATCGGTATTGAATGCCCATACATAGCTCTTATATCTCGTCTATAGCCTCTCTAAACCAATCTACAAGTTTATCAACTTTTTTAGTAAAAAAGAGCTGTTAAGATATAAAATAGCTCCTCTTAAAAAATATCAATAGTATAATTTAGAATGTTTTAGGATCCTCATACGCCCATAATTCATTCCAAGGTAGTTTTGCATATAACTTATCTATATCATCCTTTGTATAAAAGTACTCCTCCATAAATACATCCTCAGGAAAAAGCTTAAAATATCTACGAAAAAATTCCAACAAAAGTCTTTCTCTACCTGATATATCCTCGAAAATAATATAACTTGGCACTGTTTCTCCCATACTTGGAATATAGTATTCATGTGATTCTTTTGGCTTCGGATAAAAATAAATTATAATATTATCATTATAATCAAACGAATCCCATTGATAATCGCCATCATCCCATTTTCTTTTCCAATGATCATTAATAAAACTAATACTAAAACTTTCACCAGTACTTAATTTATCTTTTTCTTTACTACTTGAATAAAACTTCATCTTTGTAAATATATCAATTATTATATCCAAGTCTTTTTCTGTTGGATATTCACCTTTTCTAAATAACGATGCTGGCACCCCCATTATCTTAGTATCCTCCCTAAATTATTTTTTAGTGTTTACTCTCCTTTTTGTATTTATCAGGATTTTTGTAAATCCACCCTGCATCCGGTTCAGGCATATTATATATTGCATCAATACTTATAATTCCTTTATATAACACGTTGGTATTTTATCTGCCAGCCATACTTTTTCATTTCCATGATAAAACACTACTCCGTCCTCATTTGCTCTCTTAGAATCAATTTCCAATATACATGGACTATCATCACGTCTAAGTCCTACTTTTTTTGCTGTATCTATATCAGCTGACATATGTACATATTGTCTGCTCATAGGTAAAAGCCCGTTCTTTTTTATACTCTCAATAAATCTCCTTGCAGTACCATGATATAATTTATCAGGTGGAACCTTCGTTTCCTTTACTATATGCATCGGTATGGAATGCCCGTACATAGCCCTTATTTTTCCTGCCTTTATTTCATGTCTTTTCTTTTCAGACTTATCAATCATAACAGCCAAATCGTTCCTTGTTATATTTCCAAACTTACCTTCTGTATTTAGAGCGCTCAAAAGCTGTTCAATACTTACCCAACCTTCTTCGTCCATTTCAAGTTCATACTCCCATGGTGCATGGCGAAGTGCATATGAAACTTCCTTACTTAATTCCTCATATTTCATCGTATTCCCCTTCTTCTATCATCTCGTCTATCGCTTCTCTAAACCAATCTATAAGTTTATCAACTTTTTTAGTAAAGAAGAGCTGTTAGATATAAAACAGCTCCTCTTAAAAATATCAATAGTATCATTTAGAATGTTTTAGGATCCTCATACATCCAAGTCTCATTCCATGGTACTTTCGCATATAACTTATCTATATCATCCTTTGTATAAAAGTGCCTTTCCATAAATACATCTTCCGGAAACAATTTAAAATATCTATGCAGGAATTCCAGTAATAATCTGCCTCTACCTGAAATATCTTCAAAGTAAAGAAAATCAGGTACTGTTTCTCCCATGCTTGGAATATATCTGCCATCCTCTATTTCCACATTAGGATCGAAGTAAATTATAATATGATCATTGTCATCCAGTGAATCCCATTGATAATCGTCATCATCCCATCTTCTTCTCCAATGATCATTAGTAAAGCTAATACTAAAACATTCGCCTTTACTTAATTTTTCTTTATCTATGCCACTTGAATAAAACTTCATCTTGGTAAATATATCAATTATTATATCCAAGTCTTTTTCTGTTACATATTTACCTTTTCTAAACATTGACGCTGATGCTCCCATTACCTTAATATCCTCCCAAAATTATTTTTCAGTGTTTACTCTTATCATATTTATCAGGACCTTTGTAAATCCACCCTGCATCCGGTTCAGGCATATTATATATTGCATCAATATTATGTTTCCTGAATGTATAACCGTTATCAACATAGAATGCGGTATTTGGATATTCCTCCATATATCTGTATACTATTTCCAATATGATAAGTTCTTTTCCAATCATATCCGGAAAACGAAAGAAGGTCTCAAGCCCCTGTTTCCTTGACTTTCTTGTGAAAATCTCTTTTATATCTACATAAGAATAAATTTGAATCATTGATGTAGGATCCTTTTTATCAAAAAAATCATACTCACTGTCTTCTTTAGACAGTATAATATCATAATCTCTTTTACCTATCATCAATCTTCTATTGTAGTTCATAGCATCAAGTATTTTCCACATACTGACACCGATAGATGTTTTTCTACCCTCAGACTTTTGTAATATTCTTCCCTCACATATCATATATAATTCTCCATTTTATACTGCTGCCACAAAATAGTCCTGTTAAGCATATAACTTATCTATATCATCCTTTTATATACGTATCCGGGCTTTTATAAATCCACTCCGCATCAGGCTCAGGCATATTATATATTGCATCAATATGATGTTTTCTGAATGTATAACCGTTATCAACATAGAATGCGGTATTTGGGTATTTTCCCATATATCTGTGTACTATTTCCAATATGATAAGTTCTTTTCCAATCATATCAGGAAAGCGAAAAAAGGTAACAAGCTCATTTTTTCTTGATTTTCTTGTAAAAACCTCCTTTATACCTAAATAAGCATAAATTTGAATCATTGGCGCAGGATCCTCTTCATCAAAAAAATCGTATTCATTATCTTCCTTAAACAGTATAAGACTACCATCACTTTTATATATTGTCACTATTCTATGGTAGTTCATAGCATCAAGTATCTTTAGCATCCTGAAATCAACAGCTATATTTTTTCTCTCAAATTTTTCCAATATTCTTCCCTCACATATCATATGTACATCCCCTTCTTATACTGCTGCCACAAGAGATCTTTTTTACAAAGCATCCGGACTGTAATATATCCAACTTAGATCTTTATTACAGTATGCTTTTTCAATGTCTTCTTTTGTATATACATATCCTGACGCACTTAAGAAAATATCCTCAGGAAAGAGTTTAAAATATCTATATAAAAACTCCGATATTATCAATTCTCTTCCTTTAATGTCATCAAAGGAAATATATGCATAATAATGGCAATTTTCTCTTGGATAAAAAAACTTATACACTCCTTCTCTATCTCTCTCCGCCAGGAACATATTTAAGTACATATTGTAAACTCTTTTTCTTATATTACTTTCATCATCCTCTTCAAGTATACTTGCAGACAAACTGTAAAAATCCTCTGAGTCAATAATTGAACAATGTGTATATCCTATTGACATTAAAATGTTTATGACTTTTTCCATGTCTTCTTTATTAGCTGTTACTTTTTTCCTTAATATACCTGTATCTAACATTATTTAAAAAACTCCTTTAGCTCCTCAAATCCATTTATCAATCTAATTCCTTTATATAACACGCCGGTATTATGTCTGCCAGCCACACTTTTTCATTTCCATGATAAAATACCACTCCGTCCTCATATGCTCTCTTAGAATCAATTTCCAATATACAAGGACTCTTGTCACGCCTAAGCCCTACTTTTTTTGCTGTATCTATATCAGCCGACAAGTGTACATATTGTCTGCTCATAGGTAAAAGCCCGTTATTTTTTATGCTCTCAATAAATCTCCTTGCAGTACCATGATATAATTTATCAGGTGGAATCTTCTTGTCCTTTACTATATGCATCGGTATGGAATGCCCGTACAAAGCTCTTATTTTTCCTGCCTTTATTTCATGTCTTTTCTTTTCAGACTTATCAATCATAACAGCCAAATCGTTTTGAGTAATATATCCAAATCTACCTTCTGTATTTAGTGCAGTCAAAAGCTGCTCTATACTTACCCAACCTTCTTCATCCATTTCAAGTTCATACTCCCAAGGTGCATGTCGAAGTGCGTATGAAACTTCCTTGCTTAATTCTTCATATTTCATCGTATTCCCCTTCTTCTATCATCTTATCTATAGCTTCTCTAAATCAATCTATAAGTTTATTAACTTTTTTAGTAAAGAAGAGCTGTTAGATATAAAACAGCTCCTCTTAAAAAAATATCAATAGTATAATTTAGAATGTTTTAGGATCCTCATACATCCAAGTCTCATTCCATGGTACCTTCGCATATAACTTATCTATATCATCCTTTGTATAAAAGTGACTTTCCATAAATACATCTTCCGGAAACAATTTAAAATATCTATGCAAAAATTCCAGTAATAATCTTCCTCTACCTGAAATATCTTCAAAGTAAAGGTAATTAGGTACTTCTTCTCCCATACTTGGAATATATTCTCCAAGCTCTATTTCCAAATTAGGAAAGAAGTAAATTATAATATGGTCATTATCATCTAATGAATCAAGTTCGTCCTCATCCCACTTTCTTACCCACTCATCATTAAAAAAACTCACACTTAAACACACTCTTTCACCTGAACTCATATCCACTTTATTACTTGAATAAAATCCCATTTCAGTAAATATATCAATTATTATATCCAAGTCTCTTTCTGTTACATATTTACCTTTTCTAAACATTGACGCTGATGCTCCCATTATCTTAATATCCTCCCTAACACTCATTGCTACAGAATAATTTTACTCCAGCCTATCTTCAACTTGTACAGAAATTTGTGACCACTTTCTTACAATTATCCACTTATCTTCTGTTATCATCCTTAGTGTATCGGCATCCACTTTCCGAATCTCTTCAACCGAGTTGAACTGTTCACTGCACACTATATCATTATTGTGAGAAATTGATATATTGACTTTATGCTCATATATCAATAAATCAAAAATCATTTTAAAATCTTCTGTTTGATAGAAATACTGTAATCTACCATCTTTCTCAGTCCCAATGACTGTAGGATCTGATTCAAAAAATTCAAAAAAATCAAATTCATCAAATAATATAGATATTCTTGAAGTCTTGGTATCACTATTATGATTAGTTTCCTTGTTCTCTATAATAGCAGATATCTGTGGAAACTTATTTAAAGTTATATTCTGAAGCTCACCAACTATTTGAACTTCATATATATTTAATCTATAAATTTCTCTAATATGTTCAAATGATTTGTCATATACAATTTTCTCATTATAACAAATTGCAATATCTATATTTTCACAATATGTAGACAGTGATAAGATCAACTTAAACTCATTTCTTTCATAGATATATAGCCAATCGCCATCCGCTTCTCCAGATATTGTCACAGGCTCTCTTTTAAAAAAATCTATCAATTCATTTCTTTTATATTTAATAGACAATTTAACTCCTTTCTACTGTGGCATAACAGTTACAACTTTTCCTGAAAAATCTGTTATTACTCTAATATAATTCGTTTCATATTTTAAAGTACCAGGTTCATCCCCTAACACCGGCTTCACAGAAGAAATTGTATCCTCAACAACAGACGGCGGTATATTTCTTGGATTAACATATTTATTAAATTCCTTCATATATTCTTTGGTTCCAGGCTTAAATCCTTTTTTATCCGTTATCTCTTCCACTCGCTTGGATAACTCTGCTCTTACAGAAGGTGTATCCGGTGCCATTCTTTCAAGTGCATGCTTAGTGTACTCTCTTCCATTGATAATAGCACCTCCATCCGGCATATCCCATCCCATCTCAGGTACTATTTTCTTATCCTCAGGCTTTACATCCTCTTTAGATAAAGGCTTTTCTTTAGCTATATCATCAACTTTATCTATCGGCTTTTCAAGTTCAGGCAGCTTTGGTTTTTCGGTTACCTCAGGCAGTTTTGGAGGATTTTTAGACTCCGGTATCTCTATAGGTGCTTTTTCCGTCTTAGGTAGCTCTATAGACGGATTCTTAGGCTTAGGTACTTCTATAGGTGACTTATTCGGTTCAGGCACTTCTATAGGCAGTTTATTCGGCTCAGGTGCTTCTATAGGCAGCTTATTCGGTTCAGGTATTTCTAAAGGAGGTTTGATAGGATTTATTTTCTTATCAATACCTGCTATATCACCTGCTTGTTCTCCAATCTCTGCAGCCTTTGAGGGGTAAATTATCTTTGAAGGCTGCTTTATATTTGAACCGCCTGCAATTTCATCTCCAATCCCGGATATTTTTGATGAGATTTTTGATCCATTTGATATATCACCAACATCATCTGCTATATCAGCGGCTTTTGATGATCCAATTGCTTTTTTAGCCCCTTTTCCGGATTTCGCAGAACCATTTGCAACTACAGCCAAGCCTATTTCAAATGCTGCATGTCCTAAAAGCTCTGCTCTATCCTCACTGCTTCCATGAATTATCTTTTCGTTTGTATAGTTTTTTACTGCTTTCACCAACATCCCGGGGTTCACTATTATATCTGTTAATCCCTCTACCGTTTTTATAGGATGTGCCACTGTACTATAAATACCGTCCGCAGTACCCAAAAATCCCTTTATATACACTCCTCTATAGTATGCCCCTATTGTAGACATTAAGCCGGCATTCTTCGGCATATTTGTAGCTCCAAGGAATCTTCCGAGTCCATTTGATATTATAGGTATATTTGCAGCGTATACAGAGTTTCCTGCTTTTGTACTCTCTCTTATAACGGTATTCCTTAGATTATCATAGTGTATACCTATGTTCGGTAATTTTATAACCCCTGCTTCTTCAAGTGCTTTAAGGTTCTTTATATTTGTATTTAGGGAATCTATTGCTCCATAAGCTGAATACAAATAAAGTATCGGATTTTTCTTTGCCCTTTTTGCAAAGTCCTCATTATTCTTGTTTATATCTTGAAAAGCCTTTTTAGCCTTTGCTGTATCAACACTGTTATTATTTCTTTTAGGCGGTATTTTTTTGTTTATAACACCCATAAAGCTTTTTCTTGACTTTTCATTTACACGCTTAGCAACCACAGGTCTTGGTCGTATACTTGATGCAAATCTGTTGGCGGTATTTCTCCCTGACCTCTTTACATTTGCGTTAACATTCTTTGAATGGTTTTTAGAATAACTGTTAGCAGTTCTTCTTCCAAAGCTTCTTGACAGATTTGTACTTTGTCTTATATTTTGCTTACCTAATCTTCTGCCTGAATTCTTTGGTTTATCCTGTCTCTTTGATTGTGCTTTTGCCTTTGGCGATATCTTCGGCATCTTCAGTTTTGGAGATTTGGATTTATTTGAAGCTTTTCCCTTAGCACTTGCGGTTGACTTTTTACTTACCTGCTTTCCCTTTGCACCCTTACCTCTGCCTGAGGATTTCCCCCTGTTTCTTGTATTTCCGCTTGGGTCGGTATAATTGACAGGGTCATTTTCTACAAAGCTGTATCCGTTTAAGCTGATCGCCGACTCTATATCTCCACTTACACTGTCTTCTGATAAGAACACCCCGGTATTCGGATCATAATATCTGGCTCTTAGATAATATAATCCTGTACTATCTTTCCATTCTCCATCAAATCCAAAGCCGGTTATTAAAGCTTTTTGAGTATCAATAAAATTTGTATCTTCATTATCTCCAAATGGTGTATAGAACGTGTTTTCGTCTCCGATTCTACCTAATACACTTTCTTTTTCATCTGTTATAAATATACTCTCAGTACCGGTTGAAAGTTCAACTGTCCTTTCATTTCCGTATATTAAATTTGTTTTTGAACTGTCATTATAAACAGAAAGCACCTGTGTATCTTCAAAGCTTATATCATTTAGCCTGTATTTACTTTCCAAGGTACCGTCGGCATTCAGTTCTTTGGTAAGAACTCGCTCTCCCATTGCATCATAGGTCGCTTCAAATATTGTTACATTATTTTTCTTTATTCCTGTCAGGTTATCATTGATATCATATGTATAGCTAAACTTCTCTCCATCACTTGTAGCTGATATACGATTTCCGTTTTTATCATAAGTATATATGGTAGTTTTCTTAGGCGATTGTTTTTTAATAAGCCTATTGCTTTCATCATATGTAAAGGTGGTTACTTCTTCTCTATCACCTGTTTTTATAGTTTCACTTGTTCTATTGCCTGCATTATCATATGTATAGCTTATATCTTTTGTACCTGTATCACTTACGATACTCTCACTTTTTAGCTGTGAATTATCAGTATAACTGTATCGGTATTCTATCTTTATAAAATCTGTATTATTACCTGAATTATCTGATACAGTATTCTCCTCTGATGATACATTCTCACTTGAGGCTGTCAGCGTATCCTTATCTGTGGACGCACTTTCTTTTTTATCAGATTCCTTATTATCCTTACACAATACAACATATCTTTTAGATATTCTATTTTCACTGTCATACTCCAATGAGATCTTATATATGATATTTCCGACATTATCAGTATATGTCTTATCTACCAAGTCACCGCTATCATTATATTTTTCTACTATAATCTTTTCATCCGGCAGATGTGTAATTGTAGTATTTCCCACATACTCATAGCTGACAGTTTTATTATCACCATATATTAAAGATATGATTCTATCTTCACTGTCATATGTATATACAGTTGGCGGCTCACCGGCTGCTTCAAGCTTACTTAAATTTCCTCTTTCATCATAAGTATAATTTATTGTCTTTCCGAATATATCTGTGTAATTTAAAATATTCCCACTGTTATCATACTTGTAGGTGGAAGTTCCGGTATTCCCTATAGCTTCTGATATATTCCCATTCTCATCGTAGCGGTATTCTAAAAGTTTCTTACTTTCACTACCTGCCTCTTCACTTTGAGATAGTATCCTGCCCTCACTGTCAAGCTCATAAGTTAATTGCTTTCCGTCAGCTTTGACTATCCTGATTGGAGTATCGCTGTTACCATATTCATAGTACTCCACATCACCATTTGGATTTTTTCTCTCTACCACTCGCCCCTGACTATCTCTTTTAAAATATGTAGTATGTGAATTTCCGTCACTGTACTCTACTATTCCATTATCGTCAGATTTGTAGAAAATATCTCCAAGCTTGGTCTCTATAAGTTCTTTTTGTATATCATTATTTTCTTGTTTCTTATTAGGGTTTATAGAAAGCAGACGATTTCTTACACTATATGTAAAATCGGTATCTTCTTTGCCTCCTCCGGTTATTTTTGTAAGATTGCCGTTAGCATCATATGAGAATTTTTCACTCCCTGCTTTACTGTCTTTTTGTGTTATCTGCCCCTTGGCGTTATAATATAACCTGATATCATCCGAATCTGTTTTCATACCTGTTACTTGACTCTTATTATCAAGTGTATATGAAATATTTTCAGATACTCCGGTATTTACATTCTTATATACCTCATTTATTAAGTTTCCTACATTGTTGTAATTATAACTGTTGGCTTCGCCGGTGCTGTTATTTTCTTCTATCAACTGACCAAGTTTATCATACTTATACTGTGCGTTATATCCGCTGCTGCTTTTCTCTTCTAAAGTATTTCCAAAAGTGTCGTAAGTATATGAGAAATCTTCACCGTCAATGCTTTCTGACATCACCTGACCTATTTTATCATAAGTATATATATGTCTTTTTCCACTTTGGTCACTCTCCTCTATAAGCTGTCCATACAAGTCATAGGAGTACTTTTTTTCATTCCCTTTATTATCTGTAATAGAAGTTATGTCACCAAGAGTATCATAGCTGTATTTTTCATAGTTTCCCGATGTATCTTTCTTTTCTACCAATCTACTTAGAGCGTCATAAGTATATATTGTTTTACTGCCGTCTATATCTATGAATTCAATTATATTTCCAAGTGCATCATACTTATACTTTTCACTGCTGCCGTCAGGATATACTATCTCCGTATTTTGTCCAAGTGCATCATATCTATATACTACCGGCTGATTTTTACCATCCACATACAGTATCAGATTGTCATTGATATCATATGAAAACTTTTGTATATTACCCGGTGCGTCCTTTGTTTCTACTATATTCCCTTTAGCATCATACTTATACTCACTCTTACTTCCGTCAGCTTCTTTTTCAGTCAAGAGATTGCCGGCATTATCATATGTATACTCAATGACATCTTCTCCGCTTGCTTCTTTTATTAAATTACCTGATGTGTCATAAGTGTATTCTGTGCCGACTCCATATATATCTACACTTTTTATCAGATTGCCGGCTTCATCATATGAAAAACTCTCAGAAGTTTTATCTGCATAGTCTATCTTTGTTACTCTACCCTCTGAATCATATGTATAGCTTGTCTTTTCTCCCAAGCTGTTTGTTTCCGTCAGTAGATTATTAGCACTGTCATAAGTATAGTTTTCATCTAAATCCTTATTATCATAAAGTCTTATGATATTTCCTGCATCATCATATTGTATATTTGTAATAAGACCGTTAGCTTCTGTTTGAGTAATAACTCTGCCCTGTGAGTCATACTTATAGCTTGTTTCACTATTATCCGGAAATATAACTCTTGATAGATTTTCACCGTCATAAGTATAATTTGTCTTATTCCCCAATGCATCTATATTGGCAATAAGCCTATTGTTCTCATCATACTCATACTTTGTTTCAAAACCAAGTGCATCCTTGATACTTGTTATATTACCGTCACTATCATATGAAAACTGTACAACATCTTTACCGTTAACCTTTCTACTAATCAGATTACCGGCTTCGTCATAAGTATCCTTAGTAACGGCACCATACTCATCGGTATACTCTTCTGCCAACTCACTTGGTATTTTTTCATGAGTTGTCTCTTTTTTTGCCACCTTAGACACTTTACTCTTCGCATCTCTAAGTACATCTTGATAGTAATAGTATTTTCTTACCGATTCCTTATCCTGTACCGCCCCAAAGGTCGGCACAATCTGCCCCAGCATTAAGCTGAAAGAAACCATACCTGCAACAAGACTTTTACAAAATATTCTGTTTTTCATCCTATTCACCCATTTCCTTTTTACAAAATTATATTTAATTGATTTGTTAAAATGTTTATATAACAAAAGATATCTTAATGTCAATATTTTTATTTTATCATTGGATAATTCGAACAAATTCAGGAATTAAAATATACTGTAATATTCTAAGCTTGGTTGAGACAATAAAAAGAGCTGTTATTCCAAGATTCTCCTGTATAACAGTATACAAAAAATACTGCATCAATTAAACCTTAAATAACAGCCCGTTAAAATTTCTATATAACTCCATTTTCTATATCTATCTTTGTATTCTTATATAAAATAAGACTTAGTAAAACACAGATTATCTCTGTTGCAAGGAAGGCGCTCCATATGCCTGCAAGCCCGAAAGTCTGTGAACCGATGAACATTATAGGAATCAGCACCAAAAGTTGTCTGCATAGATTTATCCATATACTTTTACCTACATTCTTTGTAGACTGCATATATGATGCTATCATCGTAGTAATGCCAACAAATACATAGCTGAGACTCATTACCCTTATACCGAAAATTCCAAACTCAAACATTTCCTTCGGCGGATTAAAGGTCAGTAATATATTTTTTGTAAAAGTCCAAAGCATTATTATACTGAATGATGTAAGTATTATTGCAACAATTGTGCCTATCTTTAGACTCTCCTTTAATCTGTCCTCTCTTTTTGCCCCGTAATTATAGCTCATCACCGGTATACATCCCTGTATAAGTCCGTTTAATGTCATTATTACCATCTGCTGTATCTTAAAATATGCTCCAAAGAAGGCTATTGCTATCTCCGAATAATTTTTCAGAAAGAGATTTGTATTATATACCATTGCCGCTCCAAGCACATTCATTATAAAAGACGGGAAACCCACTACAAAGATATCCCTTACATGATTAAAACGGATTATAAAGTATTTTAAACCAAGTTTGACCTTTTGCTTTTGGAATATAAGTACAAGAAATGCAAGAATCGTAGAGAAAGTATATCCCATAACCGTGGCAATGGCAGCCCCTCTGACTCCCATAGGTTTAAATCCCAAATATCCGAATATTAAAACAGGATCAAATATAAGATTTACCACAACACCTGCTATCTGAAAGCACATAGGAGCAAGCATATTCCCTGTTCCCTGCAATACCTTTTGAATACAGATATGTACTGCACATGGTATAGCCATAAATACACATATATCCATATATGCCATTGCCTGATTTATAATCTCTGTATCACTTGTAAATGACATTATAAATCCTCTTATAATATTCATGGTTATAAATGTTACAGTGCTGCTCACTACAAAAGAAACAATTATTCCATTGGCTACTATTGTATTAGCCTTTTCCTCATCTTTTTCCCCAAGGTATTTTGCAACCAGCACGCTGACACCTACCCCTATCCAAATGGCAATAGCCAAAAACAGTGTTGTAATGGGAAAAATTATAGAAACAGCACTCAAAGATTTATCACTGATACATGATACAAAAATACAATCTATCAGATTATATGAGTATTGCATACACATGGAAATAAGCGGAGGTATGGACATTTTTAAAATAAGAGATTTTATAGGCTCCACCTCCATTTTATTTTTTGTACTTACTCCTTCCATTTCCCCTCCTTATAATGATAATTTACTGCCCCTATGATAACAAAATCGGGGCAGCCTTAGCCACCCCATATTTATAATTTTGCAAAAACTATAATACAAAATCTCCGGATTCTATACTTGAAACAAGTGCCGGTATAATTTCTTTTAAATCGCCTACGATACCATAATCACAAATATCAAATATAGGTGCATTTTTATCTGTGTTTATTGCAACTATATACTTTGATTCGCTCATTCCAGCCAAATGCTGTATAGCACCTGATATACCGCAGGCTATATATAAATCAGGTCTGACAGTCGTTCCTGTCTGTCCTACCTGATGAGAGGAGTCAATCCATCCTGCATCAACGCAGGCACGAGATGATCCGACTTCACCACCCAAGGCATTTGCAAGACTTTCTATCAGGGCAAAACCGTCCTTATTTTTTATACCTCTGCCTCCTGATACAATAATCTTTGCATCTATTAAATTTACTCGTTTTTGGTCATGTTCAACTGTTCCGATAAGCCTTGTTCTTATATCCTCTTTACTAAGTTTAGGAAGTATTTTCTCAAAACCTGCATCATTTTTCTCTGCTTTCTTTGCTCTTGACATTACTCCCGGTCTTACTGTAGCCATTTGTGGACGATTTTTCGGGCAAATAATCGTTGCCATAATATTTCCACCGAATGCAGGTCTTGTCATAAGGAGTTTTTTATCCTCAGCATCCACCTCAAGTCCGGTACAATCTGCAGTAAGTCCTGTGCCAAGTCTTGCAGCAAGTCTCGGACCGATATCTCTTCCTATGGAAGTCGCACCTACTAAAAGCACCTCGGGCTTTCTCTTTTTTATCTCTTCTGAGAGTACTTCAACAAATCCCAATGTGGAAAAATCTTTTAAAAGTTCATGTTCTAAGTAATACACCTTATCAACATCATATTCAAGCAGTTCTTTTACCGCTTCCTCTATCTCATATCCGGGAACAATAACAACAAGCTTTTTTCCGAGTTCATTTGCAAGCTTTCTGCCCTCTCCCATCAGTTCCAAAGTGATAGGCAAAATCTTACCGTTTACGGTTTCTGCAAGTACCCAAACATCTTTATACTCATTAAGATTTATGTCTTGATTTACCTTTGCTCTTTCCACTATTTGGCACCTCCGGACTGTATCAATTTATTTTCATATAGCTTTGTCAAAAGAAGTTTTGCCTTTTCCATGGCTGTATTTCCTTCTATAAACTCACTATGTTTTTCTTTTACAGGTACAAAGGAGCGATGCACATTGGTCGGCGAACCTTTGATACCGATTTGAGTTTCATCCACATTCAAATCATCAAAGGTCAAAATCTTAATCAAATCCTCTCCGCTCTCATAAGCCTTAAAGATTCCTCTGACACTTGGATATCTTACAGTATTTAATTCCTTAATGGCGGTAATAAGTGCAGGTAATTCCACCTCAAATTCATAATCCTTTGATTCACAAAATCTCTTAACTCTGATTATATTTTCTTTGAGTTCTATTTCCTTGGCATAGGTTACCTGAGGTATATTAAGGAATTCCGCTATCTCAGGTCCAACCTGTGCGGTATCACCGTCTATAGCCTGTCTGCCGCATATTATCAAATCATAATCACCTATTTTTTCTATAGCCGCCGCCAGAATGGTTGCTGTAGCCCAGGTATCGGAACCTCCGAATTTTCTGTCACTTATAAGATATGCGCTGTCTGCTCCCATAGCCAAAGCCTCAAGTAAGGCTTCCTTTGCCTGCATCGGTCCCATACTTAAAACGACCACCTGTGCATTATTTTCATCCTTCAGCTTTAATGCAGCCTCCAGGGCATTCTTATCATCAGGATTTATTATACTTTCCACTCCATCCCTTATAAGTGTTTTCGTCTCAGGGTTAATCTTGACTTCACTTGTATTTGGCACCTGCTTTATACATACAATGATTTTCATAATCCACCCCCTATTTAAGCACTTCTCTGGCTATAACAACCTTATGAATCTCTGAAGTACCTTCATATATTTCCGTTATTTTTGCATCACGATACATTCTCTCTGACGGATATTCTCTCATATAACCATATCCTCCATGTATCTGCAATGCTTTATCCGTTACTTCCACCGCAGTTTTTGATGCATTAAACTTGGCAATTGCGGCTTCCTTTGTATGAGGCAATCCGCTTACTTTCAAACTTGCAGCCCTATAAGTCATCCATCTTGCACATTCCACCTTGGTAGCCATTTCAGCCAGATACCATTGTAAACCCTGCAACGAAGAAATCGGCCTGCCAAATTGCACTCTTTCCTTTGTATACTTTATGCTTTCATCCAAAGCTCCGGCAGCTATACCCACAGCCTGTGCCGCTATTCCTATTCTTGCACCGTCAAGTGCTGTCATAGCTATCTTAAAGCCCTTTCCGGGTTGTCCTATAAGATTCCCTTTAGGTACTCTGCAATTGTCAAATATAAGTTCAGCGGTTTCAGAGCCGTGCAATCCCATTTTATCTTCAATCTTTCCTATAGAAAATCCGGGTGTTCCACGCTCTACCAATATACAGCTAAGTCCCTTAGTCTTTAGCTCCGGCGAGGTAAGAGCAAATACCAATACATACTTTGCAAGACCTCCTCCGGTTATAAAGCATTTTGTACCGTTTAACACATATTCTTCTTTACTCTCATCATATATTGCAGTAGTTCTCGCACTTCCCGCATCTGAGCCTGCATTCGGTTCGGTAAGTGCAAATGCTCCAAGTTCTCCGCCCGAGCATACATCAGGCAAATACTTTTGTTTTTGTTCTTCCGTACCGAACTTGTCAAGCACAGAGGCAAAGATAGTATGAATCGACAGGGTGGCGGCGGTAGAAGCACAATGTTTTGCTATCTCTTCCACAGCTATTATTTTTTCAATATCGCTGCCTCCGCTTCCTCCATACTTTTCATCAGTACCTATACCGGTCAGTCCCATCTTTGTCATTTCAAGGAATAAATCCTTGGGGAACTTGCCGCTTTTGTCTATTTCTTCTGCTCTTGGCTTTACTCTGTTTTCGCTAAAATCAGCCACAGTTTTTTTCAGCATTTGCTGCGCTTTGGAAAAATTAAAATCCATTTCTTTTCCTCCACTAGATTATGCCTTCTTCTTTTAATTGCTTTAATGTCTCATCATCAAAGCCGTATACTTCTTTATTATGTTGTCCGAGTAAAGGTGCGGGAGCATCTACACTTCCCGGAGTCTCACTCAGCTTAATAGGACAACCCTGTATATACATATCTCCGATAGTAGGATGTTCTACATGTACCATCATTTCTCTTGCTTTAAAATGTGGATGTTCTATAGCTTCCTTCATATCAAGTATCTGTCCGCAAGGTATTCCCACCTCTTCAAACAATCTCTCTACTTCCGCCTTACCTCTTTGCTTTACCCAATCTACCACTATATCATGCAATCCGTCATTGTAATTTTTAATTCTTAAATCATTGGTTGCAAACTTTTCATTTGTAACAAGATCAGGTCTGCCTATTACATCGCAAAACAGCTTAAAGAGCTTGTCTGTTCCTACTCCCAAAGCAATATATCCGTCCTTAGCTTCATATACATTAAACGGTGAAACTGTAGCATCTACATTTCCCTGTCTCTGCGGTATAATTCCCTTTAGAGTGGTATAAATAATAGCATTTTCAAGCAATGTAAAGATAGTATCAGCCATTGCCACATCCACCTGTTGACCTTCACCGCTTATATTTCTTCTGTACAGAGCCATAAGTACACCTACGCACAGATAAATTCCCGTAACATTATCAGCCACTGAAACTCCACATTTTACCGGAGGTGCATCCGGATAACCGGTAAGATTTATCATACCTCCAAGTGCCTGAGCTACAATATCATAACATGGTCTGTTTGAGAAAGGACCATATTGTCCGAAGCCGCTTCCTGAAGCATAAATTATCCTAGGATTTATCTTCTTTAATGTCTCATAGTCAACCTTTAATTTTTTTGTTACTCCGACTCTGAAGTTTTCCACCACCACATCTGCTTCTTTTACAAGATTATAAAATATCTCTCTACCCTTATCCGTCTTTAGATTTAATGTAACACCTTTTTTATTTCTGTTTATAAAAGCGTAGAATCCACTCTCGCCGCTATTATCATCCATTGGTGGCCAATATCTGGACTGATCGCCCGTAAGCGGCTCTATCTTGATAACTTCAGCACCATTGTCCGCGAGAAGTGCGGTACAGAAAGGACCGTTATATGCATGTGTGAGATCAAGAACTTTCAATCCCTCAAGCGCTTTAGTTTTCTTTTTATCTTCCTTTTTTTTGGGAATAATATATTCAAATATACATACTGTAGAAATCGGTGGATCCTCTAAAACATCTATAGAACTTTCAAACTCGGGTTCTTTCGGTATAACGGCAATTTTAAATGAACGAACTTCTATAACCGCTCTGCCGTTTTCTTCTCCGAGAAGTCTTGCCTTAAACTCCATATAGTCTCCGGCAAAACATGGTACGAAAAGTCTGACCTTTCTTACCTTTGCACATCTGCTCTGATTGCCATAAACCTTTGTCATCAATCTATTAGCGGTATCCTCCATCAAAGTGATGGATCTTGCCCCGTTTACTACTCCTCCTCCATAGAAAACATCTCTGTCGGACATTCTATATCTTAATGTAACTTCTGTACTCATACTCCCCCCTATTAAAGCTCAATCTCTCTCCAAGGGTTGATAACCTCACCGCTTGGCTGATTTCCTCGTTGTAATTCTTTCTTTACTACAAGTACAACAGTACCTTCCGTAATCAATTTCGGAGGATCAAAATAATACATATCTCCGGGCTTAGCATCCTTAATACCCATTCTATATGCAGGGGTAGCCACCTTATATGTGCTTATTCTGCATGTCCTTGATGTATTTCCTACCTTTAACATTTCCGCCCTGAAATTAAGCTGATCTCCTGCATATGCATCTTCATACAGCTCAACATCCGTATAGCCAAGACATAAAGATTCATCACCGTCATTTAATATCATAAGCTCTGTTTCAACATCACCTATAAAATCAAACTGCCTTCCAAAAGGTATAACCCCGTCCACATTGTTTGCATCGGCAGTTGTCATATTATAGTTTAATTCCGCTACTTTTCTAACACTCATTTTACACCTCTGTTTTTATAATATTGGGGCCAAAATGTATTTGACCCCAACAACCGTTCTATTATTATTGTGCATCACATTTTAATACTGCATTTAAAAGTACACTGGCACCCTTTGTACATTGATCCACCGGTGTGAACTCCTCTTCACAATGTGAATGACCGTCTTTTGAAGGAACAAATATCATTGTAGTAGGCATCATATAACTTACAAACTGTGCATCATGTCCTGCTCCTGAATTTATTCTCTGATTTGAATATCCGAGCTCATTTACAGCCTCTGTAACATATCCTACCAGCTTCTCATCATAATAAACCGTATCTCTTGACCATGCTCTCTCGTATCCTGTGGTACAGCCTACGATTTCCTTCGGCATATTCTTTATTACTTCCACTACCTGCTCGATAACCTTAGGATCCTCATGTCTTGCATCTATTGAGAACTCTACAAAATCAGGAATAACTGTATGTACATTAGGATGACATACTATTTCGCCTGTAGTGTATACGAGTGCCTTATCAAGCTTATCAAGTTCATCATGCAGATATTGTAAAAGCTTGGCAGCAGCATATAATGCATCTTTTCTATATGGCATAGGTGTGGTTCCCGCATGATCCGACTGACCGAAAGTCTTTATTCTGTAGTTTATCATTCCAAGCACACAGGTAACTATTCCGATATCATTCTTTGCTGCCTCAAGAATCGGTCCCTGTTCGATATGAAGCTCAAACATAGCCATATAATCCTTAGGATTTAATCTGTTAGCTTTATCTCCCTTATATCCTGAAGCTTCAAGTGCCTCTTTAAAGGTCTTTGTTTTATCAAGAACCGATGTGGATGCAAGCATATCCTCATGACGGAATTTCTTTCCGATTTCTTCCGGCAAATACTCATTGCATATAACGCCCGATGACATCATAGCAGGAGGATATAATGAGCCTTCCTCATTTGTCCAAATCATTGCCACAAGATTATGCTTATGAGGTATCTTTTGGTCGGCAACGGTTTCCAAAACCTCCATTGCGCCCATTACACCCAAGATACCGTCATAGTTTCCGCCATTTCTTACAGAATCTGAATGTGAAGCCATTACAATCGCCGGTAATGTAGGATCACTACCCTCAAGTGTTGCGTACATATTTGCCATATCATCAGTCTTTACTTTTGCACCTATAGCTTCCATTCTCTTTTTAAATTCCGCTCTTGCCATAAGATTTTCTTTTGAGAGAGAATATCTGGTAATACCGCCATGTCCCGCATCACCGAATCCGCTCATAGTTTTAATCTTATCCGCCATTCTTTCTTCGCTACACTTATACATATAACCCCCTATTAAAACAAGATATTGTTTGTAAATTCATACTGTCACTACATATAAGCTTCTAAAGTAGTGACAGTGGAATAAAATTTTTATTAAATACTTCAGCTTCTTGGTACTCTCTTAACGAATCTACCCATTCCCGGTTTTCCTACAAAATCTCCATTGTCATAGACAAGTTGTCCTCTAAGGAATGTCTTTACAGGATATCCATGAAGCTTCTTTCCTTCCCATATTGTATGGTCATAGTCTGAATGCATATTATTTACACTTATGGTAAAATCCTTATCCCTGTCATAAATAACTATGTCCGCATCATTTCCCACTCTTACAGCACCCTTTTTATCACAGCCGAATATTCTTGCCGGATTTGTTGAGCAAAGTGCTACAGCCTGTGAAAATGTTATCTTTCCCGAATTTGCCGCATCCAACATATATGGATATAAATTTTCCAATCCTGCGCATCCGTTCGGGATCTTTGTAAAATCGTCTATTCCCCAATCCTTTTCATAGCTTTGGAAAGGACAATGGTCTGTAGCCACTACATCCACCTGGTCTTTCTTTATTGCTTCCCAAAGAGCCTGCCTGCTCTCCTCACCCTTTATAGGAGGTGAACATACAAAGTTTCTTCCGTCCTCTCTCTTATAAACATCACATGTAAATTCCAAATATTGAGGACAGGTTTCAATATAAATAGGTACTCCCTCTTTCTTTCCTTCTATACATGCCTCAAGCCCTTCTTTATCAGCCATATGAACAATGTAGAGGGGTGCATCCAAATGCTTGCACCAGTGTAGAGCTCTTTTGTCCGCCTCAGCCTCTACAAACTCCTGACGGGCAAGATAGTGATACCATGGGCTCGTCTTTCCTTCTTTTTCGAACTTTGCTTCAAAATAATCGATCATATCGGAGTTTTCAGCATGAACATTTACCAATGCTCCAAGTTCCTTTGCTCTAAGCAGTAAGGTCGCAAACATTCCGTCATCTACCATCATTCCGGCTTTTTTATATACCATGAAACATTTGTAAGAGGTAATACCTTCTTTAACCGCCTCTTCCATCTCTTCAAGTATTTGACCGTCATTAAAGTCTGTAATGATACAGTGTGATGCCCAATCCACACATGCTTCTTTTTCCAGGATGGCTTTTTTGGAGTTTATCAAATCCATAATAGTGCCACCTTTTCTCTGAACAGGGTAATCAAAGATTGTGGTAACACCTCCACAGGCTGCCGCTTTGGTTCCTGACAGATAACTGTCAGCCGAAATAGTTCCGCCAAACGGCATAGCCAGATGTGTATGTACATCCAAAGCACCCGGAAGCACCAGCTTGCCTGTAGCATCAACTACTTCCTTTGCCTCTTTATCCGTATTCACAGCCATCTCTACAATCTTGCCGTCTTTTATACCTACATCACATAAAAAACTATCAATAGCCGTAACTACCATACCACCCTTAATAATTAAATCCAACATAAATATTCCCCCCGAATATATTATAGATAACTATTACTTTCCTTTAAGTTAACAGTATGATTGTCATTCTTATCCTTATATACAAGTTTACCCGGAGTTATACAATGCATTACCGGACAAACATTTAAGCATAGATGACATCCAACACATTTTTCTTCATTTATTGTCGGAACTCTGGTTTCATAATCATATTCAATAGCCTGATGTGCAGCATCAAAACATGATACATAGCATCTTCCGCATTTAACACATTTTTCTTTGTCAATTCGGACCAAAATCTTATATGATCTGTCAAGGTCATCCGCACCGACAATATTTCCTACGGCACTTCCCACTATATCCTGAAGCTTATTTATTCCATAATCATTCATATAATGTGATATACCGCTTATCATATCTTCAACAATTCTATATCCATACTGCATTACCGCTGTTGTTACCTGAAGATTTGATGCACCAAGCATCAAAAACTCAAGGCAATCTCTCCAGGTCTCTATACCGCCCATACCGGTTATAGGCACCTTGCTTACAACAGGATCATGCATCAAATCCGATATAAATCTAAGTGCTATAGGCTTTACAGCTGCACCGGAGTAACCCGATATTGCGGACTTTCCGTTTACAACCGGCATACCTGTTCTTAAATTTATATCAAGGTTTGTAATAGATTTCACAGTATTGATAGCGGCTATTCCCTTTGCACCGCCCTCAAGTGCAGCTCTGGCAGGTATCTCCATATTGCCAAGATTCGGTGTCATCTTCGCAATTATCGGTAATTTGGTACTTGAAGAAGCCACCTCACAATAATGCTTTACCAAGTCCGGATTTTGTCCTACATCTGAACCCATAGTGGATGATGTCATCTGTGGACATGAGAAATTACATTCAATCATATCCGCTCCGGCTTTCTCAGATTCCTTAGCCAGTATTGCCCATTCATCATCACTTGCACCCATGATACTTGAAACTATCACTTTATTCGGAAAATCCTTCTTTAATTGCTTTATAAATCCGAAGTTTACTTCATTCGGCTTATCCGAAGTCATCTCCATATTTTTAAATCCGGTCCATGGAGTTCCCTCTTTTGATGCTATATCAAATCTTGGAGAACATTCATTTGGTATAAAAACACTGATTGTTTTATAGAAAATACCACCCCAACCGGCTCTTAGTGCCTTTGCACACATTTCATAATTACTGCCTACAGGTGAAGAAGATAGAAAAAAAGGATTCTCACAATCAACACCTAAAAAATTTATTGATAAATCTTTTTTTAAAGCCATATTAATCTCCTCACCTTATATAATCCAATATTTGGTAAGCTGCTTCTTTTCCTTCATGAACAGACTCTACCACTGTTATACCTACACCATGTAATGCATCTCCGCCTGAAAATACTCCGTCTCCGGCTACAAAATCTTTATACTCTTCAACCTGTTCCTGACCTATGGCAAAGATTACCATATCAGCCTTCAATGTCATCTCATTGTCATCCTTCATTCCCTTTGCAACAAGTCCTGTCACTCTGCCATTTTCTCCACAGATTTTTTCAGGTGCAAAGCCTGTGTAAATAGGTATACCCATTTCTCTTACAAATGAAATTTCATCAATATTTGCAGGCGCTTCTTCTATACTTCTTCGATAACAAATACATGCTTTCTCTGAACCTAATTGTCTTGCTGTTGTAGCACAATCCATTGCCACATCACCGCCACCTATTACAACTACTCTCTCAGGTAATTCCTTTATTTCACCTGTTCTTGCCTTGAACAAGAAATCAATGGCGGATTCAACCCCCTTAAGTTCGCTACCCTCTATATTTACTTTTTTTGAGTCCCAAAGTCCGACTCCGACAAATACGGCATCATAATCATTCTTAAGCTTTGCTATATCTTCAAACTTGATCTCTTTGCCGAATTCAAATTTTACTCCAAGCTCTTTTATAAGCTCTATATCAAAATCCACTACCCTGTCCGGAAGTCTTGTAGGAGTGATACCGTATCTAAGTACTCCACCTGCTTTAGCCTGTTTTTCAAAAATTGTTGTATCCACTCCTGCAATCGCAAGTTCTCTTGCACATGCCAGTGATGCGGGACCTGCGCCTATAAGTGCCACTTTTTTTCCTATCTTCTTGCCCGCACCGACAAATTTTGCAGACACAGCCTGTTCTTCTTCAACAAGATATCTTTGTATTTTACCTATCTGTATAGGCTTATCTATTCCACATCTGCTACATTCTTCTTCACACATTCTGTCATAAGGACATACCCAGGCACATGAACCGCCCAATGGATTATTTTCTCTTATTGTCTCTGCCGCACCCTTTATATTTTTAAATCTAAGTGAGCGAATGAACTTAGCAGGATCTGTCCCGGCAGGACAGCCCTTTGAACAAGGTGCATCTTCACATAGAAGACATCTGGACGCTTCCTCCATGGCAAGTCTGTAATTAAAGCCTGTTGACTTTTCCATGCCATATGCCAATTTTAAAATTTTGCTCATATTAAAACCCCTTACTTTTGATTCTTAATCCTCTAAAAATTTAGCAATGACCCAGTCTTTTTTATCGGTTTTCTTGAAAAACTTTGCTAAAATAAATCTTCCTAAATAATCTGATGTGAGCCCAACGATATTTCCTAAGATAAAGCAAATAACAAGCATTTTCCAATTGCCACCTGATGCAAATGCACTAAAGCCACCCATAAATGTACATGTTGCAAATCTGGTCAAATCACAGTGTGTAATGTAGATAATAACTCCACTGAATATTCCGGTTATAAGTCCGTTAAACCATAGACTTCCGTTTACATTCACACATAACCAAATGATAGTACATCCGATCAATATTCCTGCCATATTGCTGCATATCGATCTGATAAAACCGTTCTTACCGCATCCTGCCGTATAATAGGATGTACATCCTGCAAATCCTACCCAGGTTGCTATCAAGGGACCTGCAAACATAGCTGATATGTATGTCCATAGTCCGCATACAATTATGTTGGATATGGTATTTGATATAATAAAGCCTGCCATACTGTCCTCCTTTCCTCGATATTTTATTTTTAATGTTAAATAATTAACTATAATTGACGCTAAATCTCTTTTACTAGCTATTATCTTAAAATATACAGCTATTGTATATTCAACTTAAAAATTTATGAATTCATTATATATTTTATCTTTATTTCATTTTAATCTCCTATAAATTTATTGATTAATATCTTTTTTTACATATAATTAATTTATGCTTCTACATCAAAACTTATATTTTTGTATATATTGCTGATTATTGAAAGTAATCTTACACAATTTGAACCCTCTGTTTTTGTTAGATATATCCATCTCTATTTTTTTGAACAGTATTTGAGCATAATAAAAAAGCCTCCACCTGGTGGAGACTTTTTATTCAAAAAAATTGATTGATTTAATTTCTTGGTTTTACAGGTACTATTATTTTTACTATATGAGACCTTGTATTTGGTAAATCCACAGGGGAAAGCATAAATCTTTCGGTTACAGGTCCGTCTACTTTCAGATCATTATCTTCTATCCATCTCTTTAATGAAATATAGGTATGCACTATATCACTGTATTCTCCTACATGTATAGCATTTGCCGCAAGGAAATTCCCAAATTTTTTTACTTCAATATCTTTTATATCATTTTCCACTACAATGGAAAATTCCACTTCACAATCCCTGTGAATAAACTGTCCGAACATTTCAGTATGATAAGATACCAGTATATCACCTTGAATATTCAAATTTCTTTCTTTAGCCGACTCTATAATATCAATCCACTTTTCCAGACTCACATTCTCATTTTTATAGGATTGCATCATAGTGGTCTTTCCAAAAACATATACTTCCCTTTGTTTTTCCAACTTAAAGGAGTTAAGCACATTGTAACTTTCACTGTTTTCCAGTATTTTCTCAGCTTTAAGGATTTTATCTTTTAATGTGGAAGCTTCTTCATATTTTTTATTTAACTCCGTAATCTCGTTTTTTATGGAGTCTATCTTTTTTTCCACAATATGTTCTATTTTTTGAATATCATTCTCTTTTAATATATTCCTTACTTCTTCCAATGAAAACCCAAGATATCTGAGCCGCTTTATTATAAACAATCTGACCATCTGGTCATGGCTGTAATACCTGTAATTATTGTTTTCCTGCCTATGCCTTGGAACCATTACATTTATTTTATCATAATATCTTAAAGTCTTTATCGGTATATTACATATTTCAGATACCCTTCCAATAGAATAATATTTCTCTTTCAAGCCTCTCCTCCCAAATAAAACAAAGATGTCAAGAGTGCCAAAATAAATTTATTCTTATGGCACTTATCAGTTTTGCCTTATAATATCCGGCAAAATATTATTTTAATATTTATTTCTCATCCAAATCATTATATGTCGCTCTGAGCTCATCACATGATTTTGCAAACTTAGCCTTTTCCTCATCGGTCAGAGAAAACTCCAAAATTCTTTGTATTCCGGCACTGTTTATTACACATGGAACACCGACAAAAACATCATTCTGTCCATATTCTCCACGCAAATTCGCAGATACTGTAAGTACCGAGTTTTCATCACCAAGTATTGCCTTTGTGATTCTTGTAAGACTCATTCCTATACCGTAATATGTCGCTCTCTTAGCTTCAATTATCTTATATGCAGCCGTTCTTACATCCTCTTCTATACGGTCAAGTTCTTCTATATTTAATTTGCCCTTTGATTCCGCAATCAGGTCCTTAATAGGCTTTGTTGCAAGCATTGCATTTGACCATGGCACAAACTCCGAATCACCATGTTCACCTATAACATAGGCATGCACACTTCTTGGATCTGCCTGTATATATGATCCAAGCAGATATCTGAGTCTTGCAGAGTCAAGTGCCGTACCTGAACCGATTACTCTTCTCGGATTAAACCCTGAAAGCTTATATGTAATCTCAGTCATTATATCTACAGGATTTGTGGCCACAAGGAATATTCCGTTAAATCCGCTCTCTGTAATAGGATCTATAATGGATTTGAACACTTCCATATTTCTCTTTAAGAGATCTCTTCTGCTCTCTCCCGGTGCCTGAGCTACGCCTGCACATATTACAACAATATCCGCATTTGTACAGTCACTGTAATCTCCTGCCCAAATCCTCATATGTGAGCCTGAAAAAGCCAAACCATGGTTTAAGTCCATAGCCTCACCTTCGGCTCTAAGTTTATTTACATCTATAAGAACAAGCTCGTCCACAACATTTTGGTTTAACATGGCATATGCATAGCTCATGCCGACCATACCGCATCCCACAAGAACAACTTTTCTCTTATCACTTTTCATATATTGCTCCTTTCGCAATCCTCTGTCTGACTATCTCATAAGCCAATACACCACAGGCAACAGATGCATTGAGTGAATCAATATCACCGTTCATAGGTATAGAAGCTATGAAATCGCAATTTTTCTTAACACTTTCACTTACTCCGTCTCCCTCATTACCTATTACAAGTCCGATACTTCCCGTCAAATCAATATTATACATCTTTTCGCCGCCCATGTCTGCACAAACAAACCACATTCCTGCATCTTTCAGCTCCTGCATGGTTTTGTTTATATTGGTGACTTTGGCAACCGGAGTATAATTTATAGCGCCTGCGGAAGCTCTTGCGACCGCTGCGGTAAGTCCCACCGCCCTGTGTTTTGGTATTATAACTCCATGAGCACCGCTTAAATTTGCAGTTCTTATGATGGCTCCAAGATTATGGGGATCCTCTATACCGTCCAGTATAAATACAAATGGAGGCTCATTTTTTTGCCTTGCCTTTTCCAAAATATCTTCTACACTTGCATATTCATAAGCCGCAACAATTGCAATAACTCCCTGATGCTTTCCGGTTTCACTCATTGTGTCCAGCCTGTCCTTGCTTACAAAGTTTACATATGTACCATGCTTTTTTGCTTCTCTGAGTATTGTAGAAATAGTATAATCCTTCAAACCGTCCTGTAAATACAATTTATCAACAGTCTTACCGCCTCTAAAAGCTTCTATAACTACATTTCTGCCTTCGATGGCATTTTCATTCATATATTTTTACTCCAATATCATTATTTTCCAAAAATCTTTCAAGACCTTTTCTTACAATCCAAAGTGCTCTTTCAAACTGATTATTCAAATATAAATAACCTATAAGACTTTCAAATCCTGTAGCATGTTTATAATCCGACATACTTGCATTCTTTGCCATGGTATGAGGTGATGAATTCCTGCCTCTTTTAAAGATAATAAACTCCTCCTCACTCAGTTCCGAAGTAATAAGCTTTATTATCTGTGCCTGTGCGCCCGCCTTTACAAGAGAAGTTGCATCCTTATTCAGCTTATTGACAGGTCTGTTTCCTCCGGATACCAGAATGCTTCTTATTATAAGTTCATATACCGCATCACCTATATATGCAAGTACCAGTGGTGAGAACTCTTTTGCATCTCTTCTTTCTATATTAAAGGGCTTTAGAAGAAAATCTAAGATCTCTTCCATTTTACTCCCTCTCTGGTATCTTCAAGTACTATACCCATCTCAAGAAGTTCATTTCTTATCTTATCTGCAAGTGCAAAGTCCTTATTCTTTCTTGCCGAAGTTCTCTGCTCTATTAAATCCTCGATTTCACTGTCAAGAATCTCTACTTTTCTTTCTGTAATAATTCCCAATGTATCACAAAGAGGCAATATAATATTTAAAAGCCCGTTGGCATATTCAACTGTACTCTTCTCATTTAACGAAGTATTTGAAAGCTTTATAAGTTCAAAAATAGCAGTAATGGCATCGGCTGTATTAAAATCATCATCCATTGCAATCACAAATTTATCTTTCAAAACTTTTGCTATTTCAAGATTTGAAAGCTCTGCATCGGTAATAGCATCTGCATTATTTCTTTTTTGGACATCCTTGATATTTTCCACTCCTGTAAGTATTCTTTCAAGACTGTTCTTTGAAGCCTCCATAAGCTCTGCCGAGAAATTCAGAGGACTTCTGTAATGTGCCGACAACATAAAAAATCTAAGCACCTGTAAATCATACTTTTCGCTGATATCTCTCACTGTAAAGAAATTTCCCAGAGATTTACTCATCTTTTTATTATCAATATTTAAAAAGGCATTGTGCATCCAGTAATTGGCAAAGCTTTTACCGCTTGCAGACTCTGATTGCGCTATCTCATTTTCATGATGTGGGAATATAAGATCCTCACCTCCACCATGTATATCTATCTGATCCCCAAGATATTTCTTGCTCATTACAGAACATTCTATATGCCAGCCCGGTCTTCCCTTTGACCATGGTGAATCCCAATAAGGTTCACCGTCTTTTTTCGGTTTCCAAAGTACGAAGTCATTACTGTCTTCCTTATCCTCTTCACCCTTTACCTTTATTTCTCTAAAGCCTGATTGAAGTTCATCTATATTCTTATGAGAGAGCTTGCCATAATCTTCAAAACTCTTTACTCTAAAATATACCGTACCGTCCTTAGCAACATAGGCATGCCCTTTTTCTATAAGACTGCCTATCATCTCCTCCATACCGTCTATCTCTTCTGTTGCCAAAGGGTTCTTTGTGGCAGGAAGCACATTCATGGCTTCCATATCTTTTTTACACTCATCTATATATCTTGTAGAAATTACTGAAGCCTCTACTCCCTCTTCTATAGCCTTATTGATTATCTTATCATCCACATCGGTAAAATTTGAAACATAGTTTACATCATAGCCCCTATACTCAAAATATCTTCTGACTGTATCAAAAAAAATCATCGGTCTGGCATTTCCGATGTGTATCAAATTATAAACTGTAGGTCCGCAGACATACATTTTTACTTTCCCCTCTTCAATAGGTACAAATTCTTCTTTTCTTCTGGAAAGTGTATTAAAAATCTTCATAATTTACCTTTTATCCTTTACCCCGACATCCGTCACATGCTGTACAGTCCTTCATATCCCTCGATACATAAAATGCATCTCTTACAGAGTTTAAAAGACAAACACTATGTGCCGATATACCGCTTTCATTTCCTGTAAAGCCAAGCCCTTCTTCAGTTGTTGCCTTTATATTTAATTGATTTAATGATATTTTTAGTGTACTGCATATAACTTCCTTCATCTTCTCAATATATGGTGCAAGCTTCGGCTTTTGAGCAATAATAGTTGCATCTATATTTTCTATTATATATGCATTCTCGTCAAGTATATTAGCAACTTTTTTCAAAAGCACTACACTGCTTACATCCTTATATTCCTGCGCACTGTCAGGAAAGTGCTTTCCTATATCTCCAAGACCTGCAGCGCCGAGAAGGCTGTCCATTACAGCATGTAAAAGTACATCCGCATCGGAATGACCGAGCAATCCCAAACTATGCTCTATCAAAACACCTCCGATTATCAACTTCCTTCCTTCCACAAGTCTATGCACATCATATCCATGTCCTATTCTCATGATTACCTCTCATAAAGGGGCAGAGCTGTATGCCCGCTATATTTTTTTGCGGCTTTTATCATATTATAATATTTTCTTTCTGCTCCTCTTATACTAAAAAACAGGCAAGTCTAAGACCTGCCTGTATGTTAAACAACTACCGGACAAGCCGGTTCAATATTTCACATATTTATGAGAATCTCATAAATATCTTTAAGCTATTTTTACAATTCCATCCATATGGTTATCTAAAAAAGCTTCCAATGCTTCATTTTCGCCATAGTATCTTACCATCAAAACATGTCTAAGATCCATGCTCAGTACTCCTATAATAGATTTTGCGTCGATTATTATACTATTATCACATAAATCCACATCAAAATCACATTCCGTAGTAACTTTTACAAAGTTCTTCGCATCTTCGACGGACTGAAGGCGGATTTTTCTCTCTTTCATATCTATACCTCATTTAATAACCTTGTATCTTGGACAATCCAAAATACGATATCCTATTAAATCACTTGTATAGGTATTTGTCAAGTAAGATATGTTAAATTCAAAAAATTATTTTTCACCGAGACCTGATTCAATAGCCTCCACCAGAGTCTTCATTGCCTCTTCTTCATCCTCACCGTCAACTACCAAAGTTACCTCCGTACCTGACTTGATACCTGCCGCCATAACATTAAGTACGCTCTTTGCAACTATTTTCTTCTCACCATACTCTATTATTATATCCGACTTGAATTTCATTGCAGTTTGTGACAAAACTCCTGCCGGACGCAAGTGTAAACCTGAAGGATTTTTAATAGTAATTTTTCTACTTAACATAAGAATCTTCCTTTCATATTTCAAGATCTTTTTGATCCTTGACATAACAATACTGTTTTATTATAAATCAAACTACATCAATCGTCAAATGTATTCTCCCTTGCTTTTGCCCTTTCTATGGACTCTCTCTTTGAAAAAGAGCAACCGCAATAATCCTGTCTGTAAAGTTCATGCTCCTTTGATAAATCAACAGATCTTTTATATCCGTTCTTTTTCTTAAAATCACTCGGCAAATACTTTACATTATACTCCTTTGCCACCGCCTCACCTATCTCACAAAGTTTATCGGCATTTTTCATAGGTGAAATGGTAAGTGAGGTGGTAAAATAATCAAAACCGTAGTCTAGGGCTGCCTTTGCAGCCTCATGCAATCTCAGTTCAAAACAGATATCACATCTTTTTCCACCCTCTTTTTCATTTTCATATCCCTTTATTTTGCTGTGAAAAATAGACGGATCATAGTCACCTTCTATAAGTTTTACCTCACCGATAAAATCCATTTCTTTTATAAGCCTTTTTGCCTCTTCCACTCTAAGCTCGTATTCTTTGGCATCGTCAATATTGGGATTATAAAAAAATATGGTTAAATCAAAGTATTTATCCAAATATTCCATACAATATGATGAACAGGGGGCACAGCAGGCATGAAGAAGAAGCCTTGGGCGATTACCCAAAGCTTCCTCTTTCTTTATAATTTCTTCTAATTCTTTTTGTAAATTTCTCTTTATCATGCCAAAAAATCTCTGATTCTCTTTGATCTGACAGGATTTCTAAGCTTTCTTAGAGCCTTAGCCTCTATCTGTCTTATTCTCTCCCTTGTGACCTTGAACTCCTTTCCAACCTCTTCCAAGGTTCTTGGATGTCCGTCCTCAAGACCGAATCTAAGCACGATAACCTGTCTCTCTCTTTCTTTCAAATCTCCAAGCAATGTATCTATATGCTCTCTAAGCATCACAGATTCTACATTTCCCTCAGGAGTTAAAACATTTGCATCAGCCACAAAATCTCCAAGATTTGAATCATCTTCCTCACCTATAGGGGTTTCAAGAGAAGCCGGCTCTCTGGCTATCTGCATTATTTCCATTACTTTTTCTTCCGTCATACCAAGCTCATTTGCAAGCTCGGTCACACTTGGCTCATATCCAAGCTCCAATGTGAGCTTTCTTTGCATCTTGCTCATCTTATTGATGGTCTCAACCATATGTACAGGTACTCTTATAGTTCTTGCCTGATCCGCAAGAGCTCTGGTTACCGATTGTCTGATCCACCATGTGGCATAGGTTGAAAGTTTAAATCCCTTAGTGTAGTCAAACTTTTCTACCCCCTTTATAAGTCCCAGATTACCTTCCTGTACCAAATCCAAAAAGCTCATACCTCTTCCGGTATATCTTTTTGCAATACTTACCACCAAACGAAGATTTGCTTCTATAAGACGCTGTTTGGCATACTCATCGCCATCCTGTTTTCTCTTTGCCAACTCAAGTTCTTCATTTGCCGTCAAAAGAGGCACTGTACCGATTTCCTTCAGATACATCCTCACCGGATCCTCAGTACCTACACCCTCAAGCAAATCTATTGCACTGAGGTCTATATCCTCTTCAGAGTCCTTATCAAATTCATCATCATCTAAGAGTAATGAATCTTCATCAGTAATATTATCGATATTATCAATATCGATATTCATATCATCTACACTGTCTTCGTTAATCTCAATACCCTTATTCTCAAGATATGAATAAATCTGTTCTATGCTTTCCGTATTTAATTCCGTATCCGCAAAGAAATCATTTATTTCACCTATACTGAGCTTCATATCCAAAGCAATTCCCTTATTTACAAGGTCTTCAAGCTTTTGTAAAAACTCCGGCGGTGACATCTTTTTTTTGCTTACGGTTTCAATACTTTTTGATGCCTTATTTCCTGTAGTATTTCGGTTTTCTTTAGCCACTAAGATCATCCCTTCACAAATAGTTACCTTTAACAGGCATATCTATCTTTTATTTCTAAATACAAATCAAATTGATTTGTAACGCTTAAAGAGGCAAAAACCTCAGTTCTTCCCTCTTTTGCAGCTACCAATAATATAAAGGTATACAAATACCCATTTTATTTTACTTGTTATCTGCATTGACATTATAATGCTTTTAATGCAGTTTTTCAAGATATTAATTATTCTATTTTCAGCATAAATAATAAAACAAACTATAAAAAAATACTATGCCCCCTACCTTGGAGAACGCATCATATAAAACTTTCTATCGTCTTCCTTCTTATTTAATGTAGTAACCGTATCTTCCAAAATCGCACTCTTAAATACGCTGTCTATATTTATATACTCGCTGTATATAAGATCGAGTACCAACAACATAGGGAACTGAGGTGAAATCAAATTCCCGTTCTCCAAATATTCAAGTGAAGCTACCAAAACCACTTCATCACAAAACTCATGTAAATACGGATTGTCCGCAGCAGTGAAAAACACTGTCTTTTTACCTCTGTCATGTGCATGCTTTAAGAGGAATATAATATCCTCGGTTTTTCCGCTGATACTGAATGCCACTACAGTATCACCATCCTTTAAAAATACCGACTGCATTCTTATTCTGTCCGAATCGGTAAGTGCATCTATATCAAGTCCAACCCTTACAAAGCGGCTTTCCATCTCACTGGCAGCATATCCGGAACTACCCTTACCTACCGCAATCACCTTTTTGGAATTTACAAGCATTTTTACAACTCTTTGAACCTGGTCATTGTCAAGAAGTGAATATGCCTTATTCAAAAGGTCCTGATATGTATTAAATACATTCTGTGTAGTACTGTTTCCATTAGGCTTTTTCACTCTGGCACTATCAAGATAAGCAAATATAAACTCTCTAAATCCCACAAAGCCGCATTTCTTTGCAAATCTTGAAATAGATGCCTGAGATACATATAATTGCTCCGCCACATTTTGGATATTTATATCCATATTTGTGTCACATTGTAAAAAATAATCCGCTATCTTTTTTTCTGTATTTGTAAAAAGTGTATATTTTGATTCTATTATTGGAATCACCGATTTTTCGTATATCATTTTCCCCTCTTTTCTAACGGAGTCTAACCTTTTACAGCACCCAGAGTAATACCCTTTGTAAAATATTTTTGTAAAACAATAAATACAATAAGTATAGGCGCTGCAGCCAGTGTAGCTCCTGCCATTATAAGTCCGAAATCCGTCGAGTTTTCTGCTTGTAGTTTAGCAATACCTAGCGATATTGTCAAATTGGAAGTGGAACTTAACATTATAAGTTGCATGAAATAATCATTCCAGCTGTTAATAAAGGTAAATATTGCCAATGCACCCACTCCCGGCTTTACCATCTCAAAAACTATATCTGTAAAAGTCTTAAACTCATTTGCACCGTCAATCCTTGCAGCCTCCAGCATCTCTGTAGGTATTCCTTCAGAAAACTGCTTCATTAAGAATACACCGAAAGGCCATCCTACAGTGGGAAGTATAACCGCCCATATAGTATTGTATAACTTTAGTGCGGACATTTCCCTTATAAGCGGTATTAAAATAACCTGCTTAGGTAATGCCATAGCACATACTATAAGAGTAAATAATAAAACTCTTCCATGAAATCTTTTCTTTGCAAGAGCATAGCCTGCCATAGATGCTGTAATGCATGTAAGTACCATAGCCATAATCGCCATAAAGACAGTATTTATCATCCATCTTACGGCTGCAGGTGCATCAGGTCCCTTTATAAATCCCAATTCAAAAACCGGTGCCATCTGTCTTGAAAAAAGCTTCTTAAAATTATCCATCACTAATTCCTTGGGAATCCAGTCAGGTGTCGGAGAGTTTATTGAAACAGGAGTTTTAAATGCTCCCGTAACTATCCAATATAATGGAAATACAAAGCAAAAAGCCAAAGCTATCAATACAATAATTGATACGATATTATACAGTTTTTTTAGTGAATTTGAAGTTTTCATATTATCTCTCCTTTGCCACTCTAAACTGAAGTGCAGACAATACTGCTATAAATATTGCAAGTACCACGCCCATTGCATTTCCGTATCCGTATCTGAACATCTTAAATGCCATATAGTATATATAATACATTACAGTATCTGTGGAATGATTCGGTCCGCCTGATGTCAAAAGCTGTATCAGAGCAAAACACTGGAAACTGTTGATAGTTGTTATAACCAAAATATATAATGTTGTCGGCATTATCTGTGGCCACTTTATCTTCCAGAATAATTGCAACTCATTGGCACCGTCTACCTGTGCAGCCTCCACCAATGAATTATCCACATTTCCGAGTGCGGATACATATAATACTATCGGCTGACCTACAGATGTAGTAAGTAAAATAAGTATTATGCACATAAGTGCAAATCTCTCATCTCCAAGCCAGTTGATATTTGTCTTTAAAACTCCGGTACTCTTTCCTATATAATTAAAGATACCGTAATAATTATTATACATCCATTTCCAAACCACTGTAACCGCTACCGAACCTGTAACTACAGGAAGATAAAATATACATCTGAAAACCGACAATACTTTATCATTAAGATTATATATAACGGATGATACCCATAATGAAAATATACAAACTACAGGAACTGAAATAATAACAATAACAAAAGTATTCTTTAATGCCTTTATAAAAATACCATCTTTAAACAATTCTATATAATTCCCGAAACCGATAAAAACATCCTTTGCATCCTTACCCATTGTGGAATCAAAAAAACTTGTATAAATACATATAATCATTGGTATTATTACAAAACCTATAAAGAAAACCAGACTCGGCAATAAAAACATATAAGCAGATGCAGTTTCTCTTCTTACCAGTTCTTTTGATCTGCCGGTATAAACAACTTTAGCCATGTTTCCCCTTTCTAAAAAATGTTGCTAAAGATTTTCTTTAGCAACATTTTATAATATGTTGGATTATCTAACTTTTAATAATCAATATAGCACTGTTAAATCTTTACTGTGCAGCCGCCGCATTGGCATTGGTTGTAAATGTTGCAGCCTCTGTTGCCACATCACCGCCTGTACCGATTCTTTGAAGCATATTCCACCACTCTGTACGAGCTGTAGTCCATCCCTTTGTAACCTGATAGTAATCACCCATTGAAGGCATAAACTTCTCTTCAAAAAGCTTCATTGTATCAGCTGTCTCTGTTCCCTCATAAACGCCTGTTACAGAAGGTCTAACCGGGAAGAAACCTGAAGCCTTTACACTTTCCTTTACCTGTGCCTCATCATTACATACGAAATCTATAAATGTTTTTGCAGCCTCGATCTTATTTGCATCTCCATTGTCAAAGATACCATATCCCCAGATACCGCCGCAAAGCTCTGTAGCTCCGTCATCACTTGGGAATAACATAGGTATTATCTCATCTCCGGCATTTGTCTTTCCTGCAGGACCATTGTCTGCATTTGTCTGCTGTGAAGCATTCCAGCAGAATGCCATTGCAAGTGTACCGTTTCTGAATAATGTAATCTCATCACCACCTGCTATAGAAGGATCGAAGTTTAAACCTGCCTGATCTACAATTGCCTGTAATGCCTTAACATTTTCAGCTGAATCAACTGTATATTTTGTGTGCTCTTTATCTGTAAATGTACCTGAGTAAAGATTGTTTACCAATGCTCTTGTTCCCTGATCTCCACCCTGTGAACTGCAGTAAATAGCTCCTACATTTTGCTGTCCTGAATCATATACAGCCTGAACCGCCTTTAAGAAATTCTCTGTAGTCCATGTATGTGTATCTAAATCAAGATACTGTAATGCATCAGCTTTCTCAAACATTGTTTTGTTAACAGCCATGCAATGTGCAACCATAAATGCAGGATACTCATAGTATTCACCGCTTGGGCTCTTACATGCCGTCTTTACAGGATCATAAATATCTGAAGCTGAATCTTTCTCGAATAAATCCTTTAAATCCACCATAAGTCCCTTAGCACCCCAGTTGGCTACAAGTCTTTCAGGTCCCTCAAGTACTATATCAGGTGCCTGCTTTCCTTCGATAGCTGTATTGATCTGGTCATCACCGTTTTGATAATCAAGATACTCTACAGATACCTTGATATTCGGATATTTCTCATTAAAATTCTTAATGATACCTTCCACTGTTGCCGCATCGCCCCACTTACCTACAGGATATGTCCAAAGTGATAGCTCTGTCGCCTCGCCTGCCTGTGCTTCCTGCTTTGTTTCAGCTTGTGAATCAGCTGCCGCACTTGTCTGCTCTGCCTTTCCTCCACCACATGCAGCAAGCATTCCTGCCGCTGTAAGTGTCAATCCTGTTAACAATAGTTTCTTCATATTTCCTCTTTCCTCCTTGATGAGTTTTTCATTTCACTTGAAATAAATTTAAGTAAAAACTTTTATATTATAAACAAAAACTTTGACTTTATCAATTTTTTGTTTTTGACATCTGCTTTTCTTACCTTACAGTTAATTCATCTAAAAATGTCCATGCAAAGCTTCCCGGATGTATTGTAAATCTTATGTATCTTGCTGACACTTCCTTATCTGTAATAATCCTTAAAGTTTTATTCCCTGATATTTTTCCTATTACTGCCTGCCCTGTATCTCCTATTTCCACAAAAGTATTTCCGTCTTGTGAAATCTCTACTTTTACTGAAGAAGGCAAAAAAATATATGCTGAAATATCCTGTTTAAATTCCATCTCTACTTCATGAATATATTCTAACTTTTGTAAATCCATTGTAACAGATAAAATTTTACCATTTTCTATACCTACCCAAGTTCCATCATCATATCTACCGGAACCAAAATTTCCGTCAGTCAGTTTTTTTAACATAGGATCTTTATACAATTCAAGTTTGCTTCCCTTTGGATCATAGTTCGGATTTGCTACACCATATGTATATGGTTTTCCAATTGACAGCAATGTGTCATAATTTGTTTTTGAAGAGGTTGAGGCTACAACGGCTTCTGATTTTTTTGATTCATTACCTGCTGCATCCCTGGCGGTTATAATATATTTATAACTTGTTTGTGGCTCCAATTGAACATCCATAAATTCATCGTTTTCTGTATATGTCTTTTTTACCAAAACTCCATCTCTATAAATATTATAACCGGCAACCCCCACATTGTCAGAAGAAGAAGTCCAATTTAATTCGATTGCCAAACTCCCCCTGTTTTCTGCAAAGATATTTTGAGGTGTTGAAGGCAAGCTACTATCTAAACTACCGCTATCTACGTATTCTTTATAAGTTTCATAGTATACTTCCGGTACCTGTTGAGGGCTCAAATAGTGATTAAAACTAAAGCATGTAACATTATCAACATATGGTAATACTGCATTAATATCTGCAATCATCTCTTTTGTAGGCATCGGTTGTCTATCCAAGTCAAATGTTTCTACATCCGCCCATAAGGAAGTCTTTGATTTGCTCTTCTTAATCGCATTGTATGTAGCCTTAAACCATTCAGCCAGTTTTTCATTCTTTACATGACCGGCACCTACTCCATCCTGCAATGCTAAAATATCAATTTTAGAATGTGTAAGTATATATCCCCACATATCTTCCCATTGTTTTGAATTCAAACCGCCAACAGTATTGTAAAATGGTGAAATCATAATTGGTTTCTGTTCCTCAAAACCGTTTATACTGTCTGTTAATTTATTATAAAAATCTGTCAGTATCTTCCATTGAGACTCATCCTTAAAATTCCAATTATCCACCTCAAAGCTCAGATACCAACCTGCAAAGGATGAAGAATTTTTATATTTCATCCACAAGTCACTTGCCAAAGAGACAGCTACATCTCCTTGCTCATTAATCCAAGCTTGATCTCCGGTATACTTGCCAAACCAATCTTCGTTTAATTGTAAGCCCAAATAAACATCAATATCGTATTTTTCTCCCATATTCAAAACTTTAGCAACTAAATCTGATGTTGTGTTCTGCTCAAAACCTGAAATATCTGATGGGTACACTGTTGTCATATTTTTTGAGTCAGCAGTCCATTGCAAAATTAAATGTTCCATGCCAACGTCTTTCATTAAAGCAAATTCTCTCTCCCATTCACTTTCTGTCCACTTTTCACATAATTCAGGCTGTACAAATGTTCCATAAAAACGAGATTCAACATTCTTTTTCTTTTTAAAACTATATACTTCCCACTCATCTATAAATGACCACTGCCTACCGCTTACTGTCAATCGTACATAACGTCCTGAAACATTCTTTTCTTTTGCATTACCTACATATGCTACTGAGCTTATTTCATCGAAAACCGTTGACTTTATACCGCTACATATGTCTATATAGTTATTTCCATCTTTTGATACACTAAGACTGACTGAATCAGGCAAAATAACTCCTGCATTTTCATATCTGAAAAAATCCGCCTTAAATCCGACAATATTTGTTATTTTACCTAAATCCACAGTAACTGTATATGAAGTTATGTTTTCTCTACCTTGCCAACCTTGTTCAGTCAAATATGGTAAGGCATAATTCCCATCAGTTATTTCTCCACCTGTATCAGGATAAATTTCACTGGCTTCAGAACTAACTTCATAACTTTTACCAAGTAATATATTACAATTTGAATCCGACTCCTTTGAGTATGCCAAATTCGCATTACATATAAAAAATATTATTCCTATAATACATACAAAAAATACATTGTTAAAGCAAAAGTATTTCCTACTCATCCCACTAAATCCCACTTTTACAAATTTTTATGGTCATTTTTTTCTGACACAACTACATTATAAAAATAAACACTATCCCAGTCAAAATCAAAATTTTTTATAGCAAAACTTTTCTCCCAACCATATTTGTTTAAAAATTCATTAAACCACATTTCTAACTCATTCATGTACCACTCACGAATTTTTAAATGATTTTCCTTTAATCGATATAGATCAAGATTTTTTATGTCATCTACTTCCTTGGATACTCTATCCTGTAAAAGTGTCTGACAAACCCAGTCAGACAGCAAAAATCCCAACTTAAAACTTTCACTCTTTAAATAAGCCCTAACATTATTTCTGTACCCTTTATAAAATGATGCTATTATTATATGTGATAAAACTACGCCAATAGTATTTTGTGCCGTATTCCAACCTCCAAAAGCTGTGATATATGGAAATACATCAAGTTGCATCATCATTTCCATAAAACTGTTTTCACAACCATTGCAACAACTTATTTCAGCAATACCGATACTTTTATCCATTATTTTTCTATAAAATTTAATATAATTTAAAAATTCATGGATATTTATACTTGTCCTGAAGGCTGAATCAATATCTTCCTTTTGTCTTGATGCTTCCACTTGTTTTGTCCCTGACATATTGACTGCCAGCATACAGTCGGAAAATTCTGCACATTCTTCAAAAATACCGCCTGCTGAATGAATTTGCCATTTTATACTTTCACTAAGTAACCTGTCTTCGTATTTTGGAACTACAAACGGTGCATTTGTGGCAGAATATCTCACATATACTCTTGGTAAATATGATTTACTCTCACAAAAAATACGTGTAAAAATATTACAAGCCACTTCATCCGTTCCGGGATATATGTATACCCTATGAGAAATACCCAATCTGTTCACTTCATTCAACATTACTTGAGAGTCCATTGCAGACATTCCATATTCTCCATTATCATCTTTAGGTATATTCAATGTATCAAATACATTGTCCTTCACTAATAAAGCACTTTTTTTATTAACTTCTCTGTCAATATTTCTTCGTTCAACAAAATCCGTCATGACTTCTTCCGGTATTTTTTTTTCTATTTTATTTTTTTCTTCTCTTTCCCTCTCACTTATCTCGCCTCTGCTTTCCCTATCCAAAAAGCATGTATATCTCCAAATATCATATCCGTAAACATCCCAATACATAGGATCCTCAAAACTGTTATTGTAAGCGGCCACTCTTGCAACAAGGTTAAACGCATGTAACTTTATCTTAGGTATTTTTTCTTTCAGTTCTCGAAATCTATCCATTCTCTCCATACATACATCTATAGAAAGATTATGTATTCTGGAGTTCACCAAATTCCCATACACCAAGGTATCAACAGATAAAATAGCATATTCACAGTCCCCGGCATTTTGAAAAATCCAATCCCATATTTTTTCAACATCAGCCCCTTGCTTTAAAAAACCCATCCATACATGTGGCGGTCTCAAAAGTTCTATATTATCTGTCAGCCTTGACAAAGCGTATGGGAATTCATAGTTACATGCTCTATCATCAAGTGGAACATATAATACTTTCATCCTTTACCCCTTTAATCCTGAAGTCGAAATTCCTTCTACAAAATGTTTTTGTCCAATCAAAAATATTATCAAGATCGGAAGCATAAACATAGTGGCAGCCGCCATAAGTGATGTCCAATTTATACTATGCTCATTCATAAATGAATATAAGCCTAATGACAAAGTATATAACTCGCTTTTATTGGCATATAACAGCGGACCTAAAAAATCTGAAAATGTATACATAAATGAAAAAATGGTAATAGTCGCAATACCCGGTTTTGCCAATGGCAGAGCAATCAAAAAAAATCTCTGCCATGCATTACAACCATCTATTTTTGCAGATTCCAAAAGTTCATCGGGAATTCCCAGCATAAATTGCCTTAAAATAATAATATAAAGAGGATATCCGAAGAACGAAGGAATAATCAGTGGCCAAAAACTTCCCACCAAACCGAACTTAACCCACATCCTATATAAAGGAATCATAATAGCAGTATACGGAATCATCATTGTCGCCGTAATCATTGTGAATATAATATTTCTTCCCGCCCAACGCACTTTCGATAAAGAATAAGCTATCATTGGAGTCACGATTACCGTTCCGAGTACATTCATTCCTGTAATCCACATCGTATTCCCAAAATATCTTAGAAAAGGAATAGTTTTAAACACATCAATATAATTTCCTAAATAAAGCGCATGAGGTAAAATTCCCACTTTAACATCAAATGCCTCTTTATATGTTTTAAAGGATGTAGTAATCATTACCAGCAATGGAAAAAGAAACACAAATGCCATAACAACTATTACGATATAAAATATGATTTTTGATATTTTTTTCTTTAAAATAGCCATAAACCCACCCTTTACATCTGTTAACGATTCATAACCCATTTTTTAGATACTTTTAGCAGTACAAAAGTTATAAAACTGACCACTAAAAATAAAATCCATGACATAGCTGCAGCCCTGCCCATTTTTAATACTGTGAAAGCGTTATAAAACAGATACAGAGGATACATCATCAATGAATCTCTCGGACCTCCATTAATACCCTGCGAAATATTTCCACTTTGTGCTCGTATAATAATATATACTTGAGTAAAATACTGAAAACCGTTAATCAAGGTAAGTATTACTTGATAGAGCACAACATGAGCTATCCCGGGCAATGTTATACTAAAAAACTTCGCCAGTCCTCCTGCTCCATCTATCCCTGCAGCCTCATACAATTCTTTTGGAACGTCCTGCATTGCCGCCAAAAAAATCACCATACTTGATCCCATCCCCCAAAGTGTTATCATAACTACACTCGCCATAGTCCAAGAGGGATCGCCCAACCAGTTAATTGTAGAAACCCCGAAAATCCTTAAAAAATTGTTCAAATAACCATGATTCGGGTCAAATACCCATACCCATATCATTGTAGAAGCCACTACCGGCACTACAGAGGGTAAAAAGAAAATCGCCCTAAAAATCGTTCTCCCTTTCCATTTTTTGTTCAGCATGGTGGCAATTACCAATGCAAGAAATATTCCCATAGTTACCGAAAACAGCACATACACCACGGTATTCTTTAAACTTTTATAAAACAACGGGTCTTTAAGCAAAGACTTATAATTTTCCAGTCCGACAAACACAGGATCCTTTATTGCGCTAAAATCTGTAAAACTATAATAGCCTGACATAAAAATAGGATATACACTAAATATTATGAATCCAATCAACCAAGGTAAGGCAAATAGAAATCCTTCTAAATTGGTTCTCACTGACTGTCTATTGGTTTTATTCATTTTATTTCCCCAACTATTTGAAATAAGCCTGCTACTGATACAGCAGCAGGTTAAAGTTTATTATTAAGCTATTTTTTATTTTATAGCACTTACAGCCTCTTTCATTTTAGTCAAAGCTTGTTCTGTGCTATCCCCCAACAAAACTGTCTCAACCGCATCCTTTATCGCCTTAGAATATTCTACCGTATGTAAAGATTGAGGAAGTGCTCCAAGATTATTCTTTGCTACAATTCCGCTAAATACACTCTGTGCCGGAGACAGTGAAACAATTTCCTGATCTTCCAATAATGCTTTTGTCGGTGGCAAATCTCCCTTTAATTTACAGAAAAGTTTATTTCCTTCTCCCATACACATATACTTCATAAAATCCCATGCTCCATCCTTATGCGCACTTGTTGTGGGAATATATAGCATAGATGTATCTACTGTTGACCATCCTTCACCTCCCACATTTTCAGCACCGGGGATAGGCATCATTTCAAAATTTACACCCGCATCCTTAGCCATGTTATAAAGCCACGGTCCGTCGATACGAAATACCTGTGTTCCATTTAAAAACGGATCTTGTGGAGTATTTAAGTTGGAATTACCGGAAGTAATAAAATTACCCAAAGCATCTTTACCGAATTTTTTAACCTGACTCTCCATAAATTCAAGTGATTTTTTAAATCCTTCATTATCAGGCGTCCAATTACTCGGCTGACCAAAATCTGAGCCGTATGCATATGTAAAAATATTCGGCCAATAATTGGTAGGCACAAACGGTGCACCCAATTGTGTCAAACTTTCTCCGTCAAGTAAAGTAGTATCTTCGCTCATTTGCATAAGTTCCTCCAAAGTTTGAGGTGTCTTTGTAATTCCCGCCTTATCCAGCAAATCTTTATTATAATAAAGAGCAAACACATTCACACTTATTGGTAAAGAATAGATACTTCCCTCATACTTTTGCTGTTCCAAAGCGGCATCAACAAACGCTGTCATGTCCACATTATCTTTTTTAATATATTCATCTAAATTCTGTGCAATATTTTCATTTGCATACTTTGGAACACTGCCTCCGAAATCATCAGTAATATCCGGTCCCTGTCCTCCGGAAATAGCTGTAATAATTACTTGTTGATCTGGTGTGCTTGTTCCTACCACCTCGTACTTATCCTGACTGGAATTGTACTTACTGATAATTTCTTCAATAATCTTTGCTTCTTCACCTCCCCACAAATACCAGAAATTGACTGTTTCTCGCTGTGTTTGCTTCGTTCCGCCCTCGCTTGAAACTGAAGTTGTAGTTGGTGTTGCTTTTGCTCCACAAGCTCCCAACATTACCGCCATTGAAAAACTTAATCCCAATGATAACATTTTTTTCATACCGAATACCTCCTTAATTCCTTATATTAAAAATAAAATTTATATTTTCTCAAGTACTTTCGAAAATTCTCTTGTTATAAGTTGAGGTCTTGTAATAATAGAACCCACTACTACGCTGAAAGCACCAAGCTCTATAACTCTTCTGCATTTATCAGGTGTATTTATATTTCCTTCGGCTATAACCCTGTGTTTTACTTTGGAAATGATATTCCTAAGAATCTCAAAATCATTTGCTTCGATTCTAAGTCCCTCACTCTCCTTAGTATAACCGACCATAGTAGTACCGATGAAGTCAAAACCTATTTCATCTGCAAATAAAGCCTCTTCTTCCGTGGAGCAATCCGCCATAAATAATGTATTCGGATATTTCTCCCTGACCTCTGAAAAGAATTCCCTAAGACTCTTTCCCTCAGGTCTAAGTCTACATGTTGCATCCATAGCAATTATATCAACTCCTGCCTCTACCAAAGCATCCACCTCATCCATAGTTGGTGTGATATAAACCTCACTGCCTGCATAATCCTTTTTTATAATTCCGATTATCGGCAAATCAACCTGTTTTTTTATCTCTTCTATATCCACAATAGAGTTTGCTCTGATGCCACATGCTCCGCCCATCTTTGCTGCGAGAGCCATTCTCCCCATAATGAAGTCTGAATGTAAAGGTTCATTTTCCAGTGCCTGACATGAAACAATCAGTTTCCCTTGTAGGTTTTTGATTTTGTCATTCATTTTTACTACCTCCATCTGAAAATATCTTACCATTTCTGAAAGAAATTTTCAATACTTTAGTATCATTCTGTTTTTACTTTCTTCACTCCATACGGGCATTATTAAAAGTACACATTTTACATTGTTTTTATTTGTGCACAATATACTAATACGGCTATTTATCATATTTTCTCTTATTAGATTGATTTATATATTATATCTACTATGCCTACTAAATGCTAAACTTTATAAAATTTAATTTTATAATTATGATTTCTTTACTAAAACCCTCGATAAAAAAGAGATATGGGTTTCCCCATATCCCTGTTTAAAATATTTATTTAAGGCAGTGAAAATATAAGCTCTAATTAAAGTAACGCATATTTTAGTATAAACAATATTGAAAGTACATACATAAGCGGTGTAACTTTTTTAGATCTTCCTGTACATGCATTGATCAATACATATGATATGATTCCCATTGATATACCTTCTGAAATGCTGTAGAAGAGCGGCATTGCAACTATACAGATATAGCAAGGTATAGCCTCTGTCATATCTGAGAAATCAATATGTACCACATTTGTGAACATATAAAATCCTACCACTATAAGTGCAGGTGCTGTTGCAAATGAAGGTATAGCAAGGAATATAGGTGATAAAAGAAGTGATACTGCAAAGAGAACAGCTGTTGTCATTGCTGTAAGACCTGTTCTTCCACCCTCTGAAACACCTGAAGCAGACTCAACGAATGTTGTAACTGTAGTAGTACCAAGCATTGCACCTGCTGTTGTTGCTATAGCATCTGCAAGTAAGGCACCCTTGATATTCGGAAGCTTGCCGTCCTTATCAAGCATTCCCGCCTTTGTAGATACACCGATCAATGTTCCGATTGTATCAAATAAGTCTACAAATAAGAATGCAAACATAACTACTACAAAGTTTAATGACTTAATCTTGTCAAACTCAAGTTTAAATAAAACCGGACCAATACTTGGTATACTGAGTCCGTTTGAGAAATCAGGCAATACGCTGAAGAGTCCAAGTGCAGGATTTGGGACATAGAGTCCTGTTAATTGAGCAATTATTCCAAGAATCCATGTTGCCAATATTCCGAGTAATATATTTCCCTTAACTTCCTTTACAACTAAAAGTGCTGTAATAATAACACCTATAATTGCTATAAGCACTGTAATACCGACATCATTAACTGAACCTGCAACACCTTCCGCTGCATGAATACTATTGTATCCCTTTATTGAAAACAACTCTACCAATGTAGCACCGCCGATAACGATCTTAGCATTTTGAAGTCCGATAAATGCAATAAAAAGTCCGATACCCACACTTACAGCTGATTTTAAGTTTCGTGGAACCGCATTAAAGATAGCCTCACGCACATTTGTAACTGAAAGTGCTATAAAAATAATACCTTCTACAAATACTGCTGTAAGAGCTGTCTGCCAGCTATATCCCATACCTAAAACTACGGTATATGCAAAATATGCATTAAGTCCCATTCCCGGAGCAAGTGCAAACGGATAATTTGCCAATAATGCCATCAATGCAGTACCTAAAAATGCCGCTACTGCGGTTGCTGTAAATACGGCACCTCTGTCCATACCTGCATCGGCAAGGATATTAGGGTTTACTGCAAGGATATATGCCATTGTCATAAAGGTTGTAATACCGGCAATGACTTCAGTTTTTACATCGGTCCCATTTTCTTTTAGCTTAAAAAACTTTTCCATATATAGTCTCCTTTTTTTTATTATACTCCGGTATCCGGCCCGGAGTTTTTAGTTTCCTCTAAGTCAAATTTTATTCAAGTTATTCAGCCTATATATCACTGCCATTTAATATATTTTAAAAACTTAATCCGCCTCAATGTCTATAAACTTGTTTTCAAAAATATCGAACAAGCCTCTGGCAGTGAGCTTTAACTCAGGTATAACCATAAGTGACATAAAAGTAAGTGACATTACAGGCTCAAGACTTTCATTCACCCCTAATTCATCCACAGCCTTTTTGTGAAGACTTAAAAGTTTCTTTGATACCTCTTCTCCGCTCAAATCACTCATAAGACCGGCTACCGGCAAAGACAGACTTTCTATTACCTTACCGTCTTTGACCAGTGAAAAACCTCCACCGTTTTCCTTCACATTCTCTATTGCCATATACATTTCATCATCATTAACGCCTACACATATTATATTATGTGAATCATGTGCGACTGACGCCGCTATTGCTCCGCTCTTAATACCATAGCCCTTTATAATTCCAAGTCCGACCTTTCCGGTATTATGATGTCTTTCTATCACCGCACATTTGCAGGCATCTATATTTTTATCAAAGACAAAAAATCCTTTTTCATCCCTTTTTATCTTAATCTTTGTCTTTTTAGACAGCACTCCTCCCGCAATCATTTCTATTGCGAAAACTTCATCGGATTTTAGGCACATTTGTAGCATTTCTTTTTTGAAATTATCTAAATGTACGGTATCTGATACTCCCGAGATATCATACTTTTCTAATTCTTTTAGATAGTTTCCGTCTTTTGCGACCTCTTCTCCCAGTATATAAACCGATGAAACTTTAAAATCTTTAAGATCATCAAAGATAACAAAATCCGCTCTTTTACCCGGCACAATCATTCCTCTGTCCTTTAGTCCATAGCAATCACTTACATTTATTGTAGCCATTGCTATAGCCATAACAGGTGATATTCCGGCCTTTACCAAGGTTCTTAGATGATATTCCAGATGTCCGTCCTCAAAAATAGTCTTTGGTTGTCTGTCATCCGAACATAATAAACATCTTCTAAAATTAAATTCATTTATACCGGGTATAAGTGCTTCCAAATTGTGACAGGCTGAGCCCTGACGCAATTGTACATATATGCCACGACTCAGTCTGTCTTCCATCTCTTCGAGAGTTGAACACTCATGGTCCGTATCTATTCCGCCGCAAACATATGCATTCAAATCCTTTCCAAAAAGATTGGGACTATGTCCGTCTATTATCTTTTTATGATTTCTTGCTAAAACTAGCTTATCAAGTGCAATATCATCATTTTGTATTATTGCATTGTAATCCATGAACTCGCCAAGTCCCGGAACAGCTTCGGATACAATATCTTCTTTCATATCTTTTGCAAGTATTATACATCCCGCATCCTCCATACTTGTTGCAGGTACACAGGACGGCATCATATATTTAACTGAAAGGCAGGTGTTTTTGGCTGCATTTTGCATATAGTGAAATCCGTTTATTCCACATACATTCACTATCTCATGAGGATCGGCAATGACCGTGGTAGTGCCATGAGGCACCACCATCCTGCCAAACTCCTCCGGAGTGCAGTATGAGGACTCAATATGAATATGTGCATCCATAAGTCCCGGAGAAATATATTTTCCTTCTATATCTATTTCTTTTTCACCTTCATACTCTCCAAATCCTGCAATATATCCTTCTGCTATAGCCAAATCGGTTTTGAATACTTTACCGCTGCAAACATCTACAATAGATCCGTTTTTTATTACAAGTTCCGCTTTTTTCTTCCCATTCGCCACATCAATCAGTCGCTTTAAGCTGTCTTTGTCCATACTCCCTCCGAAAGTTCAGCTATCCTTTATTATTCTACTCCAAGTCTCTTTTTCATTGTCTTTTCAACCGCTACAAGTATATTTTCATAACCTGTACATCTGCAAAGATGTCCTGAAAGGAGTTTTCTAAGTTCTTCTTTTGAATACAGTTTTCCGCTGTTTAGAATTTCGGTAGCCGACATTACAAATCCCGGTGTACAGAATCCGCATTGTACCGCCGCTTCATCTATAAATGCCTGCTGTAAATCTGAAATTTCTCCATTTGGTCCCATAAGACCTTCCAATGTGAGGATATCCTTGCCCTCAGCCCAAACTGCCAGGTAGATACATGAGTTGAATGCTTCACCGTCTATAAGGACATTACATGCTCCACACTCTCCTACCTCACAGCCTTTCTTTACAGAAGTAAGTCTGTAGTCATTTCTAAGCATATCTGTAAGTGAGCTTCTTACATCTACCATTTTCTCACATTTCTTACCATTGATGGTACAACTGACTAATTTATAACTCTGCCCTGTCATCGACCTTACCTCCTGCCTGTTTTACAGCCTTTTCACAGGCTTTTCTTGCCATAACCACGCCTATATGACATCTGAAAGCTTTACTTGCTCTCCATGAATCACGAGGATTTATATCTTCCAAAACTTTCTGAGCAAAAGCCTCTATATTCTCCTCATTAACTTCTTTACCTCTGATAAAGTTTTCCGCTGTATGTACTCTCATAGGGATAGGACCTGCTACACCATAAGCTATTCTTACATCTTCGAATGTCTTTTTATCCTCTGAGAGTTTTACATTTACCGAACATCCTGTAGTAGCGATATCCATAGCCTCTCTCATGGCATATTTTATATAATGTCCCTTATAACCCTCATAAGCTTTCTTCGGAATGATGATAGCTGTCTGTATTTCACCCTCTTTTAAATCCACTGTTCCGGCCTTTATATAAAATTCATTTATAGGTACTAATCTTCTGTAGCCCTCTCCGGCTATCTCAACCTGTGCATCCCATGCAAAAAGTGTGGAAGCGGAGTCTGCTGATGTAACACCGTTACATGTATTTCCACCGATAGTTCCTATATTTCTGATCTGCGGTCCACCTATCTGATCCACAGCTTCACCAAGTACATTTATGTATTTTTGTATAATAGGATTCTTTGTAATATGTGAGAAGCTTGTTAAAGATCCTATTCTTATATTTTCATCGGCATCAAGGCAGATACCTCTAAGCTCATCAAGCATATAGATACTTACAAGCTCCTTACCCGCTCTCTTTCCTTCTCTTATCTGTACCAAAACATCACTTCCGCCGGCAATAACCTGTGAGTCCGGATGTTCTTTTAAAAGTCTGCAAGCATCATCTACGCTTGTCGCCTCATATAAAGCTTTTATATCGTACATTTCTTCCTCCTACTTAAGTAAACCTGCTTTGTCAAAATATTCATACAGTTTTTCCGGACGTAAAGGTAATTCATTAACACCTACACCTGTAGCATTCATAATAGCGTTTCTTATAGCCGGTGCCACAGGACAAACCGGTGGCTCACCCAATGATTTTGTACCGAATGGTGATGTAGGCTCAGGATTTTCAACGAACGCCGTCTCAAGATGTGGATGATCCATACATGTAGAAAGCTTATAATCAAGCAGGTTATCATTTAAAACTTTTCCTGTCTTCTTATCTACAAGCTGTACCTCCGAGAGTGCATATCCTATACCCATACTCATACCGCCCTCAACCTGTGCCTTAGCAAGCGCAGGGTTGATAAGCTTACCGCAGTCATGTACATTTATTATCTTTGTGAGCTTTGCTTTACACATATCAATATCAACTTCAACCTCTGCAAAACAGCATCCGAATGAATATGCATTTGATTTTATTTGTGCTGTAGACTCCGCTGTAATATGTCTGCTGTCACTTAGAGAATAAAGTGCTTCCGTTGCCAAATCCTTTAATGAAATAAGTTCTCTGTTATCAGTAGTTCTTATTATCATAGAATTCTTGATATCTGTGATTGCAGGTGGCATATTTGTCAAAATATATGCATAATCAAGTATCTTCTCCTTCAAAAGTCCTGCTGTCTTGGCAATAGAGAAACCGCCTATATAGGTCTGTCTCGATGCATATGCGCCTGTACCGAAAGGAGTAATATCTGTATCCTGGTTTGAAACGATATGTACTTCATCTGTACTGATTCCAAGAATCTCAGCCGCCATCTGTGAGAATGCCGTATCCGCACCCTGACCGATTTCGGTCTCACCAAGCTGTAATGTTACAGAACCGTCCTGATTAAGTACAAGTCTTGATGATGATGACTCAAGTGATATAGGCCAAACCGCAGTATTATACCAGAATGCAGCCATTCCTATACCTGTTCTTACTCTGCCTGTCTGTTTTGAAAGCTCTTTGACTCTGTTATCATAGTCCATATAAGCTTTACCTTTTTCGATACATTGTCTGAATGTATCATAGTAGTTTTCATTCTTTGAAAAAGCGTCCTTATATCCCTGCGGCATAAGGTTCTTAAGTCTGAAGTCAATAGGTGCAATGCCCATTATCTTTGCAACATCCTCTGTATGAGACTCTACCGCAAACATAGCCTGAGGTATACCGTATCCTCTCATAGCTCCGGCTACAGGTCTGTTTGTAAATACAGTATATGCATCACCCTCAACATTATCACATGGATAAAGCTGTGGGAAAGCTCCCAGTCCCTTTGCTGCAATAGAATGTCCGTGCGAAGCATATGCACCCTGGTTTGAGAATGCTTCTATCTTTCTTGCGGCATACGTACCGTCTTTTCTTACATGTGAAATTATATGGAACCTTATGCCATGTCTTGTTCTGTTTGCAAAGAAAGTTTCCTCTCTGCTGCAATCAAGCTTTACAAGATGTCCTCCCACCTGTAATGAAAGGAATGCACAAAGCGGCTCATATAGTATATCCTGCTTATTTCCGAAGCCACCACCGATATAAGGCTTAATAACTCTTACATCTCCCCAAGGAATACCGAGAGCCTGACCTACAACTCTTCTTGCAATATGAGGAATCTGTGTAGAAGCTACTATCGTAATTCTTTTGCCTTCTGCATATGCGTAGCAGATAAAGTTCTCTATATGGCAATGCTGTACAGGTTCAGTATTATACCATCTGTCAACTACAGTAAGGCCCTCTTCTTTGATTGCCTCAGCATAATTACCTCTGCTGATACTTGTATGCTTTAAAATATTATTAGGGTAATCCTTATGAATCTGTGGTGCACCGTCCTTCATAGCTTCCAAAACATCTGTAACTACAGGATACTCCTCATATTCCACCTTTATAGCTCTGAGAGCCTGACTTGCAGCCACCTCATTTTCAGCTATAACCGCAGCAACATCATCACCATAGAATTTAACTTCATCGGTAAGCAATAATCTGTCTGCAACGTCCTGATGGCTTACATCAGTAGACCATGGATGTCCTGCTGTAGGAAAGTAATTTCTATACTGTCCCAGATCAAAGCATGTAACAATCTTTACAACTCCTTCAATCTTCTCCGCTTCACTAGTATCAACTGAAAGCACCTTACCATGAGCTATTGTAGAATGCAAAATCTTTGCCACATAGGCACTCGCATCACATAAATCATCGGTATACTTTGTTCTGCCTGTGACCTTGTCAAATGCATCTACTCTGGCAATACTTTTTCCAACCTCCATATTCTTTCCTCTCTAATTCTAATATTTTATATTAATCAAATTATAGTTTTATCCTATATCTCCTGCAAGAATCGATTGTTTTCAATTACTTTACAACATTGGAAACATATATGTTTAAGATATAAAATAAAGCCTATAATAATTAACTTATAAGATTTTTTTTCCTGATACATATTTTGCTTTCATAGAACATTCATCCGATAAATATAAAAATCTTTCAAATCTTTTTCTTAAATCGTCAATATCTTTATTTAATACTCCATCATCTATGATAAGCATATCCGCTTCAAAGCCCTCCTCAAATGCTCCAACCTTCCCAAAATAGCTTCCCGGAATTCTGGTTGCCATGGAAAACGCCTCGGCAAGCTCCAAAGGTTTTGAATTTTTATCTATATATCTCCAATAAAGCTTTGAAAGCCCTATCGCCTCTACCACCTGATTTAATATATTCAGTGAATAGCCGGCTGCTATATCACTTCCAAGACCGACCTTTATACCACTGTTAAGGAACTTCCTTATCGGAGCTATACCTGATGAAAGGCAGATATTTGACTGCGGACAATGTGCCACATATACATCCCTCTCCTTTAAAAGCTCCATTTCCTTTTCATCGGAGTATACGCAATGTGCCATCACGGTAGGCACTTTGCTTTTATTTAAGCTACCCCTTTTATCATAGGCATCCAGATATCCTGTTGCATCCGGACAAAGTTCCTTCACCCATTCTATTTCCTTGGGATTTTCGGATAAATGTGACTGTAAACCGTAATTTTCACCTCTGATCTTTCCAAGTTCCTTCATCAGCTTATCACTGCAGCTTGGTATAAATCTTGGTGTAATTACAGGTTTGGTATTTTGATATCTGCTTTCGCAGATCTCCAACCATTTATTTGTAGAATCTATGGATGACTCTGTAGTTTCAATAAGTTCATCCGTAGAATTTCTGTCCATATTTACTTTACCTACAAAGCATTTCAGTCCGCTCTCTTCCAGCATATCCATCAATAATATTGTTGCTTGTGTATGTAGGGTGGCAAATACAATTGCCCTTGTAGAATAACTCTTAGTCAGAGCATCCACAAACTTTTTATAGGCTTTTTTTGCATATTCAATATCCTTATATTTTGCTTCCTCAGGAAATGTATATGTATTCAGCCAGTCTAAAAGTTCCATATCCATTCCAAGCCCTCTGAAAGCAAATTGTGGAGCATGTAAATGCATGTCTATAAGTCCCGGTATTATTAAGGAATCACCATAGTCTTCAATCTCTTCATTCTTTAAAGAATCAGGCAATTCATTTTCCGAATATATTTTTGAAATAATACCTTCTTTAATCACTATACAGTTTTTTTTCCTTATTCTGATTGTACCTTTTTCGGTACAATCCACCAAATTCCCCTTAACTATCATATTCTCCCCTAATAAAAATATGAGGTGTATTCCATTGTGCATGGAAACACCCCACTCCACCCACAATTTCTGTGGGCCTATAGTCAATTATTACGGTAATTGGTAGAGACGCTCAACCGATTATGAGCTTATATTAGGCCTCTTATTCAATATTCTTATGCATTTCTTCTAAAAGAAAACATCCAATATATATAACTCAAGTATTTATTTATATAAAGAATAACATCTAATTAATTTTTAGTCAATTTTTTTTTGATTTTTTTATATGAATAATGTCCTATATTTATTTAAATTATCAATATATATAAAGCAATTATACTATTATGTTTTTTTCAATGTATTTTCTTAAGTACATAATTATAAGCATCTTTTGTATCAATATCCATAAGCTCATCCTCATTTTCAATATCAACAAATAAAACCTCACAAATATGCGCCTTTATAAGCTTTTTACCACCTTCATCTTCTCCCAGCCTAAGCAACTCATCAAAGTATTTATTTGAAAATATGCATGGGTTACCAAGCCTGTTTCCACATCTTACACTACTTATAGTTTTATTCGATTTTTGAAATTCATCTATTATCTTTGATATGGTATCAGACCTTAAAAGCGGCTGGTCACATACTCCAAAGAGGGCACTGCCCGAATTCTCAATTTTTTTCAGCTCTTCTACAGCCAGTTTTATGGATCGAGATTTTCCAAGTTCAGGTTTGTCATTATATATGGAAGTAAATCCTCTGCCCTTGTAATATTCAAGTATCTCACCGTCTTTACTCACTATTATCTTATTATCAAAGTCATACGCCTGATTATATATTTTTTCCATATATTGATAAAGCTTGATTCCCTTGATATCTGCCAGAAGCTTATCTCCTCCGAACCTTTTGCCCTCTCCCGCCGCCAAAATCACCAAATCCATCAGACTTTCCTGCCGTTCATCATGCCAAGTACAGCTTCCAACACTCCGCCTCCTATGGCACTTGCCTTATCCGATACGCTAAAGCAATACTCTTTTTTTGCTCTTGGATCTATATCACCTGATTTCATACCCTTTTTAACTTGTACTCCATCCTGTAAAAGTCCTCTGACTATTCCGTCAATACCCGCATATACCGGAACCTCACCGCAAAAAGCAACTAAATCACCCGCTTTAACATTATCACCGATACTTACATTTGCCCTAAAACTTCCGTCGGCAACGGCTCTGATGATTCTTTCCACCGTATACCCGCCTATATTTCCGGGTACACCGGTATTTGGAAATGCACAGCCCTTCCACAACACTCTCCCAAGATTATGTCCTCTTTTAGTCTCTACTACGGCATGACAGTCTACACCTGCCTCAAATCCCGGTCCGACTCCTATTACCATCTTTGCATCATCAATTTTGGTTCCTATATTGGTTTTGGCAATTATAGCATCAACTATCACATCGGGCTTATATTCTCTCATAATATCGCCGCCCTGATCAACTATAATCGGTATGCAGCCTGCTTTTATTATCTCATCTATCATAGCGATATTTTCACAAAGCTTTCCGCAAATCCCCTCTACCACTGCCTCTTTATTATATATTGCAGGGGAAAATGCCACCGTTCTTCTGACTGTTGTAGGCGTATCAATATCCGACATTATTACATCAAAACCTGACCTAAAAAGCCTCAAAGCAATTCCTGTCGCCAAGTCTCCGGCACCTCTTATCCAAATCTTTTTATCCATCAAAACCTCTTACTCAACTAAAAAATCAAAATCACAAAACTCCCTGTTGTTTTTATATGAAGTAATTGAAACCTTATAATTCGAAACACTCTTTGCCTTACATAAGATTTTAATAAATTTTTCAACCTCCAAGGCTTTTTTCATATCTTCTTTTGTATCTACTTTATTTATAACAAACAATATTTTAACATCATGTAGCAGCCCTTTTCTCCCTACTCTTGAATCCGTCAAAATAAAAGCGGCATCCCTGCAGGTAAGGATATGTTCTTCATCCCAACCAAATAGCTCTTCTGCTCTCTCATATCTAAAACAACATTCTTTAAGACTCTTTCCAACGGCATCAATACCCATACAAATTATACATATATTAGTATTTCTTGGTATTACAGGCTCACCTTCTCTTGGCAGCTTTATAGGAAATCCCTTTGCACCGTCAGCCTCCACCAGCACTATATCGGAATATAATCTTAAACGATTCAGCTCCTTTAAATCAATTGATGAAAGTTTCTTTCCCTCATCTACACCTATTACTAAAGGTTCTGTACCAAATTCAAATTCTCTAAGTTCTTTAGCCGCATTTATCTCCAAATAATTATCCGGCTTTATTATATGAGTACTTGTGGTAATAATAACCCTTTCCCCGCTATTTGCAAAATATTTTCCTATATAAAACATGGTGGTGGTTTTTCCACCACCACCAACTAATGATATCATGGTTTTTTTCATCGCATTCCAACCAGTTTCTTTACATCCATATCCTTTGGCAATATAAAGTTTAAAAGCATTGAAAGTACAAACACACCTGCCACTGAATTACCTGCAAAAATATCCCCTATTACGCTTGGGAAATATCTGAATATATCAGGTGTCTGGGTGAAACCTATACCGATGCTTATAGATAATGCCACAATTACAGTATTTCTCTGATTAAAGCCGCATTTTCCAATCATATTCATTCCGCTTACCACTATAGTACCGAACATCATTATTGTACATCCACCGAGTACAGGCTGTGGTAATGTTGAGAAAAATGCACCTATAGGTGGGAATAATCCTGCCAAGATAAGTGTCAATGCACCAAACATTATAGTAAATCTGTTTACTACCTTTGTCATTGCAATAAGACCTACATTTTGTGAAAATGATGTAATAGGAGTACAGCCGAATAATCCCGATACCGCACTTAAAAAGCCGTCACATGCCAGTGATCCGGACACTTCCTTTTCTGTAATATCTCTGTCAAGTCCACCTGCCACTACGGCAGTTGTATCACCTATAGTCTCCGCTGCAGATACAAGGAATACCACTACCAACGATAAAATTGCACTTACATTAAATAACGGCTTATATGGCAGCACTCTTGGCAATTCTATAAATCCTACTTCATTTATTGTGCTTGCAAAATGTGAGAAATCCACAATACCAAATATAAAAGCTGCTATATATCCCACTATAAGACCGAACATTACATTAAGTTGCTTCCAAAAGCCCTTTGCCAATGCACTGAATGTTATACATGCAACAAGGGTAATAAGTCCTACAATCATATATTTCGGAGCACCGAAATCATCTACATACCCACCACCAAAGCTTTTTGCACCTACAGATAATAAAGAAAATCCGATTGTGGTAACAACACTTGCCGAAACTATAGGCGAAATAATACTTTTCCAATACTTATAGGTTAAACCAAGACAACCTTCCACACATCCACCGACTATTACCGCACCAATCATCGTTTGATAATTAAAATTAGATGCAATGTAGGTCAATGTTGCAACAAAGGTGAAGCTGACACCCATTACAACCGGCAATCTTGCACCGATTCTCCATACAGGATATAACTGTATCAAAGTTCCAAGACCTGCTATAAACATAGCACTTTGCAAAAGCCTTGCAAGTTCCACTCCACTAATTCCTGTCTGATCACTTCCCAACAATTTTGCTACACCACATACCATAGCTATAGGTGCCAAATTTGACACAAACATCGCCATAACATGCTGCAATCCGAAAGGTATTGCCTTTGCCACCGGAACCCTTCCGTCCAGCTTATAAATATTGTCAATACTTACATCTGAACCACCTGATTTTACACCCATTAATACTCCTCCTAAAAATATATTTATTTATTTTGCATCTACTAAGAGATGTAATATACTAAGGATTTATACTGATATTCCCCCTAAAGACATTCGCTCAAAATATTTAAAACTCACCGGATACAGACTATCTGATGAGTTTTACCCTATCTGAAATGGTCATTTAATAATAAACCTTTTTTGTATGATTTTAAATAAAAAAAAGATTGTTTATTTTTTCTTTATTGTATGATATCATTTTTTATCATTAAAATCAATTTAATTTTTTTTATTATTTGTAAATTCTGACACTAATGCCACACCTTGTCCGCACTGTTATATGAGGGATTTTCCTCTCTTATTAAATCATCTATAAGATTTGCAGACTCAAAATCCACACACCATGCCAGTCCGCATCCTGATGAAATTTCTTTAGGCACCGGTATAAGTCTTCCCGGTACAGCCTTTGCCTCACATAATTTCTCAAATGCCATTGCCGCTGTGGTAGTATGAAAGGTAACTATGTATTTCCAACTTTTTTCTCTCATTTTACTATTTCTTTTATTGCTTTAATTGCAGTATCAATTTCTTCCTCTGTATTAAAATATGAGAAAGAAAATCTTACCATTCCCGTTTCCTTTGTTTTGAAAGCTTCATGTATTAAAGGTGCACAATGCGCTCCTGCTCTTGTGGCTATATCATAATCCTGCCCCAAACAATCCGCAAAATCTCCCGAATATATTCCCTCAATATTCATGGAAAGAATACTCCCATGCCATATATTTTCAGACGGTTTTTTAAGTTCATCGCAGTCCATATAATATCTGATGCCTTCAATGTCCACCGTTCCCTCATACAATCTTTTTAAAAGATACATTTCCTTTTTATGTATATTCTTTATCCCGACTTCATTTATAAAATCTATACCGGCGCCAAGACCTGCTATACCCATTATATTTAATGTGCCTGCTTCAAGCCTTGTAGGATATTCACCCGGCTGCTCCTTATTAAAAGATTGCACCCCGCTTCCTCCAACCTTGAAAGTATCAATCATTATATCTTTATTTAATACTATACCTCCCGTGCCTCCGGGACCGAATAAAGCCTTATGACCTGTAAAGCAAAGTATATCTATGCCCATTTTTTCCATATCTATATCTATACTGCCTGCACTTTGTGAAGCATCCACTATTAAATACAGATTATTTGCCCCGGCAATTTTACTTATATATTCAATATCGGCTATTTCTCCCGATACATTGGATATATGATTTACCACTATTGCTCTTGTATTCGGTCTTATATATTCTTCAAATTCATTATATTTTAATCTTCCACATTCATCTATGCCGACAAAGTCTAAGCTAAGACCTCTTTCTTTTTCCATTTTATACAGCGGTCTTAATACACTGTTATGTTCAGTCACTGTACTTATCACATGGTCCCCGCTTTTAAACAAACCGAAAAGTACAATATTTAACCCTTCAGTTGCATTGGAGGTAAAAATAACTTTTGAAGGATCGCTGCTTCCAAAAAAACTTGAGATTTTTTCTCTGGTTTCATAAATCATTCTTCCCGAATCCAGTGAAGCCTTATGTGCCCCCCTCCCGCTGTTTCCATAAGAAGTAAGCGCATGATTTATCGCTTCTATTACATTTACCGGCTTTTTGAATGTGGTAGCCGCATTGTCTAAATAAATCATTATGGTCTTACCACAAGGTCGGCAGCCAGCAAATATTCCACAATATTGTACATATTTGTAGCCTCACCTACCAGCAACTTTTCTGTCAAACCGTAGTTATTTAAGCATGCACCGCATGAATATATCTTTGCACCTGCATTTTCCAAAACTTTCAAATCCTCTATACTTGCAGAACCCTCTGTAGTCATTCTTACACCTGAATTATAAAAAATTATTTTAGCCGGAGGAATATCTTGAGAACTTAATGCATATATAAAGCCCTTTAAAAGAGTTTTACTAAACTCCTCATCTCCCTCTCCCATCTTATCCGAATCAATTACAACAATTGTTTCTTTTAATTTTATTTCATCGGATTTTACCTGCGTCGCCTTTACCTGTGGTGATTTATCAGCTGTGGCTTCACCTGCTACATTTATTGTAACGACATATTCTTTATCCGATTTTTTTTCCGAACTTGCCTCATAATCCTTTTGTTTTGCCATTTTCAACAGGTTTTGTACAGCTATCTCATTGTCAACGCTTACCTCTACTACACCGCTTCCACCAATCTCTTTTATTGCATTCTTTGTTTTAACTACAGGTATAGGACATGCATCTCCAATTGCATTAACTTTAATCATATTTTACCTCTTTTCTAGTTAACAACCCCCATTTCAAATGGGGGTTTAATTTTAACCCCTCCGGGGTATTTCTCCGGTTCCGCCAAGGGCGGGATTTCGCAGTACCATTTTTATCGGTAGCCTCCTAAAGAAGGCTCTTCTACTTTCTTCCGTCCGCTACCTTATCATTTTCTTCTTGTTCCTTAATATATTTCAAGATTGTTTCTTCATTTACATTTCCTACTGTTGATACATAATATCCTCTTGCCCAAAAATGACGATCGCCCCATTTATTTCTATACTCAGGATGTCTATCAAATAGCATTAATGCACTTTTACCTTTTAAATATGACATGAATTCCGATACACTTATTTTTGGTGGAATTGCTATATACATATGAATATGATCTATACATACTCTTCCATCTATCAACTTTACCTGTTTCATCTCACACAACTTTTTTATTATTTCCACCAAATCTTTTTTTGTTTCTCCATACATGATTTTTCTTCTGTATTTTGGTATAAAAACAATATGGTAAGTGCAATTCCAACGTGTATGTGTTATACTTTGATTATCCACTTGGATACCTCCTATGCTTTGATATGGCCTGCGAAACCAATATCATTATAGCATAGGAGTTTTTAATACTCTAAGTAACGCTTCGGCTTTGCCGGTTCCCCCATCTCAGATGGGGGATTAATAGCTTTTTTCATTTATTAACTACTTTTATAGTTGTATTTTCTTTTTCCTTTATTTCTCCGACTATTGCAGCCGGCATATTCGCTTTCCTTAATTCTTCCACAAGTAAATTTGCCTCATCTTTATCTACTGCAAGCAAAAGTCCGCCGGAAGTCTGAGGATCAAATAAAATCTCTTCCATTGCAAAAGCAATATTGTCAAATTCCACATTATCCCCTACATGATTTCTGTTTCTTTGACCGCCTGCTGTTATTAAAAATTCATCCGCCAATGCTTTTGCCTTTTCAAACACAGGTATCTGAGAAGCAAAAATCTCGCAGGACTTGTCATTATCCATCATTTCCAATAAATGTCCCAAAAAACCGAATCCTGTGATATCGGTGCAGGCATGTATATTGTATTTTTTTGATATTTCGCAGGCATATTTATTTAGAGTTTTCATTGAATCTATTGCCTCATTCAAGGTTTCTTCATCAGTCTCACCTATTCTTGCGGCAGTACAGATAATACCTACTCCAAGCTTTTTTGTAAGGATAAGCTTATCTCCCGGTTTTCCGGTATTATTTGAATAAATCTTTTTAGGGTTTACCACTCCGGTAACACTTAAACCGTACTTTACATCTACATCATCTATAGAATGTCCGCCTGCCAGTACTCCCCCTGCCTCTTTTACTTTTTCCAAGCCGCCTCTCATTATTTCACCGAGCTGATTCAAATCACTGTTTTGCGGAAAACATACTATATTCAGTGCCGTCTTTACCTCACCTCCCATAGCATATATATCGCTTAGTGCATTTGCAGCCGCTATCTGTCCGAATGTGTAAGGGTCCTCAACCATTGGCGGAAAAAAATCCAGAGTTTGAACAAATGCCACATCCTCCGTGAGCTTATACACCGCCGCATCATCCTTTGCATCAAAACCTATAATAAGATTTTCGTCAAAATTTTGCTTTGGCAATCTCTCCAGTATATGGCTGAGTATTCCCGCACCCAGTTTTGCGGTACAGCCTCCGCCCTTACAATAAAGTTTTTCCATATTTCCTCCTAAAATCATATAGTATTTCTCAGCTAATATATAAACTAATTTACATTATAAACCTTTTGGCATGATTTCTGCAATCAAATGGTCCAAACAAGGACTTATTTCTTATTCATTTTTTCAAAAAATAGACTCTATTTATAGTTAAAATGCATATATAGTTTTTTATTTAATTGAACAGTTTTTATTTCTATGTTATACTCCCCTTATATAGTAAACTTTTAGTTTTACTATTGTATTCTTTTTTAGGAGGAAATATGCATTTAAAAAGAATTTCACTTGCATTTGCGTCAGCTTTGATGTTTTCTGCATCATTTACATCTGCTGCATCTGCTGCAACAGTAAGAAGAAATGTCACAGCTTCAGTAGCTGAGGAGACTTCTGCACCGGCTGAGAATACAGATCCGGCCCCTGCAACCGCTACAGGTGATGTGGCAACTGCTAATGAGTATATCCCCTCTACCGTAAATAATGTGCCTATGCCCGAGAATCTTGATCTTGACAGCGTAGTAGCCAATGCGGGACTTAGCAATGTAGGCGACGGAAACACAAATCCTGAACCTGTACTCGGTGAGACACAAATGGTACATTTCGGTCTTTGGAATACAGCCGATCAGGAAATCTCAGGTGCCGAGACAAATAACAGTGCTTACGCTTATGCTAAGGAAGGCTTTAATAAGCTATATTTGAACCATTCCGGAATCGGAAGATATTACTATAGGACATATAATATGAACTCAGGTTGGTCTACATGGATGAACTCCAAAGAGACTGCACCGATTACCGATCCGGCTAATAAAGTTCAGGCGGTTCAGATAAGAGTAAAAGGTTATACCGGAGTAAGAAGCGACCTTTATTACAAGGCTGTTTTAAATGACGGTACCGTACTTGATTGGGCAAAGAACGGTCAAACTCTGGGTACTATAGGTACCGACAGATATATTGTAGCTCTTAAGCTTACATTATGGGATAAGCAGACAGAGTTTACACAGCCTACAAAGGTTCTTATGGAAGCTCCCGTATATGAAGGTACTTATGTGGATGCGGAAGGTCAGGTACAGTATTCTTCAGCGAATGCTTATACAGGATGGGCATTTTATAATAATGACCAGTACTATTTTCTGGAGGGTGCAAAGCAAAAGGGATGGCAGTATATTGACGGCTATAAGTATTATCTTGATGAGAATACAGGTGCTGTTGTAAGAGACCTTGAACCTGTTATGGGATTACAGGATTCTTATGAGATAAGATATAATAAGGCAACAATGACCATGTATATTATGGCAAAGGACGGTGCTAACGGATATGTGATTCCGTATAAGACATTTATGTCGACAGACGGTCCGGCTACACCTGTAGGAACATTCAAAACTTATGTAAAATACAGATGGAAGATCATGCATGACAATATTTATTGTCAGTTCTTATCAAGATTTAAAGACGGATATATTATCCACTCTCTTATCTACCTTGATAAGGGTGAGCCTAACAGACTTGATGCATCAACATATAATTATATAGATGATGCCAGATCTGACGGATGTTTAAGACTTCGTGCCGGCGATGCGGCTTGGGTTTATTATAATACAAAGATAAACACACCTGTAATCGTATATGATGATCCGACAGATAAGGGACCGGTAGAAAAAGACGCTATCGAACAGCCTATTCCGGCAAATCAAACATATGACCCTACAGATCCTTTAATGCAGGGCAGATAATTTAATAATTTAATAGTTAAATCATAAGCTATGTGGAAAGATGTTTTCACATAGCTTTTTTGAATGCAGTTCGCTGCTCCCCAAGCGAACAAACGAGTTACGCAGACTGCGTAAAATACTGCGAAATTTTAATAAAGAGTTGCAATTAGGATTGTAAAACAAAAGCTCTAAAGAGGCAGCCTGAACTGTACCATTTTGCTTTAGAAAACAGAACAAATTAATATTTTTCACTTGTTTTCTTTCGTTTTTTTTATTAAAATATTAATTAAAGAAAGTTACTTGCTTTTTCCTGGGATGAATTTTTTGCAGAATATAATAAAAGTTCGTGAATATTTTGTCGAGTTTCATTCCCCGGTGCATCTACATGTCAATGTATGGAAAGGAGTCATTATGGGTGCAAATTGGATTGTAACTGCTGTTGTAATAGTTTATTTGATTGCCATGCTTTTTATCGGTTGGTATTCATCCACCAAGATCAACAGTAACACTGATTTTATGGTTGCCGGAAGGCGACTTGGTCCGCTGCTTATGGCAGGAACTCTGGCTGCGACTGAAATAGGAGGTGGAAGTTCCCTTGGAGTTGTGCAAAACGGTATGTCCGGTTATGGTTTAAGTGCCGCCTGGTATATCATCACTATGGGACTTGCCTTTGTTATTCTCTCTTTTGTTGCTCCGAAGTTTCGTGCGGCTACAGTTAAAACAGTTCCGGAGTATTTTCGTAGGCGTTATGGTAAAGAGTCGGGATTTGTTACTGCAATCATTATGCTGCTTCCTCTTATAGGGCTTACAGCCGGGCAGTTTATCGCTTCTTCCGTAATTCTCTCTACAATGCTTGGCATCAGCTATAAGCTTTCCGTCATTATAGTAGCTGTTGTAGTAACCATTTATTCCATTATGGGCGGACTCTGGAGCGTAACCTTGACAGATTTCGTTCAAGTATTTTTGATTATTCTCGGTATGCTTGCCGCAGTTCCTTTTGCTCTAAACTATGCCGGAGGATGGAATGCCGTTATGACAAATGTTCCTGCCGAAACCATGGATCTTTTTGCCGGCTATGATTTATTTGGTATTATCTCCTTAGTTATAATGTATGTAGGAACCTTCTCTGTAGGACAGGAAGCTGTTTCCCGTTTCTATGCGGCTAAAAATGAAACAGCAGCAAAACAGGGAGCATGGCTTGCTGCATTACTCAATTTTATTTATGCTTTTATTCCTACTGTTTTAGGAATAATTGTTCTTGCTCTTATAAATATGGGCAAATTCTCAGATCAGGACTTTGCATCTGTCGGTGCAAGATATGCTCTGCCTATACTTGCAATACGTACCATGCCGGCAATTATCTGCGGTCTCCTCTTCTCCGGTGTAATTTCCGCTACAATGTCCAGCTCGGATTCTGATCTCCTTGGAGCAGGCTCCATATTTGCAAATGATATCTATAAAATTTATATTAAACCTAATGCAGACAGCAAGGAAGTCATGAATGTAACAAAGATTACTATGATTGTAGTGGGCTTTTTATCACTTCTGATTGCACTGTTTAATACAAAGAGTATTGTGTCCATATTGATGTTCTGCTTCACTCTGCGTGCCGCCGGTTCTTTCTTCCCATATGTACTGGGACATTACTGGCCTAAAGCATCAAAGGCAGGCACTATTGCCTCTCTGATTTTTGGAACCATTGTTGTAGTTTATCTTGAGCAGTTCTCCAAGGGATATCTCTTTGGAATACACTTCAGTCAGGCAATCATTCCGGGACTAATCTTCGCCTTTATAGGATTTATGATCTTCTCTTTGGCTTTCCCGCCAAAGCATCCGGGAACAGAGCTTACCCAAGAAGATGATGATTGATATAACGATATAATTTAAAACTTAAATAAAAACGAGGGTGGCAACACCCCGTTTTTATTTCATACTTTTATTATCATATAAAAATTGATCTATTCTTGATATATCTACATAAGCGCACAATTATTTTTATAGCATTTTATTATTTTATAACTACAAAGTCAGTTTCTGTAAAACTCTCCTTATCCAAAATATTCATCAATCGAAATGCCGGACCTGTCGGATGTGTCCTACCCCCTTCCCAAGCTTCAACTGTTTTTTTTGATACCCCCATATATGATGCAAACACATTTTGTGTCATACCTGCCTTTTTTCGAATTTCTCTGATTTCATTTTTTGAGTACTCTGTAATCGGCATAATCATATATGTTCTCACTTTGGCTTCGCCTATCCCTTTCTCGTAAGCGATAGCCTCTTCCAATCCCTCTTTTAAATCATCAAATAATGAACTCATAACTTACTCCTGTTTTTTACAATCTCATCCTTCAAAGATTTCACTAATCTTTTAAGTATATTCTTTCTTCCATAGTAAGATTTTCCTGATTTTTCTTCTCAAAAGCAGTTATCAAATATGTCACCTCATACTCTTCAAAATCTGTGTAACATACCCTTACTCCCCCACTTTTACCTTTATTAGCAACAGCAAATCTTACTTTCCTTATTCCTCCGGTTCCCTCCATAACTACTCCAACTTCGGGATCTTTTAACAGCATTATTTGTAATTCTTTAAGTTCATCATCACCTAACCCCATTTCTTTCCATCTTTTAGTAAATATAGGAACCTAAATAAATGTTCTTATCATACAATTATTGCCCTTCAAATTTAATATCTTTATTATATACCCCATATTATAGGGTGTCAATTTTTTTCCCAAATAAAAAAGGCATAGCCTTTCTAAAGACCATGCCCGATACTTTTCTTTAATTTGTTTCCTGTCTGAACTCCTCCCAGAGCTTATTATGCAACTCATTTGCCTCATCACTGATATTTTCTACAATCTCACCCTTTTCCATAAGTGAGAGCTTATCCTCAGGAAATACTATCAGATCCTTCCACTCATCTGAAATATGGCTTTCTGCAGCCTTATTTGTAACAAAATATCCGATATATTCCGAACATTTTGCCGCCACCTCAGGCTCATTTATATACTCAAGGAAAGCATGGGCAGCCTCACTGTTTGGTGCCTTTGAAGGTATAAATCCTGCCATTATACCAAAACCGAGCCCCTCTTTCGGATATACCACCTTTAAATCAGGATTTGCTTTAAGAGCCTGATTTACCTGTGATGTATACATAAATGCGGCTCCAACCTCTCCACTAAGTAAATAATCCTGTAGATTGCTGTCACTTATAAGACGGATATTCTTTGCAAGAGTCTTTAATTTATCTCCCGCCTGCTGAATCTGATTTAAATCATCCGTATTAAACGAATAGCCCAAAGTCTTTAATGTGATACCGTCTATTACACGGTAATTGCCCACAATACCTACATTACCCTCAAGTTCAGGTTTCCAAAGGTCCTCATAGCCTGTAATCTCAGTCTTTACAGTATCAGGATTATATACTATTAAAGGAATACCTGCACCATAGGGAATTGTATATTTATTTTCCGGATCATAGAACTTACCTTGAAACAGTGGATTTATATTTTCATAAGTGGATATCTTTGATTTGTCAAGCTCTGCTACCAGCCCCTCCTTTATAGCAAGTTCTAAAATATAATCATCCGCAATAACTACATCATAATCACCGCCCTTGGTCTCCTCAAGCTTGGCAAGCATTGTTTCATCCAGATCAAAATTTGAATAATTCACCTTTACACCGGTTTTCTTCGTAAACCCTTCCAGTACCTCCTGCGGAAACATTCCGTCCCAAGTATAAAGGTTTAATGTAGTGCCTTCAAGAGTGCTGTCTTTCCCGTCAGTACTCTGATTTGGCAAAACATCACTTCCTCCTTTGCCGCCTGCACAGCCAATAAGCGCAATGGTTGATATTAAGCCGATAACGGTAAATATTTTAAGTTTCATTAAATTTGCCTCCAATACATTAAATTAATTCTTCCTTGTTTTTTCCGAAATAAATATAATTATCACAGTAATAAGCAACATAACTGTAGCCAATGCATTTATTTCAGGTGTAATTCCGGTCTTCATCTTTGTATATATCTTTATTGCAAGAGTATTTACAGACGGACCGGTCGTAAATATAGATATTACCACATCATCAAATGACATTGCAAATGATAATAATAGTCCCGATACGATTCCCGGCAGTATATACGGCAAAGTCACATCTCTGAAAGTTTCCGTTTCATTTGCTCCCAAATCTCTTGCCGCCTCCTCCAAAGATAAATCCATACCCAGAAGCCTTGCCCTTACAATCAAAAATATATATGGTATACAAAATGAACTATGTGCTATTGTCATAGTTACAAAACCAAAGGGTAATCTCATATATGAGAATATAGCCATAAAGACCATACCCAGAATAATCTCAGGTATCATTATGGGCAAGGTCGCAAAATTACTGATAAAATCATCAACAAAAAGCTTTTTCCCTCTCATTGCAAGAGCCGCACTGACAGCTATCAAAAGCGAAAGTACACAGGTGAAAAATGCCAATACGATACTGTTTAAAAGTGCCTTCTTTATATCCGCATCATTAACAAGCATCTTATACCAGTCAAGTGAAAAGCCTTCCCATACACTTGTCAGCTTGGATTTATTAAAAGAATATATTACAGTCAGTAAAATAGGCAGATAGTTTAAAACAGTTACCAGTCCCAAAAATACAATGGCAAACTTTGATACCTTTTTCAAAATAATCCCTCCAATTCTCCCGTACCTGAAAATCTCCTATACAGTCTTAAAAATAATATTGTAAGTAACATCAGTATCACGCTGAGCGCCGCCGCAAAAGGTATATTTCTAAGCTTTGTAAGTTGCTCCACTATCACACTTCCTATCAAAACTATCTTATTTCCTCCCAGTATATCCGAGATATAAAAAAGTCCCATACTCGGTACAAATGTAAGCACTATTCCGCTGAGAAGTCCGGGCATTGTAAGTCTTAGCGTTATTGTAAGAAAAGACTCAAGTTTTCCCGCTCCAAGATCTCTTGAAGCCTCAATAAGACTCCAATCCATTTTCTCCACACTGGAATATACCGCAAGTATCATAAAAGGTAATAAAAAATATACCATACCTACCAAAACAGCCGGATAGGTATATAATAATTTTAAAGGAGATTTGGTAATGCCCAAAAACATTAATACTCTATCCAATACACCATTGCTCCTGAATATTATTATCCATCCGTTCAGCCTTATAAGTCCGCTTGTCCAAAATGGAATCATAAGCAGTACCATCATTCTTCGCTTCCATCTCTCACTTAATCTACCCATAAAATATCCGAAGGGATATCCTATCAATGTAACCAGTATGGTTGATGTAACAGCAAGTTTTATCGATTCCAAAAATATATTTAAATAAAAAGGCTCGAATACCTTTTTATAATTTTCCAAAGTAAATGTAAAATCAAATCCCCAGGTCTTTGCCTTTGTAAGAAAGCTTATAAGAAGCATATATGCAAGTGGTAACAAAACAAAAACTACGGTGAAGATATATATCGGTATTCTTAGCAGATATTCATTAAGCTTTTTATTTCTCACCTTGAACCTCCACCATATCGTTTTTATCCCATCCGATATTTATCTCCTCACCCGGATTTATAGCAATATTCATACCCATATGTGATGAAATAATTTCCTGTCCGTCTTTTAATCTCACCCTTACCTTTGAGAGCCCCGCCATAAAGCTGTTTTCAATCACAACCCCCTCATACTCGCCTACACCTAGTCTTATATGTTCGGATCTTATTGCAAAGGTCTTTCCTTCATCCTTATACAGATTTGCGCCACCTACAAATTCCGCCACAAAAGCACTGATCGGTTTATCATATATCTCACTTGGTGTACCGATTTGCTCTATTTTACCGTCTCTCATCACCACTATCCTTGAAGACATATTTAAAGCTTCCTCCTGATCATGAGTAATATATATAAAAGTAATGCCAAGTGTTTTTTGAAGCTTTTTAAGTTCAGCCTGCATCTGCCTTCGAAGTAATAAATCCAGTGCCCCCAGCGGCTCATCAAGCAGCAATACACTGGGTTTGTTTACAATTGCTCTGGCTATTGCAACTCTCTGCCTCTGCCCTCCTGAAAGCTGTGTGGTATTTCTTTTTTCAAATCCCTCAAGCTGTACCAGCGAAAGCGCCTTAGTTAACAACCCCCATTTCAAATGGGGGTTTAATTTTAACCCCTCCGGGGTATTTCTCCGGTTCCGCCAAGGGCGGGATTTCGCAGTACCATTTTTATCGGTAGCCTCCTAAAGAAGGCTCTTCTACTTTCTTCCGTCCGCTACCTTATCATTTTCTTCTTGTTCCTTAATATATTTCAAGATTGTTTCTTCATTTACATTTCCTACTGTTGATACATAATATCCTCTTGCCCAAAAATGACGATCGCCCCATTTATTTCTATACTCAGGATGTCTATCAAATAGCATTAATGCACTTTTACCTTTTAAATATGACATGAATTCCGATACACTTATTTTTGGTGGAATTGCTATATACATATGAATATGATCTATACATACTCTTCCATCTATCAACTTTACCTGTTTCATCTCACACAACTTTTTTATTATTTCCACCAAATCTTTTTTTGTTTCTCCATACATGATTTTTCTTCTGTATTTTGGTATAAAAACAATATGGTAAGTGCAATTCCAACGTGTATGTGTTATACTTTGATTATCCACTTGGATACCTCCTATGCTTTGATATGGCCTGCGAAACCAATATCATTATAGCATAGGAGTTTTTAATACTCTAAGTAACGCTTCGGCTTTGCCGGTTCCCCCATCTCAGATGGGGGATTAATAGCTTTTTTCATTTACTTCTTTTTTTATTTCATTATTCGGCATTTTCTTTAATCTGAGTCCATATCCGATATTTTTCTCCACATTCATATGAGGAAAGAGTGCGTAGTTTTGAAATACGGTATTTACATCCCTTTTTTCAGGGGCAAGCCCCGTTATATCATTGCCGTTTAATATCACCTTTCCGCTGTTCGGAGTTTCCAGACCTGCTATTATCCTTATAGTAGTTGTCTTTCCGCAACCGCTTGAACCAAGAAGTGTGATAAACTCTCCTCTATCTATATCCAGTGAAATATTATTTAAAACATTTTCGCCGTCAAAACTTTTTTTAATATTTTTCAGGCTTAATATAGTGTCTGCCATTTTCTTTTTCCCTCCTCGGGTTTTAGCTTTATACAATAAAATATAATACCATCTTTTTGATTTTAATTCATTAATAATATTTATCTCAGCTTTACTTTTACAAGTTAAAATGCTAAAATATATATATTATTTGATTGGAGCATTAGTTATGAATAATAAGATTAGGACAGACGCGGTAGACCATCTATTTGACGCCATCCTTACATTAAAAAATAAAGAGGAATTTTATATTTTCTTTGAGGATGTATGTACTGTGAATGAATTATTGTCTCTCTCTCAAAGATATGAAGTAGCTAAGATGTTGCGTGAAAAGAAAACATATTTAGAGATTGCAGAGGAGACGGGTGCATCCACAGCCACTATTTCCAGAGTAAATCGTTCCCTTAATTATGGAAACGACGGTTATGATTTGGTCTTTAACAGATTGGGACTTTTTGAAAAAAAATAATTTTTTTATTTTAAGCAGAATTCACTGTCACTTTAAGATAGCTATAGCAGCCCATAAAAGCTGCTATAAAAGTATTTATCTTAAGTGACAGTTTTTTATACCAACCCCAGTGCTTTTTTTGCCAGTTCATCCGCCATATCATTATATTTATCCCCTGAATGTCCCTTTACCTTTATAAAATCAACATCCACATATTTGGAGGCATTTTTATAAAATTCCACATATTTTTGTGTTCCTTCTTTTTTCGCCTTCCAATCACCGTTACACCATTTTTCTATGCCCTCATAATCATAGAAAATACTGATACTCTTTATTTTATTGTCCAGACAATATTGCATGGCTGCCATAGAGCCCTGTATCTCTCCGGCAACATTTCTCATATCGGACATATCATCTTTTTCAAATTTTTTATTAAAGTGTAATTCATCATCCTTAACCATCATAACCATTCCATAGGAATATGATTTAGTTGTATCATCATAGCTGCCGTCCACATAGGCAAAAGCCTCCGACTGCTTTTCATCCCTATCCTCATCCACTTTAGAATCGGCTGTTACAAAGTCCATCGCCTCTTCTTTGCTTGTAAAGCTTTTATAAGCCGCTCCCGAAAAGCCGCTTACCGCTGCCTTACACTCATCCCAGGTCTCAAACACACCTGTTTTTCTTCCTTTTCTTACCGCATAATATTTTTTTGCCATATACTACCTGTTCCAAAATATATTTTTTTCATTTTCTGTTAAGTTACTTGCAAATTCTCTTTTTATTTCTAAGAATTGCTCAAAGTTTACCACCATTGAATAAATTATCGCCCTGTCCTCAAATTCCACTCTTGTTTTCGGCAAATCAGAGTTTTTCATCTTTTCCTTTACAAGGTATAAATCCATCAAAGCATTCATTGCATTATTTGACTCATGTAATTTGGGGATAAGATTATAAATAAGGTCTGCGATATCCCTTGCCTGTTCAGGTCTTGTCTTTATAGCCTTTCCCTGTTCAAAAATATATCTGAGTGCCATAATCTGAGACTTTCTCATTTCCATATAATCAATAAAATATTTCAAATCATAGCTTAATATATTATCTTTATCAATATATGATTTTGATATGGCACTGTCTATGATTTTTTCAAGACTTAAAAAATCATATTCCAGACTTGTTCTGCCGCTTTCATCATTTAAAAATCTGACCAGTATATTAAGTATATTTTTTATTTCATTCTCTATTTTAGCCTGATATTCTCTTATATGTTTTAAATTTCTCGGCATATACATATTTAAAATTATACCCACGGATGTACCTATTAACATAAGTAATGCTTCATTTTTTACAATATCAAAATTGATATTTTTCTCAGACATAATATGTGTAACCAATACCGTACATGGAGAAAGTCCCTCATTCAGACCGAAAGCCATACATATACTTACAAATACCGATAGATAGGATATCAATGCAATTATACCAAATCCGAATGTTTTAAAAACCATAAATGAAACCAGCATGGCAAGTACAAAGGCAACAAGCCTTTTTACTGCAATTTTTATGGTTGATTTTTTTGTATCCTGTATGCTTAGCAAGGTTATCATACCTGCTGAGGATACATAATTTAAACCGCTTATATTGGCTATAAATATCGCCAGCCCTGTTCCAACAGCTATCTTAAATACTTTTATCGGATTTATATTTTTTAAATATGTCATAGCCCTCCATTATTTTTTAAAATATAAGGCTGTTTTTCTTACCAGTCTATATACCGGAGGAAGAAAATATTCAAATTTTATAAAAAATCTCTCTCTAAAATCCAGTTCCTTATATTCTTTTTTAAATTCATTTGAAAGTATGTTTTTAAAATCTCTTATATTTACATAGGTAAGAAATCTAAGTCGCCTTTTTGCGCTCTCAACCTCATTGTGGAATTTATAATCCGAATCGGCATCATAATCCTGATACATCTTTTCCATATTCAGATAATATTCTTCCTGCTTTCTTTTATAATCTCCACTGAATTGTGATGCTGTCCAAGAAGTCGGTACACCCATCCTGTATACGCTCATCACTTTGTTTATATAGTATGCGTCACCGTATTTTGCAGATATTATCTGCATAGGTATATCTCCCACCTTACATTCAAAATAATATTTCGGCAGCTCCTTCATATACTTTGTTCTAAGTAGAAGAGATGCCGTAGGATAATGTACCTTCTTATTTACCACCTCAGCCGCATTTATTATTCCGCTGTTTTCATAGGGTTTTATAAGATTTGGTGAAAATGTGGCATCAAGATTTTCTATTTTGGCGGCATGGAAACAAAAGCTTATATTTTCATTTTTTTCCATATAATCCACCTGCATCTGAAGCTTGTTCTCATCACACCAGTAGTCATCTCCCTCACACATGGCTATATACTTGCCGCTTGCCCTTGGAAAATTATAGACACCGCTTGGATTTGTCACTCCTTTAGAGTACATATTTTCCTCATGGAAAAGCGGTTTTATAATATCAGGATATTTTTTTTCATATTCCCTTATAATATCCGCAGTATCATCTGTGGATGCATCATCATTTATCAAAATCTCTATATCAAAATTTCTTTTCTGTGCCAAGAAGGAATCTATTGCCTTTTTTATATATTTACCATGATTATAGGTAATACAACATATACTTACTTTCATATTTTTACTTTCTTTTTATATATTCACCAAGCTAAACTTTTATAAAGATTACTCTACCCCAATACAATACTATAACATAAAAACAGCTTTATAGTTAGTTTTTATTCCTTTTACTGATTTTCAAAACTTGTAGATACTCATCTACTGTGGTATTATTATCTGCATTGGAGGTGATTATGACCGGATATACTCTAGTGCAATGGATTGCATTTTTTTATATATATTGTTTTTTGGGATGGTGTTTTGAATCGGGATACGCCACAATAAAGCAAAGAAAACTTACAAACAGGGGATTTCTTAGAGGTCCTTATATCCCAATATATGCCTTTGGCGCTATTTTTGTCCTTATTATCACTGATAATTTTCAAGGCAGTATTTTATCCGTATATTTTTCAGGCTTGATTGCAGCCACCGTTTTGGAATATATCACCGGATATGTAATGGAGAAACTTTTTAAAGTAAAATACTGGGACTATAGCGATCATAAATTTAATCTTAACGGATATATATCCCTGTCTACATCCATAGCATGGGGCTTTTTATCCGTACTGCTTACCGAAGTCTTACAAGTGAATGTATATAGATTTGTCTCTATGTTAACAGAACATGATTTAAAAATATCTATTGCCATTACAAGTACTGTATTTTTTCTTGACCTGATACTGTCCATCAAGGCGGCTTTCAGTATTGCCAAAGCTTATGCCGCACTTGAGAGAGCAAAGCTTGAGTTTTTAGAGGTTAAGGATAAGCTTTCTTTAATAGCGGATGAACTTTTAAATGAAACTCAGAGCAAGATTATAGGTATAAAGGACAGTGTGGCGGAGCGTATGAGTCAGGCAAACGGATATATTTCAACAGGAAAAGAAAGTCTTTCCGCATTGAAATCCGAAATAGAAAATGTACTTTCCTCACTATCAAATACTGTAGCATCAAAAAGTCCCGCCTATCTTGAACTGAAAAGAAAATACGAGGTTGCCGGAGAAAAGTACACTCTTACCTTCCCGAAAATGGGCAAAATCATGTCATTTTTTATTAGAAATATGATAAAGGGCAATCCCGGATTAAACAAAAAATATCTGAGCCAATTAAAGGAACTTAGCGAGATAAGAAAAAGGAATAATAAATAAATTATAATACCGCCCGTTATGGCTGATTCGCCTTATCGGACGGTATTCTCTATTAAATCATATTTTTATATCTATAATTTAGAGTTCAGATACTATATATCTTGAGAATTTTAATTTTACAATCCTTGTAGCGTTTAACCCTTTCGTAAAAATTTCTCTTTTACAAGCGCCATAAGAGAGTTTTTATTATTTAATTTAGGGCTCTTTATAACTTTCTTTAACAGATATTCCAATATCTCACCTATCTCAGGACCTTTTTGTATTCCCATATACATCAAATCCCTGCCCGTGATGTCAAGCATACTGATTTCAAAAGCATGATTTTTTTCTCTTATTTTTTTATATCCGTCCTCTATTTCATATATATCTTTAAGGATATTTTCATTATCTTTATCCGTTTTACATATTTTCAAATAGTCTTCAAAAAGCTCATATCCCAGCCTATGTAAAGACCATCTGATATCCTCAACATTTTTTGGCAGAGGAAGTCTAAGCTCTTTTATAAGCAAATCTGTATTTATTTTTGTTGCATTATCCGACTTAAGTTCTGAAAGTATTTTCTTTACAGAATTTATATCTTCTATATTTTTTAAAAATACAGTCCAGTACATATGCTTTTTATTGCCAAGTTTTCGTGGATAAAAATTATAGAATTCCTCTTTTATCCCTGCAAACTCTTTTCCTATATATTTATAAAGACCGCTGCTGTATATAAATTTTATATTATGTGCAAAATCTCCGCTCAATGTCTTATTAAGCTCGACAAAGATTCTTTCCTTACTTACCTTTGATAAAAGAGATGCCTTTTCAGTTATTGCAACAAATGTGTCTTTTTCTATTTCGAATCCAAGCTGTGCAGAGAATCTGACCGCCCTGAGCATCCTCAGTGCATCCTCATCAAATCTCTTTTTTGCATCTCCTACAGCTCTTATAATACCTCTTTCCAAATCTTCTCTGCCGCTATACAAATCCACTATTCCTCTTTTATGTGAATATGCCATTGCATTAATAGTAAAATCTCTCCTACACAAATCCTCTGATAAATTTTTACTAAAAAAAACATTATCAGGATGCCTTCCATCTGAATAGTTCCCGTCTATCCTATATGTGGTCAGCTCATAACCGACACTGTCCATAAGTACGGTGATTGTACCATGTGCAATACCTGTATCAAATGTTTTTTTAAATATTTTTTTCATTTCACTTGGGAGCGCATTTGTAGTAATATCCCAGTCTGTCGGCGTCTTTTGTAATAATGAATCTCTTACACAGCCTCCTACCGCAAAACCCTCAAATCCGCTCTCTTCCAACATCTCTATGATTTTTTCAACATTCTTCGGTAAATTTATCGTCATTTATATTCTCCAAAATATTAAAACCGCAGCCATTTGACTGCGGTTCTTTAATTTAATATGCTTTTCCCCAATAAACCATCTTTGTAGCCTTCTTACCACAGCAAACACATACATCACTAAGCTGCTCCTGTTCTTTTGGCATACATCTTGATGTAGCTCCCGCCTCTTCCTTAATCTTATCCTCACAGGCTCTGTCACCACACCACATAGCTTTTATAAATCCGGGCTTATTATCTGCTATATCCTTGAACTCTTCCATATTTCTTGCCATATAGGTATGAGCATCTCTGTGAGCAAGTGCGGTTTCAAACATATTTGTCTGAATATTCTCAAGACATTCCTTAGCATCATTTTCCACATTTTCAAGTGAAACAAATGTCTTTTCTCCGGTATCTCTTCTGACAAATACGCATTGATTATTTTCAATATCCTTAGGTCCTATCTCTATTCTTAAAGGAATACCTCTCATCTCCGACTCTGCAAACTTAAATCCCGGGCTCTTTTCGCTGTCATCCAGCTTTACTCTGACTCCTGCAGCAATCAATCTGTTCTTTAAATCGTTTGCCGCCTCAAGTACACCCTCTTTATGCGCCGCCACAGGTATTATATTTACCTGAACCGGTGCTATATGAGGAGGTAATTTAAGACCTGAATCATCACCATGCACCATTATCACAGCACCTATTATTCTTGTTGTTACACCGAAGGAAGTCTCAAATACAGTCTTTATCTGATTATCCTTATCTGTAAATGTCACATCAAATGCCTTTGCAAATCCGTCACCGAAATAATGGCTGGTACCTGATTGCAATGCCTTACCGTCATGCATAAGAGCCTCTATGGTATATGTTGCTTCCGCTCCTGCAAACTTCTCCTTATCTGTCTTCATACCTCTTACAACAGGTATTGCCAGATCCTTCTCAAAAAAATCCGCATATACTTCAAGCATCTGTACCGTTCTGTCATGTGCTTCCTTTGCTGTAGCATGTATTGTATGTCCTTCCTGCCATAAAAACTCTCTCGAACGCAGGAAAGGTCTTGTGGTTTTCTCCCATCTTACTACAGAACACCACTGATTCAAAAGCTGTGGAAGATCCCTGTAGCTTTTTACCACCTTGGAGTAATAATCGCAGAATAAAGTTTCCGAGGTGGGTCTTACACAAAGTCTCTCCTCCAACTCCTCAAGTCCGCCATGAGTCACCCATGCAACCTCAGGTGCAAATCCCTCTACATGATCCGCCTCCTTTTGCAATAAGCTCTCAGGTATAAACATAGGAAGGTAGCAGTTTTCAATACCTGTTTCCTTAAATCTTCTGTCTATTTCATTTTTCATATTCTCCCAGATAGCATAGCCTGCAGGTCTTATTACCAGACAGCCCTTTACACTGGTATAATCAACAAGCTCAGCCTTAAGCACAATATCAGTATACCATTGTGCAAAATCAGTCTCCATGGAAGTAATTTCTTCTACAAGCTTTTTTTCCTTAGCCATTTTATTTAATCCTCTATATCTTCTTTTATTTCTTTTTTCTTTCTGATTACAAGATCGGATTCGGCATCATCAATCCTTCTTTTTAAATAAAAATAAAGTACGATGCCTACAATGAATAATATAATAATCAATGCAATCTCAATTATATTTCTTATTAACATTGCCCCTCAATTTTTCTTTTCTCTTCTTATTTATCCATTTTGATGCATTTACCATCGGCAGTAAAATAATTACAGCCCACCATGCATAAACTCCCGCCGCCAAAAGTGTAGCTCCGTCATATCTGTTAAAACTGTTATCATAAGATTTACTTTCAGGTATGTCGTTATCTACTTTCGTAACTATAACTTCTTTGCTCTCTGTAGCAGCTTCCGTTATTTTTACAGGTGTTTGCTTATTCCCTGTGGAAGCTTTTATATATTCAGACTCCTTAGTTTCCTCAGTATCCTCAATACTATGCACTACAGTTTCAGGAACGGTACTGTTTACATTCCTGCTTTTTTTATTTTTCTTTTCAGATTTACCGACATTACTTTTTACAGGTTTAACATTCTCTGCTCTGATATCATCAGCCATACTGCTCTCTTCGATATCCTCACTGCTTAAAACTTCTGTACTGCTTTGTGGAATTGTATCTTCTTTTTTTACATTTCCAAGTTTTCTGACACTATTGACTCTTCCCGATCCCCTGTGAATATGGTAATCATCAGAATTTGATCTTGTAGCCGGAGTTTCATCAGCAGTCGAAGGCACCTCTGAAGGCATTTCCTTTGAAGGTATCTCCTTTGAAGTTTCAGTTTCAGTAGGCAATTCATTTGACGGCAATATCTCTGAAGACGTTTCAGTAGGCAATTCATTTGACGGCAATATCTCTGAAGACGTTTCGGTAGTGCTCTCCATTGTTTCTGTGGGTATATCAGGTCTTTTAAGTCTTGGTATACTCTCATATTCCATAGAATATGAACCTTCGTAAGACTTAAATTCCCTTCTCCTTAGTCCCTCTTCTTCATATGTAGGCTCTTTTATAACAACCCATTCTCCGTAAGTACCTCTGCCGGGATTGTTCGGATTTCCGGGTTCTACCGTATTTCCGTTTTCATACTGTGTAGTACTTGTTGACTGTGTAGTGCCGTCCACACTTGGTGTAGTTTCATATATACTTGGTGTGGTATCGTATGTATTTAATGTATTGACTCCCGCAGGATATCCCAAAGTTGTAGCCTTACTGTTTATAATACCTACACCATATACCGATATAAAAGCCGTTACCAATACTAAAGACATAGCACCGACTGCTCTATACTTTTTTTTCATTTTATCACCCTATTGCATTCTCTTTCATTGCATCCTTTAATCCGCTATAGTATTTTCTACCTACTGAAATAACTGTATGATCAATTAAAGTTATTTCCTCATAAGTAAATGTTTTTATATACTGCAATGAAACCAAAAATGACCTATGCACTCTTAAAAAACCTTTTGTAAACAGCAAGTTTTCAAGTTTTCCAATTGTTGAAATAAACTCAAAGCTTTTACTGCCATAATATACGGTTATTATTTTACCTCTAACCTCAAAATATTTTATGTCATTGATTGCGATATTTCTATATTCTCCAATACCGGTAAACAGCATATACTCCTTAGACTTTTCAGATGCAATTTCCAATACATCCTTTATTATCTTCACAGTCTTTGCACCGTCGGTCTCGCCCTTTACAATGTAATTGAAAGCCCTGACATCAAATGCCCCAAGCATATGGTTTTTAGATACTGTAGTAAATACTATCTCACCAATATATCCATTTGAACGAAGTTTTGATGCTGCCTCCATTCCGTCCATTTCCGGCATATTTATATCCAAAAGCATCACATCAATAAGTTCTAATTTATCTTCCACTTCAAATAACATCTGCTTGGCATTTTCAAACACCTCAAATTCCGTATCATATCCCTCGGAATTTGATATATCCGTAGTGACCTCTAATAAACTGTTTCGTTCTATTGGATTATCATCACATATCACTATTCTCATAATCCAAAACCTTATATTTATTTTTTATTTCTTACCTTATCGAGCAAAGTATTGATTCTGTTTGTAGGAGTCAAAAGACCGCTTATAGTAGAATCATGATTTAAATTATCTATGATAAGTGCCACATATTTACTCATTTCAACATTATAGTAATAGGGTTTACTAAGCAGGTTCGGTGATTGATATACAAGATTTGTAGTAAATATACCGTCTATAATGCCGTTCTCATAATATTTATCAAACTTTGCAAAACCGTTTGTAAACAATCCGAAAGTTGCACATACAAATACTCTTTTTGCTTTCCTCTTTTTTAATTCCTTGGCAACTTCCTGTACACTCTCTCCTGATGATATCATATCATCAATGATTACCAAATCCTTTCCTTCCACATCCGAGCCTAAAAACTCATGTGCTATAATAGGATTTCTTCCGTCAACTACTTTAGTATAATCTCTTCTTTTGTAGAACATACCTACATCAAGCTTTAACATATTTGCAAAATATATAGCTCTTCTCATGCCGCCTTCATCCGGTGAAATAATCATCATATGATCCGAGTCAACCTGCAAATCCGGGAAATGTTTTAAAAGTCCCTTTGTGTATTGATAAATCGGCTGTACCGTTTCAAATCCCTTTAGCGGTATGGCATTTTGTACTCTCGGGTCATGGGCGTCAAATGTAATTATATTGTCAACCCCCATATTTGTAAGTTCCTGTAATGCCAATGCACAGTCAAGCGACTCTCTTCCGGTCTTTTTATGCTGACGACTTTCATATAAGAAAGGCATTATAACATTTATCCTTCTTGCCTTTCCTGCTATAGCGGCAATGATTCTTTTTAAATCCTGGAAATGATCATCCGGTGACATATGATTTATCTTACCTGATAGTGAATAAGTCATAGAATAATTACAAACATCTACAAGCAAATATAAATCGTCACCTCTTACAGACTCTTCTATAGTACCCTTGGCTTCACCCGAACCGAATCTTGAAATATTGGCCTTTACAATATAATCATCTTTTTCGTATTCTGAAAATAAAAGCGTATCCTTATGCTCGTTTTCTCTTTCTCTACGCCACTCTACAAGGTAATCGTTTACCTTCTTTGTAAATTCCTCCATTCCTCTAAGAGGTATTAGCCCCAGCGGACCTACAGGAATAGAATCAATTTTTTTATCTTCGTACAGCATATTTCCTCCATTAAAGCCTTGCTCTGATATCATTGCCAAACAATCTTATATAAATAAAGCTCTTTCTTATACGGGAAGTAACCCTTTCACTATATATATCCCTCATTTCATCCAGGCTGAGATTGGTCGATATTATAGTGGATTTTTCATTATTTATCCTACGGTTTATTATATGGAAAAATTCAGTAGTTGTAAAGTGATTGGAAAGTTCCGTTCCTAAATCATCAATTATAAGCATATCACTTTCATAAATACCGTCAAGAAGAAGCAGATATTTTTGCTCTTCGCTCTTTTCCATTTTTACCTTTACCAATACTTCAAAAAGTTCCTTCGCACTGAGATATATTGCGGAGTAATATCTGTCAAGTGCAACCTTTGCAATACAATTGCTAAGATAGGTCTTTCCAACTCCTGTATTTCCGCTAAATATAATATTTTTTCTGTCATTTTCCTCACCCGAGTCCAAAGCTCTGTCATTTTCAGCTCTGTTTTGCTTAAAATATTTATCGGCAAATCTCTCGCAGAATTTTTTAACGCCTTCCATATATGAGGCATTTGTCATATTTTGACCTGCAAGAATATTTTTATTATCATAATAATCAAATGAAAAATTCTCAAAATTTTCTTTATTTAATATATTTTCCAAATTTGACTGCGCATATAAGAGCTTTCTTATCCTTGCTTGCAGACAATGGCATTTCTTCCCCTCGATATATCCTGTATCCCTACAATCCTCACAATTATAGCTTATCTCAATATAGTCTTTTGGAAATCCCGCATCCAGTAAAAGTTTTTCTTTATCTTTTTTTATCTTATCAATATCGTTTTTTAAATCAGGCATTGATATTTTACCCGATTTTAAACTCTCCTTATATCTGGATACCGCCATACTGCCGGTCGAATTATTCAAATCCTTCATCTGCGGTATCTTTTTATATACCTCTTCAATTCTTCTTACCTGTGCAGCCCTGTTATTTGCTCTTATATTTTCATATTCTCTCATTATTTCATTATATGAGGAATTATTTATAGCCATATATCTCCTTTAAGCTAAACTACATTTTGTTCAGCTCATTTAAAAACTTGTTCTGCATATCGGATTCAATACTGTCATTTCTCTGTTCAAAATTATTGAACTTTGATTTAGACGAAGTATTTGCAGGTTTTGGGGCATTCTTTACTCTCTCATCATGCTTTTCATCCTGTGCTTTTATATCTGAAACAGTGCGGACATTATTATTATGCCATCTTGTAAGTATTCCGTCGGCATAGGAAAAGCTCTGTGAAGAAGTGTTTAAGACAGTTCTGCTTATAGCCTCCACAACTATCTCTGTGCTGAATCCGAATTCATCAAACCATTTTTTTACATATCTTGACTCTACAGGTGCCAATACCCTGTCATAAATTCCAAAAGCCTTTAATACAGCTTTATTTTCATTATAAAATTTTATATTGTCCTCTTTGGCAGCCTCCACTGTGGTAATACCCTTTTCATGTAATGACAAAGCAACTCTTTCGATATAGTTTATATTCTTCTTGCCCTTTTGAACGGATAACTCTGCGATATATTCGAGCAAATCCTTTGACATTCCCACAACATCATATAAATATGCAAGCTTTTCCGTATCTGTAGGTGTAAATATTTTTTCAATATATGTCTGCACACAAAATACCAGTTCCTGAAAATCTTCATCACCTTTAAGCTTTGGCAAATCCACCAAACTTCTGTCAGGAAGCTTCGGCTTTTCTTCCTTTACTTCCTCTTCCCTCATTTGGTCTGGAGGTTCAGCCTGTGTTTCTCCATCTGTCTGATTTGTATTTTCATCCAAATTTTTATCAGATATTTCCACCTGTTCTTTTATATCTTCTTTAGCTGTATCTACCTCAGCCATTATATTTTCCTGATTTTCTTTTCTCTTATACAGTTCATTTGCGGCATTTAAAATACGCCTTGCCTCTTCCAGTTCCTCTTTTGTAGGCAGATTCTTTGTAAGCAGTATTTCCTCAAAATCATCTCCGCTGCCAATCTTTGCGATATTTTCCTCTTTTTCTATAAGTATACCGCTCTTGCACCAATATGTTATGGCTCTCTCTACATCCTTTATTGTAAGTTCAAGGGCATCCGCTATGATTTCAGGATTTATCAATCTACCGGCATTTCTCAGCATAAAAAGGTATACCTTTATATAATCACCATTTGCCTTTAGCATATATTTATCTATAAATTCTGATGGCAAACTTACAATGCTTGTTATATCCGCCTTTAAAAATTCGTACTTCATAGCTCTCCCTTTGTATTAAATTTATAATACATATTTATTATACAGCTTGGAATATTCTCTATTCTCCAAGTAAAACCTCACCGACTCTTACGATGTCACCTGCACCCATTGTGATAAACAAATCTCCATCACATAAGTTTTCCAAAAGATAATTTTCAATTTCATCAAAGGTATCAAAATCCCTTGAATTGCCTCCCAGCGAATTTATCCTCTCAGATAAAAGTTTGGCACTCATTCCTAAATCATCCGTTTCTCTTGCCGGATAGATTTTAGCTATAATACAATTATCCACATCTTTTAAAACATCGGCAAACTCCTCAAAAAAAGCCTTCGTTCTGGTAAAAGTATGTGGTTGAAAAGCAATTACAAGCCTCTTATGCGGATATCTCTTTGCAATATTTAAAGTGGCGGCAATCTCACTCGGATGATGTGCATAATCATCTACTATAGTGATATTTCCCATTTTGCCCTTTATCTCAAATCTTCTGTCGGCTCCCGAAAACTCCAAAAGTCCATTCTTTATATCTTCTATACCCACACCAAGCTCAAAAGCAACACAAATAGATGCCAAAGCATTGTCTATATTGTGATTTCCACCTACACAAAGCTTAACATCCTTATATGTACTTCCCTTATAAATAAGATCAAATGTAGGATATCCTAATTCATCATATCTTATATTATTAACAAAACAATCAGAATTTTCACTTCCATATCTTACTACTTTGCCTTTGAAATTCTCTGTGATTTCCTCATTATTTTCAATTTTATCATTTATTATTATACAACCCTCATCGCTTGTATTTGTTACAAATTTCTTAAAAGAGTTCCTGATTTCATCAATATCTTTAAAGAAGTCCAGATGATCCTCTTCAATATTTAATATAACACCTATTGTCGGGTTTAATGATAAAAAACTATTGGTATATTCACATGCTTCGGTAACAAAAACATCTCCGCTTCCTATATGAATATTTCCCTTTATTTTCTTTAATACTCCGCCTACAGATATTGTAGGGTCCTGACCTGAATCCAATAAAATATATGACAGCATGGAAGTTGTGGTAGTCTTTCCGTGAGTACCGCTTATAGCAATACTTTCCTTAAATTTTGACATCACATATCCAAGAAGCTCTGCCCTTGTCATTATAGGAATATTTTTTCCCTTTGCCTTTATAAACTCGGGATTGTCCTCATGTACGGCTGCCGTATATACAAATAAATCTATATCATCCTTTATATTGGACTCATGTTGGGAGTTAAATATATTTACTCCCCTCTCCTCCAAATCCTTTGTTATATTACTTGCTTTTGTATCCGAGCCACTTATCTTAAAGCCCTTTTCTAAAAGTACTCTTGCAAGTCCACTCATGCTGATGCCACCTATACCGCAAAAATATATATGTTTCAGCTCATTAAAATTCATCTCTTTCACAAGATGCCTCCCAGATTACTTTCTTTTCTTCTTTTTTACACTGTACCCGAAGGTACCCAGCACTTTTGACAATCCAATATACTCTCCATGATTATATACTACCATGTCGGCTTTCGTCAGGTCAAATTTGTTTTTTTCATCCATATATTTTGCGTCCACATTTACAGCAACTACCTTCGCAGTAAACATATGATGTGAACCAAGTTCGAGAATATTTTCGACTTTACATTCTATACAGACCGGACTTTCTTTAATAGATGAAGCAGCTACCACCTTTGATGGCAACTGCTCTATCTTTAATAATTTCCATTTATCAACATCTCTGCCTGATTTTACACCGCATTCATCTGCTATTTTTGCCAATCTTTCATTGGTAAGATTTATAACAAACTCACCTGATTTTTTTATTATATCATATGAATACCTGCTTGGTCTAAGAGAAATATATACCATGGGAGGATTTGTACAAATAGTACCTGTCCATGCCACTGTTACTATATCACTTCTCCCCTCACTGTCTGCACAGCTTACCATTACCACAGGTACGGGATACAGCATATTCCCGGGTTTAAAATCAATTCTCATTTTTCTTAAAATATTTCTTTACACTTTTTCTTTGAACATTATTTTTATTGTCTTTATAATTTTTTTGACTGTTTTTAGACTTTTCCTTGCCGTCTTTTTCTTTTTTGATTTTTCTGCTTTTGAAATTTCTTTTTTTCCTCGGCTTTTCACCAAGACTTTCACAGATTTCATCAATGGTCTTTGACAAGGATTTTTTCATTTCATTGATTGTTATATCGGCATATTTTTTATACAATGGAGTTCTTTCCAAGTACAAATCCTTTAAAGTCTGTCCGTCCTTTAATGTAATCCCTCTCTCTCTCAAGTCTCCAAGCCTTGATTTGATTGCGGTATATGAAAGTTCCAGATATATGACAACACTTATTTCTTTCAGATGTTTCATAGCCCTTTCGCCATATACCACACTTCCTCCGGGAGATATTATACTGTTACTTACATCAATTGTGGCATTTACCTCATCCTCAATCTCTCTAAATCCGTCATCTCCATGTTCTTCTATAAGCTCTTTTAAAAGCTTTCCATATTTTTCCTGGATAACTATATCTGTATCTACAAATTTCTTTCCAAGTCTTTTTGCCAGAACCACTCCTACTGATGACTTACCGGATGCAGGCATACCTATCAATGTAATATTAGACTTCTTTCCCATATCTCTCCTACATCTGTATTCCTATCATAAGACTTGGTACAAGCTGTTTTTTTCTTGATACCACGGAAGCTAATTTAATGACTCCTACATCATTGATATCATATGCCGCTTCATCTATTCTAAAGGATTTCACCACAAGAGCCATAGCTCCTGCACCTACACATATAAGTCTTGTTGATTGCTCCAATATATTTGTCAGCATAAAGAACATCATATCTTCTTCACTCTCTTCATGAAGCTTTGTAAGGAACGGCAGCAATCTGCTTTCAATACCGTCAAGCTCTTCCTCATTTAAAGAGCTTATCTGTCCTATACCTATACTGATTTGTCCGAGTGTGAATTTCTTATAATCCTGATGGAAAATCTGTTCATCGGTTTTTCCGTTCAGATTGCTTGCTGAAGCAAACATCTGATTTGCATATTTTTCTATATCAATACCGGCTATCCTTGCAAGATCAAGACCTGCAGCCTTATCCACCTCCGTACATGTCGGAGATCTGAAAAGTAATGTATCGGATATAATGGCTGAACACATAAGTCCCGCAATATGCTTCGGAATCTCCACGCCTTTTTCATGATACATTTGATATATAATGGTGGAGGTACATCCAAGAGGCTGATTTCTAAAATAAACCGGCCCTATTGTTTCCACCGTTCCAAGTCTGTGGTGGTCTATTATTTCCAGTACATTTGCATGCTCTATTCCATCGACTGCCTGGCTTTTTTCATTGTGATCCACCATTATAACTCTCTTGCCCTTTGCACCGAGAAGATTTCTTCTTGAAAACATTCCAAGGTACTTTCCGTTTTTATCAAGTATCGGAAAATCTCTATGTCTGACATTTGCCATGACTTCCTTTATTTCATCTAAATAATCCTCATTTTCAAATGTTATAAGATTCTCAGTTTTCATAAAGTAATTTATAGGCATGGACTGATTTATAAGTCTTGCAACGGTAAATGTATCATAGGCTGTTGTGATAATTGTAGTACCATGCTCCTTTGCCAGTTTTTGAATGGTTATAGACGCACCCGCACCCTCGCATACTATGATACACGCCGCTCCCATCTCTATAGCACAAAGCTGCATCTCATATCTGTTTCCAAGAATTACAAGATCATCCTTTTCAATATAATATTCCATCATATCGGGATTTGCAGCCGCCACTACAACCTTGCCTTCATTAAAATAGGCTTTATCATTTCCTACCACCAAAGAGCCCTCAAGAGTTTCCAAAATATTTGAATATCTTGTATTGGCTTTTGCAAGTATTCTGCTGTCATATATATTCATATATGAGTTTGCAATATCACTGATGGATATAATTCCTTCAAGATTACCTTCGCTGTTTACTGTCGGCAAGGTCACTACATCAAGCTCCTGCATAAGTGACCACGCCTTTTTAAAGGATATATTTTTATCTACACCCTTGGTATGTTTTATTTCAATGTCTTTTACTTGGGTTTTAACACTTTCGGTAAGCTTAGGCGGTTTAACCTTGAAGTAGTTCAATACAAATTTGGTTTCCTCATTGATCTCTCCGGCACGCCTCGGTGAAAACTCTCCCTCTTCAGTTTTTGACTTTAGATCGGCATAACTTATAGCCGCACAGATTGAATCTGTATCCGGGTTCTTATGCCCCACTATCAATGTTCTAAGCTTTGTCATAAACTCCTCTTAATTAAAAATTTTATCAGGATAAACTCCATTATCTACCAAGGCTCTTATTGAATTAACAACAATATCCTTGTCTTCTTTATATGTTACTCCAAACCACTTGTCATGGCTCTTTAATACTTCAACACTTATCTTTCCTGACTTAATAGCTTCATCTATTACTGAAGGCAATAAATATTCGCTCTTTAGCTCATTTGACATACTCTCAAGGAATTTCGGTAAATTCGCCTCCAAAATATCCAGGAATTCAGGTGTAAGTCCCCACATATTCATAGATACGATATCATCAAGACTTATATCCCTTTTATTTCCGTTTTCATCTACGGCATTTAAAATACCGTCCTTTAATTCAATTTCAAAGGTCTCTTTTACATCAGCCAGTTTATTATTTGCATCTGCCTTACATACACCTCTTGTAACTCCTCCATTATCGGAGAGTGTATTCTTTAATACAAATCCTGCCATACAAAGATCAAGCTTTTTGCTGTCCTTATCCATTTTGTTTGCCATGTAGTCATATATTATCTTAAAACCTTCTTTTCCATAGTAATCATCTGCATTTATTACCACGAAAGGCTCGTTTACAACCCCTTTTACAGAAAGTAATGCCTGTCCGGTACCCCATGGCTTTTTTCTCTCCTTAGGACATTCAAATCCCGAAGGAAGATTGTCAAGTTCCTGATATGCGTACTCTACATCTATATATTTCTTTACTCTGTCTCCTATAATTTCTTTAAAATCCTTTTCCAGATCATGGCGAATAATAAAAACCACTTTATTAAAACCGGCTTCTTTTGCATCATATATGGAATAATCCATAATAATCTCGCCATTTGGTCCGACCGGAGCCAGCTGCTTTATGCCGCCGCCAAATCTTGAACCTATACCTGCCGCCATAACCACTAATGTTGCATCCATAATAAATAACCCCCTAAAATTCTATTTGTCTTATTCCTCTGATGAATAGTTCGGTGCCTCTTTTGTAATATGTATATCATGAGGATGACTTTCCTTCAAAGATGCCGCACTTATCTTAATAAACTGTGCACTTTCCTGAAGTGTTTTAATATCCTTTGCACCGCAATATCCCATACCTGATCTGAGTCCGCCCAAAAGCTGAAAAACCGTATCCTCTACAAATCCCTTATATGCCACTCTACCCTCAACACCTTCAGGCACAAGCTTTTTGGCATCACTTTGGAAATATCTGTCCTTACTGCCCTTTTCCATAGCCGCAAGTGAACCCATACCTCGATAAACCTTATATTTTCTGCCTTGATAGAGCTCATAATCTCCCGGTGACTCATCACAGCCCGCAAAAAGCGAACCCATCATACATACATTTCCGCCTGCAGCCAATGCCTTGGTAATATCTCCCGAGAATTTGATTCCGCCATCAGCTATTATAGGTATATTATATTCCTTAGCTACGGCATAGCAGCTCATAATTGCACTTATCTGCGGTACACCTATACCTGCAACCACTCTGGTCGTACATATTGAGCCCGGACCTATTCCCACCTTTACACAGTCGGCACCGGCTTCTATAAGAGCCTTTGTAGCCTCACCCGTTGCCACATTTCCGGCTATTACCGGCAAATCCGGATATTTCTTTTTTATAGCCTTTATACACTCAATTACATTCTTTGAATGTCCATGAGCCGAATCGAGTACTACAACATCCACCTTTACTTTTACCAAAGCCTCACATCTTTCAAGTACATTTGCTGTAATTCCCAGTGCCGCACCGCAAAGAAGTCTTCCGTAAGAGTCCTTGGCTGAGCTTGGATATTTGATCTGTTTTTCTATATCCTTGATAGTGATAAGCCCCTTTAAATTGCCGTTTTTATCCACTATCGGCAGTTTTTCCACACGGGCACGTGCAAGTATTTTCTTGGCTTCATCCAAAGTAGTGCCTTCGAGTGCAGTTACCAGATGCTCCTTTGTCATACACTCCGCTATCTTTTTTGTAAAATCTTCTTCAAATTTTAAATCTCTGTTGGTAATAATACCTACCAGTTTTTTACCCTCAGTTATGGGAACTCCGGAGATTCTGTACTTTGACATCAATTCATTGGCATCCGATAAAGTATGTTCAGGCGATAAATAGAAAGGATCGGTAATAACTCCGTTTTCAGAACGCTTTACCTTATCTACCTCCTCAGCTTGTTCCTCTATACTCATATTTTTATGAATAATTCCGATGCCTCCCTGCCTTGCCATAGCTATAGCCATTCTATGCTCGGTAACCGTATCCATTCCCGCACTCATCAAAGGAATATTTAATTTAATATTCTTTGTCAAATATGTAGAAATGTCAATTTGATTTCCTATAACCTCTGAATATGCCGGTTGCAATAGGACATCATCAAATGTGATGCCCTCACCTATGATCCTTGCCACTATCTTTCTCCTTTTCCGGATATACATTGACTAAAACTGCCACTTCAATGCCATTTCTATTACTTTTTTCTCATTAGTCTAGCAAATCCACACTACCCTGTCAATCATTACCAATTATACTCATACAAATATAATATTTATATATTTATTTTAAGCCAATCAGGAAATATTGCAACATTTGTTGCTTTATTAAATAAACTTATTCATTTAGTACTTCGCTTCCCTCAAGTACAAATTTTCCATCCTTTATAATATATGTATTTGTTCCGTCAGGCTCATTGGTATAAATATCGCCAAGCTCAACCAATGGTATTGTAATATCTGTATGACAATTAAAATATGCCTTTTTAATATCGGTTTTCCTTTTTATAGAACATTCATTATCTCTTGCAATGATAGCCTTGCCGTCAGGATTATATGTAACACTCTCCTCGTCATGAGAATAGCAGGTATCGCCGAAAGCAAAATGCGGTCCCATCTTTTCAGCTATCAAAATAGGCATCTTCTCAAAAATATTATACTTCTTTGCCACATTGTAAGCAATCACATTAGTACCTATTGCAAATTCTCCCATCGGCAAAGATTTATGTCCCTTTAAAATCGAATCCTCTACAAGTCTTCTATTGTCATCCCTATTGTCAAAATTCTCGCAAGTATAATCCTCTATCATTCCATCCTTTACTGAAATTGAGAGATTTTTTAAACTATAGCCTGCTAAAAAAACATCCTTTACAAAGAGTTCACCCTCAGTTCCTTTAAGTACCGGTGATGTAAATACTTCACCCACAGGAATATTTACATCTGCCACGCAGTTTTCAAAATTAGTTTCTTTTTCAGGATTCTTAATTTCATGAAGCTTTATGGTAAGGTCTGTTTTATTTCCCTTTCCACCAATTATTCTTACTGTACTTGCCCTATCAAGTGCATCTATAATTTTTTGCTGTGCTTTCCTGTATTTATCAGCATCCAATGTATTTATTTTTATTATATCGTCAAAAATATCGGGATAAATACTTTCATCCTTTGCAATGCTTGGAAGCGGCCATGCTATGATACAAAATGCAGTACCTGAAGTATCAATATACTCGTCCTGTAAAAGCATCATTTCATTTCTGTAATTATTCATCAGACTGTTTTGCTTTTCTGCAAAAGCATTGGCAGAAGGCTTTTTTAGAGGTAGAAACTCAGTTTCTCCAAAGGATTCCATAAGAGCCGGACCTCCATATTTTGCCATATTATCTTTGATTTCTTCAAAAGTCTGCTTACCGATTTCAAACTTCCTGTCCAGATATGCTTTTTTTGTAAAGATATTCATATCATATTTATGATCATAGATAAACTGTCTGTTTACACCGTCACTGCAAATTCCCCTGTTTCTGACAGGTGATATATCAGCAAGTCTGTATGCTTTTCTGTCAAGTATAACCTCAAAGCCCATATCTTCAAATAAAATAATCGCTTCCTTAACTATTCTCTCAAACCCTATATGATATATCAAGGATACAATACTCCTTTTTGATATATCCTTTTGCATTGCAAAAAAACCATCCCTATATCCATCCACAAAAGTCTTTGCACATAGTCTGACAGTTTCCTTATCGAGCGAATTTAAGTATTCTGCTGTTTTTATCTCATTTGAGCCGATATATTCTCCGAATTTAAAAAGATATCTTAGATCAGATAAATCATCATTCATTATTATATTATAAAAAAATCTGTTAGAGGGAGTAAAACTTTCTATAATCTTTTTTCTTGCAGTAATATCCAGATAATCTGATGCATACCAGTATACTGCATCTGTAACTTCCTTTGCATCCCCGCCTTCAAGGCATATTCCGTACACCTGTAAAAACAGCTCAAGAATATTTACAAATCCCTCCAAATCACCCTCAAATACAGTTATAAGGGCTGCTCTGATTTCAAATGAAAGGCTTAAAAAAGGTGAAATAAATTCCTTTTCACATATTTTCTCCAAAAAATCAGGATCATACACTGAATTTTTATAATTTTCTTCCTTTAGATCATAGTACAGCTTATCCTGAAAAGCCGCCAGCTCTTCAAAGCTTTGATTATAAAAATCCCCTTCTTCCTTTTTTAATCTGAAATCATTTACTTTCTCCAAAAAGTCTGACAGAGCCGAGAAAAAATCCTTAAATCTAATATCTCTTTCCGTTTTAATTTGAGATATTCTATCCATTGCCAGATTTATTCTCTCCACTATCAGCTCTTTATTCCAAGAATAAATATCATAAACCATAGTAAAAACAAAATTCCTCCAAGTATTGTTGTAACCACCGAAAGAGATTTTCTGGCAGTTCCCTGTTTAAAAGATTTTATTGAATAGCAAAAGCCCGTAGCAGCAAAGAGAAATGAGCATAGTGCAAAAGCCGATATTTGAGTACTCGGCGCCCCTTGATTCTCTATTACTCTTCTTACTGCAATAACCAAAAGAACCACGGAAATTATATCCAAAAGCAGTGCAAACTTAGCATCCCTTGCAAAAGGTCTCCTCATATAATCGACCATATCTTCTCTGCTGGTCGCAAACTTTGCTCTGTCCTCTGCCGGTAAGAATATATCCGAATCTAAAATATTCTCTTCTCTTCTATATGGTATTCCTAGTCTCTTCTTCTTAAAAAAAATCATTCCTGTCTCCATATGATAGATTTACACAGAATAAAAATAATATAACCGAGAAAAACTCCGAATGTATTTAGTATAATATCATCCACATCAAAACTTCCTACATTTGTCAAAAGCTGTATTACCTCCACCATGCATGAAAACAAACAGCCCTGAAATAAAGTTCTGAAAAAACTATTTTTTCTTCTGCCAATTATCGGTCTGAAAAATCCGAAGGGCATAAAAGCAAGTATATTGCCACCCAGATTTAAAACCGTTATCATACCAAGTCTATCAAAATTATTGATATATCTTTTAATCTCAACAAAAGGTATGGTATTGTATCCATGTACTTCCACCGCCATTCCTCTGCCGAAAGCCTCGGCAAAAAACAGCAGATAGCATAAAATCAAAAGATATATTATAAATAAAATTATACCTATGAATCTAAACTTAGTTCCAAGTTTATTCATATCAAAACTCTATATTGTTTTTTCCGATAAGCAATCTTGCGCCATTTATAATGGAAATAATGCCGGTAGTTACACCTACAACAATCATTATTATCCCGATTGCAATACCTGCACCACCTGATGTCTTCATCAGTTTATATGTCTTTTCCATCTTTCCTCCTGTTGATTTAGCCTATTTTACTCCATAAATCTTATAATAATCATCAATAGCAACCTTTAATTTATCATCAATTATTATCTTGCTGTCTATCTCTTTATTATACAGATAATCAACCACCTCATTCATAGTAACAATTGCGGTGGTCTTTATTCCATATTTCTCACTTATCTCTACAAGTGCAGACTTCTCTCCCTGACCTCTCTCACATCTGTCAACACTTACCACAAGCCCGAGTACATCTACATTTCCCTGCGCTTTTATAATCGGCAAAGTCTCCTCTATAGATGTTCCTGCTGTGGTCACATCCTCTATTATTACTATCTTATCTCCATCCTTTATAGGTGAGCCGAGCAAAATTCCTGTATCACCGTGGTCCTTTACTTCTTTTCTGTTTGAACAATATTTTACATCTACACCATCCTCACTAAGTGCCATTGAAGTTGCCACACTGAGTGGAATACCCTTGTATGCCGGTCCGAAAAGTATATCAAACTTATCTCCGAAAGCGCCTCTTATAGCCTTGGCATAGTATTTTCCAAGCTTACTAAGCTGAGAGCCGCTTCTATAAAATCCCGTATTTACAAAAAACGGTGTCTTTCTTCCGCTCTTTGTTACAAAATCTCCGAATTTAAGTACTTCACATTCTATCATAAAATCAATAAATTCTTTTTTGTAGTTCTCCATACAATCTCCATTCATCCGTACTATTTTACCAGTCCTATAATCTCATTTACATCTTTAAAACCGTTATTATCAAGATACTTTTCAATTCCCTCAGCTACCCAAATACTTGCATTGGGATTTATAAAATTAGCTGTTCCGACGCTTACCATAGTTGCACCGGCAAGTAAAAACTCTATAGCATCCTCAGGTGTGGATATGCCTCCCATTCCTATTATCGGAAGCTTCACGGCATTTGCGACCTGATATACCATTCTAAGTGCAATGGGCTTTATAGCAGGACCTGACATTCCACCTGTTTTATTGGCTATCGCAAAGCATCTTTTATTTATATCAATCTTCATGCCTGTAATAGTATTTATAAGAGAAAGCGCATCCGCTCCGGCAGCCTCCGCTCCCTTTGCAATCTCGGTAATATCTGTAACATTTGGAGAGAGTTTCATAATAATAGGCTTTTTTGAATGAGCCTTTATCTGACTTGTAATCTCTTTTACACTGTCAACATTTGTACCGAAAGCAATACCTCCATGTGAAACATTCGGACAGGATATATTTATTTCAAACATATCCACATCTTCATCGGAAAGTCTTTCAACTGTCTCTACATAATCTGAGATACTTCTGCCGCATACATTTACTATTATTTTTGTATCCTTTTCTTTTAGAAATTTTAAATCTCTTTCAATAAAAGTATCAACTCCGGGATTTTGAAGACCGATAGCATTTAACATACCGCCATAAGTTTCAGCAATTCTAGGCGTAGGATTTCCCTCCCATGGAATATTGGCAACTCCCTTTGTAGTAACCGCTCCAAGTCTGTTTATATCCACAAGTTCCGCAAATTCCTCTCCATGCCCAAAGGTTCCACTGGCAACTGTAACAGGGTTTTTAAACTCCACACCTGCTATTTTTACTTTTGTATTTATCATAGTTCCACCTCTAGGGCATTAAATACAGGTCCTTCACTGCAAATCCTTTTATTTTTCACCTTGGAATGGCTGTCCACATCACTTGATTTACAGGTGCAGGCTAGGCAGGCACCTATTCCGCATGCCATCTTTTCTTCCAATGACAGGAAACATTCTATATTATTTTCCACGGCATATTTTTTTATCGCTCTTAACATAGGTGTAGGTCCGCAGGCAAGTATTCGCTTTGCACTGATATTGTTCTCCCTTATAGCGTCCAAAACATTGCCCTTTGTACCGATACTTCCATCCTCTGTAGCAATATAAACCTTTCCATAGCTTTCAATTTCATCCACAAGGAAGGTATCACTGTCTCTAAATCCCAGAACAATTATTCTTTCACCCTCTATTTGCTTTGCTGTTTCAAGCATAGGCGGTATTCCTATACCTCCACCTATAAGAATGGTAGATTTTGAATCAATGGGAAATCCGTTTCCCAGAGTTCCAAGAAGCTTTATATCATCACCTGCTTTTAAACCTGAAAACTCCTTTGTTCCCGTGTCCTCTCCCGTAACCCTGTATACAAGTCTGATAGAATCCCCGCCTATCTCACATATACTTATCGGTCTTGGCAAAAGCTTTGAAGGATTTGATGTATATACATTTACAAATTGTCCCGCCCTTGCATCCTTTGCCATATCTGTCTTTATCCGGATTGAATAAATATCTTTGCTTAGCCTGTCCTGGGAAAGCACCTTCCCATTGTCCATTATCTTCGTCATTTTTCTCTCTTTATAAAACCCTGTTTATATCTGTTATCATATCTTTTACCGCAGCTCTTGAAGCCTCTCCAAACTCAAGTGAAGCATACTTATCCTGCTTATATGCCGCTATTATTCCTCTGGAAGAGTTTACTATAGCACCCAGACCGTCTGTATTAAAGCAAGGCTTTAAATCCTCGGCTGTTCCTCCCTGAGCACCGTATCCCGGTACCAAAAAGAATGTATTCGGCATTTTTTCTCTAAGTATGGCACTCATTTTCGGATAGGTCGCACCTACTACAGCACCTACATTTGAATAATTCCCATCCATACTCATTGCACCCCACTCACAGGTCTTTTTAGCTACAAGTTCGTATAAAGGTGTGCCGTCTATAAGCTGATCTTGAAACTCTCCGCTTGAAGGGTTTGACGTCTTTACAAGTACAAATATGCCCTTGTTCTCACTGTTACATACATCTATAAAAGGTTTTAAACCATCTGTACCGAGATATGGGTTTACCGTTACAAAATCCGTATCAAAGCCTATAACCTTTTCTCCCAATATTTCGCTTACACCTATATGTGCCTTTGCATAGGAAAGGGATGTGGAGCCTATATCTCCTCTTTTTGCGTCACCTATTACCAAAAGTCCTTTTTCCTTGGCGTATTCCACGGTTTTTTGGTAAGATATCATTCCCTCTATACCAAACTCCTCATACATAGCTATCTGAGGCTTTACAGCCGGTATCAAATCATAGGTCTTATCAATTATCTCTTTGTTAAAATCATAGAAAGCCTCTCCTATGGCTTTTGTTGTTTTTCCGTATTTCTTTATTTTTTCTTCTAATATATAATCAGGTATATGTGAAATAAGCGGATCCAATCCTACACATATAGGGGCATTTGTTTGCTTGATTTTTTCAATAAGTTTTGCAATCATATTTTCTCCTATTACCATTTGGGCATAATTATGTTTTTAAAAGTATAACACATATACCGGCATTATTTCAATAAATGCAGAATCGGAGATTATAATGAATATAATAAAAGTTAGTATCCCCTCACAAGATATAATAAATCAAATAAATTTTATAGTAGAAAAACAAAATAAAGAAAGAGCCCTCCCCCTTTATTTTGATTTTGAAGATGAGTGTTGCATATATTATTTATGCTATGACAATGAAAAACTGATGTCGGTTTTGGCATTGTTTGAAATAGATTCGGATATTTATGAGGCAATAGCCTATACTGATATTGACTATAGGAAAAAAGGTTATTTCAAGTCGCTTTTAAGCTATATCCATGACGATTTGCCATCCGATATTGAAATCTCATTTCTTTGTGACAGAAAGTATCCTCCGGCGGTAGAAACAGCAAAAAAACTTTCTCTTATCTATGATTGTACAGAAACTATGATGGTACTTGACCTGTATACATATAAATCGGAAAAACACCCTTATATCGAAATTTTAAAAGAGGATGATATTTTTTATATATACTATAAGGAAGATGAAATAGGCTCATTCTGCTTTGATAAATTCAGTAATGATGCAGATGATATATATTTTCATAACTTTATTATCTATGAAGAATATCGAAACAGAGGGCTTGGCAAACTTTCAATGAAGGCAATACTTGATTTTTTAAAAGCTCTTGGCAAATCAAAGATACATTTGCAGCTTCTTCTTGAAAATACCCCCGCATATAAGATTTATGCAGAGCTTGGATTTAGAATTGTAAATGAGATAAGCTATTATAAATAATTACAGTTCAGGTAGTTTTTTTAGATACACAGTACATAAACTGTTGCTTATAAAAAATATTAAATTTAAGTATTTATATACCATGTATTGCTAACTGTAATATTAAATGTTATGATAGCTTTATATTTAATTGTGTGATATTCAATTGTATATTATTGATATAGGGGAGATTTACTTATGTTATATGAAGCAATACAGGGGATTCTTATCCCGTTTGCCGGTACCTCTTTGGGTGCGGCATGTGTATTTTTTATGAATAAAGGACTCAGCAGAACTGTACAAAGAGCTTTAACCGGCTTTGCGGCAGGTGTTATGGTGGCAGCATCCGTATGGAGTCTTATAATACCGGCTATTAAACAGATGGAGAAGTCCGGTGCCGAGAGACTGAGCTTTCTTCCCGCTTTTATCGGCTTTTGGTTAGGAACTTTATTTTTACTCAGCCTTGACCATATTATTCCTCATTTGCATATGTATGCTAGCAAAGCAGAGGGCAGAAAAAGCAAGCTTGCAAGAACTACTATGATGGTGCTTGCAGTTACACTTCATAATATCCCCGAAGGAATGGCAGTTGGAATAGTATATGCCGGATTCTTAAACGGCAATATCGGCATATCCGCAGGAGCAGCTATTGCTCTCTCTCTTGGTATTGCCATTCAAAACTTCCCGGAGGGGGCAATTATCTCTATGCCGCTTCATGCTGAGGGGAATAGCAAGATGAAAGCATTATTCTACGGTGTACTCTCCGGTGCTGTTGAACCTGTCGCGGCCTTTATAATGCTTGGTGCATCAAAGATTTTTATCCCCGTTATGCCCTATCTTCTAAGCTTTGCGGCAGGTGCTATGATATATGTTGTAGTAGAGGAACTAATCCCTGAAATGAGTGAGGGAGAACATTCAAATATAGGAGTTATACTGTTTGCCTTCGGCTTTACAGTGATGATGGCTCTGGATGTAGCTCTGAGTTAAATAATAAACCACCGGCTAAACCGGTGGTTTATTCTATGTATTATTATTTGCAATCAGACTTTCTCTATATTCTATCTTAAACATCTTATCTCACCAAAATTTCACTTTACTACTGAACCGTATATATCTCAAATAAATGTGTACTACATAAAGGAATTATAAAGCAATGTTCTTTATCATCAACTTTATGGCTAATTTGTAGAAAATAATCTCTATACAAGAGAATATCAATGTAGCTATACATATAACTACAAGTAAATTTGTATTTATTTGATTTATAGAAAATATCGTATATATAACCGACAAAATCGTTCCCAATATAAAGGGAATAAAAAATAACATGAATATTCCCTTTTTTAACTCAGACAATACCTGTATATTTGTATATCCCAAGTATAGTAATCGCTTATATTTAATTTTGTTCTTTCTAAAATTTTGATCCAATCTTAAAGAGGTCAGTCCTGAAAGTGCAATAAAAATCAAAACTATCGGAACAAACAACAATACCGATACTGCATATCTATTTTCTTTTTTGAAATTCAATACATCTGATTTTGCTGTTACATTATCAGCAATTTTCTTGAGATTTGAAAACATTGTGTCCATATGAGTTTCTCTAAATTCTTCCTTAACTTTGACAAAATACTGCACACTCTGTTTTTTCCCATCTACAAATAGGCTTTCATAATATTTATCCGGAATGATGTATGTCCTTTTATCTTGCCTTTCTATGTTATACACTTCTTCCCATATTTCCCCGACAATCTTAAAATTATAGATTTGTTCATTTATCTTCACCTCGGTATATCCGAGTGGTTGAAATCCCCATCTCACTCCATTTTCTTCTGAAATACTCATCGAATAGTTGTCTTCACTCATCTGTGTCAACACTATAGTTTCATCTCCTGAAATCCCCAAAGACTTACCTGTTAGATCACTGTAATTTTTTTCCGACATTATATTTATAGAATAGTTGTAATCATCATTATCCCATTTTATTTTTGCCTCTTGAATATAAAGCATTTGAGAACTTTCGATTTGCTCAGTAAATTCGAGCTCAAATTTTTGAATATCATTCAATTTCTCATCATTGATTCCATCTATAACAGCAATAAAATCATATGGATTTTCTACATCATAATTTTCTGTCGGTGTTATTGACATAGTAATATTCATAAATAAAATATACAAGCCAAAAATAATACTTGCTGCACATAAAACAAGTAACTTGGCATAATCTTTATACTCAATCCTCAGTCTTGAAATAAAGAAAAGTCTTTTTAAGTATTTCTTCAAAGACAAGGAAAGAAGCCCCTCATACCAATCCGAAAAAGTCATTATCAGAAAGTATGCGGCTAAAGTAAAACAGAGTATAGGTATAAGTGCTATGAGAACTCCATAGGATGTCACTTGGTAAATCTTTAAAAAATATATTCCGACTAAAAGAGATACCACACCCAATGCAGTGTATATCTTGGGATATTTAACTTTTTTTACTTTTCTTTCATAGGTAAGCAGTTCCTTGATTTCAGATTTTTTTATAAATCTTATCCTATAAATAATATTTACAATATAAGTTATCAAAACTACTGCAAAAGTTGTTGAACCCCCAACAACAGATATGTCCTTTACCGAAATAAAATCTCCTATTTTTAGTACCTGAAATATCAAAACATAAAGGGTAGTTCCAAGCGAAATCCCACCAATCACTGAAATCAGAAAAAAATAACACCACTTTTTATATAGATATTTACAAAGATACCCCTTATTAACTCCAATTCCAAATAAAATACCAATCTTTTTTACTTGCTCATCAAAAATATACAGGCTAATATAATGCTGATAAACAAACAAAAATAATATCATGATAATATTTAAAGATGTAAACCATACAGGTATTGTATAGTCTACCTCACTCATGATTTTTATTGCATCGGCATTAAAATTAAACTGTATAAACATTTGAAATACGGCAATCAATATTCCGAACAACATAAAAGAGCTGTAGTATTTACGAAAACTGACTATTTTATTTAAATCAATTCCCATACCTAATTACCTCACTTGTGTAAATATTTTTATAATTTTATCATGGAAATCCTCTTGAAAATCAGACTTATGTATAATCTCTCCAATACATCCGTCTTCAATAAATGCCACTGTATCACAGTTACTTGCCACAAAAGTATCATGAGTCACAATGACCACTGTCGTATTGAATCTTTGATTTACAGCTTTCACTAATTCTATAAATGATTTCATATTCCCGCTATCCAAACTGCCGGTCGGCTCATCAGCCAAAATCACTTTTGGCGATTTTATTAATGCACGCCCAATTGCCGCTCTTTGTTGTTCTCCACCGGATACTTTATCGGGTTTACTATTTTCAAAATCTTTTATATCTAAAAAATCTAAAAGATTTTTATATTTTGCTTCTATTATCTCCGGTTCGCAATTTTGTAATGTCAATGGTAAAATTATGTTCTCTTTGATTGTAAGACCATCAAGTAAATTAAAATCTTGAAAAATATACCCTATGTCATCTTTACGATGTCTTTCATAATCCGACTCATCAAAAGAGGGGGCTGTGAAAAAACTCGATTGAGTTTTTTCACAGCTCCCTTTTTGCACTTATTGTTTATAAATGACTGAAATCATACGCAAAAAAGACGCACTTCCCCTACCCCATAGAAATTCTTTTTTTGAATCTATGCGGCAGTTCTGTTTCTCATCTTTTTTTTCTGATATTTATATAAATTATGGCCTATCGCCACGAGTAAAACTTCCAGTTTGACTGAATGAATACCTCTTCGGACAATTCTCTTGTACCAACGGTCATTTTTCATAATTCCGAAAGTGCCTTCTGCTTGTATCGAACGGTTCATTCGTAATAACGCACCATGGATACTTTCTAGGTTTTCGATTACTTCCTGATGCATAGAAGTTAGTTCCTGATTGATCCGAACGGTTCGATTCTTATCTGTCTTCTTACATTTCTTTGCATATGGACATCCACTACAGTCTTCGCATTCATACAATTCTTCTTTGCGTCCGTACTGATTTCCTCTCACATTTTTTCTGTATAAAAAATGGAATGATTTATCATTAGGGCATCTCATGAATCCTTGCTCATCAATTCTGAAGTTAACTGCACGAAAAGGATCTTCATGATATTTCTTATCCTTAGTTTCCTTTTTAAACATTGGAAATTTCATATACTTTTCAATTCCGTTCTGTTCACAGAAAATATAATTGTTGTATGAGCCATATCCGGCATCTGCAACAGGATACTTGGGATAGAATCCATAAGTTTGTTTGAAGTGCTCCATCAAAGGAACAAAACAATCCATATCCGAACGATACTGATTCACGTCAACAACTGCAATATATTCATCTGCTACACCAATCTGTACATTATATGCCGGCAGAAGTTGATCATTGCCCATGTAATCCGTTTTGATACGCATAAAGGTGGCTGAGTTATCTGTTTTAGAGTAACTGTTTCGGTTAGGACCACAGATTTCTATTCTTTGTATGTATTCTTGAAGTTTCTGACAGAAAGTAGTCAAGTGTTCATAATGACGCTGTTCTTTGGATTTACGCTTTCCACTTCCGTAAACAAATGTACTTGTATCCAGTTCCCACAAAAGTACCAACTGCTCAACGATTTCATTCAGATAATCCGGTACATACTCTGTGTTTGTTGTGATCTGCACCCCGCTCCATGCGATTTCTGCATTAATTTCCCCAATCTCCGCGGTGATTTTTTCGTAAAGCTTGTAACGGAACTTTTCGGTAGCCTTCTTCCATACCCAGGTATACTTGTTTGCGTTTGCTTCAAACTTGGAGCCGTCGATGTAGATATGTTGCAGATCCACATGCTCTTCGTTAAAGATAGCATGATTGATGTCATTAAAAATGTTTTCAATCTTATCTTGAAGTATTTCATTGATGAAATATCCAAAGGTTCTGTATGACGGAGTCTGGTGATCCATGAGATACATGAACCTGATATTAACTTTACAGTTGTCTTCCAGTTCTCTCAGAGAGCAGTAACCGCTAGTCATAAATCCGAAAAGTACTGTTTTTAACATGTTGACCGGATTATATCTGAATCGTCCGGTTGTGTACTCCGGAATATCCGTCAGATACTTGTTTAAATCGATTCCTCCCATCAATCTGTCAAATGTTAAAACAGGATCCAGCAGATTCAAACAATCTGAAAGAAACAGTGGTAAATATCCTTGTTTTGTATTACAATAATTGTTGTGTAAAGTTTTTGTCATAAGTTAATTTTACCACAAAAATAGGACCTTTCGCATGAACGAATGGTCCTATTTCTTTTAGGGACTTATTTCACAGCCCCTTCGCCTTCACTTATACTATCCATACCACCCAATATCCTAAGCAATGTACTTTTTCCACTTCCTGATGAGCCCATTATGCAAAAAACTTCTCCCTTAGGAATGGTTAATGTAAGATTACAAAGAATATCTTTTGTGGTTTTCTCTGTTTTTACAGATTTTTTCAAATTTAAAATTTCTATTTTATTCATATTCTATACCCTCCTCAAAAGATGCTCTTTTATTTAGCTCAATCAAAATGCCTTGACTGAGTTGTTCGGCAATATCCCTGTCATGAGTTATTATTACAACCGTACTATCTTTGTTTATTTCATCAATAATTTTTAATATTTCTTCTCATTTTTCATTTTTTACTCCAGCGTCAATCACCTATATATAATTTCTCACACTAATTATAATTGATTTGATAGCAAATTACAAATACTATACACTCTCCTACCATATTAAAACAAGCACCTATAAATAATAATATAAATACATTCAATATAATTCTTAATATCAGCACTACCTCCTTATTAAAAATATGGAGATATGCAATATTACCAATTCAATTATACAAAAAAACATTTCTACTAAACGTAAAGTGTAATGAAATGTATGGCTAGTTGTAATTAAATGTATTTCAGGTGAAAATAAGTGTAATAGAAAAGAATAAGACTTACCCCCATTCCAAATGGTGGTAAGTCTTAACCTCTCAGGTTCCGCCAAAAGATGGATTTCTGTATACATAAGAATGTAATCTATGTATACTCTTCCATCTATTAACCTCACTTATTTCATATTGCACAAATTTTAATTATTTCTACTAAATATTTTTTTCTCCATATATACCCATTCTTCGTACTTTGGTATAAAAGCAATATGGTAAGTACAATCTATTCCGGATATATTCAAATTTATTCCTTTATCTCATTTAAACATATCATATCAGACTTTACATTCTATTCCGGTCATATTCTAATATATTCTAAGCTTTCTTAAATTTTTACTATCTTCCTTTATATTCCAACCTTGTGCAAAGCATTGTATACATACTTAAAACAATAATACAAAAAGATATATCATTACAAAGTAATAAAATACTTCAAGTCATATTAGTAGTAGCTTTAAATTTTTTATTCTATAACTTTCAAAAATGGGATTTTATCACTTCTTAACACAGTTCATATTTACTAAACTCATCAATCGTATAGAATAGGTATCTCTATGATAAACTTATCATCCATGTGCGTTTCTTAAAAATAACAAGTGATACAACAAGTCTGAATATCTCTTCTGTAGTAAGCAATGTATATACACCTACAATTCCCCATTTAAACACATATGCTGCAAGCATACAAAGAGGAATTCCTATACACCATGTTCCTATAATGTCAATAATCATTATAATTTTTGTATTTCCTCCACTTCTTATAATACCTCCTCCAAGAATCATATTTTCAACCTTTACCGGAGCATATATGGCAAATATTACAAGAAGGATTTTCCCAAGCTCTTTTACATTATAATCCACCTGATAAAATCCTGTATAGACTCCTGCCAACAATATAAGAATTGATGATATAAAGACTGCGCCTATTAACCCCGCAATCATAATTTTCCCTGATTCCCTATATGCCTCCTCATACTCTTTCTTTCCAAGTCTCTTTCCGACCATAACGCCTGCTGCAGCTGACAAACCACTTAAAGCACCCATAACCAATCCCTGAATCGGAGCCGTAAGCATATATGCCGTAAGATTTGCCGTATCAAGATGCCCATACACCCCGGTTTCCACATTCTGTCCCAAACTCCAGAGAAACTCACTTACAAGAATAGGTATAACCATTATAAAATAATCCGGTATACTGATCCTTTTAAAATGTAATGACAATATCGGCTTATCCCCATCTTTTTTGATGCAAAGAATAAATCCGATAAAAATAAATATGAGATTAAATAACTGAGAAACAAGGGTTGCAATTGCGGCACCTTTTATTCCCATAGGTGAAAATCCGGCTTTCCCAAATATAAGTATATAATTAAGTCCTGTATTTATACCTACAGCTAACAGGCTTGCTAAAAACGGTATGACAGCATGCTCCTTGCAGCGCAGCCATGTGGATAAAATGATACTGATTGCCATCGGAATATATGAAAATGCTACAATGCGAAAATACACGGCACCCATATTTATAATACCTGCATCCTTTGTATACAGTCCAATAATATGTGTCGGAAAAACTCCTGATGCAAACAAAAATAATGCAGATATTATCACTGCAAAAACCATGCTTATATCAAAGCTGCTCCATGCTTCTTTCATATCCTTTGCTCCGATAAACTGTGCTGTTAATATTCCTGCAACAGTTCCCACCGTACCTGTTACCACATGAAAAATCAAAGAAAAATTACCATACAGTCCAACTGCCGATATATTTATTTCCCCCAGCTGACCGATCATTATCTGGTCAATAATTGAAAATGATGCCTGCAACATGCTCTGCAATGTAACAGGAACAGCTATTTTACATAATGATTTACTAAACTCTGACATTATAATTCCCTTGTACTTTCTCTTTTTATAAGTTTTACCGGAAGAACTATTCTTGTATCATATTCCTTCCCGTCACGCATATCTTCAATACATTTGATTGCAGCCTTTGCCCTTAAATATGCGTCCTGATGAATTGTAGTCAATGCCGGAATGCTTTCCCTGCTTGCCATACTGTCATCCATCCCGATTATTTGCAAATCTTTCGGAATCTGAATACCTTCTGCCTGTGAAAATTGCATAAAGTCCAGTGCATAATAATCGGATACTGCAAAAACTCCGGTAATATTAAGCTTTGAAAGTTCCAAAAACTTATCCTTGTAAAATTGTACTCTTTCTTTCTTTGTATTAGGTATTTTCCAGATTACAGTTTCCCCGGGTTCAAAGGCTTTGCAAAATCCATCAATACGCTCCTTGTCCATACATATATAATTATCTGAGATACATAATGCTTTTTTATGTCCAAGCTTCTTAAAATATTCCCCTGCCTTATAACCTCCATCATAATGATCAATCACAAGATTAACAAATTTTGAGCATTTATCAAAATAGCCGTCATATACAACAAAAGATATCCTCATCTGATTTCGCAGTCTTTCATAATTCTCTTCACAAAATCCCATCAGAATCAGCCCGTCCATATTCCACATTGAAGCAAACACTATTACTTCATTGATATCTGTCGTTGTTTTTATCATAAGGAAATATCCTTTTTTATTTACCTCGTGAGAAAGTGCATTCAATGACGACATTACAAATCCGTCCTCTAAAACTCTGCCCTCATATTTGGGATGATCATTCACTACCACTCCGATAATTCTTGAATTATTTCTTGCAAGCAAGATTCCTGCCATATTAGGAATATATCCGGTTTTTTCAAGCTCCTGTTGAACCCTTTTTACCGTTTCATCCGAAATTTTCCGGGTTTTACCATGAATCACATTTGAAACTGTTGCTGTACTAAGCCCCAGCGCATCTGCAACATCAACAATCCTAACTCTGCTTTGTGCCATATAATCCCTTCTCTTCCCATTATTATCCGGTGTATTTTTGATATTAACCTTATTACTACTTTTCTAATATATTGTATAATAAAGAGATTTGCTCTACCATTTCTGATATTAATTAAATATCAATGATACATTACACCGGTGCATCACTTCTACATCGCCTAAAAGGATATATTCCCCTTTCAGCAAATCCATTGTACAATAGGGATTCAGCTTTCACAACGATTAAACGCATAACCCATCACAAAATTTATATCTTATTTTTTCAAATTTTTAGTATATTGATAGAAATTTTTATTACATTTTAGATTTCAACTTTTATTAAACTTATATAAATAAAAATAGGCTATAAAAACTTTACTGTGTTTTTATAGCCCCTTCAAAGTATAAATACTATTTAAACATAATATCCTCTTGCCAAAAATTACTTTCTCCCCATTTATTCCTATACTCCAAGTATATATCAAACAGCATTATGCACTTTTGCTTTTAAATATAACATAAAGTCTGACACACTCTTTTGGGCGGAATTGCTACATACATATGGAAATAATCTATGCACGCTCTTCCATCTGTCAGGTTTACTTGTCCCAACTCACACAACTTTTTTATTATTTCTGCCAAATCTTTTTTAGTTCCTCCATACTAATTGTAGTCTGCATATCTCCACCAAGCTATTGTTAAAATAAATCCCGAAATACTAACCACAAACAAACTAATTATACCCCCTAAATTAAAAATCACTTTTCCCGTAATACCACTTGCGAGTGAAGGAATAGACCATGGAATATATTCACCCAAATTAAGAGCTGAACCAAGCTGAGAGAAAAGAACTGTGAAAATGATAAATGCCAATGGCGATAAATATCCACGACCTAAGCAAGCAAAAAAACCAACCGGAGTAGATAGTAAGATAGTGAATGTTGTACAATAAGCAAAAGTAAATATGCCTTTGAAAACGGTTATTGAATTCCAACCTGAAAGTCCAATCAATTTCCCGGCTAACAATCCTAATATAAGTGCAATAATTGATATAAAATAACTCCATAAAGCGATAACTATAAACTTGGATAATACAATCGTCTCTCTTTTTATCGGAACCACTAATAAGTCTATCATAGTTTTATCAGAGTATTCTCTACCAAAAACCCAAGATGTTGTAAATCCAAAAATAAGTAAACCTCCAATAGAAATTACTTGTGATAAGGACATAAGATATGATGACCAATCCGTTATTCTAATCATCTCCATTTTTGCAGAAATCAAACCGAGATTTTTAAAAGACTCCGGATATTTCATCATAGCTGCAAATATCCCGACAATAAAAGGAACGAAACAGATAGTACAGGCAGTTATTATCGAAAGTTTTGATTTTATCAGCTTTCTCCATTCAATTAAAATACAAGAAAGGATCTTATTCATTTTCATTCTATGCTCCTCTATTACAGTCATTAAGTACTCTAAGAAAATAATTCTCTAAATCTTCTTTTTCAACAGTCAGCATTTTGGGTGGATAACCTGCATTAACCAGCAATGTGGCAATCTCTTCCGAAGATTCCACGGACTTTGTATCAATCAGTTCTAAGTAACAGGAATTATTTTCTAAATCTGATTTGAAATTCACTTGATAACCCTTAGCAGATAATACTTCTTTCATAGCCTTGTTGTTACGACCGCTTACCAACAACCTTTTTTCTAAATACAGATCCAACTCTTTACTTTCAACTTCTCTTATGAGTCTACCCTCATGTATAATTACTATTCTTGTTGCAACTTTAGATATCTCTTCCAGCTTATGGCTTGAAATAAGAACAGTTGTACCAAGATTATTTGCTAATTCTTTTAACAGCTCTCTCACTTCAATGACTCCAAAAGGATCCAGTCCATTTGTCGGCTCATCAAGTATTAAGATTTCAGGTTTATGAATAATTGCTTTTGCAATCCCTAAGCGAGCAATATTTCCTAAAGAAAGATGTTTTACTTGTTTATCTTTATATTGATCCAGTTTCAGCTTTTCAGTTACCCAATCAATAACATCTTTATTTCTAATCCCTCTTAGCGTACTGACAATTTCCAAATTTTCTTGCACGGTTAAATCCGGATAAGAATAGGGAGTTTCAATAATATAACCTATTTCATTTAGAACCTCTACATTATATTGGTCTATCTTATTTCCTTGGATATAACATTCTCCTGATGTGGGTTTTATCAATCCTAACAGCATTCTCATAGTCGTCGTTTTTCCTGCGCCGTTTAGCCCTAAAAAACCTACTATTTCACCGGAGCTTATTGATAGATTCAAGTCATTAACAACAAGAGTTTTTCCATATTTTTTAGAAAGATTTACTGTTTTAATTGCCTCTTTCACCATTATCCTCCTCAATAATTTGTCCAACAATTCCTTGTATTAGTAATTTTAATACCGCATCAAATTGTTTTTCGCCGATTTCTTCAATATGTAATATGCTCATAGCAATCGTTCTGAATAAAGCGGAGACAATTTCTACCGATACGCTTTCTCTAATATTGATTCGGGACACAATTTTTTCAGCCATTCTATCATCTAAGAGTTGATGAGTTGTTATCACTTCTTTCGGTAATTTTCTTATGAGTAATTCCATTTCGTGATTTCTAAATATGGTAAAGACAAACGAATAGCGAAAATCCTGATAAAAATTATATAGTAAATGTACAAACTGATTTGCATTTATTTGATTTTCCTGTTCTAATTTCTCTGCCAAACGATTCATTATATCTATTTGATATTCTTCTAAGACTGTAAAAAACAACATTTCTTTTGAGGAATAAAAATTATAAAAAGAACCCTTGGAAATATCAACCATTTCCACCATTTTGTCAACTGTTGTTTTCCTAACCCCATATCTTTGAAGGCATTCCTTTGCAGCTTTTTGTAATTTCTTTCTAATCACTTCTTTTTCTTTATCAGTAAAAGCGGTAGCCATAACTTCCTCCTAAATTATCTATGACTATTTTTATATCTATAGTCATAGCATATCATATAAAATGAAAAAAGTCAAAAAGACTTATACCCTCTTTGTAAAAGTTATAAGTCTTCAAATTCAAATACTATTCACTTTGCAATCTTTTAGTTCTGTCACCATTTTAATCATTTATCTAAGATATCAATATACTATGTGATCTACAGTTTATTTTTTTATATTTGTTTGTATTATAATAATATAAAATTAAATTTACTTAACACTTAAATTATTAACTACACTTTCGTAATAAACACGGTAAGTGCATATGCACTTACGAAAAATCACTTAATCCTCGCTTCGTATAGGTCTCTTTCATGCAATTTTCCTTGTTAGGGAATATCCATAAGCTCCTGCATAAGTAACTTACTTTATTTCATCACCTAAGTAGTTTTTGAAAAAGTTTTTGCTTCTTTCATTGAAGTTTACTTGTAAGGCTCTCTATTTGATTTTTAAGATTAACATTCCATTTTGGTTATATTCTAATGTGGTATTAAGGCATCGCTTAATTCCCGTATCCTACCTTTACATTCCATTTTGGTCATATTCTAATTGCTTTTCGTGCCGTTTTCCTATTTACTTTTTTATTCTTTACATTCCATTCTGGTTATATTCTAATGCAATACCTCAGCAGTTGCATTTGAGCGTAATGGCTTTACATTCCACCCTTGTGTCAAGTATTGCATACATTTTTTAAAATTCCCAATCTGTTTTACTTCTATTTTAACTTCAACACCGGATTTTTCAAGAGCTTATTGATAAGGTCAGTGTAAATCATCTGATCAACTACTTCCGTTATGCTCGTAATTCTTTGTCCTGCATCTTTGGAAGATGCTCCACAATGATAGATTCTCTGATGTTCGGTGTTCCAGTCGATAATAATGTATCTGTCATGAAATTCTCCACCGGATTTTTGGAATGTTATCTTTCTAAACGGATATTCCTCACAAAAATCCTGATATTCAAGGGTATGAAGTCCTTTACCGATGTTGTCGCTGAATATAATTACCTCTACCGATGAAAGGACATCTTTTAACAAGACCAGAGTTTTCACTCCGATGTAATTATCTACAATATAAATACTCTTTTTCGCTATGCTGTAAATGTCCTTATAAGCAAGATTTGCTTCGATCGGCTGTCCATTCAAAAGTAAAAATCCGTATTTGAGCTGTGGATTGCTAAGGTCGAGAATCAAGTCAGACAGTTCAGATTTATGTACAACATTCCCTAAATTATCCACTAATCCTGCCACCTTATCTTCCACATCTCTTAAATCTCTTCTTAAATCCTGCATTTCCACGACATTACTTGTGATTTGCATCGAAAGCTGCAAAAACTCTCTTTTCCCAATCAAGCCTTGATTTTCTACAATGTAATCTTTCATTTGCTTGAAAGTACGAACTAAAGCTCTACTTTGCCTTACAGCAAGGTCACCCTTTAATACAGTCATCAGCATATAGATTCCCTGTTCAGTAAAGGCATAAGGAAGGTACCTTGTACCACCCCAGCTTGAGGTGAAAATTTTGCACCTCAAGTCATCCATTTCTTCTTCGGTGAGCCTGAACATAAAATCTTCGCCTTCAAACTTCTCAATATTATTCTTGACTTGCCTGTTAAAATTTTTCGTTTCATATCCATAGATTTCGGCTAATTCAAAGTCAAGCATAACCTTTTGTCCCCTAATAATATAAATCTTTTTTACAAGGGATTCATGATTTACAAACATCATTTCATCTTTTTTATCCATTTCATTATCCTCTTATTCAAATTTCCAATACATTTCATATACTCTATTGTATCATGATTTTACAAAATCAATCTCGATACCTTAAAAAATTTACAACTATGCCGGTATCCCTATCAGAACACAAGCACACCCTTGTGTCAAGTATTGGATACATATTTTTTTCTTACATTAAATTAGCGCTACTCCAAAACTTGAAATTTTTCCAAACTTCCTTCACCATTTTTCTCAAACAATTTTATATCTATACTTTTCATAACAAGTATTTTCCCATATTTAAATATACCACCCAAATAGTTATAATGGCTTTTCGACCATGATTCCTGATGAGCATCTTCAAAAGTCTGATAATCTCCTATTATTTTTTTTACTTCATCTTCAAAATCACTCCCTGCATTTTTCAACCGATTAAGATCATCGACTAAAGAATAAGAAAACTTTATATACTCATAATCTTTACCAAACTGATAAAGAGTAATTTCATTATTAACAATTGCATACACTGTATCCTTTGGAAAATTCAAATATATTTTATTCATGAAATAAAAAAAACATCGTCGCCTCCAACTACTTTTTTTATATTTATACTTTGGATACCTCTCTCTATATATAAGGTTAAATATAGGCACAGGAAAATGATTAATGATGTTTTTATCTGAGTTGCATTCACCATATGTTAATCCAACCTCACTTTTATAAGAATCGACATGTTTTGTATCATATGACCACACAGAACTTCTATATTTTTCCAAAGCTTTATACTCTTCTTTTAAATCTAACAATAGAACTCTTGTATCGAACCTTACCTTATCTTCCTTCTCCATCTCATTTTTAATTAGAATATATACCTTACCATTGTTGTACGTCAATTGATTGTCAAGTAATTCTGTATACTTTCTGTCTACTGCATATTTTAGCCAACACTCATTGTAATCAGCATTTAACTTCTTTTTTATCCACTCCATGTAATTTTCATTTGGATTTAATAAAAAATCGTACACTTTTTTGATAATAGATAGTTTTATTTTTTTTAGTTCCTTATTATTTAAATCATTGCCATATTCTGTGTTATCATTTGTTGTATAAAGACCACTCTCCAATTTGTGCAAATTATCCTTAGAAAGTGTAATTTTTCTTTCACCCTCATACCTTACATAAACATAATTACATTTTTCATTAATTGCTTGAGCTGAAAAAAGATCATCTTTTTCGTCATCATAATAAGTCGCTATTGCGAAGAACTTTTTCATAATAAGTTCAGATGAGAATAAAATTTTTTCATTTAATGATAAATATGATTCAAGCAAATCCATTTTCTTCTCGGTAATTTCGCTATCCCATAAATCTGTTATATATAACAAATAGAATAGTTGCCCATTATTAGAATATTTATATTTTTTTTCATACTTCTCAAAGAAGTTAAATTCCCATTTCTGCTCATCATGGTTCTTATTATAATAATCAATTACTTTAAACTTTATAATTTGCTCTTTAAGTCTACACTTAAGATCTTTGCCTGAATTTCCCCATCTTATATCTTCTGTAACATCATCAATACTCATTACTTTAGTAAAATATTCATATATGTCTTCCTTTCTCAATGCATTACAAATATAATGTGCAAAATCAAAATTTTCTTGTCTAACAGAAGTGTATCCAATATTTTCGAGAACATGTTCTAATTTTTTCAAAGATTCCATTGATACATTACTATTTAAAAAAAGATAGAGCAAAAAGATTACAGCATATTTAGGGTCGCATATTCCTTTTTCAGTAGTATAAAAAGTATTTTTCCCTTGAAAAAAAGGTACTTGTTTTTCATCCCATGTACTTTCAAGAATTGGATACACTTTTATTAATTCGGGGTTTTTATATAACTCATCCAAAACTTTATGAATAAAATCGAAATATTTACCCATAACATCTTTATTTTCTTTATTGAAATAATACAGTTTTTCATAATAATTCTCAAAGTTATGAACATATTTTCGGTTAATATCATCATCAAAAATATTGACTACTAAGTTATAAGAATTTAATAAAAACAGAATCGATTTTTGATTAATCTCTTCGGTTTTATCCTCCAACTTTTTTGAACTATCTACGCTTTTATAAAATATATCGATATATTTTCTATCATACTGATCCGAAAAAAACTTTTCCTTTTTTCCTAAAGTAATTTCTATTTTCTCAAAAAGAGATTTCACATTCTCAAAATCTTCCAACATCTTTCCTCTTGCATTCAAAGAAATATAAGATGTACTGGAATTTAATTTTGCCCCCTCTTTTCTTTCTATACAAATATCAAACACAACAAATTGCCCATCTTTTAATCTGTTGTAAAAAACTTTTACTTCTTCTTTCTTAATTTTATCATTTAACTTTTTTAATATTGATAAAACAGAATTGATTGTTACATCATTATTCCAATCAACCTGAAACCACAAACAAGATTTCATTTCTCTAACAACATCTTTGCCCGAATTTAAAATCTCGCTTATATCCTTCGCCTTATTTAAAATTACTTCAAAAAACCTTTTTGAAGTATCTTTTGTTTCATAACTAAAACTTTTAATATTTGAGTTAAAATCTTCAATCTTCTCTCCCATTACTGCGCAATAATAAATTATTAAATATAGCAAAGTTAATCTTTGTTGACCATCAATCGGAAAAAAAACATTATTTTCACTATAGCCATATATAATATTTAAATTGACTCTCTCACGCTCATTTCTCAATGCCGTAAGAATATCATCTATCATTTTATTTGTCGTATTAATTATTCTTTGATCATGACAACCCTGAATATACTCTCTTTGAATAATAGGAATACAAATCTTATATTCACTCATAAATCTAAAGGCTGAATAATTTATCATTTCTTTTTCATCGCTCATATAAAAACCTCCTAGTCTTTAAAAAAACATTGTATTGTTTCTATCAGTTCTCTCAAATAAATGCATCTACTTTTATAAAGCCAATATTTATCCGTATCTTTATTTTTTGTATAAACATTTGAAAAAGTTAGTATCGTAGATAGGGGAACAAATTCCCCTTTTTTCATTAAATTAAAAATTGCTACTTTTTTATCTGAAAAACTTTTGTTTCCAACTGTATTATTTCCATTTACTCTATTATCTAGAAGTGCAATATTCGCAATTGAATTATCTAAAATTAATTCATTGAATTTTTCTTTGAAGAAGTAATTGATTTCTTCTCTAATCTTGTCACGATAATTCTTTATAAATTCATTTATGACACCCTCATTTAAAACATCTAAATGTTCCAAGCTAACTTCATACACAATCTTATTTATTTCAACTACCTCATCCGAAATATTTATCTTAGTAATATTACTAGGTGAAGAAATTATCTCTGATTCATATTCGCTCTCTTCAATCTCTTGTTGTTTTATGATTTCAAATTTTGATTTTATTTTTCCAAGCTCCCCTTCCAGATTCATCGCTGTTTGAAAAGTAAATTTAAAATTAAGCGTTTCAATTTCTTTTCTTAGATGTTCAACAACATCCAAATTTTTTTCTTCTTCTTTAGGTATATGAATAAGAGGAAAAGAATATTCTAAAAAATCACTCTTATTATTTTTGATAAAATCCTTTTTTTCATTAATAGCTATTTTTACTTTAGGATTTAATAACTTTCTACATTCTTCATATAGGCTTAGTTTTTCTAAAAACTCAGATGCCTTAACTATTAAATACATTTTATTTGCAAATCTTTTTTCATACTCATCTTTGTACGATAATAATCCTTCTATTTTTTCTGTATTATATTCAAATTCAACTATTTCTTCTCCATTTTTATTTTTTCTCTTACTTTCCAGAATTTTAGGGTAGACTTTACATTTTGTCATTTTTTCATTGCTATTTTCTTTTTGTGTCGGAAATATTTCCATTTCTTTTTGATAAATATAATTTATATATCTCAGAGCATATTCATTTTTTGGTTCAATTCCTTTATTTTCATTCAAATTTGCTGTGATTAATGATAGAAACTCTTTTATTTCTTCTATATTGTTATCATCTTTATGTAAATTAAATTTAGAATTTTGAGGAAATATATGCTCTGCTGTCCATGTCTTGGATTTATATTCTATAAAATTAAATCGATTTCCAACTCCTTGGGTAGAACTGACTAAAATAACATTATATAGTAATAGTACATGAAGCATCTCTTTCTTTGAATCCTCATAATTTAAACTTAAAATTTTATTTTTAATTCCGTCTTCCCCAAAAACCATTTCTTTTATCTTTGTTTTGATTAATCTTTCGCGATCATTTCTATTTTTCTCTAATAATTCATAGAATAATTGAAATGAATTCAAATACTCATTTTCATTTACGCTATCATTATAATAAACATAATAAGAAATATAATTATAGAGATTTTTATCCCCTAGATAATCTATACTTCTTCCATCGTTATGATACAAAGATTTGATTTCTTTAAATAAACAATATACCTCCTCCATTATAGAAATAGAAGATTTCTCTTTATTAGAATATTTTTCTTCCTTCAACCCTTTTAAATACGAAACAAAAGAATCATATAAAATAAAGTCACCTCTAAATCTGTCCATATACAATTCATAACCTTTTCTTCCTGATTTTTGTTTGAATAAATAAAATTGAAGAATACACTCTATTCTATTGATATCATCACTGCCCACTCTATACTGATTCTTATGAGGAATAAAAGCCCAAAAATCAGCAAAATGCAATGTGTGTTCTATCTCAGCCCATAGTTTTATTACTTCTCGTTGTTTATTTTCTATTTTCAATAATGATACATTACTTATAAATGATTCATCTATATTTTTATAATTTAAAAATTCCGATTTGATAAGTTCAGCGTTATTTAATGGTATTTTTCCCATATTTATTTTTCCAAATTTATCAATCAAATCCTTTTTAGACTGATACTCTAAAACAGTCCATATAAATTTTGCTTTCATAAATTTATCTTTTAGCTTTATTATTTCAAATTGTTGGCTATCTTTTTGCTTATCTATCTCATTATTTATTCCTATGTATGATGCAATCATGTATTCAAAATCCAAATTCATTTCTTTTTTTAAATTTTCCCATTCTTCCCGGACTTCAGCACTCGATACCTCTCCCTTATAGGAAAAAAGAAAATCTAAAAATTCTCCACTCGTCTCCCTACTTTCATATTGTATCTTAATATTGAATTTTTCTTCTTCAATATTTCTATATAAAACCGCTAGAATAATATACATCGCTGTAAGTCTTTGTTGACCATCAACAACAACATACTCCTTCGAACACTTCTCCTCTTTGCTATTTTTTCCAAGACAAAGAGAATGTAACAAATACCCTTCCTCATTTTCTAATATATCATTAAATAAATTTATAATATTCTCTTCACTCCATCTGTAACCCCTTTGAAAGGATGGAATTATAAAGTTAATACCTGCCATATTTTCAATTGATTTAAATATTAATTCTTCCATTCTTCTTGCCTTCCTTTGTTAATCCCATTAAATTTCCAATCTGCTTCACTTCTTATCTTAACTTCAACACCGGATTTTTCAATAGGTTATTGATAAGGTCAGTGTAAATCATCTGATCGACCACTTCCGTTATGCTTGTGATTCGTTGCCCTGCATCTTTGGAAGATGCTCCACAATGATAAATTCTCTGATGTTCGGTATTCCAATCGATAATAATGTACCTGTCATGAAACTCTCCGCCGGATTTTTGGAATGTTATCTTTCTAAACGGATATTCCTCACAAAAATCCTGATATTCAAGGGTATGAAGTCCTTTGCCGATGTTATCACTGAATATAATTACCTCTACTAATGAAGGAACATCTTTTAACAAGACCAAAGTTTTCACTCCGATGTAGTTATCTACGATATAAATGCTCTTTTTCGCTATGCTGTAAATGTCCTTATAAGCGAGATTTGCTTCGATCGGCTGTCCATTCAAAAGTAAAAATCCGTATTTAAGCTGTGGATTGCTAAGCTCGAGAATCAAGTCAGACAGTTCAGATTTATGCACCACATTATTTAAGGTGTCCATCACTTCCGCTACCTGATCTTCAACATATCTTAAATCTCGTCTTAAATCCTGCATTTCCACGACATTACTTGTGATCTACATAGAAAGCTGTAAAAACTCTCTTTTCCCAATCAACCCTTGATTTTCTACGATGTAGTCTTTCATTTGCTTGAAAGTACGAATCAACGCTTTACTTTGCTTGACCGCAAGCTCCCCTTTGAGAACTGTCATCAGCATATATATTCCCTGTTCGGTAAAAGCATGAGGATTGTACTTAATATTACTACCTCTCCCAGCACTCTTGTTCAAGGGCACATTTTGTGACCTTGAAAGTTCAGATACTTCCTTGTCCGTTAATCGGAACATAAAATCTTCATCAAATTTTTCGATATTCCTTTTTACTTGCTGATTAAAAGCCTTTGTTTCATATCCATAGATCTCGGCTAATTCAAAGTCAAGCATAACTTTCTGTCCCCTAATAATATAAATCTTTTTCACAAGGGATTCATGATTTACAAGCATCATCTCGTCTTTTTTATCCATCTTTTTCATCACCTTCCTCAAACTTCCAAACAATCTCCACCGTATCCTTGTCATAAACATAGATTTTGTCTATGACTTCGTTGATCCAGTCTAAAACAAGTTCTCCTTTTGCTACCGCTTCTCTTAGCTTATCCACATTCAGATGATGTCCTAAAGCTGTATTTTCTTGTATCTTGTCCTCTATGATCAATATTTCCTGCTCTATGTTCTTTA
>NZ_JAGEKB010000003.1:0-768460 GCF_017565785.1 Lachnoanaerobaculum sp. Marseille-Q4761
TCAAAGGAGAGCTTGCGGTCAAGCAGAGTAAAGCTCTGATTCGTACTTTCAAGCAAATGAAAGACTATATCGTAGAAAATCAAGGGTTGATTGGGAAAAGAGAGTTTTTACAGCTTTCGATGCAGATTACGAGCAATGTTGTGGAAATGCAGGATTTAAGACGGGATTTAAGAGATGTGGAAGATCAGGTGGCGGAAGTGATGGACACCTTAAACAATGTGGTGCATAAATCTGAACTGTCTGAACTGATTCTCGACCTTAGCAATCCACAGCTCAAATACGGCTTTTTACTTTTGAATGGACAGCCTATCGAAGCAAATCTCGCTTATAAGGACATTTACAGTATAGCGAAAAAGAGTATCTATATCGTTGATAACTACATTGGAGTGAAAACTTTGGTCTTGTTAAAAGATGTCCCGTCATCGGTAGAGGTCATTATATTCAGCGATAACATCGGCAAAGGACTTCATACCCTTGAATATCAGGATTTTTGTGAGGAGTATCCGTTTAGAAAGATAACATTCCAAAAATCCGGTGGAGAGTTTCATGACAGATACATTATTATCAACTGGAATACCGAACATCAACGAATCTATCATTGCGGAGCGTCTTCTAAAGATACAGGGCAAAGAATCACAAGCATAACGGAAGTGGTCGATCAGATGATTTATACAGACCTTATCAATAACCTATTGAAAAATCCGGTGTTGAAGTTAAGATAAGAAGTGAAGCAGATTGGGAATTTAAAAAATGTATCCAATACTTGACACAAGGGTGGAATTGTAAGTATCATATAGCATTTGCACCAAAATATAGGAGAAAGATAATATATGGAGAGCTAAAGCAGGATATAGCAAATATATTGAGCATGTTATGTAAAAGAAAAGAAGTACATATAGTGAAAGCAGAAGTATGTCCGGATCACATACATATGCTGGTAGAGATTCCGCCAAAAATGAGTGTATCAGATTTTGTAGGATATATAAAAGGAAAAAGTACACTAATGATATTTGAAAGACATGCAAATCTAAAATACAAGTATGGGAAAAGATAGAAGAATACATAAGAAACCAGCTAAATGAAGATAAGTTATATGACCAAATGAGTATGAAAGAATATATAGACCCGTTTACGGGTGAGCCGGTAATAAAAAGCAATAAGAAAAAATAAGCCCAAGGGGCTAAGCAAGTAAATGATGTGCAGTTGGCGAACTTTCGATGAGTCTTTAGACTCAAGCGCAGGTAAAGAGCCCTTATAGGGCGAAACAACAAACCACCGGCTAAGCCGGTGGTACTGATTGGAGGTTTGTATGGAGGTAAAACAAGGATATTCTTATCATATAAAGGATCATTTCTTTTCTGATGTGTCAGATTCCTCTCTAATGAGCAACAAGGAAAATGGGAATTATCGACCGAATTACTATGCAATTGAGGATTCAAAGAATAAAGATATTTTTGGATGATACCGATTAGCTCGAAAGTAGAAAAATACAAAAAGATTGTTGCTTCTAAAATAAAGAGAAACGGAAAGTGCAGCACGATTGTAATTGGGACATTTGCCGGGGAAAAAAATGCATTTTTAATACAAAATGCCTTTCCGGTTAAAGCGGTTTATTTTGATCATGTACATACGATTCAAGGGAATCCGATTACGGTACACAAAAAATTGGATAAAGAACTTCGGACAAAGCTGAAGGAAGTCATCGCTATGAAGAAAAGAGGAATCAATCTGTTTTTTACAGATGTAGATATGATTTTAGAACTTATGAACAGGTTGAAATAGGTAGTAAATTTTAGAACTTGATTGCTATGCTAAGTTTCAAGGTGCAAAAATTTCACCATGAAAAAGTGTAAAGCAAGTGTAACCGAAAATCTTGACCTTAAAAAAGCAATTTCTGAACGAAAAAATGTATCCAATACTTGACACAAGGGTGTAATAGTATTCTGCAATTTTTCAAAAACAAATATTTTGACAGAGAAAAATAGAGACAAACACCTATTCAAAAAATCTTTGTATGTATCTTGAGAAATAATTTTTCAGACACATATAGAATGTCTTTTATAAATGCTATATAGTATTTATAAACTACAATGACAAATTGATTTAATGCCATAGGCAGTAGATTTACAAGAGGTGGGTGAACTATAAAATAAATATAATTATATCAGAAGATGGTTTAGTATCAGGACTATATTATCAAGATTATTTGTTACAGATGAGAGATGAATTTCTTAAAAAAGAACTTGATTTTAGTATGGTTATAAAAATCCATACTGATGATATTTTATGGGAGGGCAACTCTATGAAAAAAACTTGGCTGTATATTTTTATATCGGTAGCATTATTGTTTGCTTGTAATGGGAGGCAGGAATTAAAATCTACGGAAACTATTGAAAATACGGATATAGATAAACAAACAAGTTCTGTTTCTGAGAGTGCTGCAGGAAATGAGCTTACCGATACGGAAATGAATGAAATAAGGGATTTAATAAGCATAATGGAGGTGGAAACTCCTGAAATCAAATATATGGATATGGAAGAGGCTCTTTTAGAGTTCTATACAAAACCTATAAAAGATGACTATAAGTTTTTGGGGCGGTTTTCTGATAACGGATATGCATATATTCTTGGGATATCTAAAGCTGAAAAACCACTCTTGATGGATTTAGATTCGATGGTTGAAGAAAACGGATATGTTCAGCTGGGAAAATTGATTGATGATCAGATGGGTAATGAGGATAGTTTTGAGAAAATATATGATTTTCCGGGGGTTTTGTCCTTTTATCAAAGTAAAGACGGGAAATATATTTACTTGGGTATTAAACAATATTCAGATTTTGAGTATATATCAGGTGATATAAAATATTCAGGTATGAACTTAGGTGAGGTATTTAATGAAATACTAAATAAAAACAGACTTGAATATATCCATCAATTACATGAAAAACAATTAAGAGCCCTTAAGCCTTTTAAGACACCATATATATTTATGTATAAATGGGAACATGGGGAGGATTTTTATGCATACAAACCGATTTCATATGATGAACTGATTGCAATTGCAGAGGATAATAGAAAAGTCGATTCATCAAAAATAAACAATGAATGTGTACTTTTATATGGGTATAATGGTGAAGATATGCCATTTATGGACTCCGTTAATCAAACTCTTTATGAAAAAGTTGAGGATTTTTTTGAGGTTCGTTCTTTAGATGAGATTAGAGATATTTCTTCCATAAAACTGATTCGAAAAAATGCCCAAGATGGGCAAAGCAAGATTATAAATATAGAGGATCCTGATGCAGTTAATGAAATAGTTGAAGTTTTAAAAAGCTCTGAAGTATCTTATATGGGCAGACCGTCTTATGAGGATTTATTGATTCTTACAAAAAAGGACGGAAGCGAGATAGAACTACAGATTACGCCCTACTACTTAGGAATAGTTGCAGGAGAAGGATTTATTTTTGGCAGCTCTGTTTGTTACAGCCCCGGATATGAAGAGTGGGTTAATTTAATGGAAAAATATTTTAATAAATAATGTTTTATGGAATCTATAAATATATAGTATACTTTATATGCTTATACGAAACTGTATAATACAAATGTATTTAAAGATAAGAAATGTTAGTCCCTGCATAACAAATAGAAATATTCTGACAAGTAGAAAGCGCATTGGCTTTGTGACTTGGTCAGGATATTTTTATATAATGATTTATATTTAGGCGGATAAAATCCAACCGGTAAACAGCTACTATTAAAACAAAATATTTATATTGCCATATAGCAGAAGCCTTAACACCCCTATTACAGCAAGGTGTGCAGGATAATAAATATAAAATAGCCATTTCATGCTACTGTTCCTTCCGACTTGCCCGTTATAGAGACTAAGTACAGGTATGCTTAGTAAAATAAATAATTGTAATACTCCATAAATTTTATCTATAAATATAAAATATACTAAGGTATATAAAAACCCGAAAAATATAAAATCAAAAGCCTGTTTTTTGAAATTTTCTCTGTGATTGTAAAGGTAGAAAGGTGTCATAGTTGCTATGCTTGACCAGTCGGATGGAAAAGAGAGTAGGCTTGCAATTAATGTGAATATAAAAGTTTTAAAAAAGGAAAGTTTGTAATTATTTACAATATATATCAAAGCTGCCGCTATAGCCAATGACCATATAACACTTGTTTGATTAAATATTCCACTTTTAAAGGGTATAGGGCTTAAGCCGAATGCAAAGCTGTATGCAAAATGAGATATAATTGCAAAAACAAAAAGCCTTGTAATATATTTTTTAGGATTTTTAGTATAATGTGAACCTTCTGCTATAAAAAACCACATAATAGGTGCGGTTAGTCTGCCTATTATATGAAAGAGGCATACATACCAGACTCTTTGAAGTCCGGGGAAAAACAGCCAGGTGAGATGATCTATTGTCATTGCAATGATTGCAACAAGTTTAAGATCTGATGTATTTAATCCTCTTTCGTTTAATTTTGAAAACATATTTATCTTCCTTAGACAATTAGTAGTATTTTTTACCGACCTTCTCCAAGGTCTATATATTTATAAAATAATTTATATTCAGTATAGCTTATACTGTATGTAAAATTTTTTTATAAAATTATATAAATATATTTTGCCAAGATGTTGTTAATTGTCAAGGATTTTTTATAAATTAAATATATGTATAGAAATGGGTAGTGGAGGTATTATGTAGGAGGCTTATACTACAGACAATCAAACTATCTATTTTAAGAATTTTAATAAAACAGAGTTTGAATAACTTTATTAAAACTATTTAAAAGCAATTATTTTAAATTATGCTTATTTATGTGGAGGTGATTAATGAGAGGACTACGCACAAATGAAGGTGCTAAATTTGAAAAATATTTTTATATTGTACAAGAAGAGGCAAAAAAACTTGGTGGAGTTTTCTTTTCTGAAACAGGTGAAGGAAGAGATTTAGACCTTGAAGATATTGAAGTATGTGATTTAGGTGGATGGCTGGTTCCATTTGACCAGGCGGATGAATTTGAAGCACTTTATTTAGGTAGAAAAGACAAAGAGATATGGGACAAAGAGAGATGGGATAATATGTATATTTTTGTAGACTATATGTTTGATGGAAATAGTGTAAGTGTTAAGTTTGATAAATATGAATATGATACCCAAATATTTGAAGGGTATGAGACACAAAAAGAGGCAGGGACATTAAAAACACGTCCAATTGAAGAACTTTGGAAAGAGCTTAATATACCGGAATAAGTATATTTCGTATATTTTCAAGCTGTCAAGTAAAAACACTTGACAGCTTACTTTTATGCTGTTATACTCTCTCAGTATGGAAAATAATGATATAGAAAAATATATCAATCAAGGTATTCTCTATGATTTTTATGGAAAGCTTTTGACAGTGCATCAGCAAAAAATCTATGAAGATGTGGTATTTAACGACTTTTCATTAAGTGAGATTGCTGAAAACGAGGGCATCAGCAGACAGGGAGTAAGTGATCTTATAAAAAGATGCAATAAATCACTGGTTTCTTATGAGGAAAAGCTTGGTTTGATAAAAAAGTTTGATGAAACAAAATCTTATGTAAAAGAGATTCAAAGGATTATTAAGATATATCAGGAAACAAAGAATGAGAAGCTTATTTCTGAGATAGAAAAGCTGTCATTTAGGATACTGGATGTGTAGGAGGTTTGAATGGCTTTTGAAAGCTTATCCGAAAAACTTCAAAATGTTTTTAAAAATCTTCGTGGCAAGGGCAGACTGACAGAAGATGATGTGAGAGCAGGGCTTAAGGAAGTAAGATTGGCTCTACTCGAGGCTGATGTAAGCTTTAAGGTCGTAAAGGATTTTATTAAGAGTATTCAGGAAAAGGCTATCGGTTCTGATGTACTCAACTCACTTACACCTGCTCAACAGGTTATTAAAATTGTTAATGAAGAAATGGTTTCTTTGATGGGAAGCGAGACCACCGAGCTTAAGATAAAACCGTCAGGGGATATAACCGTTATAATGATGGCAGGTCTTCAGGGTGCGGGTAAAACCACTACCACCGCAAAGCTTGCCGGGAAATTAAAGAAAAAAGGTAATTCGCCATTGCTTGTAGGTTGTGATATATACAGACCGGCTGCAATCGAGCAGTTAAAAAGAAATGGTGAAAAGGTGGATGTGCCTGTTTTTGAGATGGGCACGGCTCACAAGCCTGCAGAGATTGCAAAAAGAGCATTGGAATTTGCCAAAGAGAATCATCACAATATAGTATTCCTTGATACTGCCGGAAGATTGCATATTGATGAGGATATGATGAATGAGCTCCTGGAAATCAAAGGTAATGTAAATGTTGATGACATTGTTTTGGTGGTGGATGCAATGACAGGTCAGGATGCGGTAAATGTCGCTGAGACCTTTAATGAAAAGCTTGATATCACAGGTGTAATACTTACAAAGCTTGATGGTGATACAAGAGGTGGTGCGGCACTTTCAGTTCGTGCCGTTACAGGAAAGCCTATACTTTATGTGGGTATGGGTGAAAAGCTGTCTGATTTGGAGCAATTTTATCCGGACAGAATGGCAAGCCGTATTCTTGGTATGGGAGATATCCTTTCACTTATTGAGAAAGCTGAAATGGATATGGACAGTGAAAAAGCAAAAAAACTTTCTCAAAAGATTGCAAAAGCCGATTTTGATTTTAATGATTTTCTTGAGCAGCTGGAACAGCTTGAGAAGATGGGCGGTATGGCAAGTATTCTAAGTATGTTGCCGGGAATCGGAGGCAAGGCTGCTTTACCTGAGGTAGATGATAAGCAGATGGTAAAGATAAAGGCGATTATACAGAGTATGTCTGAAAAAGAAAGACTTGATCCTAGTCTTTTAAACCCTTCAAGAAAAAGCAGAATCGCAAAGGGTTCAGGTGTAAATATTGCTGAAGTCAACAGGCTTGTAAGGCAATTTGAGCAGATGAAAAAGATGATGAAACAATTCCCCGGAATGATGAAAAACAGTAAAAAGAGGGGAGCTCTTGGAGGGCTTTTCGGCGGGAAGATTGGATTTTAAAGGATTTTATTCTAAATAATTAGAATTGATCATATATAGGTATATATCTTATTAAAGAACATATACATAATTTAATAGCTATTAGGAGGATAATAAAATGGCAGTTAAGATGAGATTAAAGAGAATGGGACAGAAGAAGGCACCTTTCTATAGAGTAGTAGTGGCTGATGCTCGTTCACCAAGAGACGGTAGATTTATCGACGAGGTCGGTTATTATGATCCGACAGTTGAGCCAAGTGTAATCAAGTTTGATGAGGAAAACACAAAGAAGTGGCTTGCAAACGGTGCTCAGCCTACTGACAGAGTTGTTAAACTTTTAAAGAGTGCAGGATTAGTATAATAAGGACTGATTATGAAAGAAGTCATTGAAGTCATAGCAAAAGCTTTGGTAGACGATCCGGCGCAGGTCAAAGTAGAAGAAACAATTGATGGAGATACTACTATATGTACATTATCAGTAGCCGAAGCCGATATGGGCAAGGTCATAGGTAAGTCGGGAAAGATAGCAAAAGCTATACGTTCCATTATAAAATCGGCATCTATAAGAGCTGAGAAAAAGGTAGTATTGGAAATAAAATAACAAACAAGCTGCTACATTTGTAGTGGCTTTATTTTTATTTTTAAATAATATAAAATAATGGTTATGAAGATTTAAATGTTTAAAATTGCATATAAACTGCAAATATCATTGTTTAATCTTTCTTAATATGATATTATTTATATTATCAGAATAAGGAGGAATAATATGCTACTTGAATTTACCTGTTCAAACCATAAATCTATTCGAGAAAAAATAATATTTTCTGCTTTAGCAGGGAAAGATACATCACATGAGGAAAAAATAGAAAAGATTGCAGGTTTGGATGTTTTAAAATCGGCAGTGATATATGGTGCAAACGGATCGGGAAAGAGTAATTTGGTTGATGCAATTGATTTTGTCAGAAATCTTGTATTAAACAGTATACTAAATCAACCCGGGCAGGGTATAAGACAATCACCTCATAAATTGGACGGTTTTGAAGAAGAAAGCAGATATCAACTTCATTTTGTAGTAAAAGAAATAAGATATGTTTTTGGTTTTTCTCTAAAAAACATGGTTGTAGTAGAAGAGTATTTATATTATTTCCCCAATGGAAAGCAGACTAAAATTTTTGAAAGAACAAATAATGAGTTCACTGAGGGAAGTAAGTTTCGTAAAAAATTTGAAACATGTAAAGATGTACTGATGCCAAACCGGTTGATGCTGTCATGTGCTGCAAACTTCAGTAATGTAGATGAGGTTAAAGATGTTTTCAACTTTTTTAGTGATTATTTAATTATATATAAAGATAGTAAACAGGATATATGGATGGATTATTCTTTACATCAAATATATAAAAATGAAAATATTAAGAATTCTGTATTGACTTTTCTAAAGGAATTAGATACAGGAATAAAAGATATAAATGTTACTATTAATGAAGCTGAAGTTGATTCTGTTGAATTGCTTCCATTTTTATCAGATGAATTTAAAAAGGTGATAGCGGAAGCGAGAGCTGAGAGTATTTCAACTAAGATTGTTTATGATGAATTTGAAACCGATCTTATGTCGGAAGAATCAACCGGTATAAAAAAGCTTTTCGGAATGCTATGCCCAATTATCGATATTATGGTAAATGGTAAAGTATTAATTTGTGATGAGTTGGAGGCAAATCTTCATGAGGCATTGGTTTATGGACTGATAAAACTTTTTGTTTCTACTAAAACAGATAAAACTCCACAGCTTATTTTTACTACTCATGAAACAGGATTATTGAATTTTGATTTATTTAGAAGAGATCAAATTTGGTTTACAGAAATGAAGAAAGATCGTTCAACAGATCTTTTTTCATTGGCAGAAATCAAAAATGTAAGACGCGAAGAAAAATTCGGAAATGGCTATATTACAGGTAAATACGGTGCTATTCCAATGCTAAATCTTGATTTTGCTAAAATAGTAGATGGAATATGAGTGTGAGGGTAAACAATGAGAAGAGACTTATCCCTTTCACCAAGAGTTGAAGAAAAAAGAGAACTTAAAGTAATCGAATTACCGATACAGTTCTCACTTAAAGAAATCAAGGAACATTTTGAAGAAAGTTTAAATGAAGTAAAAGCACAGTATACTGTAGCGGATTTGTTAAATAAAAATGGAAATGAAAACGATGGTAAGACAATATGGCGCTCTCAAGTTGTTCTTGCAGAAGGTCTTCTGGATTTTTTTATTCATGAGATGAGTAAATTCTGTTTATTTAAAATGTTTACTGGACAATGGACTAAGTCGGAAAAATACTACAGATTTATGGTTCCTATGTCAAAAGTAGAGGATGCAATAAATACGGTAAATTCAAAGGATTGGTTTTTTGAGTATCTTAATGACAGATTCAGTAGAGATGTCTTTTTATCTCATGAAAGTATGAAGGATCAATTAAATTTAATCGGAATTGATTTTAGTAAAACTATGGAAAGGGCTTTCTCTAAAGAAAGCAAAGATCCGATTAAGTATGGTAAAAAAGTTGTAATAGATTTATTTCAAAGAAGAAATGATATAGCTCACCAAAATGATAGAAGCCACGCTTCAGCAAAAAAACAGGATATTACAAAAGAATTTGTAGAAAAATATATAACAAATATTGAACTTATTGTAAATGCTATATATGATATTGCATTAGATAATGATATTGTCAAATAAAAGAAAGTGAATAAGATGATAGATAGATTTAGAGTGGGGGTTATTACAAGTTCCCATGGTATAAAGGGTGAGGCAAAGGTGTATCCTACATCCGATGACAGCAACAGACTAAAAAAGATAAAAAAAGTATATGCTAATATTAAGGGAGTTGAGACTTCGCTTGATATTGAAACGGTCAGATTTCAAAAGAATATGGCACTTGTAAAATTTAAGCAGTTTAACACACCGGAAGAGATTCAGGCTTTAAGGAATACTGATTTATTTGTAGATAGAGATAATGCCACTCCACTAAAGAAAAATGAAAACTATATTGCAGATCTTATAGGTCTGGATGTTATAGGTGAGGATGGAAATCTACTTGGAAAGGTTGCAGATGTATTTCCTACAGGGGCAAATCATGTAATGGAAGTGGATATGGGTGAAAAAAAGGTATTATTCCCATATATCAGTCAATGTATACTGGATGTAAACCTTGAAGAGGGGAAAATTAAAGTTCATGTTTTGGACGGACTTTTGGATTTATAGATATGAAGTTTTTTTGTTTAACATTATTTCCTGAAATGATAGATATGTGTATGAACACAAGCATAGTGGGTAGAGCTATAAAAAATGATCTTATTTCAATGGAAACCATAAATATTCGTGATTTTACATTGGATAAACATAGAAGGGTGGATGATTATCCCTACGGTGGCGGTGCAGGTATGGTTATGCAGGCGGAGCCGATACATAAAGCTTATGAAAGTATTTGTAAAAGACTTGATAAAAGAGTGAAGCTTATATATCTTTCTCCGCAGGGCAAGGTTTTTAATCAAAATGATGCCAAAGAGCTTGCAAAGCTTGATGAAATAGTCTTTCTTTGCGGTCATTATGAAGGTGTGGATGAAAGGGCATTGGAACTTACAAATGCCGAATGTTATTCCATAGGTGATTATGTGCTTACCGGAGGTGAACTTCCGGCGCTGGTAATGATGGATGCAATAGCAAGAATGGTGGAAGGCGTACTTACCAATAATGAAAGTGCGGATTTTGAGTCTTTTGAGGATAATTTGCTTGAATATCCTCAGTATACAAGACCTGTGGAATATGAGGGACTTAGAGTTCCGGATATGCTGCTTTCGGGACATCATAAAAATATTGAAGAATGGCGAAGAAAAGAGTCTATAAAGAGAACTCTTTATAACAGACCTGATTTATTAAAAAATGCAAATCTTAGCAAAAAAGACTTGATTTATCTGGATGAGTTGAAAGAAGAAAGCGGTGATTTAGATGATTAGAGAAGAAATAAATGAAATCAAAAAACAATTTAATAAGGATACTAATGTTATCACAAAGTATGCCGGTTGCTATGTTGATGCGGAAAAAAATATAAAATTTATGAATAAAGATGCTTTCTACTCACTGCCTGAGGAGGATGCTTTTAAATACGAGGAAATATTTAGGAAAACACTCTCGGGAGCTATAGGAAAGTCATTGCTTACTTTAGATTTTTCTTTGGATGATGAAGATGAAGGCTGCCCACACTCCTTTTTGATGCAACTTAGAGAGAGCAGACTGGATGATGAACTTCTTTTAGACGAGTTTTTTAGAAAAGTAATAGAATCATATGAATATGCAGAGAATTACTATATTATACTGATTGATATTATGTATGATATTCCGGGGAAAGCAAGTGATAAACTTGCTATGGATGATGCTTCAAATGAGGTATATCACGCTTTGCTTTGCAGTATTTGCCCTGTGAGTCTTTCAAAACCGGCATTAAGCTATTTTGCAAATGAAGGTGTTATAACCAATCGAATAAGAGATTGGGTTGTGGGAATGCCTATGCACGGTTTTTTATTCCCGGCGTTTACGGAGCGAACTACAGATATACATGCGGCGCTTTATTTCAGCAAAAAAAATGATGCATTGAACGAAAACTTTATAAATGAAATAATAGGAGTAAATCCCCCTATGTCATCCGCTATGCAAAAGGAGACTTTTGAGGCAGTGCTGTATGATATATTAAGAGATGAACTTACAATGCCTGTTATGTCTGCTCTCAGCTCAAATATGCTGGATTTAATAGCTGAAAATTCAGATAATCCTGAACCTTTAGTACTTACAAAGAATGATATGGTTAAGCTTATATCAAAGAGCGGTGTATCTGATGAGGCAATAGAGTCCTATGAAAAAAGTGAAGATGCAAATATCGAAGTACTGGCGGATAATGTTATAGATACAAGAAAGTTTGAAGTAAAAACTCCCGGTATTACTGTAAAAACCGATACCGACTCTATTGAAAAGCTGGAGACAAGGGTGATAGACGGCAGAAAATATATTCTTGTACCGATTGAAGATGATGTGGAAGTAAACGGTATGCCTGTAAAAAGTATATAAAACTATTGACTTTTCGTATAAAAAGTTTTAGCATATAGATAACAATAAAATGATTCTTCGGGGCGGGGCGAAATTCCCCACCGGCAGTATAGTCTGCGACCTGCATGGGCAGTTGATTTGGTGAAATTCCAAAACCGACAGTATAGTCTGGATGAGAGAAGAGTGTTTTCATATTCTTGTGAATGCCCCCTATACGCTTATAGGGGTTTTTGTATTGAAGAAAACACACTCCGAAGCATAAGCTATGGAGGTAGTTATGTTAGAAACAGTAGTTGAAAATTTTGTTTTTGTAGTGGAATTTCTTGGAATCGTACTTGCCACATTTGTAGTCGCCTATCTATTTGAAGGGGTTGCAAATAAGAAGTCGAGTTATACCGGACCGATTATTACTACTCAAAAGATTGCAATGATAGGTTTATTCGGTGCATTAAGTACAATACTTATGATGTTTGAGTTTCCTGTACCGTTTGCTCCTACATTTTATAAGCTTGATTTTTCAGAGTTGCCTATAATGATAGTGACCTTTGCTTACGGACCTGTTGCAGGAATTCTTACAGAGTTTATAAAGATACTTTTAAAGGTGATGTTTAGGTCAACAACTACAGCATTTGTAGGAGAACTTGCAAATTTCTGTGTAGGGGCTGCACTGATACTCCCGTCAAGTATTATTTATATTTTCAGTAAAACAAGAAAAGGCGCTTTACTTGGAAGTATAGCCGGAACTCTTACAATGGCTGTATTCGGTTCACTTTTTAATGCTATATATCTTTTACCGAAATTTGCACAGATGTATGGAATGGACCTTAGCGCACTTATCGGTATGGGAAGTGCCGTAAATCCTGCAGTAACCAATATTCAGACATTTGCACTGATGATAGTTGTTCCTTTAAATCTTTTAAAGGGTGGACTTATATCTGCACTTACAATTGTTCTATATAAGAAGTTTTCACCTATACTCAAACAGGGCAATTCATTTAGGGAAGTAAATACAGCAAAATAGTTTCCTTACCGGCACATAAGTGCCGGTTTTTTCTTTGCCTATTATTGCTTTTTTCTGATTATATTCGTATAATAAAAGCTTAGACAAATATACCCTACCTGCATCTATAGCAATAGTTTAGGCTAAAGGAGTTTAATGAAAGAGGATAATTTTAATTTTCTAGATGAAAAAATAGAAACTCAGATTGATAAACCGGCTGATTTTACATCACCGGAGAGTTTATATAAAAAACTTGTTAATATCATATTACATTATCATCCTTCAGATGATATCAGTATGATAACAAAAGCTTATGAATTGGCAAAGACTGCACATAATGATCAAAGAAGAAAATCCGGTGAACCATATATAATTCACCCTATTTGTGTTGCAATAATCCTTGCGGAGCTTGAACTTGATAAAGAGACCATAGCAGCCGGACTTTTGCATGATGTAATAGAAGATACAGCTATATCATTTGAAGAGCTTTCAGATATGTTCGGTGTAGATGTTGCAAATCTTGTGGACGGAGTTACAAAACTTACACAGCTCTCATTAAAAAATGATAAAATCGAAATGCAGGCTGAAAACTTAAGAAAGATGTTTTTGGCTATGGCAAAGGATATCAGGGTTATACTTATAAAGCTCGCCGACAGACTTCACAATATGCGTACACTTCAATATATGAAGCCTGAAAAACAAAAAGAAAAGGCAAGGGAGACTATGGATATATATTCTCCTATTGCACAAAGACTCGGTATTTCAAAAATCAAGGTGGAGCTTGACGATCTTTCTCTTAAATATTTACATCCGGATATTTACTATGATTTATCGGAAAAACTCGCATTCAGAAAAGAACAAAGACAGCAATTTGTTGATGAAATAATAAAAAAGTTTAACGAACATCTATCTGTTACAGGGATAAAATATCAGATAAACGGTAGAGTAAAGCATTTATTTTCTATTTATAAAAAAATGGTAAATCAAAATAAGACTCTGGATCAGATTTATGATGTTTTTGCAATAAGAATAATAGTTGAAGATGTGGCGGCATGTTATTTGGCACTTGGCACTGCGCATGAGATATATAAGCCGATACCCGGCAGATTTAAAGATTATATAGCTATGCCAAAGCCAAATATGTATCAATCACTTCATACTACTTTAATATCCGATACAGGTCAGCCTTTTGAGGTGCAAATAAGAACCTATGAGATGCATAAGACTGCTGAGTTCGGTATTGCCGCACATTGGAAATATAAGGAGACCGGAAGCAGTTCGGAGGCACAGGGTTCTGAAGATGCCAAGATGAACTGGCTTAGACAAATCCTTGAATGGCAGAAGGATACATCTGATAATGCTGAATTTCTTAAAGTTATAAAAAGCGATTTGGATCTTTTCTCGGACAGTGTTTATTGCTTTACCCCAAACGGAGATGTAAAGAATCTGCCTGCCGGCTCCAATCCTATTGACTTTGCCTACTCCATACATTCCGCTGTAGGTAATAAAATGGTCGGAGCAAGGGTAAACGGCAGACTTGTAAATATAGATTTTGAGCTTACAAGCGGTGACAGAGTAGAGATAATAACATCACAAAACTCAAAAGGTCCAAGCAGGGACTGGCTGAATATTGTAAAGTCAAATCAGGCAAAATCAAAGATACTGCAATGGTTTAAAAGCGAGCTGAAAGAAGATAATATTATTCGTGGCAAGGAAATGCTTGAGAAATATTGTAAGGCAAAGGGAATCAACTGGTCTGAAATAAACAAACCCCAGTATCAGGAAAAGGTGATGAAGCGCTATGCTATAAAGGACTGGGATTCCATACTTGCATCTCTTGGACATGGCGGATTAAAAGAGGGGCAAATCATCAATAAGATGGTTGAGGAGCAAAAAAAGACTGCTAAAAAAGAGATTTCAGAAAGTGCTCTTTTAGAAAGCCTCGGTGAAAACAATAATAGTGATTTTATCCGTAAAAAGTCAAAAAACGGTATCACTGTAAAGGGTATTGAGGATTTGGCAGTAAGATTTTCAAAATGCTGTAATCCTGTGCCGGGTGATGAGATAGTAGGCTTTATTACCCGAGGAAGGGGTGTATCAATACATAGAACGGATTGTATAAATGTAATGAATCTTCCTTCAGATGACAGAACAAGGCTTATACCTGCCGAGTGGCAGGAGTTTGAAGATGCCAAGCTTGAGGAAAAATATCAGACTGAACTTCAGATTTTTGCTCATAATCGTACAGGACTTATTTTTGATATAATACGAATTTACAGTGAAAACGGTATTACAATCAATAATATGAATGCACGTACCAATAAACAGGATATTTCAACTATAAATATGGTATTTGATATCAGAGGAAGAGAAGAGCTTAACTCATTGATAGGAAAGTTAAGACAGATTACCGGAGTAATAGATATTGAAAGGGCAACAGGTTAATGAATAATATAGGAATATATGTGATGACACTTGGTCCGGTACAGACCAATGTATATATAGCTTACAATAAAGAAAGCTTGGAATGCTTGATAGTGGATCCGTCCGCTCAGGGTGATGCTATAATCAATGTGATAGAGGAAAATAAATTAAAGCCTATGGCGATACTACTTACACATGGGCATTTTGATCATATAATGGCGGTAAATGATCTTGTGAAAAGATATAATATCAAAGTGTATATTTCAAAGCATGATGATGAGATGCTTTCCGACAGCCATAAGTCAGGAGGAAGATCCTTTATAGGAAACGGCTATATTACAAAGGCGGATGTTTTGCTGGATGACGGGGATATTCTAAATTTACTTGGCACAGATATCAAATTTATAGCTACGCCCGGACATACAAAGGGGTCGGGATGCTATTATATTGAAGATGAAAAGCTGCTGTTTTCAGGTGATACGGTATTTAGAGAGGATTGCGGCAGAACGGATCTTTATGGCGGTGACAATCCTTCTATTATAAAGTCAATCTATGAAAAGGTACTTACTCTGCCTGAGGATGTAAATATTCTGCCCGGACATATGGAAATGACCACAGTAGGACATGAAAAGAAATATAATCCTGTTGCAATATATGTGCAGGAGCATGGTATAAACAGATGATATCATTATTACTTGAGGATATGACCTTTGAACAGGATATCAGAGAACTTTTAATGGCTTTTTATCCGGGAGAAAAATATATCTACAAGGATGAAGATGCGATACTTTCTTTGAATTTGTTTAAGGTAGATAATAAGTATCATATCAAAATAAGTAGTGATGATAAAATACTTGAATTTATTTCGCCGATAAAAGAAGCGAAAATTGATACAAAAAATGATTTAAAAAGAAATATTTACAATAATCTTTTAAAACTTGGTAATGAAAAGCTTCCATGGGGAACTCTTACAGGAATAAGACCTACAAAGATTGTTATGGAAATGCTTGAAAATAATATATCTTTGGAAGATATAAGAAAGCATTTAAAGGAGATTTATCTCGTAGGTGATAAAAGGATCGAACTTTGTATAAATACTGCAAGAACAGAATTTGAGATACTTAAAAAGGTGGATTATAAAGAGGGATACAGTCTCTATATAGGCATACCTTTTTGCCCGACAAGATGCCTATACTGTTCATTTACATCATATTCCATATCTCAGTGGAAAAAGGATACGGATATTTATATTGAATCTCTTTGTAAGGAACTTATTGCAGTATCAAAAATGTATGCCGGTAAAAAGCTACAAACCGTTTATATGGGAGGTGGTACACCTACTTCTTTAGAAGCGCATCAATTGGCAAAAATTTTAAATGTTGTAAAGGAAAACTTTGATCTTTCAAATCTTTTGGAGCTTACTGTAGAAGCCGGAAGAGCTGACAGCATAACAAGAGAAAAACTTGAGGCTTTAAAGGCTGCGGATGTGGATAGAATTTCTATAAATCCACAGACCATGCAACAAAAGACTTTGAATTTGATCGGCAGACAACACACCGTTGAAGATATATATGAAAGTTTCAGTCTTGCAAGAGAAATCGGATTTGAAAATATAAATATGGATTTTATTATCGGGCTAAACGGTGAGAACTTGGATGATGTTATAGACAGCTTTACAAAGGTTAGAGAATTTGCGCCCGAGTCTATTACCATACATTCGCTTGCGCTAAAGAGAGCCGCAAGACTTAATACAGAGAATAAAAGAGAAATCATGGATAACAGCCTGATTTTATCAATGATAAATACGGCAATTGATACCTGCATTGATCTTGGATTAAATCCGTATTATTTATATCGCCAAAAGAATATGGCAGGAAATCTTGAGAATATAGGTTTTTCAAAACCGCATAAAGAATGTCTTTATAATATATTGATTATGGAAGAGAAACAGACTATCATAGCTTGTGGAGCGGGAACATCAAGTAAAATAGTTTTTGGTGACGGCAGAATTGAGAGAATCGAAAATGTTAAAGATCCCAAGCTGTATATTGAAAGACTTGATGAAATGATAATGAGAAAGGAAAAAATGAATGGCATTGATTAAAAAAAGTGTCACCGGAATGAAGGATATACTTCCTGAGGAGATGTTTATCAGAGATTATTTGATAAATATTATTAAAAAGACTTATGGAAGCTTCGGTTTTAACTCCATTGAAACTCCGGCTATGGAGCATATAGAAAATCTTTTAAGTAAGCAGGGCGGTGACAATGAAAAGCTTATTTTTAAGATTCTAAAAAGAGGTGAGAAATTACAGCTTGAAAATATAAATGATGAGAATGATTTGGTGGATGCCGGACTCAGATATGACCTTACATTGCCGCTTGCCAGATATTATGCAAATAATCAGGCAAATCTTCCAAACCCTTTTAAAGCTTTACAGATAGGTAATGTTTATAGAGCCGACAGACCGCAAAAGGGCAGATTCAGACAGTTTACACAATGTGATATAGATATTTTGGGTGAGGCCTCAAATCTTGCGGAAATAGAGCTTATACTTGCCACCACAAAGGCACTCAGTCAGATAGCACATGGTAAGAAGTTTACTGTAAGAATAAATGACAGAAGAATTCTTATGGCAATGGCTCTTTATGCCGGTTATTCACAAGATAATATAAGTAATGTGTTTATTATCCTTGATAAGATGGATAAAATCGGACTTGAAGGAGTAAGGAAAGAATTAAATGAACTCGACGGAGAGGAAAAATGTGAGAAATATCTAAGTCTTTTTGACGGACTCACAAATGATTCAAAAGCACTTATTTCTTTAAAGGGCAGTCTGTCAGGTTTTATTGAAGAGGGTGTTTTAGATGGCTTATCCGAGATAATGAATACAGTATTGGATGTTAAATCAAATGATTTCTCATTGGAATTTGATCCTACTTTAGTTCGTGGTATGGGATATTATACCGGCACCATTTTTGAAGTAAGTATGGAAGGTTTTTCCGGTTCTGTAGCAGGTGGAGGAAGATATGATAAAATGATCGGAAAATTTACAGGTAATGATACGGCTGCCTGCGGTTTTTCTATCGGTTTTGAAAGAATTATAACCATACTTATGGATGCAGGATTTAAAATTCCGGATGAAAGCAAAAAAATTGCATTCCTTTATGAAAAGAATATTGAAGCGGCGGTATTGACAAATATATTAAAAGAGGCGGCGGCATTTAGAGAGTTGGGAAATATTGTTTTGGTTTCCAAAATGAATAAAAATAAAAAGTTCCAAAAAGAAGGGCTTGAAAAACAAGGATATACACAATTCAAAGAATTTTATAGAGAAGCTTTAAAGTAGTTAGGAGAAGAAGATGGCAGAATCAATGCTTGGCTTAAAAAGGAGCCATAGATGTGCAGAGGTTGTAAATGCAACTCTTGAGAGTGAAGTTACTGTAATGGGTTGGGTTCAAAAGAACCGTAATAAGGGTGGAATCATATTCTGTGATTTAAGAGATCGCTCAGGTATATTACAGATTATTTTTGAAGAGGAAGAATGCGGGAGTGAGGTGTTTAATAAGGCAATGAAGCTTAAGCAGGAGTTTTGTATTGCTGTAACAGGAATATTAAAAAAGAGAAGCGGAGCTTTTAATGAATCACTAAAGACAGGTGAGCTTGAAGTCAGAGCCACAGGACTTAGAATACTTTCAGAGTCTGAAACTCCGCCATTCCATATAGAAGAGGATTCAAAGACAAAGGAAGAACTTAGACTAAAATACAGATTCCTTGATCTTAGAAGACCTGATCTTCAAAGAAATCTTATGGTCAGAAGTAAGGTGGCTACAACCACAAGAAATTTCCTTGCCGAAAACGGATTTCTAGAGATTGAAACACCTACTCTTATAAAGAGTTCTCCTGAGGGTGCAAGAGATTATCTTGTGCCAAGCCGTGTATATCCGGGAAGTTTTTATGCACTTCCGCAGTCACCACAGCTTTTTAAGCAGCTTTTGATGGTATCGGGCTATGACAGATATTTCCAGCTTGCAAGATGCTACAGGGATGAGGATCTTAGAGCCGACAGACAGCCTGAATTTACACAGATAGATATGGAACTTTCATTTGTTGACGTGGATGACGTTTTGGATGTAAATGAGAGACTTTTACAAAGACTCTTTAAGGATGTACTGGATATTGATATAGCACTTCCTATACAGAGGATGACATGGCAGGAGGCTATGGACAGATTCGGTTCGGATAAACCGGACCTTAGATTCGGCATGGAATTAAAGGATGTTTCAAATGTCGTTGCAAACTCTGAATTTGCAGTATTTAAAAATGCTTTGGCGGCAGGTGGAAGTGTAAGAGGTATCAATGCAACCGGACAGGCAGGAATGCCAAGAAAGAAAATTGATGCTCTTGTAGAATTTGTAAAGAGTTACAGAGCCAAGGGACTTGCCTATATGGCTATTGAAGCTGACGGAAATATCAAGTCATCATTTGCCAAGTTTATGACAGAGGCTGAGATTGAAGGATTAAAGCAGGCAATGGATGCAAAGCCGGGAGATATGCTTTTCTTTGCGGCAGACAGCAATAAGATAGTCTGGGATACTCTTGGCGCATTAAGAGTTGAACTTGCAAGTCAGCTTGGACTTTTAAAGAAGGATGATTACAAATTCCTTTGGGTTACAGAGTTCCCTCTGCTTGAGTGGTCGGAGGAAGAAAACAGATTTAAGGCAATGCACCATCCTTTTACTGCGCCTATGGATGAGGATTGGCAGTATATTGACTCGGATCCCGGCAGAGTAAGAGCCAAGGCATATGATATTGTACTTAACGGTACCGAGATAGGCGGAGGTTCCGTAAGAATACATCAGGGTGATGTTCAGGCAAAGATGTTTGAGGTACTCGGACTTACAAAAGAAGTAGCGCAGGAGAGATTCGGATATTTGCTTGAGGCATTCAAATATGGTGTTCCTCCTCATGCAGGACTTGCATACGGTCTTGATAGAGTGGTAATGCTTATGGTGGAAGCTGATTCTATCAGAGATGTTATAGCATTCCCTAAGGTAAAAGATGCATCGGATCTTATGACAAATGCCCCTGACAGAGTGGATGATGCACAACTTAAGGAACTTGGACTTATAATAAAAGAGGAATAGCAATTTTGCTTGACCATGCTTAGTTGGAGATTATATGGACGATGTAAAGATATTGGTGGTGGATGATGAAGCCAGAATGAGAAAACTTGTAAAAGATTTTCTCACCATTAAAGGATTTATAGTGTTGGAAGCACAGGACGGTGAACAAGCTTTAAGAGTCTTTGATGAAAATAAAGATATAAAGCTTATTTTACTGGATGTTATGATGCCGAAACTTGACGGCTTTGAAACCTTAGAGGTTTTAAGGCAGTATTCTAAAGTGCCTGTTATTATGTTGACTGCCAGAAGTGAAGAAAGAGATGAACTTTTGGGATATAAGCTTGGTGTTGATGAGTATATTACAAAGCCTTTTTCACCAAAGATACTTGTAGCAAGAGTGGAGGCGGTACTTAGAAGAACAATAGGTGAATCTGAAGAAAAGCTGGTAGCAGGTGCTATTGAGATAGATAAAGTGGCAAGAAGCGTATATATAGATCAAAAACCTGTTGATTTAAGCTTTAAAGAATATGAACTTTTAACATATTTTATTGAGAATAAGGGGATTGCATTGTCCAGAGAAAAGATTTTAAGTTCTGTATGGAATTATGATTATTTTGGTGATGCCAGAACCATTGACACCCATGTAAAAAAACTTCGTGCAAAGATGGGTGAGCGTGGAGACTATATAAAAACCGTTTGGGGCATGGGATATAAGTTTGAGGTGACATCATAGTAAGCATTTTGATAAAGTGCTGTAAAGTTAATAGATAAGGAGAGGGTATGACAAAAATAAGGACAAGATATGCACCAAGTCCTACCGGAAGGATGCATGTGGGAAATCTAAGAACCGCATTATATGCATATTTAATTGCAAAGCATGAGGGTGGAGATTTTCTGCTTAGAATAGAGGATACAGACCAGGAAAGATATGTGGAGGGTGCTATAGACATCATCTACAGAACCTTGGAAAAAACAGGTCTTATACATGATGAAGGTCCTGATAAGGATGGTGGAGTCGGACCGTATGTGCAGAGTGAAAGACAAAAACAGGGACTCTACTTGGAGTATGCTAAAAAACTTATAGAAAATAAGCAGGCATATTATTGTTTTTGTACTCCGGAAAGACTTAATTCACTCAGATCAAATGTGAATGGTGAAGAAATTATGAAATATGATAAGCATTGCCTTTCACTGTCCGAGGAGGAAATAAAAGAAAAACTTGAAAGCGGTATCCCATATGTGATCCGTCAAAACAACCCTACAACCGGAACAACATCATTCCATGATGATATCTATGGTGATATTACAGTGGATAATTCCGAGCTGGATGATATGGTTCTTATAAAATCGGACGGCTATCCTACTTATAACTTTGCCAATGTTGTTGATGATCATTTAATGGGCATCACACATGTAGTTAGAGGAAATGAGTATCTTTCATCATCACCTAAGTACAACAGATTGTATGAGGCATTCGGATGGGAAGTACCGACCTATGTACACTGTCCTTTAATAACCAATGAGGAGCATAAAAAGCTTTCAAAAAGAAGCGGACATTCATCATTTGAGGATTTGACAGAGCAAGGTTATGTCTCAGAGGCAATAGTAAACTTTGTGGCACTTCTTGGATGGTCACCGGAGGATGATAAGGAGATATTCTCTTTACAGGAACTTATAGAGGCTTTTGATTATAAACATATTTCAAAATCACCTGCAGTCTTTGATATGGTCAAGCTTTCATGGATGAATGGTGAATATTTAAAGAAAATGAGTGAGGAAGATTTCTTTAAACTGGCTGAGCCATATATTAAAGAAGTTATAAAAAAGCCGCTGGATATTAAAAAGATATCAAATATGGTAAAAACAAGAATAGAAGTATTGCCGCAGATAGGTTCACATATTGACTTCTTTGAGGAATTACCTGAATATGATACAGAAATGTATACACATAAAAAAATGAAAACAAATTCTGAGAATTCATTAGCTCTTTTAAAGGAAGTATTACCGCTTTTAGAGAATACCGATGAGTATACCAATGATAATTTGTTCTCTATCTTACAGGAATTCGGTAAGGAACATGAGTATAAGACAGGATTTATTATGTGGCCTATAAGAACTGCACTTTCAGGAAAGCAAATGACTCCTGCCGGTGCTACGGAGATTATGGAAGTTCTTGGAAAAGAAGAATCAATAAGAAGGATTAAGATTGGAATTGATAAATTACAGCAGTAATCAAAAAAAAGCCATAGAACATGGGGGCGGTCCCTTGATGGTGTTGGCAGGTCCCGGCTCCGGAAAAACCTTTGTAATTACACACAGAATAAAATATCTTATAAAGGGGCCGGGTGTAAACCCGGCCCATATTTTGGTTGTCACATTTTCAAGGGCGGCGGCAAAGGAGATGAAGGACAGATTTGAAAATCTATACAGCAAAAGCCCTGTCACTTTTGGAACCTTTCATTCAGTATTCTTTAGCCTTTTAAAAACTGCCTATGGCTTTACATCGGAGCAAATAGCATCTGATGAGCTTAGATATACAATTATAAAAGAATTGATAAAAAGAAACTCTATATTAAATGAGGATATTAATACTCTTTCAGGTAATCTTTTAAATGAAATTGCCCTTATAAAGCAGGACAATATAAATATAAAAAATTATTATTCAAACAGTATAGGAAGTGATGTATTTAAAAAAATATACAGGGAATATGAGGCTGAGCTTGAAACATTAAATAAACTTGATTTTGAAGATATGCTTTCCTTGACCTATGAACTTTTAAGTGAAAGAGAAGATATTTTAAAAGCTGTACAAAACAGATATCGATATATACTTGTGGATGAGTTTCAGGATATTAACTTTTTGCAGTATAATATAATAAAACTTATGGCAGGAAAAGACCAAAATATTACAGTTGTCGGGGATGATGATCAGTCCATATACAGATTCAGAGGTGCAAGACCGGAGATAATGCTTGGATTTGAAAGAGATTTTAAAAATGTTTCAAAAGTTTTTTTGGATATCAATTTCAGATCGAGCACTCAGATAGTTGATGCTTCAACAAAGCTTATATCATTTAACAGTAAAAGATTTCCTAAAAGCTTTAGGGCTCATAAGGGTAGTGGTGCACCGGTTTCCGTGATAGAATTTAAAAATCCTTTCGGGGAGGTCAGCTCCATTGTAAATGATATAAAGGAATATATAAGAGCGAAACAGGATATAAACAATATTGCTGTACTTTATCGCACCAATCTTTCGCCAAGACTTTTAATAGAAAGAATGATGAAAAACAATATCCCTTTTACAATAAGGGATTCCATTCCAAATCTGTTTGAACATTGGGTGGCAAAGGATATAATATCCTATATAAGGCTTGCCCTAAATACAGGCAATAAAACCGATTTGCTACGAATATCAAATAAGCCGAACAGATATATAAGCAGGGATTCACTTTCCTCATCAAAAGCAAATATAGAAACACTTTTTGATTATTATGATGATAAAAGTTATATGATTAAAAGAATAATAGAATTAAGAGAGCATCTTAGAACAATAAAGAATTTAAAGCCGGCAACAGCCCTTAGATATATCAGAAATGTAGTCGGCTATGATGAATATATAGAAGAATACTGTGATATGAACGGCATAGAAAGTGATGACTGCTATACCGTTCTTGGTGATTTGGAAAACAGTGCCTCTGAGTTTAATACTTTTAACGATTGGTTTATACATATGGAGGAGTATAAAAATGAGCTTATTGAGGCGAGAAAAAAATCAAATGAAGATGATACAGGTGTAAGACTTATGACCTTCCATTCTTCCAAAGGTCTTGAATTTGATATAGTATATATTATTGATGTTAATGAGGGGAGTGTTCCTTATAAGAAGGCAAAAGGAGCTGAAGAGATAGAAGAAGAGCGCAGAATGTTTTATGTTGCGATGACAAGAGCCCGAAATAAGCTTTTTATTTGTTATTGTAAGGAAAATTTTGGAAAGTCAATAGGTAAATCTGACTTTATAATAGAACTTTCCTCCAAAGAAAGACCGTAATTGATTTAGAGTGAAATATCTTACGGTCATTATGAGGTGTATATGATAAAAAAATTCAGTCATTCTCTTCGCATGAAGATAACCTTAATAATACTGTTTTTTATTTTTATATTATTATTGTCCATGGGAGTATTAAATAATTTCGGACTTCCGTTGTTTTATCAAAATGAAAAGGTCAGTGATATAAAAGAGGCATATTTAAAAATAGATAATGAAGTAATGAAAATCGGTTCTTCGGGGCAGGCAATTATTCAAAATAACCATGAAAATCAATCTGTTATAAATGACAGTGTATCAAATATTATTGTGGAATACTCCAATAAATATAATATTACTATAGTATTGGTGGATTCTTTTACAAATAAGGCAATATATTCCTCTGCAAGAGAGGGAGACAGCCTTTTAAGCAGGATACAGGACGGATTTATAGGTAATAAAAATATTGACAGCAAGGATATTCTGTATAAAAGTGAAAATTATACAATAATACTGCATAGAATAGCTCAAAAAAGCTCTTTCATTGAAGCTTTCGGATATTGCAGCGATAATCAGACCATGGTTATTATGTCCACACCTGTTGCCAGCTTGAAAGAAAGTGTGAATATATCAAATAAATTTCTTGTTTATATTGCAATTATAGGCTTTATTATTACAATAATCATAACTTTTATTATCGCAAAAATGATTACAAAACCTATACTTTTATTGGCAGATATATCAAATAAAATGGGGAAACTTGATTTTACCGCCAAATATACAGGAAACAGAAGTGATGAGATTCAGACACTGGGACAGAATATGAACTATATGTCAGACAGACTGGAAAAGGCAATAAATGAATTACAAAAAGCCAATGAGCTTTTAAAAGAGGATATAAAAAGAAAAGAAGCTATTGATGAGATGCGAAGGGATTTTATTGCCAATGTATCACATGAACTTAAAACACCTATTGCACTTATACAAGGCTATGCCGAGGGGCTGAATGAGGGGCTATGTGAGGATGAGGAAAGCAGAAAGTACTATACCGAGGTGATTATGGATGAAAGTGAAAAGATGAATAAAATGGTAAAACAACTCCTTACACTTTCATCACTTGAATCCGGAAACAGTATATTAAATAAAGAAAAATTCAATATAACTGCACTTATAAGCAATATTCTGGGCTCGATATCTATATTGATAGGCGAAAAAAATGTAAATATAATCTTTGATTCAAACAAGGAAATATATGTATATGCTGATGAATTCAAAATAGAAGAGGTAATCACAAATTATATAAGCAATGCAATTCATCATGTAAAAGACTTTGGAGAAATAAAAATCACTGTAGATGATGACGGTAAGAATATCATTTTTAAGGTTTATAATACAGGAAATCCGATACCGAAAGAGGATTTAGGCAATGTTTGGGAAAAATTCTTTAAAGTTGATAAGGCACATTCCAGAGCATATGGTGGAAGCGGCATAGGACTTTCCATAGTAAAAGCAATAATTGAGGCACATAATGGCAATGTTGATGTAAGAAATATAAATGACGGTGTGGAATTTGGCTTTAGAATACCAAAGGCATAAGATATGACAATTGATGAATTTAATATAAAAAACGGCAATGTACAAAGATATGGATTTACAACAGGTACAAGTGCAACAGCTGCCGCAATGGGGGCATTATATCTTTACCTTAATTCCGAAAAAAAGATGGTTGAAGTGGAGCTTCCTGCAGGCATAAGCTTAAGTATTCCTATAGAATATTCCAAAGTGGAAGACGATTATTATATTTGCGGTGTTATAAAAGATGCAGGAGATGATCCTGATGTTACCGATGGAATTTTAATCAGCGCAAAGCTTGAATTTATAAAAAAGAATGAGGGACTTGAATTTAATTTTTTTGCGGGAGAAGGTGTAGGAACATTCACAAAGAACGGACTTGCTCTTCCAAAGGGTGAGGCGGCTATAAATCCTGTGCCAAGACAGATGATGATTGACAATCTTGGAAGTGTACTGAGTGAATTCGGGTATAAAGGATTTGTCAATATTACTATTATGGTACAAAACGGTATTGAAATTGCAAAAAAAACATTTAATGAAAGGCTTGGAATTATAGGAGGTATTTCAATACTCGGTACTTCAGGTTTGGTACTTCCAATGAGTAAGACTGCACTTTTAGAAACAATAAAAGCAGATATAAAGTTTAGATTACAAAACTCCGATAAAAAGCGAGTGTACTTGGCACCCGGAAATATAGGGGCAAAGTTTCTTGAAAATAATTTTAATATAGAAAGCAATATTGTTGCAATTATCAGTAATTTTATCGGTGAAGGTATTGACTATGCCATATCAAATGATGCAAGAGAAATCATATTATGCGGTGATATGGGAAAGCTTATAAAGCTTTCCGGCGGAATAATGAATACTCATTCAAATGATTCGGACTCAAGACTTGAATTACTTACAGCCGCAGTTTTAAAATATGCTTTAAAAATCAATTATGATTTTACTTTGCTGGCACCGACTATAGCTGATATACTGGAACAAAAGACTACCACAGGTGCCATAACCATAATAAAAGATAATAATCTTGAAGGATGTTTTGATATACTTGCAAATCAAATGCTTTATTATGCATATAATCGTGCGTTTAAGGCGGAGATATTTTATCATAAAAACAGATTTGCAAATATTGATGAGTTTAAAAATAATTTTAAAATAAGAATTATTGTTTTTAGCGATAATTATACGATTATAGATACGGGAGAAAATATATGAGTAAACTATATGGTGTAGGAGTAGGTCCGGGAGATCCTGAGCTTATGACAATAAAGGCTGTAAATGCAGTAAGAAACTCCGGTACAGTCTGCTTTGTCGGGAAAAGTGAGGCAAGTTCGGTAGCATTTAATATAGCAAAACAGGCAATACCTGAGATAGAAGAAAAGAAAAAGGTTTGTATTGATTTTCCGATGACCAAGGATAAGGATATATTGGAGGAGGCACATGCAAAGATTACAGCTTTAATAAAAGATCTTTTAATGGATGGAGATGTTGCATTGCTTACACTGGGAGATCCGGGAGTATATGCAACATATTCATATATCGCTGAAAGACTGAAAAAAGAAAATATACAAATAATCACTATTGCAGGCATTACCTCATTCAGTGCAGCTGCAGCCAGACTTTCAATACCTTTGACACTTGCAGATGAAGAGCTTCATATAATACCTTCATCATATTCCTTTGAGGAAGCTTTTAATTTAGAGGGCACTTTAGTATTTATGAAATCCGGAAGAAGCTATGAAAAGCTGGCAAAATATATCAAAGAGAATAAATCTGATTGTAATGTGTATATGGTGGAAAATTGCGGAATGAAGGATGAAAAGATTTTTATAGGATCAAAAAATCTGCCTGAGAGCAGTGGATATTTTACATTGATTATTGTGAGAGGTTAGAATGAAACAAATTTATATAATTGGTATGGGGCCCGGTAAGTATGAGCAGATGACCGTGGAGGCTATTAAAAAAATAGAGGAAAGTGATGTAGTAATAGGCTACACGGTATATACCGACCTTATAAAAGAAATATGGCCTGATAAAGAATGTCTTTCCACACCTATGACAAAGGAGTATGAAAGATGCGTAATTGCATTTGAAGAGGCAATGAAGGGTAAAACCGTAGCATTTGTCTGTTCCGGTGATGCGGGAGTATATGGACTTACAGGTCTTATGCTTGGTATAGCACCTAAGTATAAAGAAGTAAGGGTAAGTACCATGGCAGGAGTAACAGCCGCACTCTCAGGTGCCGCAATAATCGGTGCACCGCTCATACATGATTTTGCTATAATAAGCCTTAGTGATCTTTTGACACCATGGGAGAAAATAGAAAAAAGACTCGAGTGTGCGGCAATAGGAGATTTTTGTATATGCCTATATAATCCCGGAAGTAAAAAGCGTGTGGATTATTTACAAAAAGCCTGCGAAATACTTTTAAAACATAAAGATAATAATACCCCCTGTGCCATTGCAAAAAATATAGGTAGAGAGGGTGAAGAATACAGTATCTACAGCCTTTTAGAGTTAAAGGATGTAAAGGTAGGTATGTTTGAAACCGTATTTATAGGAAATTCCATGACAAAGGTAATAGAAGGAAAGCTTGTTACACCAAGAGGATATAACAATGAGTAAAATTCTTATTTTTGGAGGAACAACCGAAGGCAGAGAAATTGCCACAGCATGTGATAATCTTTGTATAGATACATTACTCTGTGTAGCTACGGGATATGGCAAGGAAGTTCTACCCCTGTTTACAAATGTAAGAGTAAGCGATAAAAGATTAAATATAGATGAAATCTCATCTTTAATAGAAAAGAACGATATTTCATATGTTATAGATGCCACACATCCATATGCCTATGAAATTTCAAAAAATATAGAAACAGCCATAAAAAATTTGGACAATAAAAAAGTAATGCTTTTAAAAATACAAAGGGAAGATATAAATATCTCATCTTTTTGCGGAATACTTGAGTTTTCAAGTAATGAAGAGGCTGTAAAATACCTTTTAAATACAAGCGGAAATATATTACTTACAACCGGCAGTAAAGAGATAGCTGACTACAGCGAACTTTCAAGCCGTATTTTTCCAAGAGTTCTTCCAAGTGTAGACTCGATAAATGCCTGCCTGTCGGCAGGAGTTGCCTCAAAAAATATTATAGCAATGCAAGGTCCTTTTTCTAAGGAGTTAAATGAAGCTATAATAAAGGAGTTTGATTGTAAATACCTGGTAAGTAAACTCTCAGGAAAAAGCGGTGGTTTTGATGAAAAGATAGAGGCTGCAAAAAGCACCGGTTGTAAAGCTATAATAATATTACCAAAGATAAAGGTAACAGGTATTACAGTGGCTGAATGTATAGAAAAAATTAAAAAATATTATAATAAATAGGATTTGTTATGAAAAACACTAAAAATATAAATCTCATAGGAATAGGACTTGGCAATCCGAATCTTTTGACAAAAGCCGCCTATGAAGCAATTAAAAACTCTGATATAATTATAGGCGCCAAAAGAATAGTGGACAGTGTAAAAGAATATTTTAAAGACAAGACTTATTGTATTGAATATAAAACAGAAAAAATAATTGATATTATCAGAACAAATATAAGTTATGAGATAGCAATAGTTTTTAGCGGTGATATTTCGCTTTTTAGCGGCAGCCAAAAACTTTTTTCTGAAATAGATAAAGCTATAAAAACCGAAAAAGAATTCCATGGAGTAACTATAAAGACCTATCCGGGAATATCCAGCTTAAGTTATATATGTGCTAAGAGCAATATAGATATTTCCAAGGTAAAGATATTATCATTTCATGGCAAGGAGGAACTTTTATATCATAATATATCTTCAAATAAATATACATTTATAATTACATCAAAGGCTGAAGGTGTAAAAGAGATTTGCAAAAAGCTTATTAAATTCGGATTTCATGAGCTTGATATAATACTTGGTGAAAATCTCTCTTATGATGATGAAAAAATTACAAAGTCAAAGGCATCACAGCTTATAGAAATGGAAATATCAGATTTAAACTGTATGATTATTTTAAATCCGGATGCAGACAAATCAATCAGCTTTGGACTGTCTGATGAAGTCTTTGTCAGGGATAAAGTTCCGATAACAAAGTCTGAGGTAAGAGCCGTGATTATGAGTAAATTGGATATTTGCCCTGACAGTATATGTTATGATATAGGCGCAGGAAGCGGATCAATCAGTATTGAAATGGCAAGGCTTGCTTATGAGGGAAAGGTATATGCCATAGAAAAAAATCAACTTGCGGTGGAGTTGATAAAGAAAAATATTCATAATTTCAATGCTGAAAATATAGAACTTATACATGCAAAAGCACCTGCAGGACTGGATAATATACTTGATGCAGATAAAATCTTTATAGGTGGCAGCAGTGGTGAACTGATAAGTGTGATGGATATGATATTCTCATCAAAGAAAAATCCCACTGTTGTGATTTCAGCCATAACAATGGAGACTATAGCACAGATAAGCGATATTATCAAAATGGCGAAGGAAAGAGGCTATGATACTGAAATTACAGCCGTAAATATATCAAAGTCAAAAGAGGTAGGACCTTATAATATGATGATGGCACAGAATATGGTGTTTATAGCAAAAATATGGTAACAGATTAAAAATGCCGCCATACTTCTTCGACAATCTCGCATTATAAGACATGATGACAGAAAGGTGAATAAAAGTGAATACTATAAAGAAAGTATAGTCTACTGTCCAAGCTGTGGTGCGGAAATAAATTTAAATTCACAGGAAGTGACATGCCCTTACTGTAATGCAATTATTTTACATCAATTTTTTGATTGGCAGGTGGAAAGTTTTGATTTTTATGATAAAATGGGAAACACCGGTAAATTTTTTCTACTTGTTTTTAGCTTATGGGGATATAGTTTTCTTATTTTAGGAACAGGATTATCTTTTTATAATATTAGTTGGATTATTTCTCTTATATTAATATTTGCCGGTGTTTCAATACCTATTAGTCTATTATCTCTTTTAAACATTAAACAAAACAAGTTAAAAAAGAAGATTGTACGCTATTCAGAAAGCTATCTTAGAAGCTGTATCAATGAAGAGCTTTGAAAAAAGAAAATAAAGAAGATTTGCTTTCCTTTAATGTAAATAAAATTAAATTAAATTCAGTATGGAATAAGGATGAAGAAACCTATATCAAATTAAAGGTACATATATCAAGAACTTTCTTAAAAAATACAGGAAAGCTTTTAATTAAAAAAGAAAATCTTAGTTTATGTATGAAAAGAGCAAAATATCCAAGTAGGATAAAGAGCAGGGGAGAAATATATATTGAAAAAGAATGTCCAAGCTGCGGTGCAAACTTTATGCCTGATAAAAACAATAATTGCTCGTATTGCGGATATGGATTACAGGTTTATAACGGAAAATGGAAGATAGTAGAGTAAAATACAAAAAATGAAAAATAATTATAAGGATTACGCATGGAATGAATTTGAGAAAAACTCATATCTAAATGGTGAAATAAAAATACCGTCAAAGTATAAAATAAAAATAGATGATGATTTGGAAAAAAGAATTGAACTTGAGTTAATATTAGAAAAATTACCACAATATTATTTATCATATTGGGCGATTACAAATGCTAAAAGATATATTGATTATATAAATATTAATAATGAAAACCTTAAAAAATCTATAATAGAAGAGAGTTTACAAGCCTTAGAAAACAGGCTTAACGGAAAGATAAATGCATACAATCTTCGAAAAGCATGGTTCCTTGCCAATACTTTATCAAAAAATTCTATTGATGAAGTAAGTAAATATGCTGCAAGAATATACGCACAGGCTATTGCAACAGGACATATGAGAGGACATGCAATAGTATCATCCGATTATGCAATTAAATTAATTAATCTTAAATATAAAAATGATTATGATATGGTGAAAAGTGAAAGAAATATACAGATAGAACTTGCAAAAAGTTTTATACTGAAAGCGGAAATTTATATCGATATTTAAAAGACGGACCGGTTTTATCTCCGGCCCGTCTTTTAATATAAAATATCAGTTCTTCGGATAGTCTTCAAGATTAGGGTTCTTGCAGTCAAGAATCATCTGTGCTTCATCATCTGAAAGATCATAACCAAGGAAAGTTGAGTAAAACTTCTTTACTTCATCCCTTATACTGAAATCGGTAAATAAATCAGGATATAAAATCTGTGCACACCACTGTGGTTGAAGTGCGGCATCCACACCATAGCGATCCCATGCGAAAGCACCCTTAGGATTTGAATATACCTTATTGTTCTTTACAGCCGAAAGATTTGCCCATGTAGCATCACCCATGATTTTTTCAACTTCAGTCTGCGGCTTTCCTGTAATAAGGACATCAGGATCCCATGCCATCACCTGCTCAATACTTATATTCTTAAGGTTACCCTCAACTTCCTGTCCTGCAGCATTCTTTCCACCTGAGAATTTAATCCACTCATCAATAATTGTATTTGCACCGTCAAAGTTAAGCTCATATACAGAACTTCCATGTGCTACGGAAAGTCTTTGATCCTCAGGGATGGAAGCGGTACGCTCTGCAACCCATGATGTTCTTTCATCAAGATAAGCTATATAATCATCAGCAATCTTAATCGCATCTCCACCGAATACCTCTGCTGTAAGCTTTACAGATTTTTTAAGCTCATCATAGTTTGTAAACATACAGTTTATAAAAGGAATACCTGCATTTGTAAACATCTCTCTATAGTCTTCATTTGAGCCGAATACAACATCAGGTTTAGCGGCAATAATTTCTTCAAGATTCATATCTGTTGAAAATTCTGTTGACTTTGCATTGTAGAAATTAGGACATATAGCATACATCCATGGAAATTTTTCCGGAGTAGCGGATGTAATCAACATACCTTCAGCTTTTTTGAGCATAAGGTCTACTTCATTATGTGCAAACCAGCTTTCAACATAGGTATTTACTTCCATTGGAATCTCAACTTCCACACCTTTCATATCTGTAACTTTACGAGTTGTGCTTTTTTGCTCTGCTGTAGTTTCCGCCGCTGTAGTTTCTACTGCTTTGGTTTCAACAGCAGCCGACTCTTTGCTTGATGTGTTGGCACATGCTGTAACCATAAATGTACACATTAATGCTGCTAAAAGTGCTTTGACAATACGATTATTTTTTCTCATAATCTCCTCCTAAAATAAAATAATAAATATATTAAGAAGCCTAAAATATTCCTTTTTTATAATAGCGGAATACAACTTCTTATTATCTTTCCGGTATCAGTTTTTGTTGAACTGATTTTAACATCCACACCATAGGCACGCCTTAGGTTTTCCTCAGTAACTATTTCATCAACACTTCCCTCCATCACCTGTCTGTCCTTTGTAAGAAGTATTACCCTGTCACAACAAAGGAAGGCATGGTCAGGATTATGAGTTGTCATAAGCACTCCAAGCCCGGAAGATGTAAGTTTACTTATACACTCAAGTACATGTACCTGATTTCCAAAATCCAGATTTGCTGTAGGTTCATCCATTACAAGAATCTTAGGTTCTTGGGTAAGAGCTCTTGTAATAAGAACCATCTGCCTTTCACCACCTGATATATTTGTATAGGTTTTATTTCGTAAATATGAAATACCAAGCATTTCCATGACCTTGTATGCCATTTTATAATCATTTACTCCGGGAGATTCAAATCTTTTCAGATGTGCTGCTCTACCCATTACAACTACATCCTTTACAGAATATGGAAATGGCGGTTCATGCCCCTGAGGTACATAGCCGACACATTTTGCAAAATCCCTTGGACTGATTTGTGATTTCGGCTTTCCGTCAAGCATAACTTCACCCTTAATGAGATTTAAAAAACCAAGTACCGAGCGAAAGAGTGTGGTCTTGCCAATGCCGTTGGGGCCAAGTATGCATACTATTTCTCCCTGTTTAATGGAAAGTGAAACATTTTCCAATATAGCAGTATTTCCATAGCCACAGCTTGCATTTTTTATTGATAATTCCATTATGCATTCCCCCTTGTTTTAAATAAAATATATATAAAGAAAGGTGCTCCGATAAGCGATGTTAGAACACCCAGAGGAATTTCGTATGCAAGCAATGTACGACAAAAATCATCTACTATCAGCATAAATAAAGCTCCTGTCAGGAGTGAAAAAGGTATAAGTGTTTTATTATTAGGACCTGAAATAAATCTTACAAGATGCGGTATCATAAGCCCTACCCAGCCTATTGTTCCGGCTATTGAAACAACAGCAGCTGTAAGAAGAGTTGCAGATATAATACAAACAATTCTTACCTTTGAAACATCAATGCCCATTGCTTTTGCTTCATCTTCACCAAAGGATAGAAGATTAAGCTTCCATCTAAGTGCAACAATAGGTATAACACCCAGTCCAAAAGGTATCAAAAAGAATTTAAGATCATTGTAACTTACCTTTGCAATGCTTCCCATCAGCCAGTATGTCATTGCAGGTAATTGTTCCTCGGTATCTGCAAGATATTTTGTAACGGAAACCAAGGCTTGAAAGAGTGTATTAACTGTCATACCGCAAAGAACTAAAAGTAAAATTACATTTGTTCCTTTTCCGATTGTTTTACTTAAAAAATATGATAATGCAACAGCAAAAATACCCATAACAAAGGCTGCAATCTGTATCATAACAGGTCCCATATTAAAAAGCATCATTATACAGGCTCCCACACTTGCTCCGGCAGATGCACCAAGAACATCTGGTGATACCATAGGATTTCTAAAAAGTCCTTGATAAGTTGCTCCGGAAACTGCAAGAGAACCCCCTATAAGTATCGCAGCAAAGATTCGTGGCATACGTACAAGCCATATTATGGTGTCCTCCGGACCACTCATCCATGTAGGTTCGGCTAAATTAAAACCGATATGTGAGAGTAACCACCATATACCATGCTTCATTCCGCTTATAATAGAGTTAATAACATCAACTATTGACATATCATATCTTCCTGAATTAAAAGATATAAGAAAAACACCGATTAAAAGGGATGTCACAACAAAAAAATATATAAGTCCGGTTTTTTTATCGGATTTATATTCTTTTAAAAACTGCTCCTCATCTTGAATTAAATTATCAGAAATCAAATTATTATCTGATTGTTTTAAATTGTTTTCTTTGTTATAGGTATTATTCTTACTCATGTAAATTCCTTTTTGATATTGTTTTATATAGCTTAATGTAAAAAGCTCAGCTATATGATTTTATTAAAAATACCCTTTGTATATTTATACATATAATATACAAAGTTTTTCCGAAGGCGGGGTTTTATCTAATTCATAAATACCATATCATAAACTTATTTATTATGTAAATAAGTATAGGGTAGTATTGTATAAAGCTATAAGACTTATTGATTTTATCTATAAATATGAATTCTATATCTTTTATAAAATTTAGACATAAAAAAATTGGATAAAATCGTAAAGTATGTTCATATAACATATAAATTTACAAGAAACTTCTGTAAGCCATTTGTTAAGTATATTAAGGCAACTCTTATAAGTTCGGATTGATTAGATATTTGTATTTAAGTATAATGGAAGAGTATTATAATAAAAGATTTTATTGTATCATTAGATACATATACATTTTAGTAAATTATCGGGGGTGAATTTATGACAACGAGACCGGCATGGACGATAAAGGATGATCAGATTATATGTCAAAGTTTTGAATTTGAGTGGAGTGACGGATTTGCTTTTTCACAAAAACAAAAGAATATAAAAGCATTTCATAATGCTATAAAACTAAGTACAAAAGCCACAGCATTGGAGGTGTCATCAAAAGGTTTTGATCCGATCGGTACTAAGCTGAGTGCCTTTAAGCTAAAAATAAACGGGATATATTTGGAAAATATTTTTCAATCTTCTAAAAAATATAAAAATGGCGGACCATATTTAGATTTACTTGATGTAACACCTAAGGAGGCAAAGCAAGATACAAGACATCGTAAGTCCGGAAATCTGATCGCCTTTGTAAAGGATGGAGTTGAATGGGAACTTGAGCCAAAAACAGCATTTTATGATTATATATATGTATCGGCATTGCTTGAGAACTTTGGAAAGGCATTGGATTTATCAGCCTATGAATGGTTTACGGATATAGAGTTTAATCCAAACAGGTCTATAAACTGCCAAGCAAGATCTGCATCAATATATAAACTATTGAAAAAAATGGATGCTTTTGATGTACTTAAAGATAAAAATGAATGGATAAAATTTCACATAGCACATATAATGGGCTAGTAAAAGGTGTGAGGATGAATTTTGAAGAGCTTAGTATAAAATATAATGAGAAAAATATAATTAAATTTTCTAAAAGGCTTGCAAAGAGTTTTGCACTAACTAGAAGCAAGGATTTAACCAATCTATATGAATTAGCCTTCTGGCTCTATATTTATGATTATAAAGATGAGATTTTAAATATATACAATATTATAAATATTGATATACCTGAAAAGATAAATTTTAATTTATGGACATGGATTCTGGCTATCTGGGGATTGCAAGCATATATTTATGAATCGGAAGGTAATAAACCTAAAAAAGATGAGATTGTTGCCAATATGAAAAAAGTATATTCAGTACCTCGGACTAAAGAAGATACAGAAGAAGGCACCTGGAAGTTTTATACAAGGATTGCAGGCAGACAGACCTTGGAATCAGTATCCTATGCAAATGAAATTGAAAGAGCGATACAGAATAAAAATAAAAGTGCTGAAGGAGCATATAGATTTTCAGGACTGTGCAAAATGATTTCATACGGTGTAACAGGCTTTTATCCGTATTTGGTTGAGAACAGATATAAACTTGAAGAAAAAATAGGAGAGTACATTAAGTATTTAAGATTTTAAATTTATGATATTACCAAGAGATAAATTTGATTTTGAAGCTTGTAGAAAAATTAGACAATTAAACGATAGAGAAATAAGTGAAATAGGGGATGATTTATCTACCTGGCTTCAAGATGCCAACTTTCCAATTTTTAAGGAAGTGACAGATATATTTGTGCTTAGACAAAATATTTTACTTCCATCTATTTCAAAAATATTTTATTCAAATGACAGTATATGGATTTATTGGATATTATTGAATGTATATAGTAGATTAGAAAAGTCGAATAAAATATTGTTAAAGCCTGCTTTGACAGATTGCCTTAACAGTATAATCTTTAAAAAAACACTTGATGAAGATGATATGGAAATAAAAGATATAATACAGGATATACTGTGTTATTTGTAATCTGTATAAGAGCCTATAAACAAATGGCAGGCTCTTTATTTAACAGTCTTTTTGTTATATAATTCTCTAACAAATACTAAAAGGAGCAGCATTAAAAATGTACTCTATAGACAAAACGGCCTTTATGGTTTCAGCAATGAAATCGGGGAGTGGAAAAACTCTTATTACATTGGGGCTTATAAATATATTAAAAAAAATGGGAAAAACCATTTCTATATATAAAACAGGACCGGATTATATAGATACCATGTATCATGAAAAGATTGCAGGGAGTCCTTCGACCAATCTGGATCCTTTCTTTTTAGAGCCTGATTATAAACCAAATGAACTTAAAAATGTGTTCTTTAGAAATTTTTTGGGAGATACAGCTATCATAGAGGGGGCAATGGGACTCTTTGACGGAGTATACGGGGAAGGTAAAAGATGCAGTGCCTGTATAGTATCAGAGGAAATAGGTGTTGATGTCATTCTTGTTATAGATATTGATGAGCTGGAAAAGCTTGAAGAGTATCTTCAAAAGTTTTCACATCGTGTAAAAGCCGTTATAGTAAACAAATTGCCTTATGACTGCAATATTGAATTATTGAATAGAAAAATAAATGCTATAAACCTTGTTTTACTGGGATATCTCTACCATGATGAAAGTTATCATATAGAAAGTCGCCATCTTGGACTGTATGAACCTCAAAGGGATATATTCTCTATAGTGGAGAGGGTATCGGACAGGCTGAAAAAAAGCTTGGACTTTGATGCGCTTGATAAGTTTATTGTTAAAATTAAGCCCTCTGACAACATTGTCAGAAAATTAAATTCTAAAGGTACAAAGCACAGAATTGCCTTTGCCTATGATGAAGCATTTTCTTTTACCTATGCTGAAAATATAAAGGTATTGCAAGAATACGGCTTTGAAATAGTAAAATTCAGTCCGATATATGATAAAAAACTGCCGGATAATATTTCTGCTATATGGCTTTGTGGAGGATACCCTGAAATTTATGCAAAGGAGCTTAGTTCCAATACTTCTATGCTAAATAGTATATATGAAGCGGAGGATATACCGATAATTGCAGAATGTGGAGGTTTTATTTATCTGCATGAAAGCTTTGAAGATAATAATGGAGAAGTTTTTCAAGGAGTTGGATTGATAGAGGCAAAAGCCTTTAAGACTCCAAAACTTGTCAGATTCGGTTATATTGAAATAGAGGCAAAATCAGACAGTTTCTTGATGAAAAAAAATCAAAAGATTAGAAGTCATGAGTTCCACTATTTTGATTCTACAAATAATGGAGATTATGCTCATGCAATAAAGGCAAATAAAAGCAAGGAATGGGACTGTATACATACAAATAAAAGAGTATTTGCAGGATTTCCACATATATACCTTCGTGGTTATGAATTTTTGATAGAGAATTTAATTTGCTTTTTAGAAGGGAATTACAATGTATAAAGCACCTGTTCTGAATAATATACAAAAAGAATTATTAAATGAATTAGAAAAGTTTTCCGGCAGTATTACAAATACTTCTGAAAAGCACAGAGAAATTGCTAAAAAGCATTGGGATAATATTGCTAAACCTCTTGACAGTCTTGGAGAGTTTGAGAAAATTTTTCAAAAGCTCTCAGCCATTTTTGAGAGTGAGATACCATATATAAATAAAAAATGTATTACCGTTATGTGTGCGGATAACGGAATAGTGGAAGAGGGGATTTCACAATCAGGAAAAGAAGTTACATTGGCGGTTGCAAAAAGTATGGCAATGGGAACCTCCAGTATTTCGGTATTATGCAGGGCGTGTAATTCTAATCTGATGGTTGTAGATATGGGAATTGACAGCTTTGATACCAAGATGTATTCAATGGGGGTTTTTAATTACAAGCTGATGCATGGTACCAATAATTTTATAAAAGAAAAGGCTATGCCTTTTGATATAAGCTTAAGAGCTGTATTAACAGGAATAAAAATAGTGGAGAATCTAAAGACCAAGGGAATCAGTATTATAGGTACCGGTGAAATGGGTATTGGAAATACAACCACATCCTCCGCATTATCAGCTGCGATTTTAAATCTTCCTGTAAAAGAGGTTACAGGGCGTGGAGCAGGTCTTAATGATGTAAAGCTTCAAAAAAAAATAGAGATAATAGAAAAAGGAATAAATAAATACGGATTTAGATATTCTAATTTTTTATCTTCTGTTAAAGATAAGAATTTTGATATTAGAATCATACCTATACTTGATTTGCTTTCATCAGTCGGGGGACTTGATATAGCCGCACTTACAGGTATCTTCCTTGGAGGAGCAATATATAAACTTCCGATTATAATAGATGGTGTAATTTCTGAGATTGCAGCCCTTTTGGCATACTTTATAAATCCTATATCAAAGGAGTATATGATAGCTTCACATCTTAGCCGTGAGCCTGTAGCCGTATCTATATTTGAGATTTTAGATTTACAGCCTGTTATAAACGCATCGCTTGCCCTTGGTGAAGGAAGCGGATGCGCCATGCTTTTTCCTCTTCTTGATCTTATATCCGAGATTTATACAAAGAATGCTTCATTTTCAGATATCAAAATAGAAGAATACAAGAGATTTATATGATATTTTATATTTATGGTGGAGTGTCAAGCGGAAAATCCGAATATGCGGAGGCTATGATTTCAAAAAGCTTTGAAAATAAAATTTATTTGGCTACTATGGAAAATATAGGAGAAATTTCAAGCGAAAGAATAAAAAAACATCTTTTGCAAAGAGAGGGCAAAGGTTTTATTACTATTGAAGAACCTAGAAATATAAAGAATATCGACATAGATATTAAAAATAATATTTTACTTGAAGATTTAACAAATCTTTTAGCAAATAATATATTTGACGGCTCAGGTCTTAGAAAAAACTTCAAAGAGATTACAGAAGAGGTTTTTTCTGATATAATGACAATTGAAAAGAGATGTAATTCTGTTTTTATTGTTGGAAATGATGTATTTTCTACCCAAGTAAATCAAAGTAAGGAATTGGATATCTTTATTGAATGTCTTTTTTCCTTGCATAAGAAAATAATAGATGTAGCAGATAGGGTGGTAGAAGTGGTTTACGGTCTACCCTATAATAGAAAGTAAAAATGATCAATGTATTTAAATCAATGGCTATAACTTTTGCCATGTATTCAAAGCTTCCGGTCAGAAGTTTTGAATGGGAAAAAGAAAATATGAAATATTGCCTTTTATTTTTACCTGTAGTAGGTATGGTCGAAGGGATTTTTTTACTTATATTTTCTGTATTTTTTTATAAATTAAAAATTAATCCGATATTGATTGCGGCTTTCATTACGGTATTGCCTATTTTATATACGGGCGGCATACATATGGACGGCTTTTTGGATACAATGGATGCCCTTGGCTCTAATCAGGATAAACAAAGAAAACTGGCAATATTGAAGGATTCAAACTCCGGTGCATTTGCCATAATAGGAGGATTGGTATATATTTTACTTTATTTTGCCGCGGTACTTTGCTTTAATAATTTTAGTAAAATCTATATATTGGCAATTTCCTATATACTTATAAGGGCATATAGTGCATTATCTTTGGTGGTTTTTAGAAATGCCAGAGGCAATGGCCTTGCATTTGAATTTGCAGATAAAAGTATGATATATGTTAACAGGGTGGTACTGCTTTTATTTATTGTGCTTACCGGTGTGTCCATGATTATTGTAAACACAAACTATGGATTATTATGTTCAATATCTACTTTTTTGGTTTTTTTATATTACAGAGTCAAATCTTTTGAAGAATTCGGGGGTATTACAGGTGATCTTGCAGGCTATTTTTTGCAATTGGCAGAGCTGGTTGTTGTTTTGGTGCTTGCATTATCACCCTAAAAATAATGATTCATTATTCAGCATTTATTTGTGGCTTTATTTTGGATTTTTTCCTAAGGGATATTCAAGAATTGCCACATCTTGTAAGATTTATGGGAAAGGGCATCTTTTATCTTGAAATTTTTTTTAGAAAAATATTTAAAACAGATATAGGGCTGCTTTTTTCAGGATTTTTAATTGTAGTATTTAATGTTTTATTTTGGGGAGGCATGGCGTATTTAACAGATAAATATATATATAGGCTAAACTATATATTGGGATTTATAGCCGAGTTTTTTTTGTTTTTTCAGATATTTGCCAAAGCCTCACTGAAATATGAAAGTATGAAAGTATATTATGAAATAATATCGGGGGATATAGACAAATCAAGGAGTGCTCTCTCTATGATAGTTGGCAGAGATACAATGTTTCTTTCTTTTGAACAGATTATAAAAGCCGTTATAGAGACTGTAGCTGAAAATATGTCTGACGGTATTGTGGCACCATGGCTTTATGCGACTATCGGAAGTATTATTGCTCTGCTTTTTGGAGAGCAGTTTATTTATCTTATTTTGGTACTTCCAATTATTTATAAAGTGATAAATACCATGGATTCCATGATAGGCTATAAAGATAAAAAGTATTTTTATATAGGCAAAGCGGCAGCTGTTCTTGATGATATTGTAAATTTTATACCTGCAAGATTTTCAGCCTTTATATTATTATTTGTGATTTTCTTTATAGCTATTTTAAAAAATAATTTTAATATATTTACAAGGTCTGTAAAAGCATTTATAAAGTACAGATATGTTCATTCCAGTCCGAATGCCGGACAGACTGAAAGTGTAATTGCAGGTTTTTTTGATACCAAACTCCTTGGTGATGCTTTCTATTTTGGTAAGCTTGTGAAGAAACAAAGTATAGGAGATGGTGAAAATATTGTTAAAGCTCATGATATTGTGGTATTAAATAATATCACATATCTGTCTTATATTGTATTACTGATAATAAATTTTATAATTGGGGGAATAGCATGCTTTATTTTATAGGTGCGGGTTCAGGAGATCCTGAACTTTTAACTATTAAAGGGAAAAGAATAATAGATAATTCCGATGTTATCATCTATACAGGTTCTCTTGTAAACAAGGAATTATTTACAGATATAAAAACAGATGCAAAATTGATAAATTCCGCATCACTTAGCTTGGATGAGGTATTGGAAATCATACTAAATTCAAGTGAAAAGGGATTAAACATTGCAAGAGTGCATACCGGTGATCCGGCTATGTATGGCGCTATCAGAGAACAGATGGTCGCTCTTGATAAAGCAGGTATAGAATATGAGGTAATACCCGGAGTAAGTTCGGTATTTGCCGGTGCTGCGGCGCTAAAGAGAGAGTTTACACTTCCCGGAGTAACACAGACCTTAATCCTTACAAGAATGGCAGGCAGGACACCTGTTCCGGAGGCTGAAAGCATTGAAAATCTTGCAAAAATACAATCCAGTATGGCAATCTTTTTAAGTATTGCAGGTATTGAAGAACTTGCAAATAAACTTATGACATCATATCCAAAGGACACCCCTGCTGCTGTAGTATATAAGGCAAGCTGGCCTGATCAAAAAATTATAATGTCCACACTTGAAAATATAGCAAAAGAGGTTAAGAGTGCAGATATCAATAAAACCGCACTTGTATATGTAGGTAGATTTTTAGCTGACGAGTTTGAGTTAAGCAAACTCTATGATAAAAACTTCAGCCATGAGTTTCGAGAGGCAAAAGATGCATGGAGGTAGATTTTTAGAGTTTTCAAAAGATGGTAGTGACTATATCGACTTTTCAGCCAGTATCAATCCATATGGACTTGATTCAGTGCTGAAGGATATATTAAAGGAGAGTATTCCTTTGTTAGAGCATTATCCCAATGAAAATTACAGTGAAATAAAGTTTTTAATAAGTCAAAAGTATGGTATAAAAGATGATAAAGTATACCTTGGAAATGGAGCAAACAGTATTATTTTCAGACTTTTTCAATTATTTGACAGGAATATAAATATATGTCTTCCCGTTCCAAGCTTTGAATCTTATAGATTGGCAGCCGAATCTACAAACAGCAAAATAATATATTATAATATGCCGAATTTAAAGGTTGATTATGATATTTTAGACATATTATCAGATAATATTAATATTTTAGTACTTGCTAATCCAAATAATCCCACAGGATTTATAATAGAAGAAGATTTGTTACAAAAAATACTTGTTCATTGCAAATCAAAAAATATTTTTGTCCTGCTGGATGAATGTTTTTTGGAGTTCGTAGAAAGAGGAGAAAACCATTCTCAAATAAAAAATTTATATAATTTTGATAATGTAGCCATACTCAGATCACTTACAAAGCTGTATGCATTCCCGGGGCTTAGATTCGGATATTTGATTTTAAATAATTCAAATATAGTAAAGGAGCTTGAAAAGCTTACACCTTCATGGGATATAAATACACTGGCAATAGAGGCGGCAAAGTATTCATTAAAGCAAAATATGGAAGCTGTTGTGGCAGATATTCAAAAAGAGAAGATTACACTTGAAAGCAATCTAAAATCTATAGGCGTATCGGTCTTTCCTTCTGTGGCAAATTTTTTACTTTGTAAATATAAGAAGAATTTATCAAAGGATCTATTAAAAGAAAAAATTATTGTAAGAGATTGTTCCGATTTTATAGGACTTGATGATACCTATTTTAGAGTCGCAGTCAGAACATATAGAGAGAATATTATACTGTTTGAAACAATAAAAAAGCTTATTAAGAGGTATACTATATGACAAAGGCTATAATGGTACAGGGTACTATGTCAAATTCCGGAAAAAGCTTTTTAGTTGCCGGAATTTGCAGAATGTTAAAAAGAAGAGGTTTTAAAGTAGCACCTTTTAAATCTCAAAATATGGCTCTTAATTCATATATAACCGAGGACGGTATGGAGATGGGCAGAGCTCAGGTAATGCAGGCTGAGGCTGCAGGTATAAAGCCTTTAGTGGAGATGAATCCCATACTTTTAAAGCCTACATCAAATACAGGCAGTCAGGTTATTTTAAACGGTAAAGTATATGATAATATGAGTGCGGCAAAGTATTATAAAAATAAGCGTGATTTTATACCATATATTTTAGAAGCCTATAATAAGCTATGCAATGATTATGACATTATAGTCATAGAAGGTGCGGGTTCTCCCGCAGAGATAAATCTTAATGAAAATGATATAGTGAATATGGGCATGGCAAAGCTTGTAAATGCTCCTGTTATACTGGTAGCCGATATAGACAGAGGTGGAGTCTTTGCTTCAATCTACGGCACTGTAGTATTGCTGGAAGAAGAAGCAAAAAGAAGAATAAAGGGTATTGTTATAAATAAATTCAGGGGAGATAAGAATCTACTTACCCCCGGATTTGAAATGCTTGCAAGACATTTTAAGAAAATAGATGTGGATATCCCTTTTCTTGGTATCATACCCATGACAAAGATAGATATAGATGATGAGGACAGCCTTTCTGAAAGACTTGATACACAAAAGTTGGAATTTTCTGATAATAAGATAAATATTGCAGTCATCAGACTGCCTCATATATCAAATTTTACAGATTTTAATCCACTCGGTAGAAGAGGAGAAATAGTATTAAAATATATATATTCACCAAATGAACTAAAAAATTCAGATCTTGTTATTTTACCGGGTACCAAAAACACCCTATATGATCTTAAATGGCTTAAAAACAGCGGATTTAATTATTCCAATCTGTCCTGTTATAATTTGATTGGAATATGTGGCGGTTTTCAGATGCTTGGAAATGAGCTTATAGATAAACACAAAGTTGAAGAAGGCGGTACTGAGAAAGGTTTAGGACTTTTAAATTTCAGTACAGTATTTGCAAAGGAGAAAACAACAAGGCAAATACAGACTGAAATAATAAATTATCCGAACTTTATAGATAATTCGGGTGTGCATAGTATTTCAGGCTATGAAATACATATGGGAACCAGCATAAATCCTAAGGAAATACCTTTTACAATATCAAATGTTACAGATAACGGAGGTTTTGTAAATAAAAATATACTTGGTACATATATACATGGTATATTTGAAAATGACGGATTTGTGGACAGTTTAATAAAGGGATTGGCTGTAAAAGCAGGTAAAGAAATCACTCCGGATAATATAAATGATTTTAACAGTTATAAGCAATTACAATATGATTTACTTGCAGATTTAGTGGAGGAATCTTTAGATATAAAGGAATTATTCAATATTATAGGTATTTCCGAGAATAAAATATAAAAAGGAGTTTTATGTTACAAATAAGACCTGAAGATATAGAAAAAAAGAGTTTTGAGATCATTACCTCAAGGATGGATGAGGAAAGATTAAAATTTTATTCCGATGAGGAACTTTTAGTTGTAAAAAGGACCATACATACTACGGCGGATTTTGATTATCAACATAATGTTATTTTTCAGAATAATGCATTACAGACATTGAAAAATTGTATACAATCCAATGCTATGATTTTTACAGATACAAATATGGCACTCAGCGGTATAAATAAACGCATACTTACAGATAAATTCGGTATAGAACCGGCTTGCTTGATAGCTGAAAAACAGACTATTGAATTTGCTAAAAAAAATGAAACAACCAGAGCAAATGCGGCTATAGACTTGGCTTATCAGATGCATGAAAATAAACAGGCATTAACAGGTAAAAAAATCCCCATAGTATTTGCTGTGGGAAATGCACCGACAGCACTTATAAGGATAAATGAACTCTTAGATAAGTATAAACCGGATTTTATAATTGCAGCCCCGGTAGGCTTTGTAAATGTAATAGAAGCAAAGGAGCTTATAAAACAGAGCAATATACCTGCTATAATATGTGATGGAAATAAAGGCGGCAGCAATGTATGTGCTGCAATAATAAATGCGGCATTATTGCAGATGGTATAAAGATTTTTATAAAATAGAAGTTAATAAAAGCTGTTTAGGCTATAATAGGAATATAAGGCTTAAACAGCTTTTTATATAAGAAGTAAGTATATTATGCTTACAGTATTTTTTATCAATAACTATTCGTTAAACTTGAGTTTAACGAATAGTTATTGATATATAATTGTCCGCACCGGTATCTTTAATTATATAATTTAAACTTTGTAATGAAACCTTATGTAATTTAATATACTCTTCTTTACTATAATTGTTATAGTATATAATACAATTTATAGTTTTAGATACAAACAATATAAGTAAAACTATATACAATAGATAAAATACTTTATATATTCCCAATTTATATTGTCTTAAAAAATATATTAAAGAGAATACAAATATCTCAATTATAACAATACAAAATAAATAAAAAGTATCAAAGTATTCTCCGTCGTTCATTATATTATATTGATCACGAATATATCCGGACCAATAAAATACTATACAACTTATAATAAACATTAACAAATTAAGTATGGCAACAATAAATATACTATATTTTTTAAATATACTTCTCATTACGGATTTCATACTTGTATCCCTCCAAATAAAAATAGTATTTAGATGGTTATCTATCACTAACTATCTAAATACTACTTTATAAGTTTAATATGATCAATATGAAATACTCATAAATAGAATTATTTACATTAAATAAAAATATAAGAAAAACAAATTAAATGGAAGTCAATTAAAAGCTATCTATTCCCTGTAGTCCACTTATACGAATTTGTTTTTAAATTCATCATAGTGATAATCAATTATCTCAAGTTTTTCTTTTATCTCATCCTCATTCAAATCATTTTCTTTACAAAAATCTTCCAATGAAGAATTAAAGTCTCTAAGCTTGGTATTTATAAGTGATAATAACATCACAGGATCCTTTGGCAATGTCATATTACTCGTCCCAGCTATGATATACATTCTGCACATCATCCTCAGCATCCAAAAGGTCTAAAATACGGTTCATCTTCTTGATATCTTCTTCATCTGAAAGTGTTACCCAATTTTGAGGAATCATAGTTACCTCGGCATTTGCCATAGGTATATTTAACTTTTCAAGTCCTTCTCTGACTGCAGAAAAATTATCCGGATCTGTAAGGATTTCATAGCTGTCTTCTTCATCATTAAAATCCTCTGCACCAAGATCAAGTGCAGCCATCATAAGTTCATCCGAATCCATATCACATTCTTCTTTGTCTATAAGGATCTGACCTTTTTTATCGAACATAAATGATACACAGCCTTGAGCTCCTATATTTCCACCACCCTTTGTAAAGGCGGCTCTTACATTTGCCGCAGTTCTGTTTTTATTATCTGTTAAAGTTTCTACAATGATTGCAACACCGTTAGGTCCATAGCCTTCATATATATTATGCTCATAGTTTACAGAGTTTACATCACCGGCAGCCTTTTTAATACCTCTTTCAATTGTATCATTTGGTACATTGTTTGCCTTTGCCTTTGCAATAACATCTCTAAGCTTTGAGTTATTGTTTGGATCCGGTCCTCCCTCTTTTACAGCTACTGCTATCTCTCTTCCGATTACAGTAAAGATTTTACCCTTTGCCGCATCATTTTTTTCTTTTTTATGTTTAATATTTGCAAATTTTGAATGTCCTGACATATTATCTCCTTTATCTACTAATACAAAGCTATATTTTATACTGAAATTAATTTGCTGTCAATTCTATAGCAAGGTTTTTAAGCCATTTGCCCTGACGATATCTGATGTACCCTCCTACTACCTTATAAATCTCTGACGAAAGTACCATTGCATAAACTATATAAATGGGGAATTTAAAATACAGCCCTCCAAGAAATGCCATGGGAACTCCTATCAGCCATACTGAGGATAAGTCCAGGAAAAGACATGCTAAAGTATCCCCTCCGCTCCTTAAAATACCTACTATATTTACTGCCGCTACCGCCTTAAGTGGAAAATATACAGCAAATACCAACAGACATACTTTTACATCATTTATCACATTATCAGATACATTATAAAGTGATACAAAGGGTAATCTGAAAATCATTATAAGCATGGATGCAATAACACCTACCAAAAAAGTCATTATATATGAATATGAACCATATTGCTTTGCTTTTTTTAAATTATTTGCGCCCATCTCATTTCCCAGTATAACGACTGTCGCCATTGCTATACCTTGAAATGATACCACCATAAGATCCTGTAATGCCGTGGAAATTGTTATGGCGGCTACAGCCGCATCTCCCATCCTTCCATAGGCAACCGAATACAGTGTTGTTCCGATGCCCCAAAAGAATTCATTGACTATTACAGGCAATGCTGTTTTGGCAAATTGTGTAATCAATTCCTTTGAAAATGGATTTAATTTTGCTATTGGACATATTATAGGTGATTTTTTTATTGTTATAAGTGTAATTGTCAAAATAAATTCAAATATTCTGGCTGTCACAGTTGCAATAGCTGCACCTACCACTCCAAGCATAGGCAAACCGAATTTTCCAAATATCAAAATATAGTTTAGGACAATATTTAATATTATAGCAAAGACACTTGCTATAACAGGTACCTTTACTTCTCCCACCGCTCTCATTGTGGAAATATAAATATCTGTTGCCGCGGTAAAGGGATATGAAAGACATACCACACCGAGATATGTTGCACCTATTGCTATAGTATTATCAGATTCCGTAAAAATCATCATTATTTTTTCAGGCATAAAAAAAGCAATAAGGGTAAGTATTATGCTTCCTGCAACAGACAACAACAGACCAAGCCCAAGCACCTTTCTGATATTTTTAATATCACCATTGCCCCAGTACTGTGATGCGAGTATTCCTGTTCCGCTTTCTATACCGAAGATAAACAGTACAAAAACAAAAAAATATTTATTTGCCAACCCAACACCGGCAATTGAAGTTTCACCCAATTTACCAATCATTACGGTATCGGCAAAGTTTACAATCATTTTCAGTAACATTTGAAGAGAAACAGGAAGTGCAATATATAAAACCCTCCTTATATACTCCCTGTCTTCAAACATCTGGAACGGCAACATAAATAAGCCGTTATTCTTCCTTAAGCTCTTCATCCTCTTGTAATTTTGTTACTTTAATGGTGTTTATCATTTTATTTGAGACATGTAATGCCTTAAACTCATATCCATGCATTATTATATCAAATTTCTCATTATCTTCCGGGATTCTGTCAAGTCGAGATATCATAAGACCATTGATAGTATCAAAATTTTCCAGCTCCTCTTCATCAAATTTTATATTTAAAATATCTTCTATATCAGATAACGGAGTCATTCCCTTCATTATAAATGAACCATCTGACAGTTCCTTTATAAGCTCTTCGTCTTCATCATATTCATCCATGATATTTCCGACAATTTCTTCGAGTATATCCTCCATAGTAACAATACCGGATGTCTGTCCATATTCATCCACCACTACAACCATATGATTTTTTTCTGATTGCATTTCCTTAAATAGGGTATCAAGGCTTTTATTTTCAGGAACAAATGTAATATTTCTTAGAATATTTGGAATATCCTTAATTGCGGTATTTTGATAATTTGATGTATTTTCGCATATCAAGGCATCTTTCATATTCAAAATACCCATAATATTATCTATATTATCTTTATAAACCGGATATCTGGAGTTAATACCGGAGGTCAGCATAAAGTCAATCACATCCTGTAAACTGTCCTCTCCATTTATAAATACAACATTTTTTCTATGAGTCATAACATCCCTTGCCTGCTTATCGTTAAGCTCAAAGATATTGGTAATCATTTCCGCCTCGGAGCCCTCAAATATCCCCTGTTCATGACCTTCATTTACCATACTGACTATATCTTCCTCACTTACAGTTTCCGACTGCACCTTCATATCTACACCGAAGATCTTTAAAATAATATAAGAAATACCGTCCACAATATAGATAATCGGTGAAAGAATAAAAATTAAAGCAGCTGAAATATTTATAAAAATACAGGCACTTTTTTTCGGTGATTTTCTTGCCAGCTTATTTGGTATAGATATTCCGAAAATAACAAAGAAAATACAAAATAATAATAGAACGATAAAAATCGAAATACTCGTTGATATCGATATAGGAAGTAAGGTTGATAAAAATGTCTTAATACCGGAGGTAAATGACCTTATAAAAAACCATCCGAAGAAAATTCCGGATAAGACATTTATAATATACATACAGTAAAGTACCTTATCCGGATTTTCCATATAGTATTTCAGCTTGTCACCATTTTTATCCTCATCAATATCAGAGCTGTTTAACTCATGAATAGCCGAATTAAAAGAGTGAATCGAAAAATTTATAAATAATACAATTATAAAAGTAGTAATTAAAAATGCCGAATGAGCATCGTCCATGAAAATCTCCTATTTATCTGATAAATAATATTTTATTATTTTAAGAATTATACCATAGTATATAAATCTCTTATATAATCCTTTTTGCCTATATATTCACCTTCGCAGTAGTAAAGTCTAGGTACTCTTTTATTTATACCGCAAATAAATTCATAGGAAAATGTATTTGAATCCTTTGTCAATTCTTCAACAGTGATTTTACTGTCCTCACTTTCTCCAAGAATCACTACAGTATCTCCTATCTCCACTTGTGGAATATTGCTGACATCCACTATTGTCTGATCCATGCATATTCTTCCAAGTATCCTGCATTTTACCCCATGAATCAATACATATCCCTTATTGCTTAAATCTCTGGGGTATCCGTCCGCATATCCGAATGAAATTGTTGCAATATTCATATCCTTTTCCGCCTTAAATATTGCACCATAGCTTACACATTCTCCCGCTTTTATCTCCTTTATATAGGTAATGGTGGAGTAAATACTTAAAGCAGGTCTGTAATCAAAGCTTTTAAGGTTTACTTCATTTGAAGGTGATACACCATACATTGTAATACCGCATCTTACCATATCAAGCTGCGTTCCGATATTATTTACAATGGCGGCTGAGTTGGATGCATGTGTGATTTTGGGTTCAATACCCATATTACGAAGCATATCTAAAAATTCCAAAAATAATTCTTCTTGTCTTTTTGCAGAAGTAAGATCTATTTCATCGGCACTGTGGAAATGAGTGAAAATACCCTCGATTTCTATATTATTCATTTCATTTATGGTTTTAATGATATCAGCACTTTCTTTTGTAGGTTTAAAACCGATTCTGTTCATACCTGTATCAATGGCGATATGAATGCTCATCTTTTTACCCATCTCTTTTGCTTCATCATTTATTTTTTTAGCCTGTTCCAATGTAAAAACAGATTCTCTTATATCAAATACAATGGATTCCTTATAGCTGCTTCTTGGAATACATGCAAGTATCAAAATCGGCTTTGTAATACCATGATATCTTAGATTTATTCCCTCTTCCAAAGTCGCCACACAGAAAAAATCCACAATATCCTTTATATGCAGTGATACCGGAACACTGCCATGCCCGTAGCCGTCAGCCTTTACAACAGCTGCCAGCTTCATATTCTCTTTTAAAGCCTGCTTTGTTATCATTAAATTATGCTTTATAGCATCTAAATCCACCTTTGCATAAGCTCGTCTATATGAGTCCATTTTTCTTCCTTCTATTTAGCACCTCTCCGATATTATCAATGATTTCTCTTGCAAGGATGCTGTGTTCTCCATATTTTCTGCCTGCAAGACTGCCTGCCATGCCATGAATAAATACTCCAAGTGCCACAGCCATATCATCCTCTATTCCAAGGCAGAACATACCTGCTATTATACCGCAGAGTACATCACCGCTTCCGGCTTTTGCCATAGCGGCACTTCCGGATTTATTTATAAAAATATCATCCTTGGCGGCAATAACGCTTTGATGAGATTTAAGTACAACCGTAATTCCATATTTAGAGGCATATTCACCTGCATATTTTACAGGTTCCGATAATATCTCGTCTATTGATATATTTATAAGTCTGGACATCTCTCCGATATGAGGTGTTATAATAACATTGTCGGTATAGTATTTTGTAAGTGTATTGTCAGCGGCAATAATATTTAAAGCGTCGGCATCTATTATCATAGGTACATAGCATTCCGACAATACATATTCGACTATGGTTTTGGCATAATAATCTGTGGAAAGTCCGGGACCTAGTACTACAACACTTGACCAGTCAAGGCATTTTTTTACCTTTCCTATAAAGCCTTCCTTATTTTCAAAGGCTTCTCTCTCATCATATGTTGTAATTATAGCTTCAGGTAAAAGAGTTTGTAAAATTGTTCTGTTTTTATTTACAGTGAATATTCTTACAAGTCCTGCACCCGAGCGATATGCCGCCATTGCACTCAAAAATGCAGCACCGCTCATACCGGTACTGCCTGCAATAACAAGCACATGCCCATAACTTCCCTTATTTGCATTCTTTTTTCTGTCAGGTATATATTTTAATGCAGTTTCATCAAGAACTCTCATATCCTTTTCTCCACATATCAATCCGATTCTATTACCACCATTGCAATAGCAAGTGAATTTGTATTGCTTATAGATACATGAATTTTTCCCACGGCAATACCTTTTAGATGAACATTTGACATATTACATATTCTAATAAAAGGTTTACCATAATCATCTCTAAGCACTTCCAAATCCTTTAGTTTTACACCTCTAAAACCTGTTCCCAATGCCTTTACAAAGGCTTCCTTTACAGCAAAATTTCCTGCCAAAAAGCTGTCTGTATTTCTTGACTTTGCCATTTCTATCTCACTGTAGGTGAAAGCCTTTTTTAAAAAAAAATCTTTTTTTATTGCTCTTGATATTCTATCTATTTCTATTATATCGGTTCCGATACCTCTAATCATACTTTCCTTCAAAAGGTATTGCATCTACATTACTGACTCTGTATGAAAGTCTCATTAAAGATTCTGAAAGATGCACATTCTCAACTACCACATCATCAGGAACTACAAGATCTGTATGCGCAAAATTCCAAATCGCCTTAATACCTGACTTTATCAGTCTGTCTGCAACCTCCATAGCACGAGTCTTCGGTATGGTAAGTGCGGCAATCTGTATATCATTCTCAGCTATAAATTTTTCGAGATTTTCAAGAGAATATATTCTTGCACCACGAACGGTCTTATTAAACAGATTAGGATCCACATCAAACATTGCTTTAATAAGAAATCCTCTTCTCTCAAAATTTGCATAGTTTGCAATGGCCTTACCTAAATGTCCTGCACCGATTATGATAACATTGTGCTGGCGATCAATACCCAGTATTTTAGCAATCTCATTGTACAGATATCTTACATTATATCCATAACCCTGTTGTCCGAAACCGCCAAAATTATTAAGATCCTGTCTGATTTGAGAAGCCGTAACCTTCATCCTCTCACTCAGTTCCTTGGAGGATATTCTTTCAACACCCTCTTCAGAAAGCTCACCCAAGTATCTGTAGTATCTTGGTAATCTTGATATAACCGCCCTTGATATTTTTCTTTCTTCCATAGTTACTCCGCCTCAGACATTGATTTATGTAAAATAGATAAGAAAAGTAAAATCAAAGTCCGATACAAATGCCCTCAAAAGCATCTGTTTAATCCTTCCTAAATATGCTTAGCAATTCCATTTGTTAAGAATTCTACAATTAGTATATTATCTATTAATATAAATGTCAATACAGATATATATAGTAATATTTTTATATTTTACTCTTCACTTGAGTTATTATATTCTTAATACACATAATGTTTTGTTCCATTTTCCTTGCATTCAAATACATATTTAAGCTATACTAATGTGGATTATAAGACTAAGGAGGCAAATTTTGATTTTAACTGCCACAAATATCTCAAAGTCTTTTGGAAGCAATGAGATAATAAAAGATGCAAACTTTTTAGTCAATGAACATGAAAAAGTTGCTATAGTTGGTGTAAACGGTGCCGGTAAAACCACTCTTTTAAAAATACTTATCGGTGAAGAACATGCCGATAGCGGTAATGTTATACCGGCAAAGGATGCAAAGCTTGGGTATTTACGCCAAATAAATAATGTTGATTCAAAACTAAGTATAATTGATGAATTATACACCGTAATAGAGCATATATTAAGCATGGAAAAAAGAATGCTTGATATGCAGGAGCAGATGCAGCATCTTAGCGGTGAGGCTTTGGAAGAATTATATTCCTCATATACCGCTCTTACACATAATTATGAGCTTATGGACGGATATGCCGCAAAAAGCAAGGTTACGGGTATTTTAAAAGGCTTGGGATTTAATGAAAATGAATTTGACAGAAAAATAAATACTCTCTCGGGTGGTCAAAAGACCAGAGTGTTCCTTGCCAAACTATTACTTGAAGAGCCGGATATTATTTTACTTGACGAGCCTACAAACCACCTGGATTTAAGAAGTATAGAATGGCTTGAGTCCTATCTTTTAAACTATAAGGGTGCGGTAATAATAGTATCTCATGACAGATATTTTCTTGATAAAATAGTAAGTAAGGTCATAGATATAGAAAACAGTGTCGTAACTATGTATAGCGGCAATTATTCCGACTTTTCAGCTAAAAAACAAATGTTGATTGATGCAAAAATGAAGGAGTATTTAAATCAACAGCAGGAAATAAGGCACCAAGAGGCTGTTATCAGTAAGTTAAAGCAATTTAACAGAGAAAAGTCAATAAAAAGAGCTGAAAGCCGTCAAAAACAGCTTGAGAAAATAGAAAGAGTTGAAGCTCCGCAAACTCATATAGAAAATATGCGACTTTCTTTAGATATTTCAAAGGAAAGCGGTAAGGATGTGCTCTCTGTAAACAATCTCTCAAAAAGTTTTGATGAAAAACATCTTTTTTCAAATATAAACTTTGAAATAAAAAGAGGCGAAAGGGTGGCTATAATAGGTGATAACGGAACAGGTAAAACCACTCTTTTAAAAATAATAAACGGTCTTCTATCTCCTGACAGCGGTGAGGTGATTTACGGTTCCAATGTGGTTATAGCATATTATGACCAGGAACATCAGGTACTTCATATGGATAAAACTCTTTTTGACGAGATTTCCGATACCTATCCTGAGATGACCAATACTCAAATTAGAAATATTCTTGCGGCTTTTCTTTTTACAGGTGAGGATGTATATAAGAAAATCGGAGATTTATCCGGTGGTGAAAGAGGTAGAGTATCTTTAGTAAAACTTATGCTCTCAAAGGCAAATTTCCTACTTCTTGACGAGCCTACAAACCATCTTGATATACTCAGCAAGGATGTGCTTGAAAGTGCTTTAAACAGTTTTCCGGGTACTATATGCTATGTCTCACATGACAGATATTTTATCAATAAGACTGCTACAAGGATTCTTGACCTTACAGGAAACAGATTGTTAAATTATATAGGCAATTATGATTATTATATTGAAAAAAGAGAGGCTGTGGAAGGCGCTGCAAATCTTATCTCAAATGAATCAAAAGAAAAGTCTGTAGAAATCTCAGATTCCAAGCAGGAATGGATTGAAAATAAGACTGCACAGGCTCAAAAGAAAAAGCTCTCCAATGCCTTAAATAAATGTGAGAAAGAAATAGAAAAGCTTGAAGAAAAGCTTGGGCTTATTGATGAGGAGTTTTCAAACCCTGAGATTTCATCAAATGTAGGCAAGCTTATGGAACTTCAAAAAGAAAAAAGCTCTTTGGAGGAAAAACTTGAAAAACTTATGAATGAGTGGGAAGAACTTACCTTAAGTCTGGAGGAAAATTGATATGAAAATGAAAAGGCTTTTCGCTATTATAATTTTAATTATACTTATATTCAGTTTGACTGCCACAATTTTTGTAGCAATATTTTCATCTGACACAAGGCTCTTATTTACATTATTATTCATAGATATTGTAATGCCGGTAATTATATATGCATATCTTGTTATAACAAAACAGATAAAAAATCTTGATAAAAAAGAGGATGATAAAGAATAATAACTCTGCCGGTGGTAACAGTTTAAAGGGAGTGTATGGCTCAATTAAAGTCATACACTCCCTGAATTTTTGTTTATATAAAAGAAGGCTTTAGTTTTATTCTTCCTTAGGCTTATTCTCGGAATAGCCACATTCCTCATTCATGCAAAGAAGCTTATTTCCCTTCTCCACCATATATGAGCCGCATTTTGGACAGGCAATAGATGAAGGTTTATTCCATGACATAAACTCACATTCGGGTGCATTGCTGCAACCATAGTATATTCTACCCTTCTTGGTCTTTTTTATGACCACCTCTCCATCACATTTCGGGCATTTTACTCCTATCTTTTCAAGATAAGGCTTGGTATTTTTACAGTCGGGGAATCCGGGACATGCCAGGAATTTTCCATGCGGTCCGTATTTTATAACCATATTCTTACCGCAGTTTTCACAAATTACATCAGTCACTTCATCCGCTATCTTTACATTTTCAAGCTCCTTTGAAGCCTGGTCTACAGCTGATTCAAGATCAGGATAAAAGTTTGATACCACAGTTTTCCAGTTTACACTGCCATCTCCTACCGAATCCAGAAGCTGTTCAAGATTTGCGGTAAACTCCTTATCTACAATGCTTCCAAAATAGTTTACCATCATTGAGTTTACTATCTGTCCAAGCTCTGTAACATAGAGATTTTTTTGCTCCTTTACAACATAATGTCTTGCCAAAATTGTTGTAATAGTGGGGGCATAGGTAGACGGACGACCGATTCCCTGCTCTTCAAGTGCTTTTACCAGACTTGCCTCTGTAAAATGTGCCGGTGGCTGTGTGAAATGCTGTACATCCAAAAGCTTTTCAAGTTTCAGCTCATCTCCCACCTTAAGCTTACCTATAATAGTATCCGAACTTACCTTTTCTTCATCATCGGTATAAACATTCATAAATCCGTCAAACACTATCTTTGAACCTGACATAGTAAAGGTATAATCCCCTGCACTAAGTTTTACCGATGTTGTCTTATATTTTGCATTCTCCATTCTGCTGGCAACAAATCTTTTCCAGATAAGCTGATACAGTCTGAACAATTCTCTTGGCAAAGATTCTTTAACCATTGCAGGAGTCAGATTCACATCTGTAGGTCTGATAGCCTCATGTGCATCCTGAACATTATTATTATTGGTTTTTGTAACAACATTTTTTGAAACGTATTCCGGTCCATAGCTCTTACCTACAAACTCCCTTGCAGCCGCATCCGCCTCCGCAGCTATTCTTGTAGAGTCGGTACGAAGATATGTAATAAGTGCAATGGTTCCCTTTCCTTTGATATCCACACCCTCATATAACTGCTGCGCAAGTCTCATGGTTTTTTGTGTGGAGTAATTAAGCTTTTTGCTTGCCTCCTGCTGTAAAGTGGATGTGGTGAAAGGAATAGGAGCTTTTTTTACTCTCTCTCCCTCATTTATCTCTGAAACAATATAGGATACACCCTTTAATGCCTCTAATATTTTATCCATTTCAGCTTTATTATTTATATTCAGCTTGTTTTTTGTACCGTAAAACTTCGCAGTAACAGCCTTTTTAGAATAGCTTGTCAAAAGCTCGGCTTCAAGTGTCCAGTATTCCTCAGGTATAAAGGCATCTATTTGTGCCTCTCTGTCACAGATCATTCTTAAAGCTACAGACTGTACTCTTCCGGCAGATAATCCACGCTTTACCTTTGCCCAGAGCAGCGGGCTTATCGAATATCCCACCATTCTGTCCAAAACTCTTCTTGCCTGCTGTGCATCCACAAGATTCATATCCAGCTTCCTCGGATGCTTTATAGCATCTTTTATAGCATTTTTTGTAATCTCATTAAAGCTTATACGAAATACTTTCTTTTCGCTGTCATCAAGCTTCAGCGCTTTTGAAAGATGCCAGCTTATAGCCTCACCCTCACGGTCAGGGTCAGTCGCAAGATATATTTTATCAGCTTTTTTTACATCTTTTTTCAGTTTAGCGAGCAACTCGCCCTTTCCCCTTATAGTAATATATTTCGGTTCAAAATCATTTTCAACATCAATACCCATAGTTGATTTGGGTAAATCTCTTACATGTCCGTTTGAAGCCGTTACTTCATAACCTGAACCTAAATATTTTTTAATGGTCTTAACCTTTGCAGGCGACTCCACTATCACTAAACTTCCAGCCATTTTAACCCCTTACTAATTTATTCTCTTACAATAATAATTTGATGATACTTGTACGATAAAACCTTCCAATTCAAGTAATAAAAGTGAGCTTAGCACCTGAGATACATCTAAAGTACTTTCTTTGATTATGTCATCAATATATTTCGGTTTTAAATCAAGGCAACTATAAACCTTTTTATCATTCTTTGCAAGTATATTAGCGTTTTTTTCATTATATACTTGTATTTTCCCATCAATATTAAAGTCAAGAGCCTCTAAAATATCTGTCGGAGAGGATATAATACCCGCACCGTCAGATATAAGTTTATTACAACCAAGACTCATACAATCGGTTATTCTTCCCGGAAGCGCAAATACCTCTCTGCCTTGTTCCAATGCATGAGAAGCGGTTATAAGTGAACCTGATTTAAGTCTTGCCTCTATCACTATTGTAATATCAGCCAAACCTGAAATAATTCGATTCCTGATAGGAAAATTTATTTTTAAAGGATTAGTTCCAAGTGGAAACTCTGATATAACTCCTCCATGCTCACCGATGCATAAATCATTATATAATTTAAAATTGCTCTCAGGATAACATACATTTACTCCCGTGCCAAGTACCGCATAGGTTTTTCCATTGGCAAGTATTGCACCCTCATGTGCCCTTGTATCAACTCCCAGAGCCATACCGCTTATTATATCCACTCCGTTTTTTGCCAGTTCCTGTGCAAGAAATTTCGCCATACCGAGACCGTATTCACTTGCACTTCTGCTACCCACTATTGATACACTCTTTCTTTGTACAGGTACTTTGCCCTTTACAAATATACCGAATGGATAATCTCTGATATTAAGAAGTTTTGACGGATAACTATCTTCAAAGGGAAGTATAAATTTTATATTTCTGTCAGCAAGTGAAAGATATTCTTCATGTAAATTATTTATTATGTTTTTTAATTTTAAGACGGCATGTATTTGTTTTTCTTTTAATTTAAGCCCTGTCTTTAAATCATCAAAACTCATAGTAAAGATATTATAAAGCGGCTTTATCTTCTCATAAATCTCCTTTTTTGAGGCATAACCCAGTTCCGATAATGTAGAAAGAAAAAATAAAGCTTCTTTATCAGTTATTTCAAAAAATTGCATATTTCCTCCTTTACCAGTATTTATCTTCCAAAGAACGGTAAGATATCGCTTCACATATATCATCATGTTCAATATTTATATGCTCATTAAAATCAGCTACTGTTCTTGCTACCTTTAAGATTTTATGCAGCCCTCTAACACTCATTTTTTTCATTTCATACAGATTGGATAAAAAAACATCATCCTCCCTTTTTAAGCGGCAGAATTCATTTATAAATGCCGGCGGTATTTCTGAATTATAAAAAAAGCCGTACTCCTTATATCTTTCAAGCTGAATCTGTCTTACCTTTTCTATATACTCTTTTATTTCTTCGCTGCTTATATTATTAAAATCCCCCTTAAGTTCATCATATCTTATCATTGAAGTCTCCACAGTAATATCGATTCTGTCAAGCAAGGGCTTTGATATCCTTGAAAGATATTTTCTTACCTGTGCCTCATTACAATTACATTTAGTTCTATCCGGATAATACCCACATTTACACGGGTTAGTTGCAGCCACAAGCATAAAATCCGCAGGATAATCAATACTTGCATTTACCCTTGAAATACTTACAGTTTTATTCTCCATAGGCTGTCTTAAAACCTCAATTGTATTTGTCTTAAACTCGGCAAGTTCATCCAAAAATAACACACCCTTATGTGCCAAAGATATCTCTCCGGGCTTTGGAACTCTTCCACCTCCTGATAATGCCTGTGGCGACACTGTATGATGTGGTGCTCTATATGGTCTTATCTTTAATACCGGTTCTTTTGAATTTAACAGTCCGCATACACTGTATATTTTTGAAACTTCAAGTGATTCTTCATCAGTCATATTCGGCATTATACCCGGTATTCTTTGTGCAATCATACTTTTTCCTGTACCTGCCGGACCTATAAATAATATATTATGCCTGCCTGCTACAGCTATTTGTACAGCTCTTTTTAACAGAATCTGACCGTTTACATCTGAGAAATCACTGTATTCTTTTATTGTGGGATTTTGTTTCGGAATATTTTCTGTATATGTTTTTTCACCATTTAGAATTTCTATAAGATCTTTTAGATTTTTTATACCAATATTTTTTATATCTTTTACTATATTTGCCTCAGCAAGATTATCATAGGGAAGAAATATATTTTTAAAGCCCATATCTTTTGCAAATATAACTATTGGAAGTATTCCCTTTATCGGCAATAACTCTCCGCTTAGTGACAGCTCACCTACAAACATTGATTTTCTTAATATATCTGATTTTATAATGCCGAGTGCTTCAAGTATTGATATTGCAATCGGCAAATCATAAGCACAGCCTTCTTTTTTAATTTCTGCAGGGGAAAGATTTATAACGATTTTTCGTGGATAAAAAGAAAAATTAGAATTTTTGATGGCGGTCCTTACTCTGTCTGCCGCTTCTTTTACTTCACCTGATAAAGACCCGATTAGAATAATGCCGGGTAGACCATCTCCGATATCGGTTTCACAACAGACATGAAATGCATTGATGCCTAAAAGACCTGCCGTATGTATTTTACTAAGCATAATCTCCTTTATCAGTGGCTGCCCGAATAAGAGCGAGCAGCCACATATTAATATTTATTTTTTAATAACGGAAGCATCTTTTCTGATAATTATATCAGAATTGTCTTCCTCAAATCCATTCGGATTTGCTTTTTGCCATCTGAATGAATCTCTGCACATATCCTCTATGTTTTTCTCAGCCTTCCAGCCAAGCTCTTTAAATGCGAGGGAAGGATCCGCGTAGCATGCAGGTACATCCCCGGCTCTTCTATCCTTAAATACATAGTTTATCTTTATATCATTTACCTTTTCAAAGGCATTTATAACATCCAGCACACTGTATCCGATACCTGTTCCAAGATTATATATATCCACCTTTCCGGGATCTTTTATAATCTTTTCAAGTGCCTTTACATGTCCCTTTGCAAGGTCCACAACATGGATATAATCTCTTACACAGGTACCGTCTTTTGTATTATAGTCATTTCCAAATACTCCAAGACATACAAGCTTACCTACAGCCACCTGTGTAATATATGGTAGAAGATTGTTTGGAATACCCTTTGGATTCTCACCTATTCTTCCCGACTCATGAGCCCCGATAGGATTAAAATATCTAAGCAGCATTACAGAAAATTTATCATTTGCCGTATGGCAATCTGTAAGTATCTGCTCAAGCATTCCCTTTGTTCTGCCGTATGGATTTGTAATAACTCCAAGAGGTGCATCCTCGGTAATAGGAACAATCTTAGGATCTCCATAAACTGTGGCACTTGATGAAAATACTATCTTATCAACGCCGAATTCTCTCATTACCTCACAGAGAATAAGAGTTCCGGTAATATTATTATGATAGTACTCAAGCGGCTTATAAACCGATTCTCCTACAGCCTTAAGTCCTGCAAAATGTATAACCGCATCTATATCATTTTCTTTAAACACCTTTGTAAGAGCCTTTTGGTTTAATAAATCCACTTCATAAAAACGCAAAGACTTTCCGGTGATCTCTTCAACTCTTTTCAAGGATTCCCTTGAGGAATTTACCAGATTATCCACTACAACAACTTCATATCCTGCATCCAATAATTCAACACAGGTGTGACTTCCAATATAACCGGCACCACCGGTAACTAAAATTGCCATAAGCCCTCCAATAACAGTTCATATATAATAGTCAAAAACTGTTGTAAACATATTGATTATTTAAATTTTATAATAAAATATATATTAAATCAACAATAGTTTTATTATATTTAATCATTTCTAAGTGCTGTAAGAGGACTGAGCTTCATAGCCCTAAGAGAAGGGAAAAATCCCGCTACCATACCTATAACAATTGCAAAAATAATTGCCGATATTACAAGCCATGGAGGTATTCTGGAAATATTTCCATCCACTTCCGCTACAACCGATGCTACTCCAAGAGCATTAATTATCATTGATACAATAAAACTGAAAATCACACCGGTGACTCCGCCGATAAGCCCGATAGCACCTGATTCTATAAGAAACATATCCCTGATACGGTTCATATCACAGCCTAAAACCTTCATGATACCTATTTCCTTGGTTCTTTCATAAATACTCATCATCATAGTATTTGCAATACCTATGGAAGCAACAAAAAGCGATACAGCGCCTATACCTCCAAGCACCATTTGAATCATATTGGTGGATGCCTTATTTTGCTCAATCCATTGCATTTGTGACTCAGCCTGATAGCCCATATCACTGATTTGCTTTTGTACTGTAATTACATTTTTCATATCATCCACATATACTTTTGCCGAATCATAGACCAAATATTTTAAAGGCTTACCTTTTTTTGTTGTAGGCTGACCGGGGATTGCCTTATGCTTATAGATTTTCTTTAGCATTACCTTCAGGGCATCAATATTACAATAGATGCCGAAACTGTAATTATTATAATTATTATAATCATCCATGGTAGTTCCCCCCTTTACCACTCCTGCAGTATCAATAATATATTTCTTAGGAGGCTTGGGGGCATTTTCTCCGCCAAATATAGATTTCTCATAAGTTTCCGTATCGAAAATCACAAACATAGGCTTATAGTAATCTACATTTGCAAGCTTATTTGACTCATAATATGATTCATTAGGCTTTTTGGGGTTATAAAAATCCTTTATAACAAAATTTCCATATATAAGTTCAAGTGTTTTTTTATCTGTCGGAAGATGTCCGCTTGCAAGCTCTATCTCCTTCATATAATCCTCTCCGACTCCGGTTATCTGGGCATTTTGCATATATGGTCCCTGCATTATAATAACCGATGTGGTAAGTACCGGGGATACACCGTCTACATGTGCAATATTTGCAAATATATCAAGAGTATCATCTTTTATATACAATGGTTCGCTTTTTTTTGAAGGATCATTTTGTCTGTTAAACGGTACTGTAACATCTATTGCCTTTAATGATCCGTACTTAGCCATACTCTCACGGTTTAATTCATCAAGCCCTATCCCCAGTGAAAGCATGGTAACCACGGAAGCCGTACCTATCAGTACACCAAGTACTGTAAGTACTGTCCTTAACTTTCTTCTCTTTAGATTTGAAATACTTAATTTAAGTAAATCAAGTAGTTTCATTTACATTTGCTCCTTTTTACCTTTTCTCTTCAACACTATAACAGTTGCTACAATGATAATTATAATTATTCCGCCGATAATAAACGGTAAAGGATTAAATCTTGAAACAGGCTCATCCGGAATTTCTGGATCGATTATATCTAAATCTGACGGTAATTCCTCATTTACATTTAATATAAATTCTCTGGTCTCCTCCTTTACATTTCCGTTTTCATCCTCATAGCTGATTGTAAGATGTATCTTTCCGTCATCCGCTGTTGTTGCTTTTCCGGTAAGATTTACATCCACATTTCCTGTTTCTCCGGGCTTTATATTTCCTACATATGCCTCATTTTCTTTTATAGAATCCGCTTTGAATTTAGCCATAAGATTATAAAGTATAACTTTTCCGGTATTATTTATCTGGAATGTAACATTTGCATCATCACCCACACCGATAGTTTCCGGATTTATCTCAAAACTTCCTATATTCATTCTTGCTATCTGCTTTACCGGGATATCCACAGTCACCTTATCTGTAGCATTCTTAAACTCGGGTGAATCATACTGCTCATTTATAGTGATGGTATATGACCTCTGGTCAACACCGGCTCTTGCACTCATTTTAAGCCTAAGTTCCGTAGTTTGGTTTGCAGGCAAAGAATTGACCGCATGTGAGCTTGAACCCTCCAGTATACTGAATACCGCACTTTCACTTGCTTTTTCAGACTCAAGGGTAAACAAAATATTACTTGCGGGTACACTTGCGGAAGCATTTTTCATAACCAAAATCAGTTCAAAATTCTCTCCGGCATATACCTCCTCAGGAATAGTTTTATAGCTGTCCACCACAATTCTTGCCTTTGTTCTGTCATTTGGATTAAATTCTCCCGGAGAAGAGGTGGTTTCATCCTTTTCTTTATTTTTTACATGTACAAAGAACTGTTCTTCTGCCTTTTTTATAGCTCCTTCCGTACTGTCACGATATGTTATTTCAAGTTTTATAGGATAATATCCGGTATAGGTGTTTTTTTGTATGGCAAAGCTGTAATCAAGGCTTGTCATACCACCACTTTCAATCTTGTCAAAATGCCTGTCATAATTGGCATCGTTTATTTCAAAGGGGAAAACGGTACTGTCCTTATCCATTACCATATGTGCGGTCACATCAAATGCTGTAAGCTTTCCTGTGTTTGCCATATTTAAGCTGAAATTTAAAACATCCGGATATGCACCTCTCGGTGTTGACTGCCCCTCTCCTATAGTAAATTCCACATCCTTTACCACCTCAGCTTCACTGCTCTCAGTGGTACTTGATTTTTGGATATATACATTTATATATTCCTGTACTCCCTTGCCTCCATTTTGTTCATCAGCCAAATATACCGCAATGCCATAATAACCTTCAGGTATATCTCTTCTTACTCTTGCCGAAATAGTGACACTCTTTTTCTTGCCCTTTGTTATCTTACCTATATGTTTTCTGTCCGTAGTTTCTGAGGTAAGTTCAAAAGGAAATTCTATATTTTCGTCTTCTTCATCATCATAGGCAATACCTGCCCATGCATCAGCATAATCTGAACCTGTTTCCACATAGAATGTAACATTCATTATTTTACCTGTTTTACCTACAGGCACTTTGTCCTGATGAAAAACATTATTGCTCTCGATATTTCTTAATTTGGCAAAGGATTGCATTGGTAAAATAATTGCCATAATAAGAATCATCATCAGTCCCCAAATTTTCTTTACCATTTTCATCCCGCTATACCGCCTTTCCATCTACGATTTTAATTTGTCTGTCTGCCACCTTGGCTATATCAACATCATGAGTTACCATAATCAGAGTCTGATCTTCCTCTTTTACAATCTGCTTCATAAGTTCCAAAACTTCAGCAGTAGTCTTTGTATCAAGATTTCCTGTGGGCTCATCTGCAAAAATTATCTTCGGCTGCATGGCGAGTGCTCTGGCAATACCCACTCTTTGTTGCTGTCCTCCGCTCATTGCATTACCGTTTTGATACATCTGTTTTTCAAGTCCTACCAAGGTCAGATATTGCTTGGCTATTTCTATTCTTTTTTTATTGTCCATCCCTCTAAATACCAGCGGCAATGCCACATTGTCAAGAGCATTCATAGTGGGCAAAAGATTATAGGACTGGAAAATAAATCCGACATTATTTCTTCTAAAAGCAACCAGCTGATTTTCCTTAAGTTTTTCCAGATGTGTTCCGCCTATTATTATTTCCCCCTTTGTAGGCTTTTCAAGCCCCGCAAGCATATTTAAAAGCGTAGATTTTCCGGAACCTGACGGACCGACTATTGCCACGAACTCTCCCTTGTTTATTGTAAAGTCTAAACCGTCCAAAGCATGTACTATATTCTCACCTGCTTTATAGAATTTATACAGTCCCTTAACCTCTATTATTGTCTTATTCATATATTCACCTTCAAGAAATACAATAAACTTATATATCCTATATCATAGCATATATTTGGGATATTTATATTTATATTTTTGAATTTTTATATTTTATTTTAAAAAACCGGCTGATATATGCTTTGCAAATATCAACCGGTTAAAATAGTTACTGTGTTATAAGTTCTTTAGTTTTGGTTTTCTTTACTACAGGTTTAAAGATAAGTTCTCTTTCTTTATCCTCACCCTTACAATCCACCTTTAGGCTGTCACCCTGCTTTACATTTCCTGCAAGTATCTCTTCAGCCATCTTATCCTCTATCTCATTTTGCAGAGCTCTCTTTAAAGGTCTGGCACCGTACTTTTTATCATAGCCCTTATCAATAAGGAACTCTTTGGCTTTTTCTGTAAGCTTTAAGCTCATCTGCATTTGTTCCAGAAGTCTGTTATTGATTTCCTTAAGCAATATATCAAGAATTTCCTTAAGATTTTCACGAGTAAGCTGGTGGAATACTATGGTCTCGTCAATTCTGTTTAAAAACTCAGGTTTAAACATCTGTTTAACTTCATCCATAACATTGGTCTTCATAACCGAATAGTCCTTTTCATTATCGGAGTTTGAAGCAAATCCAAGCTGCTTAGGTTCAACTATTCTCTGTGCTCCGGCATTTGAAGTAAGGATAATTACGGTGTTTTTAAAATCAACCGTTCTACCGCTTGAATCAGTGATATGCCCGTCATCAAGTACCTGTAAAAGGATATTAAATACATCAGGATGTGCCTTTTCAATCTCATCAAAAAGTATCACGGAATAAGGGTTTCTTCTGACCTTTTCAGAAAGCTGTCCACCCTCATCATATCCTACATATCCCGGAGGTGAGCCGACCATCTTGGAAACAGAATGTTTCTCCATATATTCACTCATATCAACACGAATAAGAGCATTTTCAGAGCCGAACATACTATAGGCAAGTGCCTTTGAAAGTTCAGTCTTACCTACACCTGTAGGTCCCAAGAATAAGAATGAGCCAATAGGTCTTTTAGGATCTTTAAGTCCGACTCTACCTCTTCTTATAGCTCTTGCAACGGCATTTACAGCCTCTTCCTGCCCTACAACTCTCTCATGTAATACCTTTTCAAGATTATTCAGTCTTTGAGAGTCATTTTCGGTAATCTTTTTTACAGGAATCTTTGTCCAAAGAGCAACAACATCCGCTATCTCATCTTCATCCACGATAAGTTTTTTATTCTTCTTATCCTCAATCCATTTTTCACGCAGTTTATTTTGTTTTTCTCTGAGTTTTTCCTGCTTTTCCTTTATCTCACCTGCTTTTTCAAATTCTTCAGCGCCTACCGCATCTTCTTTTTCTTTTTCCATTTTTTCTATTTCAGCCTTGATTTCCTTAATCTTTTCAGGCTCCATATAATTGCTTATCCTTGTTTTTGAAGCAGCCTCATCCACAAGGTCGATAGCCTTATCAGGTAAAAATCTGTCTGAAATATATCTTTTTGAAAGCTTAACCGCACTCTCTATAGCCCTGTCGGTAATAGATACAGCATGATGCTCCTCATACTTATGCTTAAGTCCCATAAGTATCTTTGTAGCATCCTCTAAAGAAGGCTCTTCCACTATTATAGGCTGGAATCTTCTCTCAAGTGCCGAATCCTTTTCTATATGCTTTCTGTATTCATCTATGGTAGTTGCACCTATAAGCTGCAACTCTCCTCTTGCAAGCAAAGGTTTTAATATATTTGATGCATCTACAGCACCCTCGGCACCGCCTGCACCGATGATTGTATGGAGTTCATCCAGGAAAAGTAATACATTTCCGGCACTTACCACCTCATTTATTACTTTTTTGATTCTTTCTTCAAACTCTCCACGGTATTTTGAACCTGCAATCATTGCAGGAAGGTCAAGAGTCACCAGTCTTTTATCAAGTAATGTATCCGGAACCTCCTTTGAAATAATACGAGAAGCGAGTCCCTCAACTACTGCGGTTTTTCCGACTCCCGGTTCTCCTATAAGTACAGGATTGTTCTTGGTTCTTCTTGATAAAATCTGCATAACCCTATTGGTTTCATTATCCCTGCCTATAACAGGATCCAGTTTACCTATTCTTGCAAATTCTGTTAAATCTCTGGAATACTTATCAAGTGTAGGAGTGGATAAAGAGGCGGATTTATTGCTTGTCTTTTCATAGTTTTCCTTTCTCTCGGTTTCCTCTCCCATTGCGGATAAGATTTCCATATATATTCTTTGAATATTTATATTCATGGTCAAAAGAAGCTTATGTGCAATGCATGCACTGTCCTTTATTATAGCTATAAGTATATGCTCCGTACCTATAAGAGCGGACTTATATCTTGTAGCCTCCCTATAGGCGTTTTGAAGCACACCTATTGCAAGAGGAGAATAATTTTGCTTACTCTCTATTGCCACATTATAATTTGATACTATAAGCTGATCTATTAAATTTAAGATTTTCTCTTCCGTTATTCCGTTATTTTCAAGTATTTTTGCGGCAACACCGCTTCCCTCCTGAACAAGTCCAAGAAGGAGATGTTCAGTGCCGACATAGTTTTGCGATAATTCTTTAGCAGCCATCTCGGCATACTTAATAGCTTCTTTTGCCTGGGATGTATATCTTTCAGCCATTCGTTTTCCTTTCTATTGTAATTCCCCTATATTTTCCCTTATGTACTCCGCTCTTATTTCGTCTATCTCATCTTCATTTAGCGGTCTTCCCGTCATTTTTAAAAGATTTGATGCCTGTGAGCCTATCATCAGCGAATATAATTTATTCTGATTAGTCAGTTTTATAAGTCCGTCAGCACTTCCCATCATAAGCGAACTTATAAAGCTCAGTGCATCCTTTAAGGATAATTTTCTTGCATATTTTAAAACTCCGAAGGATTTATATGCTTCATCCTGCTTCTCCAATCTTTTTTCGATTAGAAATGATTCTCTGAGTTTCCTCTCATTTGTATTTAACTGATTGGCAACTTTTGTAATTGTATCAATTATCTCCTTCTCGGAAATACCCAGAGTCTTCGGATTACTGATTTCAAACAATGCTCCGAAATTCTCCTTGCCTTCACCATGTAACCCTCTTACAGATACTCCAAACCTCCCCACACCTGATACAAGCTTTGAAAAGCCCTTACTTTGTGTGGATGCCGGCAGATGAAGTATTACGGCTGCACGCATCCCCGTTCCTATATTTGTGGGGTAGGTAGTTAAATATCCGTACTTATCATTAAACGCATAATCAAAATGTCCGTTTATATAGTCATCTATTCTGTTTGCTTTTTCAGATAAATAATACAGTGATATACCTACTGAAAATGTCTGCAAGCGTATATGGTCATCACCATTTATAACTATACTGATATCTTCACTGTCATTTAATATAATACCTGTGGGTGTCTTTTTCTTTGCCAATGTCAGATTCAGTATTTTTCTGTCATACATTGACATCCTTTCTATTTCAGAAACTCTGTCAAGTATATTTGCATTTGTATTGATACCCAAATCGGTAGAAATATTTGATAATTCATTCAATGTATTGTCAATAAGCTTCTTGGCTTCACTGTCGGAGAGCTTATTTGGAAACAATGCATTGTCAAAGTTTCTTGCAAGCCTTATCCTGCTGCATACATAATTATAATCCGTCGTTAAGGATACATTATCATACCACATCTTCATTATCCTCTTTGATAGTCTTTATTCTGTCTCTAAGTAGGGCAGCCTGAACAAAATCTTCTTTCCTGATGGCATCCTCAAGCCTATGCTTAAGGTTCTCAATCTTTTGGTCCTCTTTTGAAAAAATAGTATCAATACTATCTGTGACCAATGATCTTGGGAGCATCTTGTCATTCTTATGATGATTTTTGGGAATCTTACCTATATGTGTATCATTGCCATGAATCTGCTTTATATTATCATTTATAAGTAAATTAAACACTTCAAAGCAGTCCTTGCAACCAAACATGGAATTTTTTATAAAATCATCATAGCTGGTACTGCATGTGGGACATATTATCTGCTTATACTCATTGTTTTCCTTTTCAAATACATCCCCCAATATTCCTGACAATAATTTTGAAAAGCTGAAGTCTTTATCAAATATACTTGAATATTGGTCAAACTCTCTGGCACATACAGTACATAAATGATGTTCATTTTTTTGATCACCATCTATTATCTCAGTGTAAAAGACATTTGCTTCCCTAATTTTACATTTTTCACATAACATCTTTGTTATTATATCTCCTCAAATTCCTATACTTCAAACTCATTATACAGTTCATCTATAAGTTCATGTGCTTCGCTTCTGCTGACACCATTGCATATACCTCTTGCCACTACTACGCCAAACTCTTTTCTCATACTGTTTAATACCCTAAGTTTATCTGCATCTATCTTTATCACTGCGCCTTTTCTTCTGTCAAGCTGTACAAAGCCTTCTCTCTTTAAAGTAGCATAGGCTTTGTTTACGGTATGCATATTGATGCCTATTTCTTCAGCCAACTGTCGTACCGACGGCAACATATCACCTTCATGATATTTATTTGTTGCAATCCCTACGATTATCTGATTGCAAAGCTGTACATATATAGCCTCTTCACTATGAAAATCTATGATTACATCCATACTTACACTCCAAAATAAAAATTTGTCAAATTTATGTTTTTCAAATTCACTTTTAATAAAAAGGTGAATCCTTACTTCAAGCAAGTTATAAATGTTATAGTGGTAGTATAACACAATACCGTTCTAAAAACAATATTTTACACTTTTAGTATACATAATAAAACCATTTTGAATACTAAAAGACTTAAACTGTAAATTTATATTATATTTATTTATCATTATCATTTATTTTATTCATTATCTTTATACTAAAATTTGAATATATGTTTCACTTTTTGCTTTAACAAGTTGAATTGTACAAATAATTTAATATTTAACTTTTATTTATGTAGCTCTTGTTACTTAAAGTTCATGAAATATTAACTTCTTACCTATTGCATATATCGCGGGTTTATGTTATTATATGACTCGTAGTTGAGAGTTTTCTTGCGTTGACCTCTCACTACAAAATGTGCATTATGCACTCCTATATCACTCTAACAGGGAAACAGCAGCCTTTCGGCTGCTGTTTCTCGTTGTATAAATTTATTCTTTAATATTCAATTCTCTCCTAAGAATCTTTGCCATAGCTTCATATTCACTATCCGCCAAATATTTTTTGTCAGGATTCATAGTAAATGTGAATCCCCATTCATCACCACCCTCATATTTTGGAACGAGATGTATATGAAGATGACATCCCGTATCTCCATACATCCCGTAATTTATCTTACTTGGCGAAAAAATTTTATGCAGAGCCTTTGATATACTGTTTACATCAAAGAAAAATTGATTTCTTTCTTCATCGGAAATATCTACAATTTCGCTTACATGGTCCTTGTATGCAAATATAACTCTTCCCATCTTCGTCTGCTCTTTAAAGATATATAAATATCCGCTCTCCATCTTACCGACCGGATATCCGAACTTTAATAACAAATCCCCCTGCATACAATAAGCACAGTTATTATCCTTCATATAATCTCCTTATATCGGAATTTAATCCACATTCTCATAAACAACATTGCCCTGACAAATAGTATATACTATCTTTCCCTGCAATGTAGAGCCAAGCCAGGGTGAATTGCTTGATTTGCTCTCGCTCTTATCATACTTCCATTCTTTATTTATATCAAAAACTACAATATCCGCTATTTCATCCTCTCTTAGAATACCTCTGTCCATATTATAAAGTCTTGCAGGCTGATAGCTCATTCTGTTAATAAGTTCAAGAAGTGATAAATGCCCCGGTTTTACAAGGTTCATATAGCCAAGTGAAAAGCTGGTTTCAAGTCCGATTATACCGCTTGGTGCATCTACAAAATCTTTATTTTTTTCTTCTATACTGTGAGGTGCATGATCTGTAGCAATAATATCAATTGTTCCATCCTTCAAACCCTCAATAATTGCCATCCTGTCAGCCTCTTCTCTTAAAGGCGGATTCATTTTTGCCAATGTTCCGTACTTTATTACATCCTTATCTATAAGTGAGAAATGATGTGGGGTAGCCTCTGCAAATACCCGAAGTCCCGCTTTTTTTGCCTTTCTTACAAGCTCCACACTTTCCTTTGCGCTTATATGTTGAATGCTTATGGTTGCACCGGTTTCTTTGGCAAGCTTGCAATCTCTTGCCACCATGGATATCTCAGCCTGTCTGTCGGATCCGTAAATTTTCATTTCTTCAGATGAAACTCCGTGATTTATACCGTTTTCTTTGATAAACTTCGGATCCTCCTCATGGAATGAAAGCGGCATCTTTATATTTCTTGCAACCTTCATAGCTTCTCTTGCAAGATTCTCATCTAAAAGAGGTCTGCCGTCATCGGTAAATCCTACAGCTCCGGCTTCTCTAAGCTCCTTTAAATCAGCCAGTTCTTCACCCTTCATTCCCTTTGTGATGCAGGCACATGTTTTAACATTGATTGGAGTGTTTCTTCCCTTCTTTAATACCTCAAATACAGTTTCAGCCGTATCAATAGGCGGCTTTGTATTTGCCATTGCTACAATAGTGGTAAATCCTCCCTTGGCTGCAGCTCTCGCTCCGCTTGCTATATCTTCTTTATATTCAAATCCCGGCTCTCTAAGATGCACATGAACATCTACAAATCCAGGAGCCGCACAAAGACCGCTGCAGTCATAGACCTTAAGTCTTTCACCATTCGCCCTTGCCATGAGGGTGGCATCCAAGTACAGGTCTTTATCTATTTTTCTTATTCTTCCCTCAGAAATCAGTATATCTCTTATATCATCAGTCCTTGTACAAGGATCCAATAATCTGACATTTTTTAACATTATCATATAATATATATTCCTTTCCACTATTTATATCGGGCTATATTATATCATATAATATATTTTGTTGGAAATTATATAAGAATATACTCTAAGCTTTTTAGTTTTATAAATTATAAAGGTAAATAAAAAAGCGGCTGCAATGCAACCGCCCAAATTTTATAAAATTACTTAAGAGTAACCTGTGCTCCAACTTCCTCAAGCTGCTTCTTGATAGCCTCAGCCTCATCCTTAGAAACCTCTGCCTTAAGAACCTTAGGAGCTCCGTCAACAAGATCCTTTGCTTCCTTAAGTCCAAGTCCTGTAACCTCACGAACAACCTTGATAACCTTAACCTTCTGGTCACCTGCTGCTGTAAGCTCTACATCAAACTCTGTCTTCTCCTCAGCTGCTGCTGCGCCTGCACCTGCTGCTGCAACTACAACGCCTGCTGCTGCTGATACTCCAAACTCTTCCTCACAAGCCTTTACAAGCTCATTTAATTCAAGAACTGATAATTCCTTAATTGCATCGATAAACTCTGCAGTTGTTAACTTTGCCATTTAATAATCCTCCAATATTTGTTTTATTTACGCTTCCTTGCTCTCAGCAATCTGATTAAGCACACGAGCGAAGTTTGTAATAGGTGACTGAATGCTTCCAAGAAGTCTTCCAATCAACTCGTCTCTTGATGGTATTGTAGCTATAACCTTAATACCGTCCTGATCATATGTTACACCGTCTACAACTCCCGCTTTTAACTCAAGCTTTGGAGCAGTCTTAGAGAAATTGTAAAGTATTCTAGCCGGTGCAGTTGCATCTTCTTTTGAAACTGCAATTGCTGTAGGTCCCTCAAGTGAGCTGTACAATGTCTCAAATGGAGTGCCCTTAGCAGCTATACGAATCATTGTGTTCTTATAAACCTTATAAGTTACACCTGCTTCTCTAAGTTCCTTACGAAGCTTTGTATCCTGTTCAGCAGTAAGACCACGGTAGTCAACGACTACAGCTGCCTGTGCGCCATCTAAAAGCTCGGTAATTTCCTTAACTATAGGCTGTTTTAATTCGATTTTTGCCATTTCTAACCTCCTTTATAGTTTCAGTAAAACCCGTAAAAGCAATAAGTGTAAATCCATACATAAAAACTCCCTGCCGCAAGACAGAGAGTGAGAATACATTAACGTACTTAGTCACTTCCTCGGTAGGCATTGCTTTAAGCCAAAGGCACCTACTGTCTACGGTCGTTTTACCTTGCCTAGGATATCAAAGAACTTAGTAATTGTCAATAGATTATTTTATTTTTCTTCGCTATTTGCCGCTATATTAAAATAGATATTAAAATAAATTATATTATTCTTATACGATATATGAATCTTACCCTTATGTCTGTTTACAATATTTCTTGCAATGGACAGCCCTACACCATATCCTGAAATACTGCTGTTATGTGACTGATCTTCTCTGTAAAACCTTTCAAAAAATTTTGAATAATCTATGTTTTTACCTTCTTTGTATGTATTATATACAACCATCTTAGCCTTTTTAAAGGTCAATCCCTGCTGTGAAAGCCTTACACCTATAGTGCCTCCGTCATCACAGTATTTGTTTGCATTATCTATAAGTATATTTACCAGTTCATATACGGCACTTTCATCTCCTGATATATATATATTGCTTTGAATATTCGATTCAAAATGTTTTCCACCTTTTAGAGCCAGAGATTTAAAAGATTTCGAAGCTTTGTCCACAATATCTGAAAAGTTGATATTAGCAGTAACAACATTTGTCTGCTCTTCAAATCTTGCAAGTACCACAAGCCTGTTTATAAGCTCCGTCAAACGCTGTATCTGCTCTCTGGTGCTCTGAGTCCATTCGTTTTCTCCGTTTATCATTTCTCCAAGATCATTATTTGCAGAGATAATGGCTATGGGAGTCTTTAATTCATGGCTTGCATTTGTTATAAACGCTCTCTGATTTCTATAATTTTCCATGAAAGGCATCATAACCTTACCGGAGAATATAACAAATATTATTATAAAAAATACCAGATTTGAAAAGAAAATAAATACCGAAGTTTCAATCAAATCAGCCCTGTCTTCCGAATATCTTGTGATATCAAGTACTACAATAAGCTTACTGCCGTCACTGTCATTAAAATTAAATTTATATGCAAATTTTTGACCGTCTGTAGTTGCAAAACTTCCATAAGTCTTACCTCCCGAGAGAATCTTTTTTACATAAAAAATCACATCAGTTTCCGATAATGTAGCTATATGCTCGGTGTTCATAGTGATTACCTTATTACTTTCATCCACCTCGGCACTAAAATAGCGGTATTGAAATACAATATCCGGATTTGTTTTCTTACCCAGTATTTTTTCTATTACTTCTTCTTCGGGAAGTACTCCATTATTTTCCGATAATAAATCCAGTATTTTATTTATTCTTTTTTCTGAAGTTGCATATTTTGAAGTATTCAAAACAACTATGACGGAAATGAGCATAAGACATACCGCCACAGTAGCAACTAAAATAAATTGTATACGCAGCTTCCTAAACAAATTACACCTCAACTAATTCGAATTCACAATTCTCTTCTCCCATAATCTCTATATTCGCATTGATTGCCTTTAACTTTTGTTTCAGATAGGATATATATATCCAGACATATCCGGCATCCGAGTCCTCATCCTTTGACCATACATGATTGTAAATATAATCCGTTGAGAGCTTTTTATTCTTATTTAACATAAGAACTTCCATAAGCTTGGTCTCTTTACCTGCCAGAATAATGGAATTCTTGGCTGATAATTCCTGCTCTGCGACATTTAATTTTACACTGCCAAAGGTCAGTATATTCTCATTAAAGTTTTTATCTATTCTTCTTTCCAGTGAACGAATCCTGGCAAGTAACTCACCAAGATCAATAGGCTTTGTAAGATATTCATCCGCACCGAGGTCAAGCCCTTCTATCTTATTATTTAGCTCGCTCATTGCGGTAAGAATAATTATATATGTGCTATTACCCGCATCTCTTATTTTCTTTAACACCTCAAGACCTGTCATCTTAGGCATCATTATATCAAAAATCATCAAATCAAATATTTCACTGCTTGCAAGCTCAAGAGCTCTTTCTCCATCAAACGCCTGCACAACCTCATATCCCTGCATTCTGAATGCAGTAGCATATGCCCTTGATAGACCAACTTCATCTTCAGCTAATAATATTCTCATTGCTATCCGACTCCTCTATTAAATTCCTTATTGTTTGCATATTTAAGTCACAGGATGCCAATTCATCCGCACATCTTTTGAGTTCCTTTGTAATCCTCTCATGATTACTTATATTTTTTTTATACTTCATCTGATGCTCAAGAGATGCCCACGAATCCATGGCAATAGTCCTTAATTGAATCTCAATATAGTACCTTCCCATATCATTGTTTTCACAATCGGGATACTCTGTAATAATCTCAAGTATTATATGATAAGAACGATAACCGTTAGGCTTTACATTAAGTATATAGTCCTTTTCTTCAACCACCTTAATGTTTTTCATCTTTTTAAACATATTTACAAGAGTATATATATCATCAACGAATCCGCATACGATTCTTACACCTATTGCATCTTTTATTTCTTTTAATGCATTGTATGTGGTAGGCTCCAAATCCTTTCTTTCGCATTTTTCTATCATACTCTCATTAGTCTTGATTCTTGATATAAAATGCTCAAAAAGCTTATATCCGGTTTTGTTCTTATGCTCCTCATTGAGTGCATATACATCTTTTGAAAAGCTTTCTAAAATCATTTCAAGATATTTTTCATAGTTGCCATATATATTCATTACTCAAAGTCCTTCTTATCTTTATACAGATATTTTATCATAAATAAGTGTATAAAGAATGAAAAAAGGCTAAACTTTTTAGTGTTTAGCCTAAGAAAAAATTCATAATTATTTGATATGCAAAAGCTCTACCGCAATCTGGAAATAAATAACCAGTGACACCGCATCAACTATAGTAGTAATGAGCGGTGCAGCCATAATAGCCGGATCAAGCTTAAGTCTTTTTGCAAGTATAGGAAGTATTCCACCTATGACCTTGGCCAAAAACACTGTAGCAAACAATGCCAAAACAACTGTAAGCGCTACAAGAGGCTGTCCCGGATACTGAATAACAAGTCTTATAAAGTTTACAAGTCCAAGTATTAAACCTACAACAACGGATACTCTTGCCTCTTTCCATATAACTTTAAATATATCCGAACTTGCTACTTCACCTATCGTCATACCACGGATGATCATAGTAGATGACTGTGAACCTGCATTGCCTCCGGTATCTGTAAGCATAGGAACAAACGAAACGAGCAAAGGCATTACTTTGAATGCATCCTCATATCTTGTAAGTATTCCACCTGTCAGCATTGAACTTATCATAAGCACCAAAAGCCATGTAATTCTGTTCTTTGCAAGCTCCAATACACTTGTTTTTAAGTAAGGCTTCTCAGACGGAAGCATAGCAGCCATCTTCTCAAAGTCCTCTGTGGCCTCTTCTTCCATAACATCCACAGCATCATCAATGGTAACAATACCTACAAGCCTGTTTTCATGGTCAACTACAGGTAATGATAATAAATCGTATTTATTGAATAAATCGGCAATCTCTTCCTTATCATCAGTAGTAACAGCCTTTATGACATTGGTATCCATGATATCTTCGATTTTGACTTCATAGTCATTCATCAAAAGCTCTTTAACAGTTACCACACCCTCAAGCATTCGCTTTGCATCCATTACATAGCAGGTATATATAGTTTCCTTATCATATCCATGCTTTCTGATATAGGCAAATGCCTCTTCTACAGTCATATTTTTCTTTAACCCTATATATTCGGCAGTCATTATAGATCCTGCCGAATTTTCAGGGTATTTCAAAAATTCATTTATCTGTAATCTTGTGCTGGGAGCGGCATTTTGCAAAACCCTTTTTACAACTGTTGCCGGAAGCTCCTCAAGCATATCTACGGCATCATCTACATACAATTCTTCAATTATATATGCCAGCTCTTTATCTGTAATACTGTTAATAATATGACTCTGTGTCTCTATCTCCAAACAGGCAAACACATCACTTGCCAGTTCTTTAGGAAGCATTCTAAATATAATTATTTGCTTTTCAGAATCCAGTTCTTCCAAAAATGAAGCAATATCAAACTCATTCATATCGCAGAGTTCATCTTTTAATTGTCGGAACTGTTTTCTTGATACAAGATCAAATAATACTTCTTTTATGTTCTCTTCCATAGTCCCACCTTTCTCTGCAAAGAATATTTTAAATCAAAAATACTTTAGATCAGGTCTGAAGTTTTCATAGATAAATCAATTCTTCCCTTCATAGGGTCAACCTTTATTACCTTTACAGTAACTTCATTACCTACTTTGACAACATCTTCCACCTTCTCAACTCTCTTATCCGAAAGTTTTGAGATATGAACCATACCGTCCTTACCCGGAGCCAATTCAACAAATGCACCAAACTCCAGCATACGAACCACGGTTCCTCTCATAATCATTCCGGCTTCGATTTCTATTGTAATACCTCTGATAATATCAATAGCCTTATCAATCATTGCCTGATCAGTACCTGCTACCGATACCAGACCTTCTTCGCTTATATCAATCTTTACTCCGGTATCTTCAATTATCTTATTTATAGTCTTACCCTGCTTACCTACAACATCACCGATCTTAGAAGGGTTTATCTGTATCTGTGCAATCTTAGGCGCATACTTGCTTATTTCTTTTCTAGGCTCTGATATACAAGGTCTCATACATGTATTTAAGATAAAATCTCTTGCTTCATGACATTTTGCAATAGCACCCTTTACAATATCCTGAGTAAGTCCGTGAATCTTTATATCCATCTGTATTGCAGTGATACCCATATCTGTTCCTGTTACCTTAAAGTCCATATCTCCAAAGAAATCTTCAAGGCCTTGAATATCTGTAAGAAGAACATAGTCATCATCACTATCTCCCGTTACAAGACCGCAGGATATACCTGCCACCATTCTCTTTATAGGAACACCTGCAGCCATAAGCGCCATACATGAAGAGCAGGTAGATGCCATAGATGTAGAACCGTTTGATTCAAAAGTCTCAGATACGGATCTTATAGCATATGGGAATTCCTCAGGCGTAGGAAGTACAGGAATAAGCGCACGCTCAGCCAAAGCACCATGACCGATTTCTCTTCTTCCCGGTCCTCTTGAAGGTCTGGTCTCACCTACTGAATATGAAGGGAAGTTGTACTGGTGAATATATCTTTTTGTTGTTTCTAAAAGATTGAGTCCGTCAATCTTTTGAGCCTCCGATAAAGGTGCAAGTGTAACTATATTACAGATTTGAGTCTGTCCTCTTGTAAACATTGCAGAACCATGCACTCTCGGGATAATATCAGTCTCAGCGGCAAGTGTACGAATCTGATTCATAGCTCTGCCGTCAGGTCTTTTTTGATCTTTTAAAATCATCTTTCTTACAGTCTTTTTCTGATACTGATATATAGCCTCTCCGAGTATAGGAAGCCATTCTTCCTTATCTGCAAAAGCTTCTTCAAGTCTTTGTGTAATAGCCTTTATATTCTCTTCTCTTACCTGCTTCTCATCTGTAAAAACGGCTACTTCCATTTCCTGTGGAGGTACTATCTCCTTAATAGCGGCAGTAAGTTCCTCAGGAATACTAAATGCTGTATAGGCATGCTTTTCCTTACCTACTTCCGCAACAATCTTATCGATAAATCCAATAATTTCCTTGTTTACCGAATCAGCCTTATATATAGCCTCGATCATCTTCTCATCAGGTATCTCATTTGCACCGGCTTCAATCATTATTACTTTATCTCTGGTAGAAGCTACAGTAAGCTTAAGATCTGATACAGCCATCTGTTCCTCATTAGGGTTCACCACAAAGAATCCGCCCACCATACCGACCTGTGTTGTAGCACATGGACCGTCAAAGGGAATATCGGATATTGCAGTTGCTATAGCAGAACCGAGCATAGCTGTAAGCTCGGGTGAACAATCAGGATCAACAGACATTACAAGATTGTTTAATGTAACATCATTTCTGTAATCCTTCGGGAAAAGCGGTCGCATAGGTCTGTCAATTACTCTTGATGTAAGTATTGCATTTTCGCTTGCCTTTCCTTCTCTCTTATTGTATCCACCGGGCATCTTACCTACCGCATACATTTTCTCTTCATACTCTACTGAAAGAGGGAAAAAATCAATTCCTTCTCTTGGTTTATCTGATGCGGTAGCTGTAGATAAAACCGTTGTTTCACCATAATGCATCAATGCGGCACCATTTGCCTGCGCAGCCACTCTGCCAATATCAACTCTGAGAGTACGACCTGCGAGTTCCATTGAATAACTTTTAAATTCCTTACTCATTTCATCTCCTTTTGGCTTGCCGATATTCGAGAAGAAACCTTCTTGAAACATAAAAATATGAACTAGTGATAAAAACTAAAATAAAATTTTAGTGCTTATCACTAGCTTCGGCTACAAGCCATCAATAAATTATAATAATATGTTAGAACATATTTGGTCACATAGAATAACTTCTTGCTCCAATATCCTAAAAAAGGTGGAGAAAAACTCTCCACCAATGATACGATAATCACGCAAGGCTTTCAAAGAATTTTCCTTGAACGAAATCCTTAAAACTAAAGACTTTTTATTACTTTCTAAGTCCAAGCTTCTCTATAAGTGCACGATAACCCTCAAGATCCTTATTCTTAAGATACTGTAAAAGATTTCTTCTCCTACCTACCATCTTCAAAAGACCTCTTCTTGAGTGGTGATCCTTAGGATTTGCCTTTAAATGCTCTGTCAACTCTGTGATTCTTGCTGTAAGAACTGCTATCTGAACTTCAGGTGAACCTGTGTCTCCTGTTTTTCTTGCATACTCTTCCATGATAGCTGTCTTTTTCTCTTTTGTAATCATTTGCTTTCTCCTTTGAAAAAAATCTTACCGTATACATAAGGTAAGGTTGGAGTATCCATATCTCATGTATAGGCGTTACTACCTCAAAATAATAACAAAATAGCCGGGCAATGTCAATGAAAAAATCTTATAAAGGATGTTATATTCTCTTCCCTCCCTCAATGTTTTAATAGATATTCGACTGTATAAAAAGACTTAAAGGTAGTATAATAAAATTTATTTGGGAAACGATTATTGTATTATAATTCCCGTACAATTATGGCTTTTTGATGAAAGAAAGCGGGTTTATAAAGATTTGGAGGATGAAAAATGATGAGTTTTAAAGGATATGGAATTATTATTGTTGTGGCGGATTATTTTGGCGGATTGGTTATTTTAAGTAAACTCAGTCCCTACCTTTTTAAGGCTGAAAAACAGCAGTATATTGCCCTTTTGTTGTTCCATATTATTATTACGGGAATCAATTTCTTTCTCTTAAAATATTTAAACCGAAATGAAGTTAAGCATACCGTATATAATATGAGATTGGAGTATGTAGTGCTTTTTGTAGGAATCATACTTTTTTTACCCATTTTTATGATATGTAAGGATGCCCTGTATTAAGAAGAAATATGTATTCTCACATCCGCTTATATATAGTATAATTTCTTTACAACATAATTTTGAAAGGGGTGATTGATATTATTTATCGTAAATTATTTTTCTTGTTTTTATTGTTTATCTTTACAGTTATTCCGATAAATATCTATGCCGGGGATATTCCTGAGGGACTTTTAAACTCTTCGACTGCTACCGTCTATATCGGAGAATTAAAAGCAAAAAGCAATACCGATTTTACCTTTATTCAAAAAACAAGTATAAAAGGGAATTTTAACCAAAACAGCGAGGATGTGGTTTTATGCAGTGCTAATGATATTAATTATTCGGACACTTTAAAAATCGGCAGACTATACCTCGTATCCTACGACAGTACCGGAGGTATTTCTCCTTGGATACTTGAAGTTGACGGCACTGAAATCGATACTTTAGTTATCAAAGATGACTCTTATATGGCTGAGAGAATGGCAGAATACATTCATAACGGAAGCTTTACAAACTCAGAGTCTAAGATAGTTGAAATTAAAGAGTCCGTCATCTCCACTCAAGCTGAAGTAAATAATATTGTCAATAAAACCCCTGATACCGGCAAGAGAAAAGTCCATTTGAATTTTCTTATAGGCATTATAATTATTTTACTCAGTCTTATATTTTTTATAATAAAAAAGAAAATTTAAAGTAAAACACCCTCTAAAATATGCTCTTTACTAAAAAGACTATAATGGAGGGTGTTTTAAATACTATAATACTATTTTTTTATCTTTAAACCATGCTCCTATGCACTGCCCGACTAAGCTTATCACAAAATATACACCGCCAAATGCAAGTGATTGAGCCCCGAAAACGACCATATACAGCAGCCATAAAACAGCTACTCGCAATGAAAAATACCATTGCAGACCATTATATATTGCAAATATTATTGAAGAAATAAATATAACCAATGGTATAATAATACACCACAAATACAATGCATATATCATACTATCTGACGGATGTCTTACAGGCAATAAATAAACAAAAATAGGCAATATATAATATACTACAACTATTACAATAGTATACTTATACTTTTGTACCAGACTTTTTTTCAAAAATTCTTCCATACTCTCTCCATAGCGGTTTATATATTATCAAAAAATTATACCATCATTTAAAACGGTAACTCTATGCTTTATACAATCTTTAAGTTTTCAAAATAAAACAACTATCGTCTAAGCAAAATTTTGGACATAGCAAATGCTGTCAGCTGACCGACAAGACTTAGTACAAAGAAGATAACAGCATAAATTGCTGCAGATCCGTTCAGAATAATAATATTTGGGAGCCATAATGCCGCTACAATAAAAGAATAATACCATTTAAATCCATTAATTAATGTGAAAAATACTGCTGTAAAAAATGTAAAAACAGGAAGTATCAAAAATAAAACAAACATACCGCTTCCGGTATCAACTATACAAAAAGCCGGCAATAAATAATATACAATGGCGATAATAATAAAGCAAAAATATTTTCTTAAATAATCCATCACAGTACCTCCTCGAATACATTATTGTTATTGCTCTCATTGTATCAAATAAATACTATAATACTATGTATTTTTATATAATAATTATTTAATTTATATTTTTAGCCAATGTTTAACCAATCATTTTATCTGTTTAAAAATTTATGTATTATCATACCCAAAAGCTGACCTGTCAGACTTATAATAAAAAGTATTATCATGATAATTATAAAGTCAAATTTTATAATTAAAACCGGAATCCATAATATTGCCGTTATACAAGAAAAGTACAGGTGAAAATTATTCTTAGACGCAAATATAATGGATGTTATTAAGACCACAACAGGTATATATTTTATTGATAAACTCATTAGTACTATAACATCATTCCCTAATAGCATAAGTATTGGACATAAGTAATAGACAACACATATAGCAATAAAATATCTGTAATTTTTTATTATATATTTTCTCAATAATTCCTCCATACAGCCCTCCTGTAAATAATTATACAGCTATTATAAAAATATAAGTTCACTATTATTTTTATATTAATATGATTATACCACATACCATACAATTATTTAAAATTAGCCACATTACAGTAAATATCTTTTAACATTGTTTTTCACAATAAAAAAGAGCTGAAAAACAGCCCTTTTGTATCTATATTTTTATAATAAATGTGCACGCATTTCATCAGCTGACATATCAAGAAGATATGCCGGTGCAATATCAAATACAGTATGTGCTCCTATCTTACCTTCCTTATGCATTCTATATGCAGCTCTTGAATATGCAACTATTACGGAAGCTGTAAACTCAGGATTTGAATCAAGCTTTAAGCTGTACTCAATCACATGATTATGCTCATTTTCCCAACCTGTCTTACCTGTTCTGATTACAAATCCTCCATGTGGAAGTTTTGAGTGATTCTTCTTTAATTCTTCCAATGATACAAAATGTACTGTTGTATCATAGTCTGCAAAGTAATTCGGCATTGTCTTTATCTCATTTTCTATTTTTGCCTTATCTGCATCTTCTTTTACAGCCACATAACACTCTCTTGTATGCTTTTGTCTTGTAGTAAGTTCCGGATTCTTACCGCTTCTTGCCGCATCAAGCGCCGACTCTACAGGAACTGTATACTGTCTTGCATCAATTACTCCGTCTATTCTTCTGATTGCATCGGAATGTCCCTGACTTACTCCTTTGCCCCAGAATGTATAATCACCTCCTGTAGGAAGTATTGCATTTGCATATAATCTGTTAAGAGAAAACATACCCGGATCCCAACCTACAGAAATAAGCCCGAAATGACTGCTTGCCTTTGCAGCATTGTCTACATTTGCAAAATGCTCGGGTATATTTGCATGAGTATCAAAGCTGTCTACCACATTAAAATATTTTACATACTCAGGTGTCTGCTTTGGCAAATCAGTGGCGCTTCCTCCACAAAGTATCAAAACATCTATCTCGTTTTGATATTCAAGTATATTATCAATGCTTTCCACTTTTGCATTATCTGTAAGAATGTCTACACTTGCAGGATCTCTCCTGGTAAATACCGCCACAAGCTTCATATCTTTTGTATGCTTTATAGCACTTTCAATTCCTCTTCCAAGGTTTCCATATCCTAAAATACCTATTCTTATCATTTTCTCACCGGCCTTCAGCTAAATAATCTGGCAAATCCTTTCTATTATACTATACCAAGCTTTGATACGAAAAAGGATAGAATTACCCCAAGACTCGTCTTTGAGCATCCTATCCTAAAAATGTGTATCATTCACAATAAACTATGTGTTTAGCTGTATATATGATAATACTTTTTTGAAAAATTGCAAGAAGAATTTATAATGTTATACTTTAAAAGTATACAATCTAATCTTCATTTTTGTTGACCATACAAACTTACTTGCAGATAATATTTACATTTTTATATTGTATTTAATTATAATATTTTCCAATAGCCTTGTGTATCTGAGCCTATTCGTACCAAAATGCCTTTGAATTTTAATTTTTTTATTCTTTCAGATATTGTTTTACGACTTACACTTAATATATTTGCCATTGTTTCATAAGTATAACCGGGATCAACCGCCAGTAGATCAAGAACTGCTTTCTCTCCATCAGTCACCCTCTCAGTCACCCTCTCAGTCACCTTTCCCTGTACTCGAACAATTCTATCTTCCATTGATGTGAACTTAACCATAATATCTCCCGGATTTACAATAAACTCCGGCATTGGCAGGTCTTCATCTTTGCATACCTCGCATATTTTTTCTATACCCCTACCCCAGCTCTCAATAAATCCGGCTAAATAAAATACATTTGCAATATTAGGATTAAATGGCTTTGATGCATGTTTTACAAGTAAATTTTCAACTGTCCAATTATCCGGTAGTCTACCACAGTTAGCAATATACATTTTATCTTCATAAATGCTTATCTGTATTGGCACACCATAGTTATATTGAGAATGGCATAATGCATTAAGTATTGTTTCTCTTAAGGCTGCCTCCGGTACAAAATACCTTTCTTGTCTCTGCATACCAATATATGATATTTTGGCACGCATATATTTTAAATATATAATTTCAATTATTTTATCAACAAGTTCAATCAAAGAGCCTCTAACTTCATCTTGATATATTAGTTCTGCATCAGACTCAAAATAGCCAATCTTAACATATGCACCAAGTTGCCATTGTTCAGGATCTTTTGCAAACAACATCATGGCTGCATTTGTAAGATATTCACCTGAAGTTAAATGTAACTTTTCCAACAATATTTCTTTTGGCTCCTCTAACAGCTTTGAATCAATTCTTCCTTTCTTAGCAGCCAATTCTTTAAATTTTGTAATAACAGAATCGTCTACATTTCTAATAGTAAATGCAGGTATAGGCATACTATCCCATGTTACACCATGTTTCCCATTTAGAAAGCTTTCTAATGCCGGACCGGTCAGTATCTGCTTCGTACTGCCACTACGATAATGGTAAACTCCTTTATATGAAATGCTTGTAGAATATTCCAGAACAACTATTTCAATATAATCTTTCCCACCTTCTGTTAATAAGTTTACATCAACTACAATTCCCAGAGACTGTGTGATTTTATTAGGTATATCCTCCAATAACTTTTTTGATTCAGTTATACCTACTATATCACCATGATCATTCTTTCCTATGTATAGCTTCCCACCTTTAGCGTTTGCAAAACCACATATCCACTTCAAATATTCATCACGCCAAGATTCTTTCCATTCTATATTTTGACTTTCAACCATATTGCACTCCTTATGTATAATTAACATCCTCACTTTATTTATAAAATATACCAAATAATATAAGTACCATTTTTATATAATAAAACAATATTTATACTTATATTTTATCAAATTATATATTGCAGTTCATTACTATTTTATTTTTTACCTATAATTAATCTAATAATAAAATATAAAAACTGTTGCTTTACATTCCATCTTGCAAAGCAACAGTCAATTTTTATTTTTTATTATCTTCGTGTTTTTTTCTCTCAACAAATCTTCCCATATAATAGGCGATTATTCCAACTCCTATACCTGTTTGTACACAAAAAAGAAGACTTTCAACCTCTCCCGGCAATTCCTTTCCAAGAGCTGTTTCTATAATCGGCTCAAACCACGGCTCATATTCTCCGCCCTGTATCTGTGCAACCACTTCGCTTCCGGCATCATCAGAGCCGCCAAATTCGGCATTCTTTAGCATAAATAAGGGTACTATAGCTATCAATACTGCTATTACAAGTAAGCTTATAACAAGTTTTTTATTCTTTGACATTATTTAACACCTCCTGCTAAAAATCCTATCTCCTTAAGCTCAGACTCAGCATAAGTCTTAAGTCCTATCACTATAACCACGGTAAGTAATCCCTCTATTATAGCAAGCGGAAGCTGTGTAGGGGCAAATACAAGTAAAAACTCACCTGCAGAAGCCATTACTCCGCCTTCCTTCATAGGATATGCAATGGCAAGCTGGAATGCTGTTACAACATATGTCAGTAAATCACCTAAAAAAGCCGCTAAGAAAATAGAAACATTATCATTTACCTTTGACTTTTTACAAATCTTATATACTATAAATGATACAAAAGGTCCTGCTATAGCCATTGAAAATGTGTTGGCACCAAGTGTGGTAAATCCTCCATGTGCCAAAAGAAGTGCCTGGAATATAAGAACTATAATACCAAGTATACTTACCGCACTGGGACCGAAAAGAATAGCTGCAAGTCCCGTACCTGTCATATGTGAGCAGGAACCTGAAACTGAAGGAATCTTAAGTGAAGACAGTACAAATACGAATGCTCCCGACATAGCTAAAAGTGTAATTGACTTCCTGTCCTTTGCTATTGTCTTTTTAATTGACATATACCCCGCTATTAAAAAAGGCAATGCAATAAGGCTCCATGCTATAACATGCCCTACAGGCAAAAAGCCCTCCATAATGTGCATAGCATTGGCACTGAATGGTAACGCAAAGCTAAAAGCAAGTATAATTGCCGGAGCAATAATTAGTTTCTCCTGTTTTTTCATGTAATCCTCCTTTGAAAAAATATATTTTATAAACTCAAATCAAGAGATTTGAGAAATAAACATTTTTCTAAAATCTTCAATATTTCTTGCCGGTTTAGCATCCGCTTTAAATACGGAATTTTCCACAAGTGTTTCAAAAACTTCAAGAAGTATGGGCTTTTTCAGATTTGCCTTTTTTAAAACTTCTTGATTCGCCAATACGGTAATGGGATCCGAGTCCGCTATTATATTTCCGGCACAAAATACCACTATCCTGTCTGCCCAGCGAAATGCAAATTCTAAATCATGTGTAGAAATAATAAGAGTTCTGTTATCCAGACTCATCTTACCAAGAACTTCTTCAAATATGGAAATATTTTGCGGATCCAGTGATGCTGTCGGTTCATCAAATATAATAATTTCAGAATCCATTGCTATAATATCTGCTATACTTACTCTTTTTTTCTCTCCACCGCTCAGATAATGTGGCGGTCTGTCTATAAGATGTGATATCCCCATATAATTTAAGGAATCCTGTACTCTTTTTGTAACCTCATCCTTGCTTAAGCCAAGATTCATAGGTCCGAAGCTGACCTCGGCTCTTACTGTGGAAGCTATTATCTGATTGTCCGCATCCTGAAATACAATGCCTACATTTTTTCTGAGTTCCTTTATAGAACTCTTATTTATAAGCTTATCCCTGTAATATACAGCCCCGCTTTCAGGCTTTAACACTCCGTTTATATTTAAAAAGAAAGTTGACTTTCCTGAACCGTTGGCTCCAAGTATGGCAAGCCTTTCACCCTCATATATATCAAGAGATACACCCTTTAATACTTCATGCTCTTTAGTATAGGAGTAATGAAGATTTTCCGCTTTTAATATAATATTATTCATATAAATTAACCTTTATTGTTCTGATATCAGTACAAGTAAATATAAATTTCATCAGATATAATTAAGCTGATAATAAAACCATCCTGAATCTATAAATTCCCGACTGTACCGTATTTTATGGAGTTTTAAAAAATTTCTTTCAACTTTTAATTATATATATTAAAAGCCGTAATTTAATGTAATAATCCATATAGCAAACATAATTAAAATATTCAATACTGTTATTACCAGGTTCCTTTTTTTAAGCTTTTTTTCTTCCTGTAGAAAATTTAAATCACCGTCAAAGCATCTGGCCTCCATTGCGGTATAGTATGCATTAGCTTTTTTTAAAGAGACTACAAGTATATTTCCCGCCATATTTCCGAAAGTGAAAATTGATGACTTAAAATTATGATATCCAAGTCTTGAAATTGCGGAATTACGCATATTTATATAACTTTCTATAAGAATAAATATAAATCTGTAAATAAGATTCATAAGTTCTATTATGAGTTTAGGTACATGCATACTTCTTAAAGCATTTATTATTTCATAGGGCATGGTTGATAATATAAGGCTTTGCATAATGCTTACACAGGCAAGTACCTTTATCATAAGTTCAAAAGCTTCTATAAGCTGTATTCTTGAAGTATGGATATAGATATTAAAAATTTTAATATAAAACTCTCCGGCTTGCCCAAATGATAAGCCAAAGGCAATACTTATACTTGCAAGAACTATAAAACCAAGAGGTGCAAGAAGCATTGAAATATATTCAAAAATATCCATACCACCCAGATTTACAGTTATAAAAAACATTAAAAAAAGTATATATGTGGATACAAAAATATTGTTAAATACTATTGTTAAAATAAGTGTTATTAAAGCAGATATAAGCTTGTACTCGGGATTTATTTTTTTTAGCTTTGAATTAAAAGCATATAAATCTATGCTGAAATAACCTCCATGTTGATGAGCCATATAAATTTCCTCAAAAAAATAACTGCCTAACAAAGGTGTAAAGATTGTCAAACCCGATGATCCCTTTGTAAAACAGTTAATAGATTATAAACACAATCAGTAAACCAAATTATAAGCATAAAAATACATTATAAAATGATTAACTAAAAATTATAAAACTTTATTACTGAAAGTTTCCGGGATCGTAAAACTCAGTTTCTGATATATGCGTAAATAAGATGTCCTAAAATTCTATAATTAAAACTCATCATTTAAAATATAAATTTCTCACATCTCAACCACATATCACATAGATGTATCCTGACTTAAATTCCGGTAAAATTTATTTTATCGGAAGATTCTCCCTTCCCAATTTTATAAATAAAATCAGTGGTAAATAAGAATCTGTTAATTATCACAGTAGCGTCCCTGTGCGGGATTCTCACCCGACTTCCTATGCAAAGCATAAAATCTATGTTTATTAAGAAAATCTTATCATAATACTATATTAAAATCAACAAAGAATAAAAATGAGCTGCCGTTTAAGAATACACAAAATACGGTAAACTAAAATAAATTTAACTGATATTTTGCATTATACTCTTTAAAACGACAGCCCGTTTATTATTTATCTATTTTTGTATTGCAAATTTACATTGCAAATAAATCATTTAAACTCTCAGACATTGTAGGATGTGTAAATATAAAGTTTGCTATATCCTTTGCCTTTATTCCATAATCCATTGCAAGCTTTATAAAATTAATCATTTCATAGGACTCTTCACAGAAAAGTTCCGCACCCAGAACAGTTCCATCCGCTGCAACCAATGCCTTTAGTATTCCATCTGTTTTTCTTAAAACCTTTGCCTTTGGAATGGCATTTGCACTAAGGCTTAAAACTCTATATTCCACTCCTGCAGCCTTTGCATCCTTTTCGCTCATTCCAACTCTTGAAAACGGCGGATTGATAAATACTGAATAAGAGAAAGCTCCTCTGTTCTCAGTAGTTCTCTTATCCTCTCCCATTATCTCATCCCATATAATTCTACTGTCATCCAAAGAAATATATGTGAATTGAAGCTTACCGCATACATCACCTGCAGCCCAGATATTATTTGCACTTGTCTTAAGATGCTCATCAGTCTCTACGGCACCCCTATCATTCAGCTTAACCCCTGCATTTTCGCATCCAAGACCGTCAGTATTCGGTCTACGACCTACAGCAAGTAATATGGCATCAGAGTCCAAAGTCTTTGACTCTCCTGCAACCTCATAATATAATTCACCTTCTTTTGCCTTAGTTACCTTTGCACCTGTAACAATCTCTACACCCTTAGCTTCCAATACTTCACGAATAGCCTTTGCAATATCCTCATCTTCTCTTTGTAAGAATACTTCACCATCCTGAACTATGGTTACCTTACTGCCAAAATCAGCATACATAGAAGCAAATTCAAGTCCAATATAACCACCACCTACGATAGTAAGTTTTTTCGGTAATTTCTCAAGATTCATAATAGACTCTGATGTATATACACCTTTACTGCTCACACCTTCAATCTTTGGTATTACAGTAACAGAACCTGTATTTATAATAAACTTCTCGGCTTCAATTTCAATATTTCCGTCTTTAGTTGAAACAATGATATGATGATCATCTTTAAAAGATGCCATTCCGTCAATGATATCCACACCTGTACTTGCTATCTTATCATAATTTGCCTTATTAAGAGCAGCTGTCAGTTTTTTCTTTTCTGCAACCGCCTCCTTGTAATGCTGTGCTCTTTTCTCAAACTCCCCGGTTGGAGATTTGGATGCATCTGTTATAAGACGCTTTGAAGGAATACAACCCACATTTATACAGGTACCTCCATACATATTCTCATCTTTCTCAACCAAAGCAACACTCTTGCCTGCCTTACTAAACTTTGCAGCAAGTGTCTTTCCCGCTTTACCGAAACCGATAACAACTATATCATAATTAGCTTTCATAAGCTTTTCTCCTTTACTTATATTTTGGAGGTATTATACACCTAATTTTATACAATTGAAATACTTAAATAAAAAACTATATTTCTCCATCAATACAATACTCCATATTCCCGCTATTCCATATATACATAATAGCTGATACAGGATTTTTCCCTTCATCCCAAAGCCATCCTGAGTAAGTAGTTGTATTTCCAAAGTACCCTTCTGTAATAATTTCAAACTCTGAATCTTTATGACTTCCCATAAATTCCTCTAAAGATACAGCATTCCCCATGAAGCGACCTTTACCTAATGTTTTATTAAAAATCAATACACTGCATAGGTCTAAATCACAATTTTTAAAACAGATTTCACCTGTATATTCTTTTTCTTCATTGTCGATATATCTAAATAATGTATCCGGCTTTAGAGTAAGTATTTTATTATGGAATTTAATTCCCCTTATTCTGCTGTTTTGAAGGCTAAAAATAATATTGCTGTGTCTGTCATATATAAATTTGTTTAAATTTTTGTCCATGATTTACTCCTAAATGAACCTAACACAGTAGAACTTTTTAATTCTACTGTCTACTTATCTTGAATCTACATTGTATTATATTATATATTGTGTATTGGATTTTAAATATACCACAACAGTCCTTCATCGGTTATAAAACTATATTACAGGCACTCCTATATACAATGCTTTCTTTATAAAAGATTTGAAAGCGATCTCATCACAAGGTCTATATCCTGATTCTCCAGTTCCTGTATCACATGAAGATATGTTTTCTGTGTAGTGGTCATACTGGCATGCCCAAGCCTTCTTGCTACACTGGCAATAGAAACTCCGGCATATAGTAAAATGGAGGCATGTGTATGGCGAAGACCATGTACTGAAATAATAGGTATATTTAATTTTTTGCAATATCTTACCAAAATATCATTGACTGTAGAATTATAGACCTTGCCATCCTTTACAAAAATAGGCTTATCTGACGGAAGATCTTTTACCAAGGTTGCAAATTGCATAACTACCTGCCAGTCAATCTGCACCTTTCGTACTGATGACTTGTTTTTTGTGGGTGAAAAACCTCCACCTTCCTTATAATTCCACGTCTTATTAACAGATACCGTCTGATGTGCAAAATCAAAGTCATTAGGTGTTATTGCAAGTCCTTCTGAAAATCTCATTCCTGTCTTAGCCAAAAGTAAAATAAACCAGTCCCAACTCACTTCATCCCCCAGAGTCAGGCTCTTTAAAAGGCTGTGCAGTTCAAACTGGTTTAAATACTTAATTTTCTTTTTTGACGGAATCCTGCCCTTTATAATAACTTTTCTTGTCGGATCTTTTGGTACAAGTCCCTCATCTACCGCATCCAAAATGGCACCTTTTAGCTGATGATGAAAATCCATGGTAGTCTGACGCTCATGCTCTTTTGCATAATCATTAATAATCTGTTGATATTCAACCCTTGTTATATCACATAGCCGAAGGTTTGGAACAAGCTTTTCCACCCAAATAAGACTCATCCTATATTTTGACAATGTCACATCTCTGATGGCACCTTCTTTGTATATTGATATCCATCTTCTGTATATTTGAAAATTGTATTGGTCTATTTGAGCTAAATATAAAATCAATTCTTACTTTTGCTCTTGATAATGCAACAAAAAATGCACATCTATCCTCATAAGGTTGATTTTTAAAATTCTAAAATGCTGAATCCTCTAATCCAACAAAAATATAGTATCGTATTTAAGATCACCTTTCTTAAAGTCCATTACCATCTCTCTTTTTTCGCCATATACCAAGCATTTGGTGTATTCCCTACCACTTCGGTACTTCTTCACTAAAGCGAAGTTTTCCACTTTTACTTCTTCGCCATCTTTTCAAACATATCACAATTTGCTTTTACTTCCTCTAAGATTCTATACATCTAAAAAACTGACTAACTCTTCAAGAAACTGTATTCTCAAGGTTTGGTTATCCAGTTTCCTATAAATTCCTTTCGCTTCTATTTCTAATAGGCGTTTGCGAAACGCCAAAAGCCATATAAATACGACACTTTTTTGTTACTAAATATAAAAATCTCCTCTAGGTCTGTGATATAATGGAGTTGCACAAAACCATAAACCACATCCCGAAAGGAGACATTACTATGATATCACAAAAACAACTCTCTTTGGCAGATATTTTTGAAGATTGTAAAGATATTTTTGAATCTGACAAACCTCAGTTTCTTACTCTGCTGGAAAATCATATTGACCTTGATGAAATTATTCCGTTTTCTTTTTACAATCATTACTATGCAGCCACAGGCAGAAATCGCAAATATCCTTTGACTGCTATGCTTTGGGCTTTGATTATTCAACGTCTGTTTTCTATTCCGACAGATTCTCTTTTGCTTGTCTTTCTTCATTATTCCAGACATCTGAGAGAATTCTGTGGCTTCACCAAAGTTCCTGATGCTTCTAAAATCACTCGTTTTAAACAGGATTTTTTATCGGACTTACAAGCTGTTTTTGATAAGCTTGTTGATTTAACTGAACCGATATGTAGGGATATTGATAACAACCTTGCTTCTATGCTCTTGTTTGACACTTCAGGTATTGAAGCTTATGTAACCGAAAATAATCCTAAATACGCCAACCGCATTATCAGGCAGCTCAAATCCTATGCAAAATCTATGAATTTTGATAGTTCTTATGACCCTTATAAGGTAGCATATGCTTCTATGCCAACATCAGCTTCATCAAACCATGAGGTTAAACAGCAGTACATTAACGGGCATTTCTGCTACGCTTACAAGTTCGGTATTATTACCAATGGGCTTGGAATTGTTCGTTCCATTGATTTCTACAATAAGGATTATCTTGCTTCCCATCCTGACATTGTAGTTGAAAAGAAAGCAAAGTCACCGGATGAAGACAAATCGCTTGCTGATTCCAAAGCTTTACTTCCTACCTTAAAGGACTTTAAAACAAGGCATCCGGGTATTAAACCATCTATATTCCTTGGTGATGCAGCCTTTGATACCATTGAGATTTACAAATCACTTTTTGAAGATTTCAATTTCCAAAAAGCATTTATTCCTTTAAAAGTTAATCTCTCAATGGATAATATTAAATATACCTTCAATGAAAATGGTATTCCTTGTTGCCCTCATGATTCTTCACTTCCGATGAAACGTGAAGGAAGTAAATCCCATTTAAGGAGCAAGCTGTCTACAATAAAGTTCGTTTGTCCAAAAATGAAATGGGAATACAACCGACAAGACAAGTCCAAAAGACGTGTCTGTCACTGTGACAATCCCTGTACAACTTCTTCCTGCGGTAGAATGATTTATGTTTATCCTGAAAAGAATCTCAGAGCTTATCCCGGAGTAGAACGAGGTTCTAAAGAGTGGGATGAAACATATAAGATCAGGGTAAATGTTGAAAAATCAATCAATCACTTTAAGGATAGTTTCTGCATTGCTAAACGGAAAACAACAAATGAAAAAACACTGCATTCCGATTTACTGCTAGCCGGTATATCACAGTTATTAACTGTAGTTGTTGCCGATAAAATCAACCAACGACAACATATCAGAAGTTTAAAATCTTTAATTGCTTAGGACTTATCAACTTTATATAAGCACTATGCTTATTAAAGTGCGCCTAAATCTTGTAGTTATCAACTTTTTAGCTTAAAATTTGTGCTTTGCACAAATTTATCCTTGTATGCAATAAGGATTGCGAACGAGCTCAGCGAGTTTCGCAATTACCTACTATTTCTAAATCTATATCTTTCCAAACTCTTTGTTTATAATCCCCTTTTCCGTCCCCCCAATATTGATATGGTTTCTTCCAAGAATCATAATTATACAATTTATCGTAAGTTTCATCATAGGAAACTTGCCTATACTGCTCAAATCCTTCCTTATATAATCCATTGATTGTATCTATAATATGTTGAGCACATACTTGTGTAAGGTCACTGTCTTTGCTAAAAATCTGTTCGGTTTTAGCAATTAGACTAGTTTTACACTCACTAAATTCTTTAATAAATTCCTCACCACCACTTTTTTGGAAAGTTCCATAAACATCAGCAGTTTTTCCAATTCCATAATGGTTAACTGCTCCTCTTAAAGAAGAATGATATATACACATAATTTCATCTTCAAACTTATTCTGGATGCTAGAACTTTTCATCTCTAATTTTTTTATATATTCTATTGCTAACATTCTAATTTCTCTGATTTTCTCAAAGGTTTTATCATCTACTTTACTACGCCTTAATATTTCCAAAGATGATAAAGAAGATAGTAATTCAGAATTATAATCTGAGTACATTCTCATCAAAACATCCTCAATGTATGTCTGAAAATTTTTTCGATTTTCTATTAGTACATTCTCATCCATATCTCTGATAACTTTTTTGTCTAGTGAAAAACCAGCTATTGTGTCAATTAAATAAACATTATCATCACAAAAATTTATACCCTTTCGTTTCATTATCTCTAATGCCTGATTTTTCTTGAATTTAATACCATTACATCTATCACCCTCAAACCCTGTAATTTCATCTAAATCTCCAGCTTTGTCAATCCCCATAAGAATAACTCTATACCGATTATCTTTATCTTCCTCAATAAGTGTTTGCTTTAATATCGAATCCAAAACTTCATAACCTGCTATAGCGTTAATTTCATCACACATTATAGAAATTGAGTCCTTTTGTTTTATATAGTTTTGAATGTCTGGTCTTTCTCCTCCATCAATTCCCCTCGTATCAAAAATCGAACCCACGAAGTCAGGAATAGATTGAGGAGTATCGCTCGTGCTGATATGAATAGTAATTTTTTTCGGCATTGGAGCTTCTTTAACTTTACCACAATTAACATCTGAGAACAGCTTTTTTAACCAAGAATTAAAAGGATTATCACCTTTCTCGTATGAGAGTTTATTTCTTCTATTGTAATTAATAATTTCCAAAATTTCTTTCTCAATGTCTTTGTCTTCAAACTCTTTTAGAATCTCAATAGCAGACAAGTTTAGTGGTATTGAAGCCATATTCTTTATCAGTTGTTTTTCTTCTTCTGCAAGAATATTTCCATCATTATTATCAATTGTTTTTAAACTTCGAACAAATTCCAAGACTAAATTGTTGAAAAAATCTTCTTGGACAGGTTCGATAATTAACTCCGTTTTTTCTCGATTTGGAATAATTTCTGTTTCACAAATAGTAGTCCTTCCTGTTCCAGTTTTTAGCAAAAAAACATCATCAATTTTTTTCTTGCTATTTCGTTCAGAAAAGTCTAAAAGACCAAACATTGCACAAATTGCACTAGACTTTCCAATTCCAACTTTTCCATTAAAGAAAACATTATATTTCTCTACACTACAAAAATCTCGAATTTTTAAAGATCTATCGTTTATATGTTGAGACATTTTTTTGATTAAAGGATGATTATCAACAGATTGAATCTCTTCATTGATGGAAGAAATTTCAATACATCTTCCCAAAACTTCTTCTCTTCTTTTCTTTAACATTTCATTTGACATGAATATCACCTTCCATTATCAAGATATTTAACATACTATACCTAGTGTATCGAATAATTATTAACTGTTACAAACTTCATTGGTTTTAACTCCTGCTTCAATCGCTTCGACAACGCTAATTTCATCCATTTTATATGACCAACGATAAACGACCGGTTCTCGATTGACTTCATCGAAGTAAAGGTAGATACGACGCTCCAACTCTTCCTTTGATTCTACCCTGATACCTTTGAGCATCTGTTTCGTCATTTTGCTAAAGAAGCTTTCTATCATGTTAAGCCAAGACCCATGCTTAGGCGTAAACACAAATACAAATCTTCCTTCGGGGCGAGTAGCAAGGTAGTTCCTTGTCTCCTTTGATTTATGCGCTGAATGGTTATCACATACTATGCGGATGATATCTCCTTCAGAATAACGATCATCGAGCTTTTTAAGTAGTTCTATAAAATCAGAACTTTTATGTGTTGTGCTAACATAAGGGATTGCTTCACCTGTTAGCAGATCTATTCCGGCGAGGAGTGATAAGGTTCCGAGACGCTTATATTCAGCATCTCGCATCACACAACCGTTTCCGACCGTAGGGCGAAGATCATCTCCTGTAGTGGCAATAGCCTGTATTCCCGGCTTTTCGTCACAGGATACTGTATGTACCATCGGTTCATCTACCGGGATAATAAGCTGACCGTTTTCATCGAACTGCATGCTCACCTGTTTATACACCAACAGTACATCATGCATCTTGGACTCAAACTCAGGATCACGTTTTTCGCAGTAATACTTTATTTTGTGAGGCTTTATATCAGAGTTTTTTAGTATTTTTTGAACCATGGGTTTTGTTATTGTTTCCAAACGTGGGTAACCTGCCTCGACTGCATGAGTCTGAATATGCTGATGTAGATTTTTAAGTGTCCATAGCTCCTGTGCATAACCAAGATTAGCAGGACGCTGACAAGCAATATCTATAATCCAGGCAACAGCGTCATCCGTGATCTCAACAGGGCGACCTTGACGCTGAGTATCAAATAATGCACTTTTGGTTCCGCCGTCCATATATTTTTTGATGCATAGTTGCACGGTAGAAGGACTTATATCGTATATTTGTGCAATAGTACGAATTGGAGTTCCGTTACATCTGTCCAACAATATATGAGCTCTGATAACTACTTGAGCCTGTATGGTTCTTTGCTTGATCAATGTTCGTAGGTATTCATAATCGCCTTCATTAAGAGTTAAGGAAGTTGGTTTTCTCGGCATAATAGGCACCTCTCTTTTTAGAATAATCCTATTATACCATAGAATAATTATTTGTGTCGGTTATTTAATTAATGATATACTAGATTATTCATGGCAACATCATGAACGTGGCTGAAAGCCATATAATTACTATATTTTAACAAAATATTGCTTTCACCTAGTAAGTGAATAAAAAAAGAGCGTCCATTTGTGGTAAAATTAAGGTGCTAAAACTCAATATAATCACACAAAGGAGCCCTTTATGAGTATTGTAAACACCTTATCACTTGAAAGCAATAGAAAAATTAAAATTAATTTCGATGGAGGAGATTTATCGTTACTGTACACGGGTAGTATATTCCCATTGTGAAAAATGCCGAAAATTATTTTCTTATTTTATTATGAGTGATTCGGTTAGTAGAGTTTTTGTTGGTAACTCTGCCAACCGAATTTTTTGTATTTAAGTTATCAACAGATTTTATCTATATCTATCCTATACAGAATGATTTCACTATCATTTGTGGATAGTTCTACACAATCTGTGTTTGAACATGGTTTTTTTTAAGAGTTATGAACATGGCAAAATAACGAAGGGACTTTGTCGTCAAATTCGCATAAATACAACATTTCTGATATAATCTTACCATGAAATGAGGTGAGTATATGAATCATATTTCCGGTAAGATAGAACAGCTTTTAGCCTTACAAAAAACATTATGTAAGGAATACGAAAAGGAAAACAAGGTACTTTTGGAAACAATCGAAGCTCAGAAAGAGCAAATATATCTTTTGGAGCGAATTGTTAATAATCAGAATAAAATAATCAAGGAACTGGAGAAATCATAATGAGAATTCCCTTTGAATATATTGGTGCTTTACAACAGGAAAACAAAATACTAAAAAAGGAAGTTGCCGATTTTAAATCAGGTGAGCGCTTTAAGCAGATTCAAAGGGAACATCAAAAGTTGATCGATGAGTATCGTAGGCAGATAAAGCAACTAAACCTTGTTATTGAAGGTCTTCATAGGGATGTAAAAAATGCATGGAAATGGTGTGAAGAAGCATACGAGGACGCACTTAAAGAACTACATGCATCAATGAAAGAGTTGAAACGTGGGTTAAAAGAGAAAGAAAAGAAGTGGTTGTTATCAGAACGTGACAGGGAACAGGCGTTGTCTAAGATTACTGACCTTTGCCGTGAAAACAGCGAATTAAAAACTCAGCTTGATGATGAGAAAGGACGAAATAAAAAACTTTTAGCACAGCTAAACCGTGACTATGAGAATTCCTCCATTCCGTCATCACAATCAAGAAACCGCAGTAAAATTCCAAATAATCGTGAGTGTACCGGAAGAAAACCCGGGGCACAGCCGGGCCATGCCCACCATGGAAGAAAGAAACAGATACCAACTCAGGTCATTTGCCTTCCGGCACCAAAAGAGGTGGCAAAAGATCCGGGTTTTAAGAAGACAAATAAGACTATTATCAAGCAGCTCGTTTCTGTTGAGTTGATTATGAATGTAACAGAATATCAAGCGGATGTATACTACAATTCCACGACCGGAGAGCGAATCCATGCGGCTTTTCCAAGTGGTGTTGTTGACGATGTGAACTATGATGGCAGCATCAAGGCACTTTTGTTTTTGTTAAACACAGACTGTGCTGTTTCTATTGACAAAAGCAGTCGTTTTCTGTCAGATCTTACCGGTGGAAAACTGAAAATATCAGGAGGCATGATAAATAAACTCTGCCATGAGTTCTCAAAAAAAACAAAAATAGAGCAAAAAAAGATCTTTGCAGACCTGCTGTCTTCTGCGGTTATGCATACAGACTGTACAAATGCTAGGGTAAACGGAGAAAGTGCATATGTATATGTATGTGCAACACCGGATGAACAGAATGTTCTTTACTTCGCCCGTGAGAAAAAGGGGCATGAAGGTGTAAAGGGAACTGTAACAGAGGATTTCCAAGGTATTTTGGTACACGACCACGAAATCACCTTTTATAAGTATGGCAATGCCCATCAGGAATGTCTCGCACATGTACAACGGTATCTGAAAGACAGCATGGAAAATGAGCCATCTTTGACCTGGCACCGCAAGATGAGAGAACTAATCCGGGAAATGGTACATTACAGAAATGAGCATGCAGATGATGCACATTTAGATCCCAAGATCGTATCTGACTTTGAAGGAAAGTACCAAGAAATCCTTGAAAAAGCTGGGGAAGAGTACATACTTCATGAGCCAAGTCCTTATTATCGTGATGGATACAATCTGTATCGCCGGATGCAGAAATATAAAGCGCAACATCTACTCTTCCTGCATGATATGAGGGTGCCAACTACAAACAATACAGCAGAACGCTGTTTAAGAGATTATAAGAGGAAGCAGACTTTTGCAATGACATTTCGAAGCTTTGAAAGCATCGAAGAATTATGTCAGAGCAAGGGTGTGCTGCTTGGAGTACGGAAAAATAATCCAAACCTTTACACTGCTGTCAAGGAAATCTTTAATAGATAATATGGAGCCTGAACGGCGTGTTAGACTCCATAAGTTTAATAGATTAAGATGTAGAAGACAAGCTTACCCGTGTACAGTAACGATTTATCCTCCGATGCAGGCTTACTTCTTATAAAAGAATTCGTAAGTAAACTTGGCATTGACAAACTTTTCTGTAAATCATTTAAGACCAATGATTCTGCATTATTCCGTTATCACACTGATAAAGAAAACCTTCTTCAGATGATATATATGATCATTGCAGGCTATTTTGAAGATGATTCTTCAGATGAACTTACAAATGATCCTGTGTTTAAAGCAGTGCTAAATAAAGACACTTTAGCATCACAACCAACCATTTCAAGATTTCATAATCGAATGGATGAGGATTCGCTGAAACGGTTCCTTTCAATAAATCAAATTCTTCGAAAGAAAGTTTATAGCATTCAGATGCCGGAAGCTATCATTTTGGATTTGGACTCAACACTTCTTAATGCCTATGGCAAACAGGAAGGCAGAGCATTTAACTTCCACTATCAAAATAACGGTTACCATCCACTTGTTTGCTATGATGGAATCACAGGAGATTTGATTAAAATTCAGCTTCGTGACGGGACTCAGTATTCAAGCACAGGAGTTGTGGACTTTCTGCAGCCTATACTTGATGAATATCTTGAAGGTTTTCCGGAAATTAAACTTCTCCTTCGTGGAGATAGTGGCTTTGCAACACCCGGTTTATATAAACAGTGTGAAGAAAACGGTACCGGCTATGTAATTCGTTTGAAAGAAAATGCTATACTTCGTGATAAGGCATCATATCTTGTAGATGAACTTGATGAAATCACAAAAAACAACAAAGTAGATTATGCTGTGGTTTATGGTGACTTCATGTATCAGGCAGGTCCTTGGCCTTATGAAAGACGTGTTGTCTGTAAAGTTGAAAAGCCTGAAAACCAAATGACTTACATGTATACATTCATTGTTACAAACATGGAGTCATCCCCTGAATATCTTATCAAGTTCTATTGCAAAAGAGGCTTGATGGAAAACTTCATAAAGGAAAGTAAAACAGGTTTTGACTTTGCCTCTGTCAGCAGTCATACAAGGATTGTAAATGCCAACAGGCTTCAAATACATGCACTTGCTTATAATATATTTAATTGGTTTAGACGATTGGCATTATCTGCAAATATGCGAAAACAACGCATTGATACTGTCCGTCTAAAACTGCTAAAGATTGCTGCAAAAGTAATTCGTTCAGCAAGATATATGACATTCAAGCTGTGTAGCAGTTGCCCATATAAGGATGAGTTCTATGAGACTATATCCAATATCAGCAAGCTATGTATACAGCTTGAATAACAACTAATAATGAACCTTGAGAGCTTAATAACTACTCAAAAACACTACCTAGGGGAAGTCTGCCCATTTTTAGATGTATTAAGTCAGTTATAGCGTCATTGGTCAAGTTTAAAGATTTATAGCACGGTAATTAACTAAAATATTGTACCGTGAATAATTCAGGCTATATTTTGATTATATCACTTTTTCCATATTCTGTCATTAAATCAAGTTGAATATTCATCCACGTTATGCCCTGAAACAAACGGGCAAACTCCTTCAGCAAGAAGGTCTGGGCGTAGTATTCTCTCGCTCACTAACACTTAAAGTACCATCTTGGTATATGAAATTTTCAAGGTACAATCCCGACCATAAATTTATCAGGTTTTATTTTTGTTTTGTTCTTTTGAACCGGAGAAGGCTATTACCCCCTCTATCTATAAACCTTAAAAATGACACCCCTTGGTAACCCTTAATCCGAAAAAATAATCAAGAAAGTTTTGGGCATAAAAAAAGAAGGATAGGATCTTGCCTTTCCTTCTTAACAGTTGCATGTTAGATTGAGTATTGCTTCTATATATACAATATTTCACTTATCTAACTTTATTATGAAATATTTTCAGATATTCCAAGAGCACGATTGATTAAGTAAATTATTACTTGTAATTCTTTTGATGAGCTTTTAATTTTTTTATTGCCCAATCATAATGGCTTGCGGTTGCACTTACAAAATAAGAACCAAGTGTACTTCCTCCAACCCATTTATATACACATTTTGAAAAGAGTTCTTCGTTTGTAAAGGTTTCAGCCAACTGTAAAACATCGCTATGGGATTTATGAAACATTTTAGTTGCTTCTTCAAGAGAAGTCTTTTGATGTTTTTTCCAAAATTCCACATTCATATCCCCGTAGGTCTTCCAATTATAAGGATATGGTAAAAACGGTTTCTCTTCGCCCTTTTGGTTGGAATGTACCCAATTCAAAACAAGCTGATGCCATTCATAGAGATGGATTAAAACATCTCTTAGATTCTTATCTCTTTTCCAATGGGCTTCTTTTTTCTTTTCATCTTTTGAAAAGTCAAACGGTGTATTTAACTCTTCCTCAGTCATTTTTGAGATAAATTCATTTAATTGTTAGGGCAAGGCCCTGTTCTCGCAAGAGAACAAATAAACCACCTGCTATGCGGGTGGTTGAAATAGCTTTAGCGTTATGTGAAAAACCCCCAAATTTGATATAATATAAAAGGTTCGCCAACCAATAAATATATCAAAGGGGGTATCCAAATGGATAGTAATAGTTTATCACATACATCATGGAATTGTAAGTATCATATAGTATTTGCACCAAAATATAGAAGAAAGATAATATATGGAGAGCTAAAGCAGGATATAGCAAATATATTGAGCATGTTATGTAAAAGAAAAGAAGTACATATAGTGGAAGCAGAAGTATGTCCGGATCACATACATATGCTGGTAGAGATTCCGCCAAAAATGAGTGTATCAGATTTTGTAGGATATATAAAAGGAAAAAGTACACTAATGATATTTGAAAGACATGCAAATCTAAAATACAAGTATGGGAATAGACATTTTTGGTGTAGGGGATATTATGTAGATACGGTAGGAAAAAATGCAAAAAAGATAGAAGAATACATAAGAAACCAGCTAAATGAAGATATGGTATATGACCAAATGAGTATGAAAGAATACATAGACCCGTTTACGGGTGAGCCGGTAATAAAAAGCAATAAGAAAAAATAAGCCCAAGGGGCTAAGCAAGTAAATGATGTGCGGTTGGCGAACTTTCGATGAGTCTTTAGACTCAAGCGCAGGCAAAGAGCCCTTATAGGGCGAAACAACAAACCACCGGCTTAGCCGGTGGTACTGATTTTTCATAGTTTTCTTTGGCTGCAGCCATTAAATCATTTTTTGTCATTGGTCTTGACATAACAAATTCCTCCTATTTCAATGAATATCTTAATATGGTTTTTTGTTTTTCTTCTGATGTCATGTTTTTATTACTTAAAAATATTTCTTTATGAAAATCACCTATTCTTGTAAGATCAAGTTTTCTTGCAAATTCATCCATCTGTTCAAATGATTTCGGCTCATCATCATAACTTCCAACATGTAAAATCTGAATAGATTTACCCTCTTCTATTTTTCTAAAACTTATCTCATCATACAATGCGTCAGGCTTTTTCTTTTTTATATTCTCAAGTGCCTTTGTGAACATCTCTTGTGTAATAAAATCAGGTTGTTTAATCTATTATACAGGAGAATACTTGACACCATTTGTCAATTTATATATTTTTTTGACATTTTATCTATCATTTCTTTAATATTCATTCGTATCTCTTTCGGCTCTAATACTTCTGCCCCGTCTCCAAAAGAAAAAATATAATTATATAGGCTATAATCATTTGGAATTTCTATTTCAGTATATAAATTTCCGTCACTATCTTCTATAATTTCTCTGTTTAACTCATCATATACCCTGAAAGCAACCTTACGGTCAAACTTAACTTTTATATGCACTGTATTCTCATGTTGCATTTCTTTTTTGAGTATTACATCTTCAAAGCTGTCATCAAACTTTTCGGTATGTATTTCCAATTTTTTTATCCTCGATAATTTAAAATATCTAAAATCATTTCTGAGCAAACAGAAAGCATATAGATACCAATCCTGACTCTTAAAAAATAATCTCACAGGTTTAACACTTCTGTTGGTTTCTTTTTCATTGCTGCTAAAGTATGTGAATGAAACCATGTTTTTACTTAAAATTGCAGATTTGATACCGTTAAAAGTTTTTTCATGCAACTTATTATTTTGCCAATTATTAAAATCAACTTCTATCCAGTTGGTGTTTTTCATCTTAAAAAGTGCGGAAAGTTTTGTAAGAAGCTCATTCTCATGTTGTATTGCGGTATTATCCAGTCCCTGAAGAGCTGACATAATTTGCTGTTTTTCGTTTTCAGAAAGAAGTGATTTACTAAGAACAAAATCTTTGTCAATTTCTATCCCACCGCCCTTTCCCTGCAACGCATAGATGGGAATACCGGCACTGCCGATGGAGTCAATATCTCTATAAATTGTTCTGATCGATACTTCAAATTTATCTGCAAGCTCACTTGCTGTAACTTTTCCTTTTTCTAAAACATAATACAGTATCCTAAATAGTCTATTATCTTTCATCGCCTCAATCTCCTACAATTATTATACCACAATAACTTGACTTCAGTTGTCATATTATGTTTTTTAAATTATGACAGCACTACTTATCTCCCTTATTTATATTTATAAAATTAATCAAATTCCAATTCTCACAAAGCCCTCTCATGTAATTTTTTCTAATAAAAGACGATAGATGTTTTAATTTCTATCGCCTTATATCTTCAGTATTTAGTTTTGTTCAGATAAGCAAAACCGGAGCTATTAAAGTTCCTTTGCTTTTGCGTAGCGTTCTTTTCCCCACCAATTAGGCATTAATTCCTTCAAGGTTATTGTTTCTCTCTTTTCATAATCTATCATGATTTCCATATCTTCATTTTCTTCGTTTAACTGATAAAGAAATTCTCTGCATGCTCCACAAGGCATTCCGCTTCCACCTCCATTAGGAGCCGAATCACGAAATGCTATCAGCCGTTTAATCTTTGTCTGAGAGCTATTTACATACATATTAAGAGCTGCCACCCTTTCTGCACATAGATTCAGTACTCCGCTACAACTCTCAATGCAAAAACCAACAAAGATTTCTCCATTCTCTGCTTCCAAAGCACATACCACATGGTGAGCATATACAAAGGGAGAAGTATCTTCCGGATGATACTGCTCCTTTGCTCTTTCATACATTTTTTCCCAAATATCCACCAAAATACCTCCAATAACAACAGAATTTATAGATTTAATATAATCGAATTTTTTGTAAATTTATTTAGATAATCCTCCGTTTTTTAGTTTTTTTATTGTAAGATAAATCATCTCAACATATACCCATAAAACTCCCTATGCAGCCTTATCATCTCATTCCTTGCCTTCATTGAATGACGGTACATAAATTTATCGCCGAAACTGCTTTTAAATAAAAAACTTAGCGCAAAAGTCAATATCTTAACAGGTACTATTATAAATACATTAAGTTTCCAAGGTGAAATCTCTCCCAAATCTTTTTTCAAAAAGATAAAATTCCTTTTTAATCTTTTTGCTGTTCTTTGCATTATATCTTTTTCAAGTCCAACCTCTTTAGGACAAACGGCTTCATAATATGCATCTGCAATAGGTATTACCATTGCCAGATGACAAAGTTGCCATTTATGCATATCTTTTATTTCCTGATAGGGAATTTTTGATTTTTTAAATATTTGAGCAAGATATTTGCTTCTTTTGGTCTTTACACCTGTGATTTCTCCAAATGTTGTCGGCTGTATAAATCTTGGAATAAGTGAAGCATCCAGTATATCATCCGTGATGCTGCCCCCTGCTCCCGGAAATGCCGGAAGTATCCTGCCCTTTCCTGCTATTTTCTCAAGTTCTCTATATTCAAAGAGGTTGTTCACCATAGTTACTATGCATTTACTTTTATTTGTTCTTAGTTCCGTCAATGCTTTTTTTAGCTGATTGTTTCTGACTGTCAGGAAAATAAAATCATAAATATCAGTGTCTGAAAGTTTTGAACATAGCTTAACTTTCGCCTTTTTGATATTTTTATTTTCTAAATATAACAGCCCCTTTTCTCTTAGCTTTTCCAATCTGTAACCTCTTGCATAGATGCTGACATCATAACCTGCATTGGCAAAAAGTACTGCATATAATGAACCTATTACACCGGCCCCATATATTAATATTCTCATATTGCTTTGATGTCCTCTCCTCCATAAAATATCTGATTCATATACCATATAATTACTGTTATTCATCGCTCTTTAATTTAAAAATATTTTACCACTAATCTTGCTTGAATAAAATCTAATAAATGGTAAACCAATGTTTTTATAAAGCTTGGACTTTTCAAATGTGATAAGTCGGATATTATTAAAAAATACTGCTATATCATCCGTTCAATATTCTATTTGCATTCTCCACTCTTTGTGCTGTAGGTGGTGCTATTCCATCAAGCTTATATTCAATACCCAGATTATCCCATTTATGCCTTCCAAGTGTGTGGTATGGTAAAACCTCCACCTTTTCCACATTTTTTAAACCGGAAATAAATTCTCTAAGCTTAATTAAATCCTCATCATAATCGCTTCTCTCAGGTACCAGTACATGGCGTATCCACATCTTTTTTCCCATTTCATCCATGGTTTTTGCCATTTCCAAAATATAGTCATTTTTCATACCGGTGATAATCTCATGCCTTTTATTATTTATTTCCTTTATATCAAGCATTATAAGATCCGTGTACTCCATCAAAGTTTTAAACTTTTTCAAAAATTTTGTATCTTTTCTGAAAGGACCTCCGGCAGTATCAAGGCAGGTATTTACACCGTTTTCTTTGCATATTTTAAAAAGTTCAGTCACAAAATCTATCTGTAATAATGGCTCTCCGCCACTTACCGTAATCCCGCCATGATCTTTCCAATATGGCCTATATCTTATTGCCTTTTCAAATACCTCCTGAGCAGTCATTACTTGATTTTCATTAGTTGACCAGGTATCGGGATTATGACAGAACTGACATCTCATAGGACATCCCTGAACAAATACCACAAATCTTACTCCGGGACCGTCTACCAGCCCGAATGTTTCAAATGAATGTATATTTCCTCTTACTTCCATATATCCTCCCTTAAGTAATATTTATAAAATACTTTTATAATACTTATATTGCGAAAACTATACCGGTAAAAGTCGAAAACTTATCTGATTGCAGTCGGGCACTCTGACAACCGGATAAGTTTTTCGCTTTATCAATATCAATAGTTTTTTAGGCTAATATATTTTCAGTATTATATTCTTAATTTACCACCGCCTTGGTTAAAACAATTTCTTATAATCTTTCATGGCATGTTCTTGCTATAACATCCAGCTGCTGCTCTCTTGTGAGGTCAATGAACTTCACGGCATAACCTGATACTCTGATTGTAAAGTTAGCGTACTCTTCCTTTTCAGGATGCTCCATAGCATCTATAAGCTTTTCCGTTCCGAATACATTCACATTTAAATGATGTGCACCCTGGTCAAAGTATCCGTCCATTACCTGAGCGAGATTTTTCTTTTGCTCATCCTCTCCATGTCCGAGTGCCGAAGGATTGATGGTCTGTGTATTTGAAATACCGTCAAGTGCGTACTCATATGGCAGCTTTGTAAGGGAATTAAGTGAAGCTAAAAGTCCGTTCTTTTCTGCGCCATAGCTTGGATTTGCTCCCGGTGCCAGCGGCTCTCCTGCTTTTCTTCCGTCAGGCATACTTCCTGTAGCCTTACCATATACTACATTTGAGGTAATTGTAAGTATGGATGTTGTAGCCTCAGAATTTCTGTAAGTATGTCTTTTCTTTATTTTTGTAAGGAAGGTCTTTAAAAGCCATACCGCAATATCATCAGCTCTGTCATCATCATTTCCAAATCTTGGGAAATCTCCTGTGGTCTCATAGTCAACAACTATACCGTTTTCATCACGAACAGTCTTTACCTTGGCATATTTTATAGCACAAAGCGAATCTACCACATGTGAAAATCCTGCAATTCCTGTTGCAAATGTTCTTCTTACATCTGTATCAATAAGTGCCATCTCGGCAGCTTCATAATAATATTTATCATGCATATATTGAATCAGATTTAATGTGTTTACATAAAGTCCTGCAAGCCAGTCCATCATTACGTCATACCTTTGCATAACCTCATCATAATCAAGAAACTCTGATGTAATAGGTCTGTATGCCGGTCCTACCTGCTCCTTTGTCTTTGCATCCACACCACCGTTAACAGCATAGAGCAGACATTTTGCAAGATTTGCTCTGGCTCCAAAAAACTGCATTTCCTTTCCGGTTTCCGTTGCTGATACACAGCAGCAGATAGAATAATCATCACCCCATACCGGACGCATTACATCATCATTTTCATACTGTACAGAACTTGTTCTTATAGAAATTGCTGATGCATATTCTTTGAAAGCTTTCGGCAATCTGCTTGAGTAAAGCACTGTTAAGTTAGGCTCAGGTGAAGGTCCCATATTCTCAAGGGTATGTAAGAATCTGAAATCATTCTTTGTAACCATTGATCTGCCGTCCATACCAAGTCCTGCCACCTCAAGTGTTGCCCAGACCGGATCTCCTGAGAACAGTTGATTATATGAGGGAACTCTTGCAAATTTTACCATTCTGAATTTCATTACTATATGGTCGATAAGCTCCTGTGCCTCACTCTCAGTAATCTTGCCTGCTTTTAAATCTCTTTCGATATAGATATCAAGGAATGTGGATATTCTTCCGACACTCATTGCCGCACCGTTTTGTGTTTTAATAGCTGCAAGGTATCCGAAGTATAGCCACTGTACAGCCTCTCTTGCATCCTTAGCCGGCTTTGAAATATCATACCCGTATGCAGCTGCCATTTCCTTCATCTGCTTTAGAGCTCCTATCTGCATACCAAGCTCATCCCTTAGTCGGATTATTTCATCAAGCATTGTGTCGTCACCGCAGTTTTTTAAATCCTCCTGCTTTTTTTCTATAAGGAAATCAATTCCATATAAAGCCACTCTTCTATAATCACCGACAATTCTTCCTCTGCCATAGGTATCAGGCAGACCTGTAATAATTTTATTATGTCTTGCGGCATGCATCTCATCTGTATATGCCTCAAAAACCGCCTGATTATGAGTTCTGTGATATTCTGTAAATATCTTATGGAACTTTTCATTTGTCTGATATCCATAAGTACTTGCAGCCTGTTCAGCCATCTTTATACCGCCAAAAGGCATAAATGCTCTTTTTAGAGGTTTATCGGTTTGAAGTCCCACCACCTTTTCAAGATCCTTCAACTCCTCATTTATATATCCGGGGCCATAGGCTGTAAGTGTGGAAACAATCTCGGTTTCCATATCGAGTACTCCGCCCTTTGCTCTCTCCTCTTTTTGAAGTTTTGAAAGTTCTCCCCAAAGCTTATTTGTAGCTTCGGTAGGTCCCTCCAGAAAGCTTTCGTCACCGTCGTATATTGTATAATTATTTTGTATAAAATCACGCACATCTACATCATCACGCCATTTTCTACCTTTAAAACCATCCCAGCACATAAGTACCTCCTTATATAATAAACAAATCAGTTAGGTTTTACTAACCTCTTTATAGCTTGATAATATCACCATTAAGTTTAATATTCAAGGGATATTTGTTAATTTTTTCTCATGTTCTCCATAAAAAACAATCCCTAGTGAAATACTAGGGATTGTACTAATATTTATACATTTTATAAACTTTTAGTATCAAGAAATACTCATACTACTGCTTTTTTATAAAGATTTTATTCACCAAAACACAGATAATCATTGTTATCAACATATCGGGTATTGTACTTCCTATCGGTGTATCTATCTTTATTAAGATACGATATATTATAAAACCTGCAAGCCATATAAAAATATTTGACATGGCAAATTTTTCTTTTTCATGCCCTGCCTTTAATATAAAGAAATCAACTATCTGTATTGATATCATAGGTGCAAAAACCGATCCTATAAGATATAAAAAAGATGTTATATCATCCATTGGTACAAGGATGGCACCTGCTGTACCTATAATTGTAACTGCTACAGCCACCCATTTACCCGGTATTTTCTCCATAATTGATTCTGTGGAAACTCCGGCTGAATATGCATCAAGAAATGTTGTGGTTACTGTAGAAAGAACTACTATTAAAAGACCTACTATGCCAAGCCCCGCCTTTAGAAGTATCTGTGCAATATCTGATTCCATTGTAAATAATGCGGCACTCATACCTATAATATACATCCATGTACTCACAAGCCCATAGATAATACTGCTTGCTGCTGTAGCTTTTACAGGTTCCTTTGCCTCCTTTGTATAATCACTGATTAAAGGAAGCCATGAAAGAGGCATTGCCACAGAAAGTTCAAGTGCCGCACCGAAACTCATACTTTCATCAGAACCTTCTAAGGATATGCCACCTCTAAAAATAATAAAACTCAGTATAATAGTCATTATAAATAATGCCGACATTGCTATTATATTTATCTTACCCAGATTTTTAATACCTATAAGTATCCATAATAATATAAGTCCGCCTATAATAAGACACCATATTATATGACCTATATTTAATATCCCCTGTGTTGCCAGTGCTCCGTCATAAATCATTATTCCAGTCCAGCCGACCAATTGCAACACATTCAATATTGCAAAGAATAAACTGCCTTTGTTTCCAAAGCTCATCTTTACTGTTTCCATTGCACTTTTTTCAGTCTTTGCTCCTATAAGTCCTGCCAAAAAGAGCAATCCACAGCCTATTATATGTCCAAGTACTATGGCAAGTATACCTTTTAAAAATCCTAAAGAGGCAAAATAGGTTCCCGTTAAAATCTCAGCTATGGAAACCGCCGCCCCAAACCAAATCAATCCGTTTTCAAATACTGAAGTACGCTTGTTCATACTTACTCTCCTTTACATACTCGCCTCCAAGATTAAAGGCATGATTCATAGGGCCGCTTCCCTTTCCCAAATCAAGCATGGCAAGCAATGCACCTGATATATAATCCTTTGCCTTTCTCACCGAATCTTCCAATGTATACCCCTTGGCAAGATTTGAAGCTATAGCTGATGACAGGGTGCAGCCTGTGCCATGTGTATTCGGATTATTTATATGTTCCCCAAAAAACCACATTTCTTTTCCATTCTCATATAATAAATCATTGGCGTCATTTATACTGTGTCCCCCTTTTAACAGTACTGCGCAACCATGATTTTCATAAATTATTTTTGCGGCATCAAGCATAGTCTTATCATCTTTAATGCTTATTCCCGAAAGCACCTCTGCTTCCAATATATTTGGAGTTATAACTCTCGCAAGAGGAAAGAGCCTTCCCTTTAACTCTTTAAGTGCACTGCTTTCCATAAGCTTTGAACCGCTTGTAGCCACCATTACCGGATCAAGTACTATATTTTTAGCCTTAAACTTGATAAACTCACAGGCAATAGCCTCTACAATCTCTGCTGATGATACCATACCTATCTTTATCGCATCAGGATAAATATCTTCAAAAACCGTCTCCATCTGCTTTTTTACAAAATCCGGCTCTATATTTACAATACCTGTCACACCTGTTGTATTTTGTGCAGTCAATGCAGTAATTACACTCATTGCATATACACCGTTGGCAGTCATGGTTTTGATATCCGCCTGGATACCTGCACCACCGCTGCAATCACTCCCCGCTATCGTTAGCGCTGTTCTCATAAATAATCTCCCCGCTTATAAAATTTACTTAAAATAATTCTTTTATAAGAATATCAAGTTCCTTTGTTGCACTGCCTATATCTTTTGCTCCGAATATAGCAGATATAACAGCAACTCCGTCTATTTTACTACCCTTAAGTTTTAATATATTATCTTTGTTTATTCCGCCTATTGCTACTTTGGGTATGCTTACAGCCTCACATATTGATTTTAATTTTTCATATGAAACCTGCATAACATCATTTTTAGTTGATGTATTAAAAACCGCCCCTATACCGATATAATCCGCACCGTTTTTCTCTGCCGCTCTTGCCTCTTTTACAGTATGGGCGGACACCCCTATTATCATTTTTTCACCTACAAGAGAGCGTACCTTTTTGATATCCATATCATCCTGTCCTATATGTATACCGTCCGCATTTGATGCTATTGCAACATTAACATTATCATTTACTATAAAAGGAATATTGTACTTCTTACAAAGAGCCGCTGTCTTTTTAGCCTCTTTTATAAATTCATCTTCATCAAGATTTTTTTCCCTGAGTTGTAGGCAGCTTACACCGTTTTTTAAAGCCTCTTCTATCTGCTCATAAAGGGATTTTTCTCCTGTCCATGACCTATCCGTTATTGCATATAAATGCATATGTTTTTTATTTAATTTCATATCTTGCTCCCTTTTGCAAATCCTCAGGAGTCAGATTATATACTGCATCTATCAAATAATTTCTATAGCTGCTGTTACCGTCCGATTCGCCCATACGAAGTTTGGCTGTTTCTCCGCATAATCCCATTGCACAGACACAGGCAAGGGCAGCAGATAATATATTCTGTTTGTTGACACTTATATAAGCTGCCATCATAGCGGAAAGTTGGCATCCACTGCCGGTTATCCTGCTCATCATCTTATCACCATTGTATATACAATAGGCTTTCTCACCATCGGTCACTATATCTATTGCTGAGGTTATCACTATTGCCGCAGATGTTTTTTTTGCAAATTCTTTTGCAAAATCAACTATCGTGTCAAGATTTTCCTTATTGATAAAATCTATTGAATCAACTCCCCTTGTATAGCTTTTCCCAAATGCAAGACCTTTGATTTCTGATAAATTCCCCCTTATTACACTAAAATCCACTTGTTCCAAGAGTTCTTTTGCAGTATCCGTTCTAAGTCTTGATACACCGACTCCTACGGGATCAAGCACTATAGGATGATCTAATTCATTTGATTTTTTTCCTGCTGCAAGCATTGCAGGTATTGTTCTTTTATTTAATGTGCCTATATTTATATTAAGCCCTGAACATATCGAAGTGATTTCTTCAACCTCCTCTATTTCATCAGCCATTATAGGACTTGCACCACATGCAAGCAGTATATTTGCACAATCATTTGATGTCACATAATTTGTTATATTATGTATCAGAGGTGATTTGCTCCTTACATTTTCAAGCATCTCTTTTAACATATTTTCCTCTGACTCTTCTCTATTTGAAATTGTGACAGGATATTTGTTTTTAATATTGAATAAAGTAAACTTCCTGCTATTATGCTTCCTGCAAATGTGGATATAAAGAATGGAATAATATAGGCATAAAATACTATATCTTTCATATTTTTCCCCATTATAAATATCGCTACAGGATATGCACAAAGTCCACCAAGTATTGCAGTACCGAATACCTCTGCAAAAAGTGTCGGGAGAAGTTTTTTTGTTTTATAGTACATAATGCCGCAAAGCAAAGCTCCAAACATACTTCCCGGAAATGCCATAGGGCTTCCGATACCAAGAAGATTTCTGATAAGACTTGCACCGAATGCTACACCCACTCCATAAACAGGTCCGAGTAATACTGCACATAGGATATTTATCATATGCTGAATAGGTGCACATTTACTTCCCAGAACCGGAAATGAGAAAAGGCTTCCTACAACTGCCAGCGCACATAATAAACCGGCAATACATAACTTTTTGATACTACTTTCCTTCATAGTAATCCTCCTAAAATAAAATTTATGCCTATACAAATATTGCAATAGAAGTCAATTTATAATAACTTTATCAGCTTTAGGGAAATTATAGATTTAGAAGAAATGATATTGCAGCTTTTAATTTTGCAATAAAAAATGAGATACAGACCATGTATCTCCTGAAAAGAAAGTAAAAAATCTCCCTACGTTGGCATTATCCAAATCAGGTAAACGGTCGAAAGTCACACTTCCCTCTCAGCCTATATATAAGCTCCCTCATTTATATAGTTATAATTTACAAAAAGTATAGCACTATTTTAATAAAAGTCAATATTAAGATATTTATTATTAAAATAAATACATAAACATATTTATTATAAACAAATGATACAAGATATAAATAAATTAAATAAAAATCCGGCTATTAAAAAGCAGGCGGCTTATATAATACCGCCTGTTCTAATATTACTGCATTTAAAAACTTCTTAAAATTATATTTTACACAAAATAGTCAATTGCAACTCTTGAATTTGTGTTCGGCTTTATCAGGCTGTCTACAATTGCTATATGCTCCCTGCATGAGGCATATTTATCAAGTGCCGCCTTATCTTTTACATCCAATATCAAAATAATATCATGTGTACTTGTAGGTAGGATATTATATACTACATCAGCATGCTCCACTTCACTCATTCTGCCACATAACTCTAAAAGGCTGGTTTTTATCTCCTCACCTAATCGGGGGATATTTATTCCCTCATTAAACTTCCACATTACGATATGTCTTAACATAAATTCTCCTTTTGCTATATTTTTAATGTTAAACTATATAGTCAAACATTTAGTTTACTTAATATTTGAAAAGAATTCATATACTGCCTTTGCAGATTTTTTATTCATTCCGTCCACAGACATCAATTCATCCGGACTTGCATTTTTGATATTTTCAATGTCCTTAAAATGCTTCATAAGTGCTTTCCTTCGCACGGTACCGATACCTTCTATATCATCCAATATAGATTTTACCTGAGTCTTTGAGCGTAAACTTCTGTGATACTCTATTGCAAATCTATGCGCCTCATCCTGTATTCTTGTAATTAACAAAAATCCTTGAGAATGTGTATCTATAGGTATTTCAACATTATTATAATAAAGCCCTCTTGTCCTGTGATTATCATCCTTGACCATTCCGCAAACCGGAATATTAAGACCGAACTCCTCAAGTACTTGAAGACAAATATTTACCTGTCCTCTTCCACCGTCCATCAGTATGATATCCGGTAATTTATTAAATCCGGTATCATTTTTATCTATCCCGTTTTCAAACCTTCTTGTAAGAACCTCTTTCATTGAAGCATAATCATTTGGTCCGATAACTGTTTTTATTTTAAATTTTCTATAATCACTCTTTTTCGGTATTCCATTCTCATATACTACCATAGAACCGACGGATTGAACACCCGAAATATTGGAAATATCATAAGCTTCCATTCTGCTTAAGCCTGAAAGTGATAATAATTCTTCTATTTCCTTCACCGCTCCGACACTTCTTGCTTCCTGTCTTTGCAATTTTTCCCTGTCTTTTGTAAGCACTATCTCTGCATTTTTCTTTGCCAACTCAACAAGCTTTTCTTTTGAACCTTTCTTCGGTACAATGATACTTACTTTTGAGCCTCTTTTTGATGATAACCATTCAGTTATAAGATTATTATCCTTCAGCTCATACTGTGACATTATCTGACTTGGGACAAATGGAGTGCCCGCATAGAATTGCTTTATAAAACTCTCCAGTATATCCACCTTCTCATCATCCATTGCCACCTGTATATAATGATGCTCTCTGCCGACCATCTTGCCTTCTCTTATAAAGAAAACCTGTACTACGGCATCTCTTTCATCCCTTGCCATTGCAATAATATCTCTATCCTTGATATCATCAGAGGTGATTTTTTGCTTTTGTGTAATATGAAGTACGGAATTGAGCAAATCCCTTTGCTTTGCGGCATCCTCAAACTTCAGCTCCGATGAAAGTCTCTCCATCTCTTCTCTTATTTTATTTATAATCGGATCAAAATCTCCGCTTAAAAATTTAAGTGCTTCAACCACATTTTTATTATAATCCTCTTTTGAAATATAATTCTGACATGGTGCATCACATTGATGTATAAAATAATCAAGACAGGGACGCTCCGCTCCTATATCTTTTGGCAGATTTCTGCTGCAAGTTCTAAGCTTATATACTCTGTTTAAAAGATTTATTGTATCTCTTACCGCATTTCCGCTTGAAAAAGGTCCAAAATATCTGTTTTTATCTTTTTTTATCTGTCTGACCATTTGCAATCTAGGATATTCTTCCTTTACAGTAAGCTTAATATATGGATAGGTTTTATCATCCCTAAGCATTGTATTATATCTTGGTCTGTTCTCCTTGATAAGATTATTTTCAAGTACCAATGCTTCCAGTTCGGAATCGGTAACAATATATTCAAACCTCTCTATTTTTGAGACCATCTGCTTTATCTTCGGGCTCTTATCCTTACTTGACTGAAAATACTGCCTTACCCTGTTTTTTAGTGAAATAGCCTTACCGACATATATAATCTCATCTTTTTTATCATGCATTATATATACACCGGGTTGTCCGGGCAATTTCTTTAATTCATCTTCAATTACAAATGCCATTTACTTCCTTAGTCTTTTCCCCTCATAATGTTGTTGCATATTCAGATAAGATATCATATCTGAGATATCTATTTCAATATCAATATTTTTTCTTCTTAAGCCATAGATATCATATATTGCGTCCAACTCCTTATCACTTATACGATCTCTGTTTTCAATAAGTATCTTCTTTTTGGTTTCAAAATCCTCCGCATCCAAAAAATCTATAAAATAGTTTTTGGCAAAACCTGTGGAACTTTCCTCATTTTTAATATCCGGTTCTGATTCTTCATGGGTTATTTCGGTAAAAGTATTTTCTTTTTTAAAATTATTCTCTTTTAGACTATCAAGTTCTTTTGATATCCGTATGGATTCCTCATATATATTTTCCACTTTTTCAAAGCGGTATTTTTGTTTTACATCCGGATATTTCTCTCTGTCCACTTCGCTTAAAAACATATCAAGAGGTCTTGCATACACCCCGTAATCACCATATAATGCCTGATAAATCACCAATAATTCCTTACTTTCAGAATGTGTCGCCACAGCAATTATCTGATACAGTTTATTTTTAAAATGCTTATAAAACTCTCCTGCTCTTGGATTTTCTCTCATTATATCACCCTCTTTTCTTTTATTGTTATTCCCATCACCAATCACCCTCATATGTTTTTATTGTAATAACTACTTTATTATATCATATCAGAATGATAATTTGATGCAAATAACTTATAAAAATATACAGTCATATTTAAAAATAGTCACAGTTCAGGTACTATATATCTTGAGACTTTTAATTTTACAATCCTTGTAGCCGTTTAACTCTTTCGTAAAAACAAGACTCGGATTAAGCAGTCGAGTAAATATTTTTTCAAATCAAAAAACGATACTCTAATTCTTCTCTTAAAAGGATTTGGAAAGTATCGTTTTTACTATTATATTTTCTTATATGTAGGGAGATCACTTTATAGTTCACCCTGATTTTATTACTCCGAAATATTATTAAACTTATATGTAACAAGTGCATCTTTGGCTTTTATACCTATGCCGATTTTTCCATCACAGGGATATATCATAGAAGTAAAATTATATTTCCCTTCAAAAAGATAAACCTCCAAAACATTTCCGTCTTTAATAATATCAAAATCTATATCAAGATTTTCCTGTATATCAGCCTTATATATTCTTATCCCGCTCTTTATATGCTCATCAGCCTCACTGAAATCAGTGATAATATTTCCGAATAAAAAATCAAGCTTTATAATGATTTTATTTTCTTCACTGTCAAAAATTATAAAATTAAGCTCCGTGCTGTTTTTATCTCTTTTTATATTTCCCTGTATATAAATATAATCACACATTTCATCCAAAAGATTACATATAACTCTGTCGGATAATTTGCTTTTATGGCTGTATTCAATGCTTTTCTCTTCTAAATCCTGCCTGTATGGCTGCATTTTCAGATTATTACCGTCCATATCGATAAGCCTTGGGTATGACATAATACCACGATATCCGTTTTCCGTAGAAGGACCGTGATCCTTTATCCATGGCATCCATTCCCATCCCCCTATCCAAGCCATTGAAACTGCTCTGTCAAACTTATCTTTATAGACCTGTGATGCATAATAATGAGGTCCGAAATCCTGTGTTTTGGTGTAATCATGATAAAAGATACAGTTTTTAAAATTTATATCTCCAACCATATATATTGTCGGCAAAAAATCCGTGCGATTCATAGGAGAAGCGGTAATAACCCATTTACCGTCTATTTCAAAAATATCCGGACATTCAAACATTGTCCCCTCTCCGTCTTTTGCTTCATACAGTATTCCGCTATATGTCCAGTTAAATAAATCTTTTGAATGAAACAAATATATTCTTCCATGACTTTTTAAATCACAAGCCGCACCGTCCGAACCTCCCACGACCATTTGCCAATATCCGTCATGAAATATTACCTTAGGATCACGAAAATCAATACCTATTGATTCAATAACAGGATTTTTTTCATACTTTGTAAAATTATAGCCGTCATTTGAATATGCCATGCACTGCCTTTGTAAAACCGCACCGTCCACCAATGCCACAGCCGTATAAAAAGCATATATTTTATTGTCAAAAACCACTACAGAACCGGAAAAACATCCCCCTTTATCATAATCTTCATATATCTCATCAGGAATCAAAACAGGTGGACATTCATCCCAATGTATCAAATCACTGCTTGTAGCATGCCCCCAATGCATTTTATCCCAATTATTACTGTATGGATTGCATTGAAAATATAAATGATATTTGCCCTGAAACCATACCAGACCGTTCGGATCGTTTATCCAGCCTTTTTTTAGGGCAAAATGATTTTTAGGTCTGAAAATACATTCTTTTATACTCATGATTTCACCGCTCCCAAAGTCATACCTGCCGTCATTTTTTTATTCAATCCAAAATAAATAAGTAGTGTAGGGAATACCGACATTGATATGGCTGCATATGTGGCGCCCCAGTCTTTTAAACCTCTCGGTCCTATAAAATCTGTAAGACCTATGGATATTGTTTTTAGTTCCGTACTGTTTATAAATACAAGGCTGAAAGTATAATCATTCCATACTGTAATAAAATTCATTGCAAGCACTGTCATTATAGTATTTAAAGACAGTGGAATAATTATTTTTGTATATATACCGTAAATATTTGCTCCGTCTATAACAGCCGCTTCTATAATCTCATCCGGAATAAAGGAATAAAAATTCACAAACAGCATTATTGATACCGGAAGCTGAAATGCCAAAAGCGGCAATATAACACTGATTCTTGTGTTTATAAGCCCTACTCTTGCAAACATTGTAAACAGCGGAATCAATGTAACCGCATAAGGAATGGTAAGACCTATAAGAAAATATCTGTATATATTTTTTCTTCCCATAAATTTCATTTTAGCAATGGCAAATGATGCCGTTGAACTTATTAAAACTATAAATACCAGTGATATTACAGAAATTATCGCACTGTTCTTTATATAAGTAATAATATTGCTCTCGGTAAATATTTTAATAAAGTTTTCCATTGTAAAGCTTTTTGGAAAACTGAAAGGCTGCGTCAAAAGCTCAATATTAGGTCTAAAGCCCGCTATAATCAGCCAAATAATAGGATATCCCTGAATTATTAAAAATAAAATCATAACGGACCAATATATTACTTTTCTAATACTTCTTTTCATATATCCTCCTATTCGTTTTCACCGTCCATATATTTGCTGATTAATAAAACTCCCAATATGCTTAATATTACAATTATTACAGCAATGGCACTGCCATATCCGTAATCCCTGCTTGTAAATGCCTTCTTATACATATACGTTGCAAGTATTTCAGATCTGTGATTCGGTCCGCCCTTTGTCATATTCATAGGTGCGGCAAATCCTCTTAAAGCACCTACAAGGCTTAATATACATGAGAGCATAATTACATTTGCTATTGCAGGTATTCTTATTTTTACAAGAATCTGCAATTCACTCGCCCCGTCTATTCTTGCAGCCTCCAATATATCAGGAGATACTGAAACCAATGCGGAATAAAAAATAATCATATAAATACCTATATACTGCCATCCCTCTACGGATGCAACCGCAGGCAAAACGGTTTTATATTCACTTAGAAAGGCAATGGGTTCCATCCCCAATAATTTTCTGAATATATTAAAAAGTCCAAGAGGCTCATACGAATAAAATCCTGTAAATAATTGTGATATGGCAATAACCGTTATAACGGAGGGGATATAATATACTGTCTGTATAAATCCTCTTCCCTTTTTTAAATATGTAAGCAAAACAGCTATAATAAAACCAAAGCCAAGCTGCAATACCATTACAATAATAATGTAAATTATATTATTACAAAATGCCTGCCTGAATACTCCGTCACCAAGCAGCTTTATATAATTACTTAAGCCTACAAAAGTTTTTTTGCCTATACCGTTCCATTCAAGAGCGCTATAGTAAATCGAAACCAGTATAGGTATCATAACTATAATAGAATAGACAATAAAAGCAGGCAGCAAAAATAGGGCAATTGCTTTTTTATCTCTTAAAATCTTCATAAAATCACCGATATTCCAATGTATGCGATTTGGGGCAAAATATATTTGCCCCTTAAAATATACTTTTATCTATTTGCTTTTAGAGCTTCATCTACAGCTTTTACAAATTCATCAGGAGTTTCCTCTCCCATGCAAAGCCCCGGAAGATTATCATTGATTGTTGCTATTACATCCTCACTTAATACCACATCCCAAGGTCTTGCGGCAGTGGAACCGATATTATTTGTATCCTCCATTACCTTTAAGAATAAAGGATCAAAGCTGTTGTTATCTCCCATTTCAACCTTTTGCGGTGCAAGGTGCTCATGAGCAAAGTAAGCAGGGCTGTAATTTTTAACTATAAATGTCAGATAATCCTTATACTCATCATCAAAAACCTTAGGATTTACCGAAAGACCTATACCGCCAAATGCCCAGTAATCATTTGCCTCCGTCTTTGCATCCTTTATTGTAGGCATATAAAAATAATCTACATTCAAGCCCTCAGGTCTGTTTTTATCTGTAAAATAATTTAATTCCCATGTACCTGTAGGATACATTGCACTCTTTCCGCTTAAGAAAAGATTTAATCCTGTAGCTACATCGGTTGTGGAAAATCCGGGTTGAAAATATTTTCCTATATCTGACATAAATGTTGCAGCCTTCATACCCGCATCATCCGACATCTTTGCCTCTCCTGATGAGAGCTGATTTAAATATTCATTTCCCGACAGTCTGAAAGGATATGTTGCGAGCAGACGAAGCAGCGGCCAGCCATCTCCTCCACCTATTCCAAAAGCCGTATAACCTTTTTCATTTAATACCTTGCATGCCTCTAAAAGTTCATCCAATGTCTTTGGTGCCTCAATACCTGCATCCTTAAACATATCAACATTGTACCAAATCATTTCGGTAGAAAGTTCAAGAGGCAAAGTATATAATTTTCCTTCGGCAGTTCTTCCATAATTTAATGCCAGTGGAATATAGCTGTCTTTTTCACCTATCTCCTCAAGAAAAGCATCCATATCTGTAAGCATATTCTGCTCCCCGAGCTCACTCGCATAAGGAGTTGCATCCAAATCAAACATATCCGGCATCTGACCGCCTGCAATCATTGTACGAAGCTTTTGATCATAAGATGATCTGTCGGCATTGCTGTCGATAACAAGCTTTATATTTCCACCCTGTTCATTATACTTATCCGTTATCTCCTGCAATGTAACCATGGTATCATCCGATGCCGATCTTGAAGAAAAATAATGTATTTCTCTTACATTACCATCCTTACTTGCCGCCTCTGATGAATTTGTTGTACTCCCTGACTTACCCGCACAGCCTGTTAATACCATTCCTGCTATGAGGCATACTGTTGCTATTTTCTTATACATAATCTCTCTCCTTTATTTTGTTTCATACATATGAATATCACAAACCCTGATACTTCCGTCTTTTACAAAAAATCCCCAATATTTTCTTTCTGTGGAATAAGCTCTCATTGTCAATGCCACGGTATCATTTACATAAAGACAGATTATACTGCCCTCCACAAAAACTTTTATATTTACTTTATTTCCTTTCAAGGCTTTATAGTCAAAAGGTCTTTCAAGTTCCACCATAAAAGGTTTATCCCCGTCCACATACCATTGATTGACTCCGCTTATACGCCTTGGCCACATATCAGCCACAATTCTGTTATAAAACGGTTCAAATCTAAGATAATATCCGTTTGCAAAGTCCTTATCCTGCCTTAAGCCTATGCCAAATGCCCTGCTACCTTCACCAAACTCTATAGTCGCCTCTATAAGGCAATTTTCTTTCATTCCTTCAATTACATATACCTTTTCCCCCTCATCATTTTTTATTTCAATATCTTTAATATTATTTGCAGTAATTTCTTTTTCAAAAATATTTATTAAACCGTTTGAAGGTTTTACCTTTAGTTTGCCGTCTTTGTCCTGCTTTATTTCATGTGCTATAAAATTTCCGCCCCATTCATATTGACCGAAATCACTGTCACCACGCTTTGTAGGTACCCAGGCAAATGCCATCCTTACATCTTTTGCCTGTGCTGTTTTAGCCGCATAAAATGCTCTGGCATCAAAGGTATCTTCTATAGGAGCTGTCCAAGGTCCGCTTATTTTATCCGCCATCCTGTAATGTGTCACAAATTTTTCAGAGAAGGTGGAATAAATAAGATACCATTTATCCCCCATCTTAAATAAATCCGGACATTCATGTGTCATATATGATTTAGGATTATAAAACGGCTGCATTGCCTTCCAATGGATCAAATCATATGATCTGCAAAGTCCTACACAGCCTCCGTTTTTCTCACTTGCGCCCTGTAATCTGGCGGCAAGAAGCATATCAAAGCATTCTTCTTCTTCATTGTAAAAAACAAATGGATCACGCCAGTCAAAAGGTTCATATATTGACTCATCCGCTCCGAATGTCAGTTCCGGCAGTTTTTCCCAATGTATAAGGTCCTCACTTATTGCATGTGCAACATATTGTAGAGGTCTTCCGTTTCTGTGATATTTAGGATTGTAATTATTCTGTGCCGTATAAAACATATGAAATTTAGAGTCATTTCCCTCTATCACCGAACCTGTATAGCAGGCATAATCAGCATCCTCGTAACCTCCTACCGGAAGCACTACTTTACAGTCCTTAATATTTACTCCGTCCTCTGTAATTAAAAGATTCCAGCTTGTACGATATCCATACTCATCCTCTGTATTTCCCTTTCTCTCATCATGAAGGTAGAAAATATAAAACTTACCGTCATGCGCAAAAGGAATGGTATCCCCTACCCAGCCATCCCCGGGTTTGTAGAAAATATTTTTCATATAAGCTCATCTCCTATCCGCTATCGAATTATGTTTTTATACTATACTATTTAATAAAAATATCCTATTCGCAAATGCTCCAAAGTTTTTATAAATGATTATGCAAGTATGTGTTTTCTTGCATTTTTCATGCAAATATGATATTGTTTTCATAGATTTTCAAAGAATTATTTTTATTTTCATTATTATTTCCATAAAAGGAGCTTATATGGTTACTATAAATGAAGTGGCAAAAGCGGCAGGCGTATCCATCTCCACCATCTCCAGAGTAATAAACCAAAGCAATTCCGTATCACTTGCTACAAAAACTAAGGTTATGGAGGCAATAAGGGAACTGGGATATACTCCTAATATCTCTGCAAAAAAGGATAATAAAAAATCAAACAAACTTATAGGTGTGCTCTTTCCTGATATATCAAATAATGTTTTTGGCAGGATTTTGCAGGGTGTAAACAGTGTTGTAACTCCCCTTGGATATAATACGGTTATATGTGAAACAAATGGAGAACTTGAAAAAGAAATTCATTTTCTGGATGTTTTAAAAAACAAACAGGTAGAAGGTATTATCATGGCAAATGTCCACATACCTGAGGAACATATGCTTTGGATTCACAGAAATAATAAGCCTGTAATCTATGTCTGTCAGGATATTCCAGATTTTGGCTTAAAGATTCCTATAAGCTCTGTAAATATGGATAATCAGCAGGCTATCTGTGATATGGTACATTTTCTTTACAATATGGGGCATAAAAATATCGCTTTTATCGGAGGACCGCTGCATGATTTATCCGCCGGAAAGAAAAGATATGACGGCTATATGAAGGGACTTAGGGAATGTTCATTAAATACATCACAAGATCTTATCAGCTTTCAAGAATCTTTTACCATTGCCGACGGATATGCCGGTATGAATCAGATATATGAAAAATCCTCTATTCTTCCTACAGCAGTGCTTTGTGCCTGTGATAATATTGCGGTCGGTGCTATTGATTTTATGTATGATAATAATATACAGGTACCTGAGCATATCTCTGTAACAGGAGTTGATGACAGTATTTTGGCTACAGCTATAAGACCTTCTCTTACTACTATCCGCCACGCCACTTTTGACACCGGAGTAAAAGCCGCACAGCTCTTACTTGAATATTTTTCCTCGGAATCTTTTAAGGGAAGTTCCTTTAAAATGTCCTATCAGCTTTTACGCAGACAGAGTGTAAAGCATCTGTAAATATAAGCTATATGCCTTTATAAATAAGTCTTTGTCCGCTTTCTGCATTATAAAAGGACCTCCGGTTTGGAAGTCCTTTTTTATAGTTTTTATGCTTTAATAATTTAACAAATTCAGTTTATATTACTCCAATACCCTGTATTCATCCATCACTTTGCCGTCCATGAAAATAATCGGCTTTGCGGTGAGACCTTCAGCCTCATTATCATAATATCCCATCAAATAGTCATTTACATCCTGTAAGCTGTCAAATTCCTCAACCTGATATGGCATTTCAAATGCAAGCTTTTCAATAAACAGATATTTATCTCCATCCTGAACCAAAATACCTGTATGACCTATGAATTCCTGTACCTTGTTCATTCCGTCATCCATGGTCATAAAAACAGATATTATATGTATCTTATCATTACCAAAAGTAATCTGTTTATCTTTCCATGATTTTACTATTTCCTCAGCCAATACTTTGGTATCATGAGTATTCGTTACATCAATATATGAGAATAATGTATCAAACTTTGACTTATCATCACCCTCAAAAATATTTTTATTTTCAATAGACTCAAAATCATTAAATAACATTGTGGTATCACCCGGAGTCTTGTTTCCGACATTTACAAAATCACCTATTAAGGAATATGAGGTTATTCTACAGTTTCTTCCTACATATCCACCCTTTAACAGCCATGCATCTATCAATTTATCCTGTTCATATGTAGGAAATGCCCCATCAATAGTTGTCATACTCTGCACAAGATTCTCACTTCCGACTGCATTATTATACTCATCTACAGCAGAAAAAAAGTTTTTTATTTTTTCATCACTAAGACCTGCATTTTTTAATGCATTTGATACTCTATCTCTTGTTTCACTGTCTACAAGATTTGAATACTTTAAATGAATTTTTGCCTTGCTTACAGCTGCACTGCTCTCATCAATCATATTGCCTGAGCTTTCCTCAGACATACTCTCACTGCTTTCAACAGCAACTGTAGTATCTTCCTTTGCTCCGCCTTTATTACCACATGCCGACAATACAATTGCCGCACATATACCTGTTATCAATAATTGCTTTTTCATATATTAAAACCTGCTTTCTTTTTTTAGTCGCTTAAGTATATCACTTAAATCCGATTTATAATATATAAAATTTTGAATTTATTCTTTAAAACAGGTTAATCTTTCTTGATATAAAAATATATCTTATTTTGCTGAAAGTGCCGCCATAGTTATATAATTATATGGCTGGTTAAAATGTGGCAGGAAGAAAATATCCAAAAGCTTAAGTTTATCTATAGTTACCTTTTCCTGTATTGCAAGAGAGAACATATGAATACCCATTGACATATCATAGGTGGATGCCATCTGTGCACCTACTATTACTCTTGTCTTTGCATCATAAACTATCTTTATCTTTACCTTAGGATTGGTTGTTTCTATAAATGTAGCCTTTTGAAGGTCTTCAAATGAAGTACAAAGAACATCCATGCCAAGCTGCTTTGCTTTTTGCTCACAAATTCCTGTAGATACCATCTTCAAATCATAGATTGCTATAGCATTTGAACCTTGAACACCTATGCTCTCAAGCTTTTTACCGCAAGCATTGTATGCCGCTATAATTCCTGAACGCACAGCATTGGTTGCAAGAGCGATATATGACTTTTCTCCTGTGGCATTAAAACGCACTGTAGCACAGTCACCTATAGCATAAACATCTTTCATGCTTGTTGCCTGAGTATCGTCAACTATATATGCACCGTTTGGCATTGTTTCAAGATATTCTTTTCCAAGCTCTGTATTAGGCTTAAATCCGATTGCAAGAATAACCATATCACATTGATACTCATTTTTATCTGTTACTATCGATTCAACCTTGCCATTTCCCTTGATTTCTTTTACAGTTTCACCAAAGGCAAGTTGTATTCCATGGTCTGAAAGGTTTTTATCCATCAACTGACTGAATTCCTCATCATAGTAACTTGACAGTGCAGTCTTTGCAATATCAACCAATATTACCTTTTTATTATGTCTTTCAAATGCTTCGGCAAGCTCCACTCCGATATAACCTGCACCTACAACGGCAATTGTCTTTATATCAGTATTTTTAAGCTTATCTATTACTTCTTTTGCATTCTGGAAAAGCTTTACCATCTGAACATTTTCCAAATCTCTTCCCGGTATCGCCGGCACTATAGGCAATGAACCTGTAGCAAGTATCAGCTTATCATAGCTTTCTTCAACCTTTTTGCCATCTTCCAAGGTTGCACAAACGACCTTCTTCTCAAAGTCCACCTTCTCGACCTTACTGTTCATATTTACTTTTGCACCTTGAGATTCAAGCTTTTGCTTATCTGAATAGAATAAACCGTCAGGCTTTGAAATCTGTCCGCCTATCCAAAGTGCCATACCACATCCCAAAAAACTGATATTTGAATTTTGGTCAAATACCACTACCTCATCTCCCTCATTAAAACCTGTAATCGTATTAATTGCACAAGTGCCGGCATGGTTTGCCCCAACTACTACAATTTTGCTCATATCTTCCTCCAAACTATATTTTAATTTATATTTTATTTTAATAATGTTTTCAAACATAGTGATTTTATTTATATTCAGGCACTATATTATTCTTTGACATCACTTTAACAAATTGTACTATGTTTTATAATTTTTAACAAGTATTATTAAACTGTAAAGGTCAAATTTAATACATAAAAATATTATCTATAATGTTATTTATCGTATTTAAAATCTGTACTTTTTGCTTCTTCCCTTTAATACCTTCTAAAAAAGTGATATAATGTTTTTTTGATTTCGTATGAGAGTTCAATATAAAAAAGGAAGGCGTATTATGAAAATCGGTTTTGATAATCAAATGTATTTAAAAACACAGTCGGAACATATAAAGGAGCGAATTGCAGGCTTCGGTGATAAACTCTATCTTGAATTTGGCGGAAAGCTCTTTGATGACTATCATGCATCCAGAGTTCTTCCGGGTTTTGAGCCGGATTCAAAGCTAAGGATGCTTCTTCAATTAAAGGATCAGGCTGAAATTATCATTTCCATCTCTGCAATTGATATAGATATAAATAAAATCAGAGAGGATCATGGCATTACTTATGATGCAGATGTTATAAGACTTATAGATGAGTTTAGAAGAAAGGGACTTTTTGTAGGAAGTGTTTGTATAACACAGTATTCCGGACAAAAAAGTGCCGATAAGTTTAAGGAAAGATTGGAAAATCTCGGTATAAAAGTTTACAGATTATATCTGATTGACGGCTATCCAAGCAATGTAGCTCATATAGTAAGTGAAGCCGGTTATGGCAAAAATGAATATATAATAACCTCCAGACCTCTTGTAATAGTTACAGCACCCGGTCCCGGTTCAGGTAAGATGGCTACCTGTCTTTCACAGCTTTATCATGAAAATAAAAGAGGTATAAAAGCGGGATATGCCAAATTTGAGACCTTCCCAATATGGAATTTGCCTCTAAAGCACCCTGTGAATCTTGCTTATGAAGCCGCAACAGCCGATTTGAATGATGTAAATATGATTGATCCTTTCCATCTGGAAGCTTATGGCAAAACAACGGTAAATTATAACAGAGATATTGAAGTCTTCCCTGTTCTTACGGCAATTTTTGAGGGAATATTCGGTGAATGTCCTTATAAATCTCCCACGGATATGGGCGTAAATATGGTCGGAAACTGTATTATAGATGATGAAATCTGTAAGGAAGCCAGTAAACAGGAAATTATAAGAAGATATTATAATTCTATTTGTCGCTTTGTAAAAGGCGAATGTAAGGCTGATGAAATATATAAGCTTGAGCTTATAATGCAACAGGCAAAGACAAGTATTGATGACAGAAAGGTCGTTTCAGCCGCACTTTTAAAAGCGGAAGCCACAAATATGCCTGCTGCGGCAATAGAACTTGAGACAGGTGAACTTATTACGGGTAAAACTTCAGAACTTCTCGGTGCAAGTGCCGCACTTATTTTAAATGTATTAAAATCTTTAAGCGGTGTGGATGATGAGATAAAGCTTATCTCCCCAAGTGTTATTGCACCTGTACAGGAGTTAAAAACCACTTATCTTGGAGGTAATAATCCCAGACTTCATACAGACGAGGCTCTTATAGCACTTTCTATTTCCGCCGCTACGGATGAAAATGCAAGAAAAGCTCTAAATTCACTTCCAAAGCTTAAAGGGCTTCAAATGCATTCAAGTGTAATGCTTTCTGAAATAGATGTAAAAACATTGGGAAAGCTTGGTATAGGACTTACCACAGAACCTAAATACGGCAATAAAAAGCTGTAAAAGCGGAGTGAAAATCAACTCACTAAAATATTTTTAAACGATAAAAGAGCGGTTTTACCCCGCTCTTTTATTTGACTAACACATTATTCTATATAATATATCTATTTAATTAAATAATCTTTAGTATTTTAAATATCCAGATCTTCAAAATCCTCTGATTCCTTCTCTGACTGAAGCCAATTATCCGATAAATCAATCTCATCAAAATCATCTGATTCAATATCATCATCTTCTTCCTTATCTTCATCTTCTTTTTTCTGACTGAGAGGCATATACTCAAGAGGGCTTTCATCATTCATTTCTTCTTCCGGTATCAAATCCACTTTAGGAGTTATATTACTCTTGTTTTTCTTTTTTGCAGGTTTATGTACAGTCTTTGATACTTTCTTTTTCTTTGAAGTACCAAGCATTAATAAAACGAATATAAATATGCCAAGTATAACTGAAAGAGCAATTATATTTCTAAGCCATTCGACGGTTTGATTATATTTCTTTTCTAATATATTATACTCTTCGGTTGTTACACCGGTATCCACATTCGGATCTGCAAAATATCTTTGTATGGTTCTTTCTTCCATATCATATCTGTAGAAATCTTTTCTTCCGTCAGAATTCATGGCATATACAACGCAGTATCTCTTCTCATTATCACCGCTCCATATCCATCCACGAATCTTTTTACCATTGATATTTATTATACTTTCAACAAATCCCCTAGGAACGACAAGATCTTCATCAGTAGGCATTATAGTGATACTCTTTGGATTTGTGCTTAATTGTGTATATACCGCCCATGTATCCGTTTCATCATCATAAATGTAGAAATCACCCGAGCCGTCATTTCCGACCAGATATAGGATATAAACATCCTGCTCTCTCATTTTTCCGGCTTTAACATCCCTGCCCTTATATGTAAATGTTGCTTCTTCAAAACCTTCAGGCAACATATTTTTATCAAATGAATCCGACACCTGATAGTCAATTCCGTTTAATCTCAAGCCATTGTCAGTAGAAATCAAATGCATAATATCAGAACCGGTGCTTTCACTTTGAACAGGTTCTTCCGGTGCAACGGTGGATTCTTCCGGTAATTTTTTATTTTCACTCTTATTTACATTTATTATATAGCTCTCTACAGCAGAACCGTCAGGTGATGTTACCTTTATTGTTATGGCATTGACTCCTACTACGAGATTGTCATTTCCCGTAATAACAATTTTTGCCCCTTCCTGCCTTGTTTTTGCATTAACGGCAATATTTGAAATATTTCCGGCAATACTCATATCATAATTTTTTACACTACTGCTAAACTCCGGCACAAGCTTACCCGGGCTCACCTTTAAGGAAGATAATAAAGCATCCTTTTTATCAACAGCAACAGTAGAAACCACTGCATTGTTTTTTTCTACTGTAGATTCCTCAGCTGTTGTCTGTTCAGCTTCCTTAATATTTACTCTACCGCTTCCCTGTGATTGCATAACAGCCATCTTTGAATCGGTATCATATACTTCCCATGTACTTACTACTACAGTAGCATTTCCGGTATTCTTTGCCTTAAACTTTAAAGAATAGTTTTGACTGTTTGAGGCATTTCCGGTATTTGAAGTGACCTTTATACTTCCGGCACCGCCCTGTGCATTTGTTCCTGAAACGAACTCCAATATACTGTCATCATAACTGAGCATTATATTCGCACTGTCTATATTTCCATCTGTCGATGAAAGAGTCATTACTAAATTTACCTCATCACCCACTGTTGCATTCACATCTGCAAAGCTTATGCTGATACCCATAGCAAATGTGTTAAATACAAATATAATCGAAAACACCAGTGTAATTAAAAAAGAAGGTATTATAATATTTACATTAGGCTTTTTTAAATATTTCATCTTGATCCCCTGACATTAATCCTACATAAAATGTAGCTACAGTATTAATTTCCTCTCTTTATATTTATGCTGTATTTTTCCTTGGTTCCATTTTGAGCCGTAACAATTATGTCAACTGTCGAATCCGAATTTTTCAATTCGATATTTCCACCACCTACTACACTTGCATTCACATCTGAAGAAATTGCGTTAATATTGATATTTGATATATTAGACGGTAAATTCAATGTATAAGAATAATTATCACTGCTAAATCCCGGTTCTATACTATATCCGCTTACACTTAGCGATGACAATCTGTTATTGGGATTTCCGTCCCCATTAGGCATTGTCTCAGGCACTTCGGGCATATCTCTATATACAGGTATATAGAATGTAAAGTTTCCTTTTTTGTCCTCCTCCGAATATGCTCTGGAGAGCATAGCACCTTCACTCTTTGCACCTTCAATATTTGTCATATATTGATGTTTGTATTTATTTTCTCCAAGAACATTAAACTTTTTTAAATAAAAAGTATTCTGTCCCGATTTCACATAATTACTTCCATAGAACATTGCACCGCCTATTATAGACTTTGCTTTGGTATTCCACGGTCGAAGATATGAATTTCCGCTTCCTGCCCATGCAAGACCTCTGCTTGTTGCAGACTGACTTCCGGATTTATATGCTTCTATATTAAAAAAATTATAAATACCTCCGCTGCCGCTTATAAGTCCCGAGCTTCCCTTAACACCCTGCTCCTGTATAAGCATTGCGGCTATAACATATGGATTTACTCCGGAACTTTTTGCCGCATCCATAATCATATCCACATATGTAGTACCGTTTGAAAGTGCATTGGCATTTTCTGTGGATAAAGTCGCTTCACTTGATGCATGTATATTCTCAGCACTGTTTAAGCTTTCCTTTATGCTGTCAATATTTACCACTCCCGGACCATGCTCCGTATCATTAAATTCTGTAGTACTCTCATATACTGTGGTTGCCGCAGTCTCCATATAACCCGGACCGCTGTCCTTATCTCCCACAGTAGTTTCTTCAACCGGCGAAATTTCGGATACATCTTTTTTGTTTGAAGGGGCAATCGGTGCATCAACTCTCACATATTCCTTAGCTGAATTTGGCTTATCCTCAATGATTTTTTCATTATCCGGTGAATCTACCGTTGAAAAACCTACAGAAGTACTTTTTGTATATGTACTTTTTTGATCCTGCGTAACTACCGCCTGTGAACTTTCAGACTTTGCGCTTTCTGTTTGCTCACTTTCAGTCTTTGTACTTTCAGCCGGTGTACTGCTTGCGGCAGTTTGAGCTATTGTGGTTTTTACGCTTGATTTACTCTCCATAAAAGTACCCTTAAGCATTTTTTCCACACCTTCTTCGTTCTGTTCTCCGGTAGTATAACCATGACCTAAAAATTGAAATATATTTGTCGAATCAAGGAAATTCCTTGGATCCATATAATATTTTATAATGCTTTCACCGGCTGCCACCCATTCGTTGGAATCAAATCCCGGCCATGTATTATTGCTCCAGTTATATGCTCCCTTTGCAGTTGACTTCCAGGATGATTTAGCTGACTTTGTTACAAGATTTACACCTACAACAGATTCATTCTTTATCACTTCATCCCATGAAATTTCCACATTTTGCACAACAAACTTCCAATTAGGATATTCCGCATGTAGAGCTCTAAGTCTGTTTTTATAACTCTCCGGGAAATCCCCTATCTCAGTTTCAAAGTTCTTATCGATTGAATATACAGCCGTTGTTTCAGTCTTTATATAGTTTTTTGCTACATACCCTTCCTTATCGCCTGATCCGTCATTAAAAGATATCTTATACCAATACATACCGTCACTGTTTACTTCATCCAGCACCGTTACTCCGGTATCTCTTTGTAATGTAGCAATGGTATTGTTTCCTGTTCCCGCTCTTGATCTTACATTCAGGCCGGTTACATCTACAGTACCTTTTTTTGTTGTGAATGCATTAATATTTTTTATAAAAATATTTTTTCCGACTCCGCTGACAAGTATTGTACCCATTGCAGTCACCAAAATAAATTTATTTAATAATGTCTTCCTCATTAAACCTTCCCAATATATCATTTTTATCTATGCGGTTTTAAAACTATCCTTTTAGATTATCCGGTCCGAATCCAAATGGCAGTAATTCTCCCAGTTTCATAGATTTTACTTTTCCACCATCAGACATTATGATTTCAAACTCCAAAGGATTACAAAATTCCTGCATCACTTGTCTGCAAACTCCACATGGAGTACATAATGTATCTGCGTCCTTAATCCCTCCAACAACCGCTATCTTGCAAAAATCATATATTCCTTCCGACACCGCCTTAAAAAAGGCTGTTCTCTCCGCACAATTACATGGGCTGTAGGCTGCATTTTCAATATTGCATCCATGTATGATTTTACCCGACTTTGTCATAAGCGCGGCACCGACTTTAAATTTTGAATATGGAACATACGCCATTTTTCTTGCTTTTTTTGCTTCTTCCAACAATTCCAGATCTGTCATATTTCTCCTAAAACTGAACCAATCCGTCTATCGGTCCTGTAAGTACTATATCATTTGCATATATTACAGGTCCCTTTGCACGATATTGCGGACTCATTTCATACTTTATTTTACCCTTAATCTTAACCCAATCCTTATTTTTAAAATTCTTTGCACCCTTATATTTACATACAAAACCTAAGAATTGGATATCCGCCTCACAGCATGTCATTGCCCTTCTGCCCGGAATAAGTACATCCTCACCTATCCCATCAGGTCTGACAACCTGAGCCACAAACTCAATTTCTTTTCCGTCATATTTTTCCGTTCTGTCCATGGCATCCACATAGAATATACCATAGTATTCAGGCTTTATAATAAGTTTCGGCTCATCCAGATTATATGGTAAATTTATACTGAAATCTCCGGTTATTTCTCCATGTTCACCTTCAAAAATAATTTCTGCATTAGGTGCCATAGCCTTTATCTGAAGATGATATGTGCTTAAGATATCCTCATCAATATCATCGGCTCTGTTACATATAACCAGTTCTGAATCTCTCAGCATCTTTCCCATATATGCCTTTAAATCTTTATTTTTAATATATAGATCAAGTGTAGAGGTATCGTATACTGTAATCATCTGATTTACATACCAGCTGTCAGGTATTTGTATTTTATCCTGCTCCCATAGACCGTTCCATTCTATAAGAACTCTTTCAGGATCTACCTCTTTTGTAAATTCTTCCATTTTCTCTTTGGTAAAATCAGATAAATCCTCTATATACTTCACAGTGGTATGAGTAGCATCCAGTAATTCCTTACTATACTCTTCCTCACCCTCTTCACAAACAATCAGTAGAGTATTTCCGTCGGTTTGAAAATACTCCTGTTGCATTGTAAATTTCATAAATTGTGTTTTACCGGCTTCCAAAAAACCGTTTATAATAAAAATAGGTAGTTTTTCCATAACCTCTCCATTATTTAAGCTCTAAAACACTTCCCTAATTCTTCTATTTTCAATCCTGCACCGATAACACATACCTTTCCGGTATATTCGGCATCACCTTTTCTAATCTCACTCTCGCCCGGAACAAGGTCAAAATAGAACCAGTCATCGCTGTTAATATCCTTTAACATACCCTTTGCTCTGAGTACAACACCATATTTTTCTTCATCCTCAAAGCTGTTTAAGATATCCTTTAATTTATCCTCGCTGATTGCCGGCACCTGCTCCATACCCCAGCTGTCAAATATATCATCCGCATGGTGATGATCATGGTGGTCATGACCGCAACCGCAATGGTCATGATGATCGTGGTCATGATGATGGTTGTGGTTTTCATCATGTTCATGATGGTCGTGGTCATGATGATGGTCGTGGCTGTCAGTATGTTCGTGATGTTCATGGTGATCATGCTCATGGCAACCACAATGTTCGTCGTGGTTATGCTCGTGGTCATGATGATCGTGGCTGTCAGTATGTTCGTGATGCTCATGGTGATCATGCTCATGGCAACCGCAATGTTCGTCGTGGTCATGATGGTCGTGGCTGTCGTGATGCCCATTATCCTCATGATGATGGTGATGTGAATGTTCCCTTGCCAATTCCTCAAGTAATTCATTCTTTAAATCAATAGGCTTTGACAAAAGCTCCTCTATTTTTTCATTGCTTAATTTATCTAAAGGAGTTGTAACTATAGTTGCATCAGGATTTATATTTTTGATAAGTGCCACAGCTTCTTCTATCTTTTTATTATCCACAAGATCTGTTCTTGAAAGTATTATAGTATTTGCAAATTGAATCTGATTATTAAAGAACTCTCCGAAATTCTTCATATACATCTTACATTTTTTTACATCCACCACTGTTATAGCAGAATTTGATTCTACATGAAGATCCTTTTCCACATCCGAGATTGCCTTTAACACATCCGATAATTTTCCGACTCCGCTTGGCTCTATAATAACCCTGTTAGGCTCATACATAGATAAAAGCTCTCTAAGTGATGCCTCAAAATCTCCTGCCAGAGAACAGCATATACAGCCCGAGTTCATCTCTTTAATCTCTATGCCTGAATTTTTTAAAAATCCTCCGTCAATACCTATCTCACCGAATTCATTCTCAATTATTATAGTCTTTCCCTTATCCTTGTTACCCTCTACAAGTCTCTTTATAAATGTAGTTTTTCCTGCTCCAAGGAATCCTGAGACTACATCAATTTTTGTATTTACCATATTTTCTCCATTCTAAAATCCTCAAAAAACAAGCCCGATTCAAAATCAAGCTTGCAACTTTTACTGAAACAAATTTTCTGATAAACTGTTTACAGCTTTTAAACATCTATTTGCGTATATAGGGTTTAACTCTCACTATAACAAGTGAAGCTGCTATACCGATAAGCATTCCGCTTACTACACCCGCAATCAAAAGTACAGGCAGATATGTAAAAACTCCATTGGTTCTTACAACAACAGCCGCACATATTATCTGTCCTACATTATGCATTATACCGCCTATAATACTTATACCAACCATTGAAAAACCTTTGATTTGTTTTGCGATAATCATGCAAAGCAAACTTAGTGTAGCACCCGAAATCGAATAAATCATCATTGATACATTTCCAAATGTCATAGCTATAAGTACGATTCTAAGCAGTGAAACAATTACACCGGTCTTTATATCGAACAAGTAAAATGCAATGATAACTATCAAATTTGCCAGACCGATCTTCATACCCGGTATACCCAAATTTATAGGTATCAAAGTTTCCACAAAGCCAAGTACCATTGCAAGTGCTGTCAACATTCCGACAGATGCTATTTTTCTTATATATAAACTTGAAAAATTCCTCATTAGTTTGCAACAACATATGCTATCTTAATATTTACTTCAAGTACTGTAAGTCCTGTCATATTCTCAATAGCATTCTTTACTCTCTCTTGTACCTTCTCACTTACCTCAGGTATATTATAGTTATAACTTACATTTACAGATAAATCCACACAAACCTTGTCCTCATTTATCTCTACCTTTACACCCTTCATGCTCTTTGCCATCTTGCTTCCTGAGAGCTTACCCATAATATCCTTTGTAACATTTCCTGCCATAGAGTCTACACCCTCTACCTCTGTTGCGGCAATACCGGCAATAACCGCTACCACCTCATCGGCAATCTTTACCTCTCCAAGCCTTCCTGTTTCATTTGTTTCAATTTCAAAATTTTCTTTTATATCCATTGTATCAGCCATAAAAGCCTCCTTATATTCTATGATTATTGATTATATCAAATATTGTGTAAAATTAAAAGAGAAGTACAAAATATCGGGTGACTTTTGTTCACCCGATATTTTATCTTCTAAGATATTCAATTATTTTTCACTTTTACCGGCTCTTGCAATTCCTATACCTGTAAGAGCCCATACCAGAGCAAAAATCATTCCTGAATAGTTTAAAATAGCGTATGGCAGATAATTTAATGTTCCTACACCAAGAGTTGTAGCCATATACGCACCGGCTGCCGTCCATGGTATAAGACATTCCGTACAAGTCACTGAATCCTCCAATGTTCTTGATAAAACCTTAGGATGTAATCCCATCTTTATATAAACTTCTCTGAATGCTTCGCCGGGCATCAAAATAGATACCTGACCATTACTTGTAACACCTGTAATTATAAGACAGGTAACTATTGTTGATGCAACAAGCTTAAATGTTGAATTTATCTTTTCAAGCATCTTTGAAATAACAACTTCCAAAGCACCGGTAACACTCATAGTACCTGCAAAAGATATAGCACATACGGCAATAAGAAGTGTATTCATCATTGACATCATACCACCTCTGTGAAGAAGCCTTATAAGTTCCGGTGCAACTTCATCCTTAGTCATTCCTATCATCTCTACATTAAATCCGTTCAATGTAACATCTACTATACTCTTTAAGTCTGCCCCTTGGAAAACAGCCGCATTTATAAGAGCAATTGCTGATGCTACAAGCATAACAGGAATTGTAGGCTTCTTTGTAATAGACCCTGCCAGTACTATTACAAGCGGAACCAACAATAAAATATTCCAGCTAAACATTTGGTCCAATGTACCTGTAAGAATATTTATAGTCTCAGGTACTACAACATTTTTTACCGCACCTACTTGTCCCATGATAAAGTAGAATATTATAGCCAAAATAGCAGCACTTCCCGTAGTCCACATCTGATTGTAAACATGCTCATAGAGATCTACTCCACAAACTGCAGATGAAAGGTTTGTAGTATCTGAAAGAGGTGAAAGCTTGTCACCAAAATATGCACCTGAAACTACAGCACCTGCAACTAATGCAAGGTTTACATCCATTCCTATTGCAACACCCATAAAGGCTACTCCAATAGTTCCGGCTGAACCCCATGATGTACCTGTAAGGACAGATACTATAGCTGTAAGTAAAAATGCTGTAAGTGCAAGATATTTAGGGCTAATAAGTTTTAGTCCATAGTATATAAGCATCGGTATAGTGCCGCCAAGCATCCATGAACCGATCATAAATCCCACGATTATAAGAATTAACAATGCCCCCCAAACCTTTGCGATCTTGGTTGCTATCTCATTCATTATATCATCATATGAATATCCTAGAAAAATTGCCTGTATACCTGATACCACTGCTGCCAAAACGATCAATGGCTCAGCAGGTAAATCTAAAAATGCAATTCCTACACCAAGTATTATAAGCATTGAAAGTATAGGAAACAATGCTTGAAGTACTGTAGGTTTTCTCTTTGTCTTACTCATAAAACATCTCCCAGTTTATATTATTTTTAAATCTGAATAAAGCTTCTTTCAACAGTTCTTTTGGTAGAGCTGCATTTACTCTAAAAAATCCTCTTCCGTCTTCTCCATATCCGCTACCAAGTGAAAATGCTATATGTGATTTTTCTATCATAAGCTCTTTAAATTTATTCTCTGTAATATTAAGCTCCCTGTAATCAACCCATGACAGAAATGTTCCTTCCGAATCAATTACTTTAAATCCTTTCATGTCATTTTCAAAGAAGCTTTTTATAATACCCATATTCTCTTTTATTTTTTCTTTTGCAATATTAAGCCATTCTTCACCATATTCGTAAGCTGCTATAACAGCAGGTATGCAAAAATAACTTGGATTATGTATTCCACCCTGTCTTAGAAGTTTTTTGAAGAAAGTTCTCAACTCCCCATTTTTGATAATTATATTGCTGGCTTCAAGTCCTGCAATATTAAAGTTTTTTGATGTGGATAAACCTATTATTATATTCTCATACATATCATAAAAAGATGCATAAGATATAAATTCCCCTTTCCACACAAAGTCAGCATGCGTTTCATCAGATATTATCAGTACATTGTGGCGTTTACATATTTCCACAGTCTTTTTTATTTCATCTTCTGTCCACACTCTTCCGACAGGATTATGAGGTGATACTGTAATAAATATTTTTACCCCACTTTTTATCTTCTCTTCAAAATCTGTGAAGTCTATCTCATAATGTCCATCTTTTAACTGTAATGAACATTCTATCAGTTCCCTATCATTGATACGTACAGCATTTTGAATAGGATCATACAGTGGTGTAAATACCAGAACTCTATCTCCTGTCTTCGTATAGTTTTGTATTATCAAAGATATTGCCTGAATTATTCTTGGACAGTAAACTATCCATTCATTATCCGGTCTGAAGCCATAATTGTTTTCCGCCCATTTTTTTGACAATTCTATATATTTATCGCTAACATTTGTATATCCGTATATCCCATGATTAGCAGCCTCTATAACAGCTGTTATGATTTCAGGTGCTACTCTGTAATCCATGTCTGCCACTGTAAGAGGTATCAAATCATCCACTCCACACTCAGCTATTATTTCATCCCATTTCGCACAATTTGTATTTTTTCTGGAAACTATATTGTCAAACACCTAATCCCCCTTTCCAAGTTTTCATATACAAATATGTATAATAACCCCCTTTTTTTATGATTTTCCTGTTTTATGGTTGGAAACCACATCAAATACTACCGCTCCTAAGAGTACGGCACCTTTTACAATATATTGGAACTGATCCGGAAGACCGAGTATTGACATACCTTGATTTATTACTCCAAGAAGTATGGCTCCAATCATTATTCCCTGTACCGTTCCAGAACCGCCGTAAGCTGAAGCGCCTCCTATAAAGCAGGATGCAATAGCATCCATTTCATATGAGCTTCCCATATTTCCATCTACAGAACCTATACGCGCTCCTACCAAAAGCCCTGATAGTCCTGCCAAAAGACTCATAAGAAAATATGCCCTGAAATAAACCTTCCTCGGATCTATTCCTGAAAGTCTGGTGGCCTTTTCATTACCTCCCACTGCATAAAAATATCTTCCGAATACTGTTTTGCTTGTAACAAAGGCAAATATTGCAACTACTACAAGTATCCATATAAGCATTATAGGTATACCCTTATAACTCATAAGCTTATATGCATAAAATAATATTACAAGATCAAATATAGCCACTCTTATTGCTGTTGCCTTTATACTTGCACTCTCATAACCTTTTTTTATCTTATTACGCTCTGAAATAAATGTATAGGCGGTAATAGCTACAGCTACAAGTATTCCTACAGCCATTGATGAAATAACTCTTTGGTTTACATCAAGTCCGGGTATTTGTATATATGATGTAAAAAGGCTTAAAAATCTTTTATCCATTATAGCAACAGTCTTTGAATCCAAAATAACTCTGGCTATACCCCTGAATAAAAACATACCTGCCAATGTACATATAAAAGGAGGTATATGTATATATCCTATAAGCCATCCCTGCCATACACCGATAATACATGCCACTGTAACAGATGATAATATGGCAATTAAAGGATTTATTCCCATGCTCAGCATCTTAGCTGAAAGTGCAGCTGAAAGACAAAGAGTCGATCCTACTGAGAGATCTACATTTCCTCCGGTAAGTATACAAAGAAGCATACCGCAAGCCATTATAAGCACATATGCATTTTGCAACAGCAGGTTTGAAATATTCTGTGCAAGAAGAAGTCTTCCACCTGTCAGATATGTAAAGAATACAAACACAACTAAAAGTGCAAGTACCATAGTATATTTTTTTACAAATTTATTTGCATTCACTTTTTACCTCCTGTCAACCGGTGTACAATCCGACTTTAAGATTGTACTCATTATCTTTTCCTGTGTAGCTTCTTCTGCACTGAACTCTCCGGTTATCTTTCCTTCATTCATAACATAAATCCTGTCACACATACCTAAAAGTTCCGTAAGATCTGATGAAATCATTACCACTGATTTACCCTGACTGACCATATCATTGATAATGGAGTATATTTCATATTTTGCACCTACATCTATTCCTCTTGTAGGCTCATCCAGAAACAAAACATCAGGTTCGGCAAACATCCATTTGGACAATAGAACCTTTTGCTGGTTCCCTCCCGAAAGATTTCCCACCTTTTGCAAAACAGATGGAGTCTTTGTTTTCATTGCCTTTACATAATCTTTTGCCACCATATTTTCTTTTGCAACATCCAACACACCTCTTTTGTCGGCTATTTTTTCCATTCTTGCCAAAGTGGTGTTTTTTGATATTGTTTCAGAAAGTATCAATCCGTCAGTCTTTCTATCCTCAGTTACATATGCCAGACCGTTTACTATGGCATCTCTGGAACTCTTAAGAAAGACCTCCTCCTTATTTGCAATAAATTCCTGACCTGAAATATGACTTCCATAGCTTCTTCCAAAAAGTGATTTTGCAAGTTCGGTTCTTCCTGCTCCCTGCAATCCCGAAAATCCCACGACCTCACCTTTTCTTACAAAAAAGTTTATATTATCAACTACACATTTTTCAGTATATATAGGATGATATACAGTCCAATTTCTGGCTTCAAACATAATTTCATTACTTATCTTATGTTCTCTTTGAGGATATCTGTCTTCAAGCTCACGCCCTACCATACCTTTTATTATTCGTTCTTCATTTATACAATGATTCGCATTGTCTATGGTTTCTATAGTCATTCCGTCTCTGAGCACGGTTATTTCATCCGCCACATATGCCACTTCCTGCAACTTATGTGTAATAATAATGGATGTAATTCCCTTTTCTTTTTTAAAACGAATAAGCATATCCAGCAGCATCCTTGAGTCTTCATCATTAAGTGATGATGTAGGCTCATCCAGTATCAAAAGTTTTACATCTTTTGATATAGCCTTTGCAATCTCTACAAGCTGCTGCTTACCTGTTCCTATATCCTTTATAAGAGAATGTGTATTTTCATTCAACCCCACAGCCTTCATAGCTATATCAGCCCGATGAAATGTCTCATTCCAATCTATAACACCGAATTTATTTTTTCTTTCGTTACCAAGAAACATATTTTCGGCAATTGTAAGCTCCGGAATAAGTGCAAGCTCTTGATGTATTATTACAATACCGAGGTTCTCACTGTCATGTATCTTTTGAAATTTACACTCTTGATTATTATAAAAAATCTGACCGGAATATTCATTATATGGTATGGTACCGGAGAGAATATTCATAAGCGTTGATTTTCCCGCACCGTTTTCTCCTACCAAGGCATGTATACCGGCTCTTTTGATTTGTAGATTGACATTATCTAAAGCCTTCACTCCGGGATATTCCTTTGTAATATTTTTCATTTCCAAAATACAGTCTTTCAATATATCCGCCTTTCTGATAAATATGCCAATGTTATGATATTGGAGGCAAATGTCTTTACCTCCAACGCTGTACTGCTGATAAAACCTGGAGTATCAATATTTACTGTACCGGATGCGGATATCCGTCACTTCCCATTGTATAATATCCTGTATCAACCAATTCCTTTTGAATATTGTCCTTAGTAACTGTTACCGGAACCAAAAGATATGAAGGTATCACAGCAGAGCCGTTATTATATGATGATGTATCATATGTACAATCAAAGCTCCAGCCTGATTTTTTGATCAATGATTCATCCGGCTTTTCCCCTTTTAATATAGCCTCACCAAGATTAAGTGTTGCTATTGCCTCATTTGCAACAGCCTTGTATACGGTCATTGTCTGCTTGCCGTCAATAATATTTGCAAGATTTGCTTCATCGCCGTCCTGTCCTGTAATTATTATCTCATTGCTTCCCGCATAGTCTGATTGTATAGCCTGTGTAACACCAAGTGCTGTAGAATCGTTTGAACATACCGCCGCATCCAGCTGAGTTCCGTCTGAATAGTATGAACCGAGAATATTTTGGAATCTTGATAAAGCCTTTGAAGTATCCCACTGCGCTGTTCCGACCTGCTCAAATGCTGTCTGACCTGAAGGTACCACAACTGTTCCGCTTTCAATATATGGCTTTATAACATCCATAGCACCGTTAAAAAAGAAGGTCGCATTATTATCTGCAGGGTCTCCTCCTGTAAACTCTATATTGAACTTTTTATCTCCTGCATTTGCAAGACCAAGCTTCTCAGCTACAAATTCTCCCTGAAGCTTTCCTACAGTGTAATTGTCAAATGATACATAGTATGATATTGCATCAGTATTCATAATAAGTCTGTCATAGGCAATAACAGGAATATTCTGGTTTTTTGCTTCAGCCAAAACCTGTGCAAGTGATTCACCGTCTATTGCGGCTATTACAAGTAAATCCACCTTATCTGCAATAAGTCCCTCAATATCCTTAACCTGCTGGTCAATCTTATTGTCCGAATAGGTGAGTGAAACCTCAAATCCTGCCTTCTCAAACTCTTTTTCAAGATATGAACCGTCACGATTCCATCTCTCAAGTGATTTTGTAGGCATTGATATACCTATCTTTCCACCCTTTGACTCTGTAGTTTCAGAGCTTCCCTCTTCTTTGGAACTCTCCGTCTGTGACTGTTCAGCCTTTGATGTTGCAGGCTCATTTCCATCCGTACATGCTGTCAGGGAAAAAGCCAACATGCCGGCAATCACAAATGCAAATAATTTCTTCATTTTCATAAATTCCTCCTTTTCTAAATCCGATTATTTTTATCGGATAATTTTACAATTTTGAATTAAACAATATATTATTTACTACTGTTTCAAGATATTCCTGTCTTCCTGATTCGGGCAATTCAGGCTTTTTAAGCTTTGCGGCATACTCGGCACATTCTTCCAAAGTCACTGACTTATTTCTTATCTTCTCTCCTATACCTGCACTGTAGCTTGAATATCTTTCTTTAATAAACTCATCTATTCTTCCATCTTCAATAATCTGTGCAGCCTTTATAAGTCCAAGTGCAAATGTATCCATTCCTGCTATAAATCCATAGAACATATCCTCAGCTGTATTACTTGGTCTACGGTTCTTTGAATCAAAGTTTAATCCTCCGCTTAAGCCACCTGCCTTTAATATTTCATACATTGCAAATGTAGTATCATAAATATTTGTAGGGAACTGGTCTGTATCCCATCCAAGTAAAGTATCACCCTGATTTGCATCTACAGAGCCAAGCATACCGTTAATTGCAGAAACTCTCAGCTCATGCTGGAATGTATGACCTGCAAGTGTAGCGTGATTTGCCTCTATATTTAATTTAAAATCTTTATCAAGTCCGTATTTTCTTAAAAAGCCTATGGCGGTTGCGGCATCAAAATCATACTGATGCTTCATAGGCTCCTTGGGTTTTGGCTCAATATAAAAATCTCCCTTAAAACCGATACTGCGTCCATAATCTCTGCACATTGTAAAGAGTGTTGCTATATTTTCCTCTTCAAGCTTCATATCTGTATTTAGAAGTGTCTCATAACCTTCACGACCTCCCCAGAATACAAATCCCTTTGCTCCAAGTTTTACGGCATTTTCAAGTCCCTTCTTTGCCTGTGCAGCTGCAAAACAGAATACATCCGCACTGTTTGAACTTCCCGCACCGTTCATAAATCTGGGATTTCCGAACATATTGCAGGTTGTCCAAAGACATTTTATATCGCTTCCCTTCGTCTTTTCCAAGATATAGTCTGTGATCTCATCCAATCTTGCATTTGTAACATTTATATCTTCCTGATCCTCAGGTACGATATCTGTATCATGGAAGCAATAATACTTTATTCCGAGTTTTTTCATAAATTCAATGCCGGCATCCACCTTAGCTTTTGCATGCTCCATAGTACCGAAACTTTCGCCAAAACCCTTATCGGCAGTACCCTGTCCGAACATATCCACTCCTGATGCACAAAGATTATGCCACCATGCCATAGCAAAGGATAGATGTTCCTCCATTGTCTTGCCCATTATCACTCTTTTAGCATCATAGTATTTGAAGCTTAGCGGATTTTTGCTCTCACTTCCTTCAAACTTTACAGGTGATATTCCCGGGAAAAATTCTTTCATAAATATGTCTCCTTTCAAATTGCAATAAAAGTATGATATTAAAGCCAAAAAAATTTTGACTTTGCTGTTACCAATATTTTATTGTATGTATTTTATAACGATTTCCTTTGTGCTTTTTATAATAACTGATTTATTACTTCAAATGTAGATAATCTTGTTATTCTATAATGTTAATATTGCTATTTATATATTGAAATAATATATATTATAGAATATACTCAATTTGATAGACAAATGCATATCTGAAAAATATTTATTTGTCTATTTATTAACTATATAATTGATAATTTTATTATATTTTACTTAGGGAAATTTGTATTATGGATTTGGAAATCAATAAAAATACTAAAACAGAATATGAGATCATCAGACATACAAAAACCAACTCTTTGGCTATGTTATTGATTGAAATACTTTCAAGAAGCGTACATTGTCATTCGGATCTTGAAATCGGTATGCTCCTTGACGGAAATATTGACCTTGTAATCGACAATGAGGTATTCAGTCTCAAAAAAAATGATATCTATATTGTAAACAGATATCAGCCTCATTCATTTTACAGCAATAAAAGCCATAATAAAATAGTGATATTTTTAATAAACCATGCGCTTTATAAGAATATTGGACCTGATATAATATATAAAAAGAATCATATTGCCTTTAACAAGGAATATAATAATTTATATAGGACTATTTTTGAATGTGCCATGTGCTATGCCAGTGATTTGCCATTTACCGAGATGGGCGCAGGTGCCAAGGCACTTGATATAATATATCAACTCAGCAAGATAGCAAATCCCATCATAGATGAGCACAGCACCAAGCAGAGTCGTTCAAAAGCAAAGCATTTACAAAGAATCACAGACTATATTTTTGAACATCATTCAGAAAATATATCATTATCCGATATTGCAGATTTGGAATCATTATCCACTTATTATATATCTCATTTTATAAAGAAAATGACAGGAATGAATTTTACAACATACTTAAACAATATCAGATTTGATCATGCATTTTCGCTGCTTACAAAAACAAACTTAAGAATCAGTGATATATGCTGTGAATCCGGCTTTTCAGACAGTAGGTATCTCAACAGATTGTTTAAGGAAAAGATGGGGATGGATATTCAATTCTATAGAAAGAATATGGACAAAATAGAACTCCCCCTAACCGACCAACCCTATATGACAGTGCAAAATCATATATCACAGAGTAAATTTATGTCGGTGCTTGAAAGGTATTATAAGGAAAGTTTAGAGGAATGATTTTTATCGGAGGAATTATAATGAATACTAAAAGACTAAAAATAATTGCAATCATTTCAATGTTAATCGACCATATCCCAAGAATTATACCCTGGCAAATGTGGGTTGCAATTGCTGATAGTTTGGCAATTTTATTTCCCGGCAAAGAAGAACTTATAAGTGATATTGTTATAGACAGAGTTCCAGATATTATGGGATATGTAGGAAGATTGGCGGCACCTATTTTTATGTTCTGTATCACTGTGGGTTTCAGGTATACGAAGGATATAAAAAAGTATATTTTAAGAGTATTTACATTTGCATTGCTTTCACAGATACCATATATACTTTTTATGCAATCTGAAGAATATGCTTCAGGGTTTAGTAAACTTGAGGTAACTTCTTTTTATAAAATCGACTTAAATATTATGTTTACATTGGGGCTCGGTCTTGTTGCACTTTATTTTTATGAAAAATTAAAAGATAAAAATATAATACTAAGGCTCACTCCAATAATAGCTGCGGCATTAATCTCCTATATACTGAATACAGAAGGAGGTTATGTATACATAATATATATTTTTATGTTCTATTTATTAAGGGATGTAAGTATATTAAAAAAAGTATTTATTTGGATATTTATTATAATCATATGCAGACTTCCGCTATTATTCCATTTGTTGCAAATAAATAATGATATTATGAGAGCATTGCCTACAATGAGAGTAAACACAGTAGGTGTATATGTCGGAGTATTCCTCACTTTCTTCTTTAATAATAAGAAGACTCATATAAGCAAAACATTTAAATATTTGATGTATTTGTTCTATCCGGTACATTTAATATTACTGTATTTAACATACTTGTTGTTTTCAAATATTTTCTGAAAATTATAATGTTATTAAATTACATCCCTTTACTCATATATTATAAAGGGATGTTTATTAGTTTGGTGAATAATTATAAAAATTAAAACAGATTACTACCCTTGTATTAATTCGAAGATACTTTATTTTTTATAAACAGGTGTACATACATTTACTATCTCTTTTTCTTCAAGGTATAGTGTCGTATCAAAACAATCCTTATATTCAGCAAAGTGAGAACTATATGAAGTATAAGCAGTGTTATAAAAATTCATAATAACAAACTTTAAAAACTGATATGGAGTCAATGCAGATGATACCGGTATCCTGCAATTTTTATACTGACCTATAGTTAAGTGCGAAACCGGATGAATAATAGGGCGGCTTATCTTCTTACCATAACTATCCTTTCCATCATCAAAATCAAATCTTAAAGGCACAGAAACTACTCTCTTGTCTAAAATATCACTATAAATTTCATCTTCCAAATAAAAATCCGGTTCGTTTTGAAATATCTCTAAATCAGGTGCTGGGAAAAAAGCCAATCGGTGACTCTCTATTTTATTTTTTCTAAACCTATATTGCATCTGTATTAAAGCTCCATCTATCATCTTTATATTGAACGTTCTTTTAGTACATAACTCCAAATACATGTCTTTATATGGAATACTTTTTAAAAAGATATTATTGTCATAAGTGTTCACACCAACCTCTTCAATTTCATCTGAATATTTCCTTATTGATGGGAAATTTTGATCATCACAAAGCCCAGTTCTAATTATATCAGTTGTTATTCTTTCTATTTGTGTATAAATTTTTTTTGCAGTCAACATTTGAACTACTCACCTCTTTTTAACAATTTTTCAAGACGAGCAATCTGTTCTTCTCCCAAGTCTTCCGGGAAAATTTCTCCATTTTCAAGCTCCATAATTAAATTTTCTATATTTGTTTTGTTTTTCTGAACTTTATTTTTTTCCGCTGCACTCATATCTCGATTAACAATATTCATTTTTTCTCTTTGAGATTTTTCCGGATAAATAAAATCTAAAGTATAATTGTGAGACTTTATTTTTTTATATTCATCAATTAATTTATCCATATCTTCTCCAACACCTAAAACTCTTACCCAAGCTTTACTTCTTGTTATAGCTGTAAATAACTGATTCCTTTTCTTAGCTAAATCATAATCAGAATTATAACAAGATTCAGCATTTATAACATACACCATTGCTGCTTCGTTTCCTTTAGCTCTATAAATACCGGTAAATACAACTGAATCATTGTTTTCCAAAAAAAATATATCCGGTGTGGTATCTACTCCGGCAGTGTGAGAATTGATGTCTTTTTCAAAAAGCATGGCTCGAATAGTAGCTACATTTAATTTTGTAGTTAACGGATCGGGATTAATCACAATAATATCATCTGTTCTTAATTCATCTGCTACTAAATTGATTTTTATTTGCTCAGCAACCCATTTATTCTGTTCTTCTTGACTTTTAAAGGATTTGAATTTAATTAAATCATCAATATCAGAATGCTTTTCTAAGAATTCCGGACTACTTGATGCAGTTCTTGCCAAAACAACATGCTTTCCATCTTCCAAAATTCCCTCTTTTACCTTGTATCCAACATCCCTCCATAGAGAATGCTGCTCAAACATTTGTACCAACCCTGTTTTTGAATTTGTCTCCTTCTCTCTATATATTCCAAAACCTAATGCATGTGCTGTCACCAATACCGGTCTTGAATTTCTATAGCACTTTTCAAGAATAATATCCTGTTGTGGTTTTCCTTCCTCAGGAGTATAAAATTTTACTTTCGGTGTTCCGTTTTCAAAATTACCAAATATCTCTTCCGGTGATGGTAGAGACTGTGTTCTTAAATTCTGCAACTCATCATATGCGTAAACCAATCTTTTAGGGTTCTTTAACATCTCATAACACATCCTCAAAAAGCTTGGTGAAAAATCTTGCGCTTCATCAACTAACACAGCATCAAATATCTCCATGACATTTGATTTTGCTTCATCTAATGCTTTTTTACATGTTTCTCCAAAAGGATCTGATGAACCAAATCTATTTCTAGCTGTGCTATAATCTCTATATGGCACATTGTTCAATGCACAAAAAATATAGTATATCCCTTTATGATCTCCACCGCCAGGAGAGCCCCACGCATGCATAATTTGCAAATTATCCCAATCAGGCTCTTCATTTGTTTGTTCTATATAAAATGTATTAATTAATCGTCTAAATTGTCCTTTTAACGATCTTGTATTAAATGTAATGGCTATTTTCCAGTCAGGATGCTGAGCATGCAAATAAGCTGCTTTTAACGCAAGTACTATTGTTTTTCCCGATCCGGCTAATCCGCGTATCCTTTGTACTCCTTCAACCGTTTCTATTACCGCTTGACTTTGCCTGTTGTCTAAATTAGCAATAGAGTCTTCTAACGCTTTTAGCTTAGCACCCTTAGAGTTAGCATTTAAAACTTCTCTTCTCTTCTTACCTTTTCTAATAGTTGAAATTGCTTGTAAAACTGAAACCAGGTCATTATAATGCTCTTGCTCTTTCCATTCCAATTTTGAAATGCATTTTGCCAAGGTATTAGCGTTACATAAAGGATAATCCTTATTATACTCTTTTAACGTTCCAATAAATGGAGCAAATGTTATCACATTTATATCAACACATAATTGTCTTTTTTTTACCAATTGTTTATATCCTTTTAATTTGGATTCAACTTTATTGGCACAGTCATCTTGGATCTCTTCATAACCTTCAATATTTTTATTTTCAACTAAATTAAAAATAACCAATCCCTTTTCCTTAGAAATCCATAATGCATCTATTGGGTATGCCCCTTCTACGGTTCCTATTATCGGATATCCTATATATAAATATCCTTCTAAGTCACTATCCATTTGAAAATATTTTTTTAATTCTTCACTGGCTAATGGTTTTGGCGTTGATCCAATAATTATATTTACCATAACAATTCTCCTTTTATTAATTTTATGATTTTAGGCGTTTGCGAAATGCCAAAAGCCGTATAAATATGACACTTTTTTGTTACTGAATATAAAAATCTCCTCTCGGTTTGTGATATAATGGATTTGCAAAAAAATAAGTCACATCCCAAAAGGAAACATTACTATAATACCACAAAACATCTGTCTTTAGCAGATATCTTTAAATCTTACAAATATATAAAAATTATTAACTTAATTGTGAAAAAGCTTAGCTAGTTTCATAACTACCTAATATATCATCAGAACAACTCTGAATTGCTTCCCACTCTGTTTAACATTGATATAAGTATATTTTCACAAAATTCATATAACGATAAACAATCAGGTTCTATGCTACATTCTCCGGTAACTTCATAATTGCAATAAGCTCATATTCTCTATGCTTTACTGATAATTGATTACCGCTTACTAAGCCCAAAACTACCCAAATAAATTTTTTTCTTTTATCTCAATCAACTTTTCAAATACATCTTTATTATTGAGTACAATTATACATAATTTTTCTTTTACACGTGTTATATTTTGATATAATAATCTTTCAAACAAATAATCTTCATTAGGATGTCCTTTCCCATCCAATTCTTCTTTTGAATTATAAAAAAAATTATTATCTACTAAAATAATTATCTTATCAAACTCCTGCCCAATTACATCATGTGATGACTTATAATTATAACTATTTTGCTTTAAATATTTATTAGAATCATTATCATATTTTTTGCTTGCGGGAGTATATGCTAGAAAGGTATATCCTTTATATACATAAAAGTCTCTTAATTTTACAAAATCTTCCCTATCCTCTGCATATACAATATCTATATCTGTGTATGAAACAGTTTTATTTTCCTTTTTTAAATCCATCATATTTTTTATAAAAAAATATATTCCGGTGTTAGTCCTAATTTTTCCCAACAACTTTAACTCCTTAGAACCTCTGGCTTCTATAATTTTAAGATTATTATTTGCAATTTCACTTCTTGACATCTTCTGCTTTGGGTCATAAGAAAAAATAATTCCTTTAATATTTGTTCCTTTATTATCATAAGTTTCTAAAATAAATTTAAGTGTACTTTCATATATCCTCTGTGTTTCATCAATGCAAATTATTTCACAGTGCTTCAACCAATCACTACATTTATATATTGAGTCATCTGTTATCTTTTTAGCAGAGATTATAGATATATTCATATTTTCTTTTTTAAATTCATTATTCAAACAATTATGCCCATTATTTAGATTTCCACAATGAATAATACCTACCGAAAAATCTGCAGAAAGAGTTTTAGCTATATCATAAAGCAATAAAGTTTTGCCTGTTCCAGCTCCTCCTTGAATGCCTAATAGCATTTTCTCATTTGTTATATTATCAATAATTTCATTTTTTATTTGTTCTTGTTGACCAGTCAAGTAGTACTCCCCTTTTACAAACTTTTCAGTTTCATTAAATGGTGAGATAAGGTAATCTTTTGGTTTAAATAAATCTTCTATATTACTATCCACTGCATCTTCTATTTTTCTAACACATTCCAGCAACTCATCTATATTTGATACCTTAAGCTTTTTATCATATCTAAAAATTTTCAAATCACAATTATTATCCAACATACACGTAAAACTATAAATTTCTGACCCTATGTGCGAAAGATAGTATCTATTTTGACATAATTGCCTTTCAATCTTGAATTGATCAACTTCTTGACTTTTAATTTCAATATTTATTATTTTATTATCAAAACCTACTTTTAATAAATCAAACTCCTTACTTATATTAGGTATTGTAAAAGAATAAAACCAATTTTCATAAACAAAGTTCTCTAGTTTTTGTTTACGAAAAATATCAACAATTTTTTTAATTATATCTACTTCTTCATCACGTATTTGTATATATTTGTCTCTATTGGATAATAGTCTTTCATATTTTTGTAAAATATTCCTATCTATTTCTCTGGTTAAACTAAATAAATTAATTGCCCTCATTCTAACCACCTACTATATCTTTCATCAAATCTTGATTAATATATTATATTGTTATTTTGAATATATGTGAAATTGTTTTATTAAAAATCATAATGACTCCACAAACTGATAATTTTAATTATTTTATCTTCCTCATATACCTCGTAAACAAGCCTATGCTTTATATTTATCCTACGGTAATATGCCCCTTTCAAATCTCCTTGTAATTTCTCATATGAAGGCGGAGTCTTATATGGATCATTCCTTATTAATTCTATCAATGCCTTAGCCTTATCATCAAGCTTTGCAGATTTTAAATTGTGAATATCACCTACCGCTTTTTTAGTATAAACAATAGAGTAGATTACCACTCCACCTGATCTTCAGGTATACAATCCTCTATGTGAGTCTTCAATCCTTCAACTATCTTTTCTTTCATACCGGGAATTGATGACAAGTATAATGTTTCTGCCAATCCGATATAGTCTTTCTCACTGTCAATTACCTTGTTCACATCAATCAAAAATCACCCCTTATATGTATCATTATATCATACATATAAGGGGTGTAAATGGAGTTTTATATTTTAATCAATTACTTCTTCTGTATATATTTTCTTATATCAAGTGCTATAGCGACAACGATGATAACACCCTGCACTATAAACTGGAAATCCGGCTTGATTCCGAGGAATTGCATTGAGGATTTCAATAACTCGAAAACTAAAACACCGATTACACAACCTGATATTCTACCGATACCACCGTTTACAGATACTCCACCGATGGTACAAGCCGCGATTGCCTCAAGCTCATATGAAGCACCCATATTTACAGATGAACCGCCTGATTTTGCTCCCAAAAGGAAACCTGCGATTGCATAAAGCACTGCTGCTGATGTATAGATAAGTATTTTTGTCTTCTTTACATTAACACCGGAAACCTCTGCCGCCGCCTCGTTTCCACCTATTGCATACATATACTTACCATGTCTTGTTTTATTAAATACAAACCACATGATGAGTCCGATAACCAGTGCATAGATGAAAAGATAAGGTATCTTTAAAAAGTTTCCTGTAGCAACTGCTGTATATGCATTTCTGTATCCGCCTATAGGCTCAGCCTTTGTATAAACAAGACATACACCATATACTATAAGCTGCATTCCAAGAGTTCCGATAAATGCAGGAACATTTAAATGTGCTATAACTATTCCGTTAATGCATCCAAATACCGCACATATAGCTATAGCGATAAGGAGTACCACAAAAATATTCATATCACCGAGATTTGGAAACATTTTTCCTGCATAGTCCTTGTTCTGTAAAAGAGTACCTGCAACACAGGCGGAAAGTCCTACAAGACGACCTGCTGAAAGATCTGTACCCTTTGTAATAAGACATGCTGAAACACCGAAGGCAATGATTACTCTTGGAGCCACATTAACCAAAACATTTCTTAAGTTACTTGCTGAAAAGAAATTGTCCTTCATTATACCCGTAAATAAAACAAGTAAAAGTAAAACTATTATTATTCCATTATCCAATAACAATTTCTTTATATCTAAAGATTTTGCATTCATAAGTATTCCTCCTAAAATTTTGTAGCTAATGCCATGATATTTTCCTGTGTAGCATCCTCTTTTGATACTTCACCGGTAATTTCACCATTGCACATAACAATTATTCTATCAGACATTCCAATAAGCTCAGGCATCTCGGAAGAAATCATTATGATGCCCTTTCCCTGTTTTGCCAAGTTTATCATTATTTGATATATCTCATACTTTGCACCTACATCTATACCTCTTGTAGGCTCATCCATTATAAGCACATCCGGATTGTTTGCAAGCCATCTTGCTATGATAACCTTTTGCTGATTACCTCCTGATAAAGACTGTATTAATGTCTTATTGCTTGGAGTCTTTATGCTCAATTTGCTTACATTCTCATCCACTACCTGCTTAATCTTACCGTCATCCAGTGCAATACCTGCCACAAGATAATTATTAAGTGAGGAGATAGCCACATTATCAGCTATTGAAAGGCAACCAAGAATACCTGTACCTCTTCTATCCTCTGTAATCATTCCCAGTCCGTCTTTTATAGCATCTCTAGGTCTTGCTATTGTCTGCTCCTTGCCCTTCATATATACTTTTCCGGATTTAATACTTCTAAGCCCGAAGATTGCTTCCATAAGCTCACTTCTGCCTGCACCCACAAGTCCGCCAAATCCGAGTATCTCACCTTTTCTAAGTTCAAATGAGCAGTTTCTGAATATATTTTCATGTATACTTGTAAGGTTATCCACCTTCAGTATAACTTCACCTTTTTCTAAATCATCTTTTGGAGGATAGATATTTGAAAGTTCTCTACCAACCATCTGTCTTATGATCTCACCGTCACTGATATCTTTAACTTCCCATGTACCTACATAGGTTCCGTCTCTCATGATGGTTATATCATCGGCTATCTCTCTTATTTCAGCCATTTTATGTGAAATATATATGAGGGATACTCCCTTTTCTTTTAATTCTCTTATTATTTTAAATAATCCGCTTACTTCATTTTCTGTAAGTGATGATGTGGGCTCGTCTAAGATAATAATCTTTGCGCCCATTGAAACTGCTTTTGCTATTTCCACAGACTGCATCTGTGAAATAGAAAGTGTCTGTAATAATGCATTTGGATTTACATTAAGTTTTACTTCTTTAAGCCATTTATTGGCTTCATTTTCCATCTTCTTATGGTCTACTACTTTTAGAGGTCCTATATTTATTGTGGGATATCTTCCAAGGAACATATTTTCCGCAATGGATCTTGCCGGTACCGGCTGCAATTCTTGATGAACCATTGCCAATCCCTTATGAAGTGCATCATCAGGATTTAATATATTCATTTTTTCTCCGTCTACATAGACCTCACCGGTATCCATTGTATATATTCCAAACAGACATTTCATAAGTGTGGACTTGCCTGCGCCATTTTCACCCATAAGAGCATGTACGCTGCCCGGTTTGACATTAAGATGGATATTGTCTAGTGCTTTTACACCGGGGAAACTTTTTGAAACCCCTTTCATTTCCAATCTGTACTCTGACATCCATTGCTCCTTTCAAAAATCGGGTGTGCAACAGCACACCCGAAAGATGTTTACATAATATTTGCTTTTATTATTTTACAAGTTCCAATATCTCTGCTGCGTTCTCTTTTGTAACCTTTACATAATCTACAGGAATCTTTGTATCTACCTTCTCACCCTTTGTGAATGAAACAGCTGCCTTTGCTGCTGCCTGTGCCTGGCTGATAAAGTCATTAAATACTGTACCTGTCATCTTATCTTCCGATACATTCTGTACTGCCTCTGCAAGTGCATCAACACCTACTATATAGATATCCTCGCCTACTTTTCTGCCTGCTGCACTGATAGCCTGAAGTGCACCAAGTGCCATAGCATCATTGTTACAGAAAATAACTTCTACATCTGTACCATACTGTGTAAGTGCATCCTGTGCAATCTGCTGTCCCTTAGCCTGATCCCAGTCACCTCTTTGAATAAGAAGTTCCTCAGCCTTTAAACCGCTCTTCTCTGTAAGTGCCTTAACCGAATACTCTGTTCTGTACTGAGCATCGATATTCTCAGGGTCACCCTGGATCATAATGTACTTAACAGTTCCGTCACCATTGATATCGCCCTTGTTTGCAAGTTCTGCAATCTCTTCACCCTGGAATGTTCCTGACTGACGAGCATCTGCACCTACATATGTAGCTTTGATACCGTCTGCTGCCCATCTTGACTCCTCTGCCTCATCCGGCTCACGGTTGATGTATACTACAGGGATTCCTGCTTCCTTAGCAAGATCTGTAACTGTAGGTGCTGAAGATGACTGTACTAAGTTAAGAATCATAACGTCAACTTTTGTTGCAATAAAATTGTTGATCTGGTTTGTCTGCTCAGCCTGATCATTCTTACCGTCCTGAACAACTACATTCTCAGCCGGAATTCCAACTTCCTCTGTGAGATATCTAACAAGCTCATTACGGTATAATGTCATAAAGTTGTCATCAAACTTGTAAATTGAAATGCCTACTTTGATGTCCTTTGCATCCTTACCTGTAGCCGCTACCGCCTCTGAAACACTCTCAGCCGCCTTGCTTTCTTCCTTTGCTTCACTGCTTGCAGCTGTTGTCTCTGCAGGTTTTGAACCTCCACATGCTGCTAATGAAATAGCACATATAGATGCTACTGATAATGCCATTAATTTTTTGAACAATTTCATTTTTTTCCTCCCTTTGTTCTGTTCCATTTTGTAAGCTTATTTTAATATTGTTTACGATTATTTTACAGAGAATATTTTTACTCTTTCTATTGAATTTTTTCTATTGAATTTTTTTCAGGGAAATTTTTCCTGTTTTTATTATATGTTTTCATCTGATACACAAAAAAACCTAATACATAATCATTACTAAAAATGTACATTTTTTCATTTTTATAAATTTCATTTTTTTCATAAATCATTATTTATCAAGTTTATATAATTTTTTAATTCAATTTTTCCTTAAAATAATGTATAATTATAATACTTGTACTTTTTATATAAGTGCATACCTTTGTACATTGTATTAACTTTATTTAATATCAGAAGGAGGAAAATATGAGCTACAATCAAAGAATTACAAAGGAAATAGAGGATCTGACCTTAAAGTGCCGTAAAAATTTAACTATCGACCAGTCTTTGTATAAAGAATACGATGTACAAAGAGGGCTTAGAAATCTGAAAGGCGAAGGAGTCAGAGCCGGACTTACCCGTATTTCCGAAATAACATCTTTTAAAAAAGAAAACGGTGAAAAGATTCCCTGTGACGGTGAATTAAGATATCAGGGTATAGATATACATGAACTTACGGACGGATTTTTAAAAGAAAACCGTTTCGGATTTGAGGAAATAGCATATCTTATGTTGTTTGGAAATCTTCCGACCGAAAATCAGCTTAAAGATTTTATCCGCTTACTTGGTGAGCAAAGATCATTGCCGAAGAATTTTACAAGGGATATTATAATGAAGGCTCCCAGTAAGGATATGATGAATACACTTTCAAGATCTGTGCTTACATTATATGCCTACGATACAAAGGCTGATGATACTTCACTTTCAAATGTACTCAGACAATGTATAAACCTTATCTCCACCTTCCCTATGATGTGTGTTTACGGCTACCATGCCTATAATCACTATATAAGAGATAAAAGTATGTATATACATCGTCCATCAAATAATCTCTCCACTGCAGAAAATATTTTATTGATGCTTAGAGAGGATAAAAAATATTCCGATCTTGAGGCAAAGGTTCTTGACTTGGCAATGGTTTTACATATGGAGCATGGCGGAGGTAATAACTCCACATTTACAACCCATGTTGTAACCTCATCAGGTACCGATACATATTCTGCAATAGCCGCAGCCCTCGGTTCACTTAAAGGACCGAAGCATGGCGGTGCCAATATAAAGGTTGTTGAGATGTTTAAAGATATGAAGAAAAATATTCGTGATATAAATGATGAGGATGAAATCAGAGCATATCTTTTAAAACTTTTAAGAAAAGAAGCTTTTGATAAGGCCGGTTTGATATATGGAATGGGGCATGCGGTATACTCACTTTCCGATCCTCGTGCCAATATCTTCAAAAAATATGTTGAGCAGCTTGCCGATGCAAAAAATAAACATAATGATTTTAAACTCTACAGTGCCGTGGAAAGACTTGCACCGGAGGTAATAGGCAATGAAAGGCATATATATAAGGGAGTCAGTGCAAATATAGACTTCTACAGCGGATTTGTTTATGGGATGCTTGATTTACCAACGGAGCTTTATACACCTATATTTGCCTGCTCAAGAATAGTCGGATGGAGTGCACACAGAATTGAGGAACTTATAAATACCGATAAGATTATAAGACCTGCATATATGGCAGTAAAAGAGCGTGAAAATTATATTGATATAAAAAACAGAGAATAATTTATAAATACACAGCCCCATATAGCAAATCACAGCTATATGGGGCTAAATCTTTAAACGACGGCTTTAATAAATTATTATTTTTTAAGTTATTATTTTTCAGCCGGTGTTATTTCCATATTTCTTAAATTATTTAATATAGATGAGCTTAGCGGAAGGCTGACTCCCATAGGATTTATAAGGAATCCCTCACATTCGGGAGGAAGCGGGAAGTTAATAAGATTCTTGGAATCTATTATAGTCTTTTTAACCGTATCATCATTTGGCATCTTGTCAAACTCTATATTGTCTGTAAATACAGGTATCATACTTCCGCCACCATTACCTATCTTTAACATAAGCATCTGCATCTGAGTTTCGCCGTCAACCTGTGTTTCTCTTACAGGTACAAGGAATCTTGCCTTTAAAATATTCACCATCATCTCTTCTTCCATTTCATGGATTTCAGGTGTATTCGGATTGTCAAGATTTGCTCTTATCTCCTGGCTGAAATAAAGCATTGTAAGCTGCAATGTTCTGTTCTCTATAGGTCTTTGCTCAGGAGGCAGCTCACTGAAATCCGATAATTTTACAATTTCATCAAGCTGGATTATAAAATCTTCTCCCTGATAATTGTATTTAATTGCATTCACACCTGCTATAAGCATATGTGTAAAGGCTCTTAATACACCTTCCTGATTAAGTTCCACCACAGTATTCTTTTGCTTATTTTCTGATAATTCCTTAGATTTTTTTTCTGCATTTTCCTTTATATCAAATAAAAAAGCTACATCATCAAAACTTTCATCATCACAATAAACGAATGGCAATCTAGTAAAATCAGAGTGAATCATATAAAGATTTACCGCCTTTGGAATACTTGCCAATACTTCTCTTCTATCCATTTTAATCTCCAAAAAATTATTTATCTTCAAACTAATATATACTCTTTGACTATCAAAGTCAAATATTTAGTTATCGGATATAGCACAAATATAGAATTTGTAAACTTTTATATTATAGCAAAAAAATCCGTATTTCTTATTAAAATATTTTTAAAATAATTTAATCATTGACAAGCTGTTCCTTAGCACCTTCTGAATATACTATACTGTAATCGGAAAGGATAAAATATCCGTATGTATCCGGTAAACTGTCCAAAAGCTTTACTCCCTCTTCCACTCCAAGCGAAAAACATGTGGTAGAGAGTGCATCCGCTTCTGTAGAGGATTTTGTCAATATACTTACCTCCACAAGTCCGTTGTCATAGGGATAACCTGTCTTCGGATTTAAAATATGATGATAGTTCTTACCGTCTATTACAAAATGTCTTTCATAAACTCCTGAGGATACTACCGATTCATCATCCACTGTAAGCAGTGCCACGGTTTCATTTCTGTCGGCATAGGGCTTTTGCAGACCGATTGTAAAATTATTTCCATTCGGCTTTTTTCCTATACATAGGACATTTCCGCCAAGATTTATAATGGCACTGTCCACACCCTTACTTAAAAGATATTCCTTGGTTTTATCCGCTATATATCCTTTCGCAATGGAACCCAAATCTATTCTTGTATCATCAGACATAAAGTTTACAGTATTTCCCTCTACACTTATCTTTTTATAGTCCACTTTAGGTAAAGCCTTTGCAATACTTTCATCACTCGGCAATTCCGGTTCTTCTGCATTAAAATCCCATAATTCCTTTAAAGGCTCGGTTGTAATATCAAATGCTCCATTTGACACTTCACTGTAATAAAGAGCCTTGTCAATAAGATAAGCCAACTCATCACTTACCTCTACACTCATAGTACCTTTTTCTCTATGGTTTAATTTATAAAGCTCGGAAGCTTCATTTGTTGCGGAGAAAATCATCTCATAGTTTCTGATAAACTCCAAGGACTCTTTTAATATATTCTCATCACCGCCATTATATATGGATACTGTAATAAATGTATCAAGTGCAAATGTTGTATCGGTCAAAGGTTCATCACTGTTTTTTTTATCTGTTGAAAGATCAAAATTATTGGCTATGGATTTTGTACTTGTGTGCTTTCCCACTATCGCTATTACAAGCAACACAAAAACCACCGCTGCAACAGCTATTACCGTTTTTTTACTAAAATTTTTCACATTGTCTCCTACTAGATTTCCCATTTTTTTGCCAGATCATTTATTTGATCCGCAAATTTTGCCAAATCCTTATTGGCACCATGTTTATTATCCTTTATTATTCTTAATAGTCTTTCACCTGCTCCAAGCAATCTTAAATAAACGCTGCTCTCCTGTTCTTTTACTTCTCTTACAGCTACAGGTACACCCTTTGTCTTCTTTATCCACTCACCTGTTATCAGATCAAATACCGATCCTGAAAATGGTGCGGATGCATTTATACCGTATTTATTCTTAAGTTCATTTGAAAAACTCTCACATACCCTGTCATCACCGTGAACTATAAATACTTCCTTCGGTTTTTCCTCAAATGCACTTATCCACTGTATAAGACCGTTTTTATCCGCATGTGAACTGATGCTTTTTAAAGTTTCAATATGTGCATTTACGGATATATTTTCTCCAAAAAGCCTTACTTCCGAAACATTGTCCTGCAATACTCTTCCAAGTGTGCCAAATGCCTGATATCCCGCAAATACCACGCTGCATTCACTTCTCCACAAATTATGCTTTAAATGATGCCTGATTCTTCCGGCATCACACATACCCGATGCCGATATAATAACTTTCTGTGATTTGTCAATATTTATAGCCATGGATTCATCACTGCTTACAGTCATTTTCAAGTTTGGAAAAGCAATCGGATTTATGCCGCTTTCTACCAACGCCTTGGTTTCCTCATCATAACATTCAAGCAGATTGTCCTTAAATACATTCGTAGCCTCTATTGCAAGAGGACTGTCCACATAAACCGGAAAATTCGGAAAATTCTTTACAAGATTATTTTGTTTTATCTGTCTCATAAAGAAAAGCAACTCCTGTGTTCTACCTACCGCAAAAGCAGGTATCACCACATTTCCCCCTCGCTCCAATGTATACTCGATTATTTTTGCAAGATCTGCAACATGGTCGGCATCCGCTTCATGGAATCTGTCACCATAGGTGGATTCCATCAAAACATAATCGGCATCCTTTATATATTCCGGATCTCTAATCAAAGGTTTATTAAAGTTTCCTATATCTCCCGAAAATACGATTTTTCTGCTCTCATTGCCCTCTTTAAGCCATACCTCTATAGATGCCGAACCAAGAATATGCCCCGCATCTATAAATCTTATACTTATATTTTCATCAATATCTATTTTCTGATTATAGCCTACACCTCTAAAGAGCTTTATACTCTCTTCAACATCAGCCATCTCATAGATAGGCACCTCTTTTTGTCTGCCGGCTCTTTCAGCCTTTCTGTTTCTCCATTTTATTTCCTCAGCCTGTATATGCGCACAATCTCTAAGCATTATTTTACAAAGCTCCATTGTTGCGTTTGAAGAATAAATCTCTCCCTTAAAACCTCTTGCCACAAGCTGTGGTATCATTCCGGTATGATCAATATGAGCATGTGTCACAAAAAGATAATCTATCTGTGCCGGCGATACGGGGAGCGGTGCATTCTCATACACATTTATTCCCTGTTCCATACCATAGTCTACCAAAAACTTCTTATCCCCAACCTCTACATAATGGCAACTTCCTGTAACCTCATGGTCCGCACCAATAAATTCTAGTTTCATATCTTCCCCTTCACACTTAATCCGGCAAGCCGGTGATCATAAAAGTTATACGAGCCTAACTTTATTATAACTTTTATAATTATTTTTAGTCAACTTTAAAATTATTATACGACAATATTTGTTTATAATCCATACTGTTATACAATACTTAAAATATGTAAGTGGAATATATAATTATTTTTTCATTATTTCTTCAAGGCTTGGTTTTCTTTTTCTTCTGGTTATCTCAAAAAGACACAGCTTTGTAATATCTATTGCTACAGTATTAAGTCTGTCCTCTTTTAGATAATCCTTCATTGTATGATAAATCAAATCTATCTCTGATTTATCGGTAGTGTTTATCAAATCAATAATAATAATGCCTGAAATATTTCTAAGTCTGAGCTGCCTTGCCGTTTCCTTTATCGCCTCAAGATTGGTGTTAAGCTTTACTATATTTGCATCTTTTTTTTGAACATTTTTTCCGGTATTTACATCAACCACCGTCAATGCTTCCGTTGATTCTATATAAAGATAACCTCCATCCTTTAACCATGCCTTTTTGCTTAACAATTCACCAAAAAGAGTATCTATTGAATACAGCTTATTTAGGCTTATCATACTGTCCTCATAAAGTCTTACTCTCTTTAACAGCTCCTTATTATTCTCAGAAAAGAACTCAACTATCCCTTCATAAACTTCTGCAATATCAGTAACTATATCAAACTCACAATATTTTAATCTGTCCTTTATGATATCAATATAATCCTGTGAACCTGCATAGAGCATACCCGGAGCCTTTATATAGTTTTTCTTTGCCATTATTTTATCCGATATCTCACTTTCAATACCGGATAAATTGGCGGTCGCACCTGGCAGTTTGTTATTTATAGGAAGTTTTGAAATCTTTATTAAAATATCATCTCCCTCACATAATTTACTATGCTCTTTTTCATCGGCAAATATCAAATACTTTAATTCAGCCATATCAAAATACACCATTTGACGCCCTGAATTAAACTCTATCTCTACAAAGGCGGCATTTATATTTGGGGCTATTTTTTTTACTTTACCTATATGAATACTGCCAAGTAAAGAATTTTCCTCAATATATTCTATTTCATTCGGCTTATTGTTTTCATAGGATATGGCAAAAAGTTTATTTTTATACCTTGTAATTAAAAGCTTAGATAATTTCACATCCGTACTCATCCAGAGACTTCCCCTCATCAGTATACATATCTAATCTGTATAAATAATACTCATTCTTTTTTGCAGCCGTTAAACCCTCTTCATATAAAAAATCCATTACGGCTGCCGGCTTTATATTATTTGTGCTTCCCTGTGATAGATGCATAAATACACCATTATCTATAACTTCAAGCTTATATATATATGGCTTTATATCTATAACCGATGTGGTTTCAACCTCTACAAATTTTCCATACTGATTTTTCTTTTTCTTTTTAGAAACTTTTGTAAGCAAAATAGACTCTTTTGACATCAGCTTATCAATGGCTGATTTTATATCATTTTCACTTACCTCTGATTTAAACTCAGCCTTAAAATCAGCCGTATCCATAAGTGCCATTGCAGGCTTTGAATTATCCGGTATCTGCAAAAATTTTGTAACCTTCATTCCCGTGCACATCATATCATTAAGCCTTTTTATAGCTTCCTTTGAGGAAATATGGCTACCTTCTTTAAGCTCTATATCCATATATTCACCAAGTCCGGATACTCCCATACTTAAAGGAGCACCAAAGGACATTATCTGATGAGGTGAAAATCCCTCGCTGTATTTTATCGGAATATCTGCTCTTCGCATAGCTTTTTGAAAATATCTCATCAAATCAAGATGTCCGATAAAACGCATCTGTTCCGTCTTTTCAAACTTAATTCTCACCTTCAAAGCAAACACCTCCATTATATTTCCTTGCACCGCATCCAAGACATTGCTGTCTGCAGTTTGGCGAAATCTTATCTTCATGCGCGGTTTCCCATTCTCTGATAAGAAAGTTCTTTGTTACTCCCGAGTCAATAAAATCCCATGGGAATATCTCATCAATATCTCGTTCTCTCAAAGTATAAAAGGTCGGATCTATACCGCTTTGCTCATATGCCTTCTGCCAGTATTCAATATTAAACTGATCAGACCATGAATCATATAGAGCACCGTTTTTATATGCATTTACTATTACATCCGCAATTTTTCTGTCACCTCTTGCCATAAGCCCCTCAAGTAAGGTGACCTCTGCATCATGATATTGATATTTCATACTTTTTTGATTCAGCTGCTCTCTAAATGTATCCTTTACAAGATGCGCTCTTCTTAGATACTCCTCCTCCGTTTCCATCTTTGCCCATTGGAACGGAGTAAAAGGCTTCGGTACAAAAAATGATGAACTTGCCGTAATAGATACCTTGCCGTTCCTTTCATCCTTAGGTATAGAATAATAGTTCTCCGCTATTTTCTCACAAAGAAGAGGTATTCCCTTAATATCCTCATCCGTTTCTGTAGGAAGTCCCAGCATAAAATAAAGCTTTACCTTATTCCATCCTCCCTTAAACGCCTCCATCGAGCCGTCAAGAATATCTTCCTCGGTAATTCCCTTATTTATTACATCCCTAAGTCTTTGTGTACCCGCCTCAGGGGCAAAGGTCAGAGAACTTTTTTTCACATCCTGAACCTTACTCATTACATCCAGTGAAAATGCATCTATTCTAAGAGAAGGAAGTGAGATATTAATTCCCCTGTCCTTAGTATATTCAAGCAGGAAATCAAGCAATTTATCCAACTGACTGTAATCACTTGAGCTTAAAGAACTGAGTGATATCTCCTCCGCTCCGGTGATATCAAGCATGGTTTTAGCATAATTTATAAGATACTCAAGTGAATGTTCTCTCTGAGGTCTATACACATTTCCCGCCTGGCAAAATCTGCAACCTCTTATACATCCTCTCATTATCTCAAGCACCACTCTATCCTGAGTAATCTTAATAAAGGGTACTACAGGTTTTGAAAGATAGGAAACTGTATCCAGATTTTGTACCACCACTCTGTGCACAACATCCGGTACATTTTCATACTTCGGTATGAATGATTTTATTGTACCGTCATCTTTATAACTTACATCATAAAACTGCGGTATATACATACCGTCAAGATTTGATGCCTTTAGTAAAAATTCATGTTTAGAAAGTTTATTCTTCTTACATTCCTTGTATAAATCAAGCAATTCATCATATACCACTTCACCCTCTCCGATATAAAATATATCAAAGAAATCAGCCAAAGGTTCGGGATTGTATGAACAAGGACCGCCACCTATTACTATAGGATATTCCTCTCCTCTATCCTTTGCATATATCGGAATATGTGAAAGCTCCAGTATTTGCAATATATTTGTATAACACATCTCATATTGTAGAGTGATGCCTAAAAAGTTTGCATCCTTTACATTCTCCTGACTTTCCAGACTGAAAAGAGGTATGTTCTTTTCTCTCATTATTTTATCCAAATCCATCCATGGAGAAAAAAGTCTTTCACAAAATGTATCTTCTCTTCTATTTAACATATCATAAAGTATCTGCATACCTATATGACTCATCCCTATTTCATAAACATCGGGAAAGCACATAACAAATCTGATATCTATATCCTCTATCTTTTTATCTCTTGAATTTAACTCACCGCCTATATATCTTGCCGGTTTGTCTACGCTAAGCAGTATATCATCGCTTAGTGCCAATTTTCTCATATATTCCTCTTTCTTTATACCGCATTGTTTAAATCATAATAAAAGCCCTTCATTTCCATAAGCTCCTTATGATTTCCCTGCTCTATTATATGTCCGTCCTTAAGTACAAGTATCATATCCGCATTTTTTATGGTTGAAAGTCTGTGTGCTACCACAAAGCTTGTTCTTCCTGTCATCATTTTATCAAATGCCTTACTTATTCTTGCCTCGGTCATTGTATCAATACTTGATGTAGCCTCATCAAGTATCAGCATTGGCGGAAGTACAAGCATTATTCTTGCAATGCATAAAAGCTGCCTTTGTCCTGCCGACAGATTTTCTCCGCCTTCACTGACTATGGTATCATAACCTTTAGGTAATCTTTTTATAAAGCTGTCCGCATAACTTTCTTTTGCTGCGGCAACTATCTCCTCAAAGTCCGCATCAGGTTTGCCGAAAGCAATATTATCTCTGACAGAGGCGTTTTTGAGCCAAGTTTCCTGCAATACCATGCCGAAATTTTCTCTTATAGACTTCCTTGTTACATCATTTATATTTTTTCCTTCAATTCTTATACTTCCGCTGTCTATATCGTAAAAACGCATCAAAAGATTTATTATAGTGGACTTTCCGCTGCCTGTAGGTCCCACTATTGCAATTCTCTGTCCTGCTTTTACATTTAGATTCAGATTCTCAATAAGCTTTTTTGACTTATCATAGGAGAAATAGACATGTTCCATTTCCACATTTCCGTCTACATCACTTATTATATTATTTACATCCTTATCAGGAAGAATCTCCTCCTCATCAATAAGTGTAAAAACTCTGGCTGCACAGGCAAATGAGTTTTGAAGTTCAGTCACTACTCCCGATATCTCATTAAAGGGTTTTGTATACTGTGTGGCATAGCTGAGTACCGATGTAAGCTGCCCTACACTCATTTTACCTGTAATGGCAAGCAATGCACCTGAAATAGCAACCCCTGCATATACAAGTGAATTTACAAATCTTGTAGCCGGAAAAGCTATAGCTGAGATAAATATTGCATTCTGACTTGCCACTCTTAGCTCTTCATCCGATTCTTTAAACTCTTCCTTTATGCTGTTCTCCATATTAAAGTTTTTTACAGTAGAAAGTCCCGCAATCATTTCATCCACAATTCCTGTCATTTTCGCTCTTTTTTCAGATTGTGACTTAAAATGTTTATAGGTATTTTTTGCAATAAAACCTGCAACAAGCATTGCAATAGGTGTAACCAAGAGCACCACCAAAGTAACATACACATTTATAGTAAACAATATAATTATAGTAAGTATTATAGTAAGGATTCCTGTAAAAAACTGTGCAAATCCCATCAAAAGACCTTCCGAAAACTGATCTACATCATTTATAATCCTGTTTATAATCTCACCATGACTTGTAGAATCCACATAGGATATAGGAAGCTTCATTATTTTTTTGAAAGCCTGATTTCTTATATCCCTTACCATATGATATGCTACACCGTTATTTATTGCAGTCATACACCATTGTGATAGGGAAGTTATAAACATCATTATAATCATGGTTATTATAACTTTGGTAAGCCTTATAAAATCTACATTGCCTTTTGATATAACGGTATCTACCGCCCTACCTGTAAGTATCGGCAGATAAAGTGTTGTAAGTACAATTACCACAGCCAGTAATAAACTTATAAAAATCCTGAATCTATATGGAAACAGAAGATTCAAAATTCTTTTCAATGTATTTTTATTATTTTTCATTTGAATCCTCCTCTGACATAATCTGTGAATTATATATCTCCCTGTATATTGAATTAGACTCTAAAAGCTCATCATGAGTACCGATGCCTACTATTTTTCCGTCATCCAGTACAATTATCCTGTCTGCATTTTTTATAGATACGATTCTTTGGCTTACAATCAATGTTGTAATATTTTTTATCTGTTTTATTGCCTTTCTGAGTCTTGAGTCTGTAGCATAATCCAGTGCGGATGATGAATCATCAAGTATCAGTATTCCGGCTTTTTTAACCAGGCTTCTTGCAATTGAAAGTCTTTGTTTTTGTCCTCCCGAGAAATTATTGCCATACATTGCAACCTCGGAATTAAGCTTATTTTCTTTGGAATTTATAACGTCCACAGCCTGTGCGATAGTCGCAGCTTCATATAATTCCTGCTCGGATGCATTATTATCTCCCCACAGCAGATTACTTTTTATATCGCCTCGAAACAGTCTTGATTTTTGTTCCACCAAAGCTATGTTTTCTCTTATAGACTCAATGCTGTACTCCTTAATATCCTTTCCCGCAAGTTTTATTTTACCTCTGCTGATATCATAAAATCTTGGAATAAGATTTATAAGTGAACTCTTACCTGAGCCAGTACCTCCTATAATACCTATCGTTTCCCCTTTTTTTATACAAAAGCTTATATCTGAAAGTGCTTCCTGCTTTGACTTAGGATAAGCAAAGCCGACATCTTCAAATGATATAATATCTCCCTCAAAATTATTTATTTCAAGTTTTAATTTTCCACCTTTTATAGATGATTTTATATCAAATATCTCATTTATTCTCTTTGCACAGGCACTTGCTTTTGCTAAAAGGATTATAAGATTTGCAAGCTTTACAAGCTCCACCAAAATCTGTGACATATAATTTATAAGAGCGACAACCTGACCTGTACTTAAGTTTCCGATATTTACCTGTATTGCACCTGCCTGCAGTATGGCAACTATACCTAAATTAACCACCACATATGTAAGAGGGTTTAACAGTGCGGATATATTACCGACCATAACCTGATCATTATACAAATCCTTTGTAGCGTCATTATACTCTGATACTTCACTTTCTTCCTTTGAAAAAGCACGAATGACCCTGATGCCTGAAAGATTCTCTCCTGTTTTTCCAAGCACCTTATCAAGCTTTCGTTGTACATTTCTATATAGACCGATGCTTTTAGACATTATAACAGACACTATTATCGCTAAAATCACTATAACGGTAAATGCAATTATTGACATTTTAGCATCAATATTAAAGGACATTATAAATGCCCCTGCCACTATAAACGGAGATCTGAGAACCAATCTGAAAAATCTGTTTACACCGTTTTGTACCTGATCACTGTCATTTGTCACTCTGGTTACCAAAGTATCTCTTCCAAGTATATCAGTTTCTGCATGTGAAAAGCTCAAAATGTGAGCAAATAGATCATCCCTGAGTTTTGTTCCAAAGCCTGTAGCAGCCTTTGCACTGAAATACTGAGCAACAATGGCTGATGAAAGTCCTATAACAGCCAGACTTACCAGCAAAATACCCATCTTTATAATATAGTCGGAATCTTTGTTTGCAATGCCGACATCTATGATTTTTGCTATTACAAGCGGAACCAAAAGTTCAAATGCCGCCTCTAAAAATTTAAATAATGGAGCAAGAACCGACTCCTTTTTATAATCTTTTAAATATCTGACTAATCTTAGCATACTCCTCCTATCAGTCTATATACAATTTATTTATGATAATTCTTTTTTACCCGAATGTCAAAGAAAAAGGCATATATTTATAATGAAAGCTCATAATAAATATATGCCCTGATTTTAAGATAAAAGTCAAAGTGTTTATTTTACTTCATACTCATCAAAGATGATACAAGATACCAAACCACTATTATAATACCAAGTCCGATTCTATAATAACCGAAGAATTTAAAATCATTTTTCTTTACCCAGTTTAATAAAAAGCTTATAGAAAAAAGTGATACAAAAAAGGCAACACTCATTCCAATTATCAGATATAACACCTCTACAGCAGTATAGTGGAAACCGAACTTTACAAGTTTTAAAAGACTTGCCCCAAACATTATAGGAATACTCAGGAAAAAGGAAAACTCAGCCGATACGGATCTGGTCGCCCCCAAAATCATACCGCCTATAATGGTTGCACCGGATCTGGATGTACCCGGTATAAGTGCAAGTACCTGGAAAAATCCGATAAATAATGCGGTCTGATAGTCTATTGAATGTATACTTCTGATACTATACACCCTGTTTTTATTGGAATTTTCTATCATAATAAATAATATACCGTAAATAATAAGAGCCATGGAGATAACAAAACCGTTACGCAGATGTGCCTCCACCCATTTATCTATTAACAGACCAAGCATAGCCGCCGGAATACATGCCACAATTATTTTTTTCCAAAGTTCAATGGTAAGATACATCTTTTTGGTATTAATGCCCTTGCTGAAAGGATTAAGCTTTTTAAAATACAATACAACCACGGCTAAAATAGCTCCAAGCTGTATTACAACTTCAAACATAGCCTTAAATTCCTCACCGGCATTAAGCATAAACAACTGCTCAACCAGAATAATATGTCCGGTGGAGCTTATTGGTAGCCATTCTGTTATACCCTCTACAATACCGATAATTATGACCTTTAGTATTTCTAGTATACTCATACTGATTCTTCCTACCTTATCTTCTAAATATTTTCTATCTGCCAATCAATGGGAGATATATTGTTTTTAATCAAAAATTCATTTGCCTTTGAAAAATGTTTACAACCGAAAAATCCTCTATATGCCGAAAGTGGGCTTGGATGCACCGTCTTTAATACCAAATGCTTAGGATTATTTAACATCTTTGACTTTGATATGGCTGCACTGCCCCATAACATAAAAACTATAGGTCTATCTGTATCATTTATTATTTTTATGATGGCATCGGTAAAGTTTTCCCAACCCTTCCCCTGATGCGAAAAAGCCTTATGCGCTCTTACGGTCAATATCGTATTTAATAAAAATACACCCTGATTTGTCCATTTTAAAAGATTTCCGTTATTAGGTATATATGTACCCACATCATCCTGAAGTTCCTTATAAATATTTACAAGGGACGGCGGAATCCTTTTTTGCGACGGCGGAACCGAAAAAGATAAACCATGGGCTTGATTATCACCATGATACGGATCCTGTCCCAAAATCACTACCTTTATATCCGATAAAGCTGTAAGATGTAAAGCTTCAAATATCTTATCTGCGGGAGGGTATATAGTATACTTGCCGTACTCTTCTTTTACAAACTCATATAAGCTCCTATAATAAGCTTTTTTAAACTCACCACTAAGTACTTCTTTCCACTCCCCGGTTAATTCACTCATATAATTACCCCTATATTTGCTTTATTGAAAGATTTATCTGAAATATATGTCCACTTTCATAAAAATAGGTCATACACAAAACTATATAATCTATTCTATCATAGCTAATTATCCTATACAAGGTTTTAAAGTAAGCTAAATTGTGCAAATTAAATATTTTATCTGATTATTATTATTTAAAAGGAATTTTATGGAGTCCATATTGTATACAGCCCCATATATCATCTTTATTCTTATTTTTTAAATAAAATATTCTACAAAGTTTTTCACTTATATTTAAGCAATTTGCGGTTAATTATATATTTTATCCCCTATCTCATATTTATATTATATAAAATACTTATATATTATCAAGTATTTTATACGATTTTAAGTATTATTCGGTATTTTTGCATGCTGTATGCAATATTACCATTTTACAAATGAAATTCTTTAACATATAATAAGTTTGTTACAAAGAATTGAAAACCGCTGAAATAACAGTTGGTTTGTTTTTATAGTATAAAGGAGAATTATGAAGGATATACAAAGAATACTTGAAATCAACCTTGCTCTTTACAAACAATATAATATAACTATGCCTAATTTGGAGGAATTTGTTTTCGGATTCAAATGGGCAATGGCTTTGGATAATAATAAAAATATAAGTTTTGCACTTAGAATCGGCAAGGAAAAGCCTATTAATGAATATGAAGCTATAATAAAAAATCTTTTGGGAAAGCCTCTTGATCAGTGTATAAGTGAACTTTTAATAATGGAGGATGAAACAGTCAGAACATTGCTTGTAGTGCTCAGCAGTTTAATGAGCAAGCCTCTTAACAGTGTAGAACTTTTAAAGGATAGAGGTATAGAGCGTAGTGAGGGACTTAATTTCAGATATGATGTCAAAGATATGAAGGTAGGACTTATCGGTTATGGAGTTTATCTAAAGTTTTTCCTTAATAAATGCAAGGAATTCCATGCATTTGACCTGACACCTGAAAAGCAGATTTTAAGCTATCATATTTCAAAAAATAATACGGAAGTCTATCCGAAGAATATATACTTCCATCTCGGAGACGATGCACTGAATCATAAGGATGTACTTGAAAATCTGGATATCATAATAATGACAGGCTCCACTTTAGTTAATAACTCCTATCTTGATATATTAAATACCTGCAAGAATGCAAAGATTAAGGGTATATACGGTCCAAGCAGCGAGTTGTCACCTGATTATCTTTTTGAAGCGGGATATAATTATATTTTCAGCATGAGTGCAAAGGACAGTAAACAATACCTCGATTGCTCATTTGCACCGATACCTGATTTTAACACCTTTGAATTGATGAATTTATATGAATTAAAAAAGATTAATTAAAAAGCTCTTTCACAAGGTTCAATGCCCATACAGCAATTTAGGCTGTATGGGCATTTTTTTCAACAGTCCTCTATACTTAAAAACAAAATCTTAGTATAAGATAAGAAAATAGCGAGCAGATAACTGAGAGAATACTCATTGCAAATATTCCCTTTACAAATCCTATAGCGTGAAACTTATAGTTTTTATTCCCCTTACAGTCTTCAGTTCCCGGTAAAACAAAGTATTTACATGAAAATAAGCAGATAAATAACCAGTCAACTACCATTAAATCAACCATATTCCATGTCATACAGATAATCCATATATGAAAAAATATTTTAAATATATTTAATTTATATAAATTGTATTCATAAACCGAAAAAGCTATAAGCATTCCCATAAGTATAAAAAAGCTTAATCCGGCAAAAATATATCCTTTAAGTTTGTGAGAGCCTGATGGCGGCTTAATGGCTGCAACTTTTCTTACATCCTCGGGATAGTCATGTTCTATAGTAAATGGGAAGATTCTAACCGATATTGAAACAAGAATCACCCATAAAAATGACCATATAAACGCTTCTAATATAATGTTTCTAAAATTTAGCATTGTTATAAATTTACTCAGCCTCCAACTGAACTGATGGCGAAAGAACTTCTCCCGCAGTTTTGTTTTGAACCTGTCCGTTTAAGACATAGTTTACAATATCAGGCAACACTCCCTTATTTTGTTGCCAAATAGTTTCTATCTGAATTTCCGGAACAGGTGAAACACCTATACCAACCTCCACTGTAACACTTGGTATCGACTTTTCCCAATCCAGCCAATCCTTAAATCCTGTTCCAAACTTGGAACCGTCGGCTGAAGGAGCCACAAGCTTATACCCTGTATGTGCCGCCGTAATATCAGCCATTGCCTTATTCTGCGCCAATACCTCTGCACTTGCATGTTGATTTGACCAATAAATAATCTGCCCCTGTGTATGATAGTTTAATACCGCATTATAATTTTCGGTATTTACCAATTTCATCAAATCCTGTGTTTCAGATTCGGAGCCGCCTGAAAAACCTTTAAAAAACTCATTTGAAGGCTTTTTCCTGCTGTCAGGCTTTTGTGCCCATCCCTGTGTCGGGAAGTTTCTGTTTATATCAACACCATTCAGATTGTTTTTCCATTTATTTAAAAACCAGTTATATTTATCCTGATTTTCATTAAGTCCCCATTCAGACCAGCTTTGTATGATTTCTCTGAGCTTTTGCTTTGACTCTTCCTTATTAAGTCCGTCCACACCATATTGTGAAATTGCCACACCGTCAGGATTAAGCATCGGAACATAATGTATGCAGACATTATCTAAAACATTGTCTCCGCCGCCTCTTCTGTCAAGCATCTCCTGCACCTGTCTCATTACAAGCGGTGTAGTGATATACTCTCTTGCATGTATTGATCCTATAACCAAAATCTTTTTAGCCGCCTGTCTGTTTCCTATAACTATTCTATAGATATTTCTGCCATCCTGTGTGGTACCTATAGTATCCGAAGTGACACCCTCATATCTTTGTTTTAAAAGATTTATATCACTTTCCATCTTGGAATATGTATACATATCCGTTCCAAGAAATTCAAAATTGCTGCTTTGTACCTGTATACTTGGAACAGTGCCGTTAGCGGTATTATTATAACCTGCCGCACCATGACCTATAATTCTTGCCGCAAAAACCGGACCGCTTGATGCCACTGAAATACATGCAGTCAAGCAAGCCATGGTCAATAAGTATTTTTGTTTTTTACCTTTTAACATTTCTTCCTCCATCATATTGCTGTTCTTCTACTATACGATATATAAGAGAAAAAATAAAGTTACATATATATTAAATCACCTCACAAGTTCTGTTATATGCCTCTATTCTTCTCTCCAGAGCCGTATATCCTCCGTTAACTATCTTTGTAACCCTATCCACTGTTATATCCGGTTCATTTTCTATAAGGGTGTTCAGCTTTTTAAATACACTCCAAAACCATCCTGCAGACTCCCATGCATAGTTTGCGGCTACATATTCACATCCCCTGTTTAATATTTCATCATCACCTATATATTTTGCAAATTTATAGTATGCATCCTTCCAAGTTATTTGTATATATCCTGCTCCACGGTATTTTGCACCGTCATCCTCCATCGCAGGACTTCCCGGTACATTATTGTATTCTTTAAAATCTCTGCTGCGAAAATACTCCTGTGGTGAAGTAAATTTAGAACTGTGCTTTTCAAGTAATATCTCTCCACATCCGCTCTCCACACAGCATTGTGCAAGGAAATGTCTCAGACTGTTTTTATCTATAATACTGTATTCCGACAGGGCTGCATTTAGTTTAAGCAACATATTATCAGTAAGCAGTTTTTCCCTCCAATTCAGATCAAGTAAGTTTCTTTTTGTCACTATATTTTTAATTATCCCGCAAACTCCGCTTCTTTTTACATAATACCAATTTCCTGCCCAATTTATTTCACCTCTTGTAGCCATAGCACCGTCAGAACCCAGATAATAATTATTTCCGTCCTTTCCCTTTCTCATCTGAGATAGAGCCATCTCTCCATTACTTCTAAGATAATACCACTTCCCTGCACTATCCTGTGCCCAATCCGAAACAAGCATTTCACCATTGCTTCTAAAAAAATACCATTTGGAATTTTTAGGATCCTGTAACCATCTGTTTGCAACCATCTCCCCATTATCAAGCAAGTAATACCACTTTTCTTTGTCCTTTATCCAGCCCTTTTTCATAGAACCGTTTGTATCATAGTAGTACCATTTCCCTCTATCCTTTACCCAGCCCTTCTTTGCCATAAACCCTCCTGTTTTATTATAAATCCGTACTGTAAAATAATTTCTTTATATAAGTATAAAAAAATCAGCCTATACAGTCAAACCGTATAAGCTGAATAATTATTTTTCCGCAATGATTTTATTGCTGTTTTCGAGATTTTTTAAAACCTCTTTTTTATAGTCCAAAAACTCTTGGCTGAGTTTAAATGAATTATCTCTGTTTTTTGCTTTTATTTTTATCTCGGATTTTATATTCCCATTTCCAAGAATATATATCCTGTCTGATAAAATCAAAGCCTCATCCACATCATGAGTTATAAATATGGTGGACATATTGTATTTTTTTCTCATATCCATATACCACTCATGCATCTCATCCTTTGTAATGGCATCAAGAGCTGAAAACGGTTCATCCAATAGCGAAACATCCTTTGAAAAAAGGTAGGTTCTGATAAGTGCTATCCTCTGCCTCATTCCTCCGGATAATTCCTTGGGATATTTTTTGGCATAAGCATCCAGTTTGAATTCCTTTAGCATCTCATTTGCCTTTTTTACAGCCTCCTTCTTTTTTTCTTTTTTAATCAAAAGAGGAAGTGCAACATTCTCTTCAATAGTCATATAGGGCAGTAAAAGATCCTTTTGAAATGAATAGCTTATTAAACCTGATTTACCGGTTATATCCTCTCCCCTATATATTATTCTACCTTCACTTGGAGTTAATAATCCGGCTATTATATTAAATAATGTGCTCTTTCCGCTGCCGCTTACACCAAGAAGTGAGATAAGCTCATTTTTCTTTAAAGTTAAATTTATATTTGATATAATATTTTTTTCATCATATCCGAAGCTTATATTATCAACCTCTAAGAGTATTTCACTATTTTGTGATAAATTCATTATAAAGTCCCGCTCCCTCATCTATATGGCTTTCCAACAGATTATTTTCATTTAACCATCTATAGAAATTTTTCCATCTTTCTACATCAATATATCCCCATGGAATATTCTCATCCATATAGTAGGCTGATAAATATTCCTGAGATGCCATTGCCAGTTCCTTATCTATCTCAGGTGCATACTTCAAAAGGATCTCAGCCGACTCTTTTGAGTTGTTTGCCGCAAACTCGTATCCCTTTTTTGTCGCTTCCAAAAAGCTTTTTACAACTTCCTTATTGTTCTTTATCATATCATCATTTGTAAAAAGTACAGGAGTGTAATAATCAAAAGTAGGATTAATATCTTTAAATGCAAAATAGTCAAATTCAAATCCCTTTGTATTGGCTGCAATGCCTGCCCAGCCATAGTACACCCAGATAGCATCCACCTGTTTACTGCTAAGTGCGGATACCTCATCCGTAACTGTGGAAGGTATCAGATTAACCTTGGAAAAATCTCCGCCATCCTTTTCCACTACATTTTGTAATACAGCCTTTTCTATAGGCATATCCCAGGTCGCATAATTTTTCCCTTCAAGCCCCTTAGGAGATGTAATACCGTCTCCCTTTCTTGACATTATACCCGAGGTGTTATGCTGTGTTATCGCCGCAATTGCTTTTATAGGAAGAGGATTATCTCCTGATAATGCTCCTGCCATAGTATCCTGAAAAGATATACCAAAGTCCGCCTTACCGCTTGATACCAAGACCTCCGCACCGTCCTCAGGCGGCTGTACTATTTCAAGTTCTATTCCTGCATCCTTATAATATCCCTTTTCCATTGCAACATAAAATCCTGTATGATTTGTATTAGGTGTCCAGTCAAGCACCAGAGTCAATTTCTTATTCTCTGAAGTACCTGACTTTTTATCTCCGCAGGCAGTAGCTGTTAACGCCATTGCACCTATACTTAATGCTACTAAAAAATTTCTAATTATTCTTTTCATTTTTCTCCTCCCATGGCATGGATATCTTCTGTAATAAATCCACCGCCTTTAATAATAATAAACTAAGTATCGAAATAATAATTATCACCGCAAACATCTTATCAAAGGCATATGCCTTTCTGACTCTGGTCATATAGACTCCAAGTCCCCTAAATCCTCCAAGCCATTCCGATATAACACCTCCCACAACCGAATAGGATGCCGATATTTTTAATGCGGCAAAAAACTTTCCCATTGATGAGGGCAGTTTAATAAATCTGTATATATCAAATTCACTTGCGCCCATTGATTTTAACAAATTTATTTCATCCCTGTCCGTGCTTTTAAAACTCTCAAAAACACCTATTGTAATAGGAAAAAATGTAACCAGCACTATCAATATAATCTTAGGCAACAAATCATATCCAAACCAAAGCACCAGTAATGGTGCAATCGCAATAGTAGGTATAGTTTGACTTATAATGATAAATGGATAAAAGATTTTATATAATTTTAAAAATCTGTCCATCAATAGTGCAAATATAAGCCCCAATATTACTCCTAATACCAGTCCCAGTATACTCTCTGCCAATGTATATACAAGATGATACATCAGCAGAGTAAAATCTCCTGCCAATGCCATTACTATTTGTAGCGGTGAAGGCATCAAATATGACGGAATTATTTTTACCGAACATAATATTTGCCAAATCAATAAAAATACAATACCAAAAACAACAGGGTATATATTATCTTTTTTATTTATTCTCATCTAAATGGTGTTTTGTAACCTTTCTTTCTATAGTGAGCAAATCTCCATCCGGTCTGTAGCTGACCTTGATATATGCCATAACAGCCGGTGCTCCCGCTCTTATTGCTATATGCTGACATTCCTTTACAATATCCATAAGCTCATCATAATCACCTTCAATAGTTGTTTCAAACGGACCTACATAATATTTTAGACCTGTTCCTTTTATATATGCTATGACTTCGTCCACTATTCTGACGATTTCTTCATTATCATAAACTTCAGGTAATGTTTGTATAGCTACACTTGCATTCATATCTACCTCCAAAAAACAGACTGCTATACGGCAGTCTGTTTTTCATCCCTACGCCGGCATTATCCGGATCAGGTTATGGGTTAAGGAAAACCTCTCTCAGCCGTATCAGCACCCCTTTTATATTATCTTTGATTATAATACTAAAAAAATAATTTTCAATCAAATTATTTTATAAAAAAATAAAACTTTTTGTTGACAGATTTAAGCTTTACTGGTATATTATCAAAGTACCTTACAGAGGGGAATAGTTCAATGGTAGAGCAACGGTCTCCAAAACCGTAAATGGGGGTTCGAGCCCCTCTTCCCCTGCTTTAAATCTCGAGGTGTGGCTCAGTTTGGTGGAGTGCAGCGTTCGGGACGCTGAGGTCGCAAGTTCGAATCTTGTCACCTCGATTTTAAGGCCAATTGGTCAAGCGGCTAAGACGGCGCCCTCTCACGGCGCAAACCCGGGTTCGATTCCCGGATTGGTCATAAAAAAGTAAATAACCGAGTATTCGGCCAATTGGTCAAGCGGCTAAGACGGTGCCCTCTCACGGCACAAACCCGGGTTCGATTCCCGGATTGGTCATCAATAGGAAGAGTCAGACTCTTCCTTTATTTATATAATAATGGTATTACCAAGTATACCAATACAGGCTTGTGTAGCACAGTTGGTAGTGCAACTCATTCGTAATGAGTAGGTCGTCGGTTCGAGTCCGATCGCGAGCTTAAAAAAGCTGCCACTTAAATATGGCAGCATTTTTGTTCCTCTACATTTCAACTTCTATTCCGTCTCTCCAGATTCTGTCCAAATCATAGAATGCTCTGTCTTCCCTTAAGAAAATATGAACAATGATATCTTTATAATCCAGTAATATCCATGTTGCATTCTTATTACCTTCTATGGCATGAGGCATTATACCTTCCTTGCCCAGAATAAAATCAATTTCATCGGATATGGAACTAACCTGATTTACATTATTTGCACTTGCAATTATAAAATAATCTGCAATAGTACTTACTTTGGTGATATCAATAACTTTAATATCCTCACCCTTTTTATCTTCTATTATATTATAAATCTTCTTTACAATATCTTTTACTTCCATCTACACCTCATCATCTCTTAATTCATATGTAAATCTGTCTATATACATATTTTGACTGCTTAAATACTCAATAGTTGACTTTGAAATTCTCTTCACCGCCTTTTTTATATCATGAAAAGCCAATGTCCTTATTTCATCAAGTCCGGGTAGTTTCTTTCTGTTCGGCTCTATATAATCTGCTACAAACACGATTTTCTCAAGCATACTCATATTTTTTTTACCTGTAGTATGCCATCTTATAGCCGATAGGATATCTTTATCTTCTATATTATAATTCTTCTTTGCCAAAAAAGGTGCATATACAGCATGTAAAATCTGTGGAGCCTTATCCGCTATCAAATCCACATAGGATGAATCAGTATAAGGATCAATAAATCCTCCCATATCTTCCTTAAGCTTTGAAACCTTTTCAGCCTTTGCCACATCATGCAAAATACCGGCAAGCTCCGCCTTTATAATATCTTCTCCATAGCACATAGCCAGTGCTGCAGATACATAAGCTACTCCAAGAGTATGCTCATATCTTTTTTTTGACAACTTTTCTTTTAAATCCGACTTTATAAGATCTATCTTTTCTCTATTCAAATCAAGCATAAATTCTCTTCTCTCTTATATATCTACAAACATCCTCCGGAACATACTTTTTTATATCACCTCCCGATATCAAAATCTCTCTGATACAGGTTGATGAAATATCAATATCCATTGTATCTAAAAAATGTATTCCTCTAATCTTATATTTACTTTTTAGATATTCATAATGATTTTTCAATGTCAAATTTTCATTACTGTAATCTCTTGAGGCAACTATAAGCTCTACAACTTTAAGGATAATATCCGGATTTTTCCAGGTTTCTATCTCATAAAAAGAATCTGCACCCATAATAAAATAAAACTTATCATTATAATACTTATCTTGAAGCTTTTCCAATGTATTAAATGTGTATGAATTTCCCTCCAAAGTATTTTCAAAATCAGAACAATAAAATCCCTTATGATATTTTATAGCAAGATTTATCATATCTTTTCTTAAAGAAAAATCACTCACTTTTTTCCCAAGCTTATGTGGCGGTGTTTTTGCAGGCATAAACCACACTTCATCAAGATTACAGATATCCTTTGCTTCCTGTGCCAGTATCAAATGACCGAAATGAACCGGATCAAATGTACCTCCAAGAATTCCTATTTTCTTCATATTATTTTGGAAGTTTTATCTTTCTGTTCCTCGGTTCATCAGCCTGCTTATACAATACAATTTTCTTTCCTATAACCTGAACAACTTCACTTCTTGTCAGGTTTGCAATCTCATTTGCAATCATCTTAGGATCATCTGTACAATTTTTCAAAACTGATATCTTAATCAATTCTCTCGGCTCCATCGCCTCTGCAATGGCAAAAACATTCTCCTCAGTCAAAGATGCCTTTCCTATTTGCATTATAGGATCAATATTCATTGCCAAACCCTTTAAATATGCTCTTTGTTTACTATTCATTTTTCTCCTGTTTATTTATAATAGTCAAACTCATGGCCATACATACGAACAGTATCCCCGTCCACTATTCCGGCTTCCTCAAGTTTTTCAAGTACTCCTGATGTTTTTAAAAACTTTTGGAAGAAATCAAAGCCCTTCTCAGAATCAAGATTCGTATATCCAAGCATTTTTTCAATTCTTGGGCCTTCCACCACAAATACTCCGTTCTCATCTTTTTCCACTGTAAACGGCAAATTCTTATCACTTGAATAATCTATTTCAAACTCTTTTTCAAATACTTTGACCGTTCTGTCAATGGTACTAAGAACATTTACCAACTCATATAGGAGTTCTTGTATACCTTTTCCGCTTACACCCGATATGGGGAAAACCTTGATATCCGGAAAAGCCGCCTGAATTCTTTCTATTTTATCATTCTCTTCATCATAGATTGCATCTATCTTATTGGCGGCAATAAGCTGAGGCCTTTTAAGCAGATTCTCATCATAGTTTTTAAGCTCATTCATTATGGTTTTTATATCCTCTACCGGATCTCTTCCTTCAGTAGAAGCCGCATCCACCACATGTACAAGCACCTTTGTTCTTTCAATATGTTTTAGGAAATCATGACCGAGTCCGACGCCCTCGCTCGCACCCTCTATAAGTCCCGGAATATCCGCCATAACAAAGCCTCCGGCACCCTTTACATCTACCACTCCAAGATGTGGATCCAGAGTTGTAAAATGATAATTTGCAATCTTAGGCTTTGCATTACTTACTCTTGAAAGAAGTGTTGACTTTCCGACATTTGGGAAACCCACAAGACCTACATCGGCAATAACTTTAAGCTCTAAAAGAACAAACATTTCTTTTCCGGGCTGTCCGGGCTTTGCAAACTTCGGCACCTGCATAGTAGCTGTGGCAAAATTCATATTTCCAAATCCGCCCTTTCCACCTCTAAGTATTACCTCTCTTTTATTTCCTCCGGACATATCCGCAATGACCTTACCGGTTTCAAAGTCCTTAATAACCGTACCCTCAGGCACTTTTAAAATAAGACTTTTAGCATCAGCTCCATGGCATTTTCTCTTGCCTCCCGGTTCTCCGTCTCCTGCTACATACTTTCTTTTCATTCTAAAATCGGTAAGAGTATTCAGACCTTCGTCCACTTCAAAGATGATATCTCCACCTTTTCCGCCATCTCCACCGTCAGGTCCGCCGGCAGCCACAAAAAGCTCTCTTCTAAAGCTTACATGTCCATCCCCGCCTTTTCCTGATTTTATAAAAATTTTTGCACTATCAGCAAACATAAATACCTCTTTGTATTAAAGAAGGCCTCATACATCTGTATGAAGCCTCCTGTCTCAACTCTTATTCAGCAATAGCTCTTGGGTAAACAGAAACCTGCTTTCTGTCTCTGCCCTTTCTTTCAAAACGAACTACACCATCAACTGTAGCGAACAAAGTATCATCACCGCCACGACCTACATTAAGTCCCGGATGAATTTTTGTACCTCTCTGTCTGTATAGTATATTTCCAGCTAAAACAAACTGTCCGTCTGCTCTCTTAGCACCAAGTCTTTTTGACTCAGAGTCACGACCGTTCTTTGTAGATCCAACTCCCTTTTTATGAGCGAAAAGCTGAAGGTTCATTTTAAACATTTACTTGACCTCCTGTAAATTAATCTTAATAAAATCACCGTATTCCTCTCCTATATCCATAAGACCAAGAATACACGAATCCAGTAACACTCCCGATTTTTCACTTCTATCCTGCAATATAAGATGAAAGAAACCGTCAGATGAATCAACACTAAAGTCATCATCACAAAAATGTTCAATAGAATTTGCCAGGTTCAGTGTCAGAACCGATACCGCAGCACAAACTATATCCCTACCGTTCTCATCAAAGCCTGCATGACCTGAAACTTTCAAACCGGTATATTTGCCGTTTTTAGCAAATGCAATAACATCAATCATAAAGATTATGCATTAATCTTTTCAATCTTAACTTCTGTATACTGCTGTCTGTGACCATTCTTCTTGTGGTGACCTTTTTTAGCCTTGTACTTGTATACAATAACCTTCTTAGCCTTACCCTCTTTAAGAACGGATGCACTGACACTTGCTCCTGTTACAGTAGGTGTTCCAACTTTAAGTTCTCCATCGTTTAGTGCAAGAACCTGATCAAATGTAACAGCCTCACCGTCTGCTTTTCCAAGTTTCTCTACTCTAATGATATCTCCTTCTGAAACCTTATACTGCTTACCACCTGTAGCAATAATTGCGTACATAAGGATACCTCCTCTTATCATTACTCGCCAAAATTGGTGCTTGTAAACAAGCTTGAAACCAACATTGAGCGGCATACCTACTTAGTATATACCAAAACTCTGTATAATGTCAATCAATATATTTACTTTCACTGTCATTTAATATAGTTTCAGCTTTTTTTGTAGTTTCCTTATCTACATCGGATTTATTGCTCACCTTATTTATAAGATCCGGAACCATATCAAGGATCTTACTTATGGCATCCTGATTTTTTATATTGACAACTTTTGTTCTACCATCCTGAATTATCAGCATTGCAGTAGGTGTGATTTTGGCACTCATTCCGCCACCGCCTTTAGACTTTGAGCTCTCTTCAAATGTACCTGTAGCCATACCGCAGCTGACATCCACAAGAGGTATTATTGTAGATTCTCCTACAACTATAGGCTCTCCCACTACAGTTTTTGTTGTGAGAAAAGTATTCATACCTTTAAATATGGCTTCGGCATTGTCAAAAAAACGATTATTCTTCTCCATCTTTGCCCTTTCTATCTTAAAACATAATATATGCAAATTTATACTCTCTTAAAGTCTTCATTATACCATATTTTTATAAGAATATCACCATAGTTGGTTTACATTTATTTCTATATTTGATATGATACTATTAATTCCTAGTTATATACTAGACATTGAATAAAATAAGACTGATAATATCGCTCATACTTTTCAAGATTTATTCTGATAAAATATTGTCGGTTTATATAGAAAAGAGGATTGAATGAAGATTTCTACTAGAGGTAGATATGCATTAAAAATGATGGTTGAATTTGCCATAAACTCAAATTCACCTACAAAAATAAATCAGGTATCCAAATCATATGGTATTTCAGAAAAATATTTAGAGCAAATAGTTTCAATTCTATCTAAGGCAAAGCTTGTGAAAAGTATCAGAGGTGCTCAGGGAGGGTATCTTTTAGTCAAGCCTGTTGAGGAATATACTGTAGGTGAGATACTCAGACTAACCGAGGGCTCTCTTTCTCCAGTGGATTGTCTGGATGGCAACGGTTTCTGTGTACATTCGGATTTTTGTGTAACACAGAATCTTTTCAAAAAAGTAGAAGACGCCATAAATAATGTGGTTGATAATATTTCACTACAGGATTTGGTTGATGATGAACTTGATATCAGAAAAAGAGAGAAGGAATTTGAAGAAAATAAAAGCGGTTGCCATAATAAAACCTGATTTCGGGTTTGTGGCAACCGCTTTTATCAATCTTTTATTTTATAAAGAACATAAATAAATAAAATAAAACAATAATATAAGCTATCGCTATGCACATACCTCTTGCAATTTTATACTCCCTTGTATCTTTAAAAAAATCAGACACTATTATAAAATGCCAAAAAATTCCCGCTGATTGTATAGCATATACAAGCATTAAACTCTTATAATCCAAGTTGAGAATTTTTGTAAATTGATTTAAACATACTACAATGGCAGAAATAAGCCAACAAACCCCAAATATATTGTTTAATACCTTCCTCATAAGCCCTACTCCTTTTCTCTTATTATATACAATTTTAGATATTTAGTTCAATTACTATAAAATAAAATTTTATTTAAATATTTGTATCAATGTAAGCGACTTATAATATAGTGCCTTATATTCTGTTATAAATAACGAGATAATAGTTACCAACAAGTGTATAGTACTATTTAGTTATAGTGAAGTATAGTACTGTATAGTAATGCAAGTCGGAGGTAATTATGGATCAAGTAACAAAAGTAAAAAGGCATTTAAAGCAAGAACACCAGAGAGCACTGTAAGAGTACAATAACATGATGCCTTGTATTCCATCAAAATATATATGATAACAGTATAAAAGGCATAGTGTTCGCTACACCATGCCTTTTATACTGTTCTAAAATTTCTATAAACTCTAACCTTTACCCATATCACTCTAAAATATTCTAACATTATCACTCTATAAATGCTCTAACATTGCGTCTATATATCACCCTAAGTCTACTATATCACTCTGTGGGGGGGGACTCTAACTTTTTATATCACTAAATCACTCCATAACCACTCTGTAAAATGTAAATATCAATCACTCTAATTTATATCCTATATCACCTAACATATCACTCTAAAATATAGCACTCAATACATTTACATTATGGAAAGTTTGAACTCTCAAACATTTCTTAGCTTTGACAATTATGATTATAGCACTATTCTTAATATTTTCATAAAAAAGGTATAAACTGCAGTTTTTTAGGTATGAACTGCGGTATTGAATTTTTACTCTTTAATTTTATATCTGATAAACTCTTTATTTAAGCCGTTTCTAAGCTTTTACGTAAGCGCACAATAACATGATGCCTTGTATTCCATCAAAATCCATATGATAATAATATAAAATAAAAGTGCTCAAAATTAAAAGAGCACTTTAAGTTATAGTTTACACTCTTCCTGCACATCCATTGACCAGGGCATTAAATCTTCCAAAAGATCAGGATCAGACTGCCACTCAGTATCAGGCATGTACATGAGGAGATATTCCAGATATGTGTAGGCATTCAATCCATTTGCCTTTGCTGTTTCTACAATACTATAAACAATAGCACTTGCAGACGCGCCTTTTGAGGTGTCTGAAAATAGCCAATTCTTACGACCTACCGTAAATGGACGAATTGCATTTTCAGCAGTATTATTTGAAATAGCACATCTTCCATCAAGTAAATAATTCTCAAGATATGGGCGTTGATTCTTTGCATAGATGATTGCTTTTCCAAGGGCTGAACCTTTCAAAGCTGTTATAGAATCAATCCAACTCCAAAAAGCCTCAAGAACAGGTTTTTCCAGTTCCGGACGCTTATAATATCTTTCTTTGTATGTTAAGTTTTTTAGGCTGTCTTCAATATAAAACAACCTATTACAATAATCCCTTCCGATCTCTGCATGAGTAAGAGGTGCATCCTTTACTTTTTGAGAAGGAATTGCTTCTATAAACTTTCTCCTAAGATGTGCCCAGCATCCGCACCTGGTTATATCAGAAAGTTTATTGTAACCGGAATAACCATCACAATGAACATATCCCCTAAAATCTTTGAGAAATTTCACCGCATGATCACCATTTCTTGAAGGCTGATAGTCATAAATGATAATGGATGGTTTGCCATCATTTCCTGTTTTATATAGCCACATATAAGACTTTGCCTGCGGTGCTTTGCCTTCTTCTTTAAGCACCTGTACCGGGGTTTCATCACAGTGTAGGATATCACGCTCCAACAATCTTTTATGCAGATATTCCACTATTGGTTTTAGATAATCCTCACTACAACGGATTATCCAGTTTGCCATAGTTGAACGTGTTAAAGATATTCCCAATTGCTCCCAGTCTTTTTCCTGTCGATAAAGTGGCATACCATTTACATACTTTTTATACATAACATTGGCTACTGAACTTGGAGAAGCCAATGAATGATTCATAAGTGATGAAGGAGTATGTGCCTTCACTATATAAGGATGAGTTGTGTGTTTACATTTTGGGCATTCGTAAACCAACTGAATGTAACGAACAATTCTAAGTTTTGCAGGAATATACTCTAATTCTTCTCTTACTACCTTTTTACCAAGAACTTTAAGCTTTGTATTACACTGTTCACAGTATTGATCTTCCTCAACAAGACTACATAATACTTCACGAACAGGCAGATCTTTTAGAAGCTCATCCCTTTTTGTTTTGCAATTTTTACGTCTATAGCCTTTAACAGCTGTTTCAATTGGCTCAGATACTCTTGCATCTGCCTCCAGTTCTGCCTCATTGAATAAAGAAAGTTGACCTTCAAACTGCTTTTTAGAAGTCTTCTCACTTGAAGAAGCAAACTTCTCCTTTCGAAGCAATGAAAGCATTTCAGTAAGGTTTTTTATTTGATTTTGAAGGTCTTTTATGGTGTTTTCAAGGTGCTCTATATAGGCATCTTTATTTTGCATTTTTGTATATTCCTTACTATTTTGATGATATAATTATACTACAAAAAGTGACACACATCCAGTGAAAATAAGGCTATATAACGATTTCATTTAGCAGAAAGCTCCCTTTTTAGCAGGAAGGATTGATGACTTTTGCTCAATTGCAAGTCCCTCCATCAGCCAGCGAAATTGTTGCCATGAAATTACTTTTAAATCACTTTCATTGCGTGGCCAGCGAAAACTGCCATTCTCCAAACGCTTATATAGCAGTACAAAGCCATCTTTTTCCCAAAGTAGTGCTTTTATGCGATTGCATCTTTTTCCGCAAAAAAGGAACAATGCTGATTGAAAAGGGTCCATTTTAAACTGCTGTAAAATTATAGCGGCAAGTCCGTCAATAGATTTTCGCATATCTGTATATCCACAGGCTATATAGATATTTTTAGCAACACTGATATCGCCTAACATACGCTTTTGAGTGCTGACAACACTGTTTGTATGGTTTGCAGACATGTTCCTTCATAAATTTCGACAGTAGCATTTTGTAAATGAATAATAACTCCGGCATTTGTAGACGGTAAAGGTGAAGTGATTTCTATCTTTTTGAAAGTTGTAGGATTTTCCAAAGATTCTGAGGGGATAGAAATAGTCTCACATAACTGCTCACGAAGACGCTTTAAGTTTCTGTAATATGTTTGCTCACATATACCATTTACTTTACACCAGGCTGCTACAGTCATTTTACTGGACTGACAGTCATTAATAAGTGCTTTCCATTGCTCTTGTTTTAAATGCCTTTTTACTTTTGTTACTTGATCCATAATTACCTCCGACTTGCATTACTATACAGTACTATACTTCACTATAACTAAATAGTACTATACACTTGTTGGTAACTATTATCTCATTATTTATAACTGAATATAAGGCATTATATTATAAGGCGCTTACGCTTTTACTACATATAAAGGTTTATTATTCAATAGTAAAATAGTAAAAAGCCGTCAATAACGACAGCTTTTTACTATGATATCCTATATACTCCAAACTATATTACTCTTGGATGGAACTCCTATATCACTCTTTTAATTTGCTCTAACAGTTGCTATTATATCAGCTATTTTATAAAATATATCTAAAAGGTATAAACTGCAGTTTTTCAAGTATGAATTACGGCAATCATAATTATAATAATTAAAAAGGATAATAGGATGAATGTACTTATAACCGGTATTTCAAGAGGCATAGGCAAGGCTATTGCGCTTGAGTTTGCCAAAAATAAATATAATATTATAGGATGTGCCAAATCTGATTTTAACGGACTCTCTGACACAAAAAATTTGATTACTTCCTACGGCGTGGATTCTTATATAGAACTCTGTGATATATCAAATGAGGAGAAAATTAAAAAATTTATATATGAATCAGCAAATAAATTAGGAGGAATAGATATTTTAATAAATAATGCAGGTATTTCATATATAGGGCTTTTGCAGGATATGAGTATTTTAGAATGGAATAATATAATAAACACAAATCTTACTTCCGCTTTTTTAATGTCCAAATATGTAATACCATATATGCTAAAAAAACAAAACGGTCATATTATAAATATATCATCGGTATGGGGAAATATAGGGGCATCAATGGAAGTCGCTTATTCCGCTTCAAAAGGCGGTTTAAATACTTTCACAAAAGCATTGGCAAAGGAACTTGCACCAAGCAATATTTTAGTAAATACCATATCTCCAGGGTTTATAGATACAGAAATGAATAAAAACTTTGAAAAAGAAGAACTTGAAGCAATTTTTGAAGAAATCCCGCTTGGCAGAGCCGGAAAAACCTCCGAAGTTGCTGATTTAGTATATAAAATAGCTACTTCAAAATATCTAACCGGTCAAATAATAACCATAGACGGCGGATGGACATAAAATGAGGGCTATCATACTACAGGTTCTATATCGGTAAATCATATCAGGTCATTCCTATAGCGTTATTGATAGCCCCTTATATATAAAGATAAAATATCTTTATATCAACACTTGAATACACCAAATACTAAATTACTTTCACGATTAGTAATTTATAGATATATTCATAAACTGTCTTAATTTATACTATGCCTTAATTATAGACAGCATATAAGTTTATGTCAATATAATATTTTTAAATATGAAAATGATTTATAAGCCATAAATGTTTCATCATACTGGCGGAACAGGGTTATCACACTACTGTGCAATAACCCTGTTTATCATTATAAATTCATTTCATCAAGTATTTCAGGTATAACCTTGTATAAATCTCCTGTAATTCCAATATCTGCAATATCAAAAATAGGAGCATTTTCATTTGTATTTATTGCTATTATCAATCCTGAATTTTGCATACCTGCAGCATGCTGTATAGCACCTGAAATTCCACATGCAAAGTATATATTAGGCTTTACGGTAGTACCTGTTTGACCTACTTGATAGGCATGATCGATCCATCCTGCATCTACTGCCGCTCTTGAAGCTGCAACAGTTCCTCCAAAAGCTTTTGCCAATTTTTCTAAAAGTTTAAATCCTTCAGCATTTCCAAGTCCCATTCCACCTGAAACTATAACTTTTGCATCTGTAAGTGATACTTTTTCTTTTACTGTTTTTATTACTTCTAAAACTTTTGTTCTTATATCCTCATCTTTTAATTTGGTCTGTACTTTTATCAACTCTCCCTTGGAACCTTCAACTCTTTCAGCCCTTTCCATTACTCCCGGACGAACTGTAGACATTTGAGGCCTATGATTTGGACAAACTATAGTAGCCATTAAATTACCGCCAAATGCAGGTCTTGTTTGCATTATACCTTTAGTTTCTTCATTGATTTCAAGCTTAGTACAATCTGCTGTAAGTCCGGTATTGCAATTAACAGCCAAACATGGTCCCAAATCTCTGCCTATATGAGTTGCACCCAGCAAAACAATTTCCGGCTTATATTGCTCTATAGCGTCACCTATGGCGATAGAATATCCGTCTGTTGTATATTGGTTTAATCTGTCATCCTCAATATAATATACCTTTTGAGCACCATGAGCAAAAAGCTCATCAACAATATGTGAAAGATTAGATCCGCAAACAACTGCACATAGATCGCAGCCTCTTGCATTTGCAAGCTTTTTTCCTTCTCCCAAAAGTTCCAATGCTACATCCTGTAACTGTCCCTGTCTTTGTTCTGCAAATACCCAGATATCATGGTATAATGTTAAATCATTTTCTTCCTTTTCTATTTCATCTTTCACTATTGCATCAAATGGACATACTTCGATGCAAGTTCCACAGCTAGTACATGCAATTCCTATCACAGCTTTTTTATTTTCCATGGTGATGGCATCAAACGGACAAGATTTAACACATTTAGTACATCCTCGACAATCCTTTTCGATTACTACAACTGACATATTCTCCTCCCCTTAAATCAAATGTTTTTCCTTAAGTTTAATCACAAGTTCCTTTGCCATATCTTTGTTACTTCCTTGAAGCATCTCTCCTTTTCCTTTTACAGGAGGAGTAAAAGATCTAAACACCTGTGTTGGAGAAGCATTCAGTCCACAATCCTTTGGATCCAAATTTACATCTTCATGATTGTATACTTTAATATCCTTCTTATAAGCATCAACTATGGAACCTACACTCATATATCTCGGTTCATTTAATTCCTTTACACAGGTTAAGAAACAAGGCAGTTTTACTTCAATAAGCTCATATCCGTCTTCTAATTGTCTTTGAACTTTTATTTTATCTCCGGTATAATCCACAATCTCTTGTACATATGTAACTACCGGAATTCCTAGCCTCATAGCAACCTGTGGTCCTACTTGAGCAGTATCTCCGTCTATAGCCTGTCTTCCACCAAAAATTATATCCACATCACCAAGCATTTTAATACCTGCCGCAATAGTTGTAGATGTAGCACAGGTATCAGCACCACCAAAAGCTCTGTCACTCAAAAGCACTGCTTCATCTGCACCCATTGCCAGACATTCCCTAAGCATATAAGTCGCCTGTGGAGGCCCCATGCTTATGACAGATATTGTTGTATCTTGATATTTATCCTTTATTTGAAGTGCAGCTTCCAAGGCATTTGCATCATCCGGATTTAATATTGAAGGAACACCTTCTCTAATCAAAGTTCCTTTAACAGGATCTATTCTTACCTCATTTGTATCAGGAACTTGTTTAGCACATACACATATTTTCATTTGTATCCTCCCTTATTTCTTTAATAATTTTGAGCTAATAACAATCTGTTGAACTTGACTTGTTCCCTCATATATAGTAAATACCCTGCAATCACGGTACATTCTCTCAACTTTATAGTCCTTGATATATCCGTATCCACCATGTATCTGCACTGCTTTTGCAGCTATTTCATTACAAACTTCTGTAGAGTAAAGCTTTGCCATACTTGCAGCCATACCAGAGTCCTGTTTTGTATCCATCATATATGCCGCTCTGTATGTAAGCTGCTTTGCCGCCTCAAGCTTTGTTGCCATATCTGCAATTGTAAATCCTATCGCCTGGAAAGCACCTATATTTTTCCCGAATTGCTTTCTTTCCTTTGCATACTTACATGCTTCCTCTAAACATCCCTCAGCTACACCTATTGCCTGTGATGCTACTCCGAGTCTACCTGTATCAAGTGTAGCCATAGCAAGATTAAAGCCTTTACCTTCTTCTCCGAGCAAATTGGACTTATGCACCCTTACATTTTCCATTACAATATCAGATGTTGCACAACCGATAAGCCCCATCTTATCCTCATGCTTACCACAGCTTACACCTTCCTGCTTCATATCAATTATAAAAGCACTTACTCCTCTTGTTCCCTTAGTCATATCTGTCTTTGCAAAAACTACAGCATAATCCGATAAAGGTGCCATTGTAATAAAGCATTTTCTTCCGTTTAAAATATAATAATCACCGTCTTTTACAGCTGTAGTAGTCATACCTGCTGCATCAGATCCTGCTCCCGGCTCAGTCAATGCAAAAGATAATTTTTTTTCACCTCTTACAACAGGTGTTAAGTATTTTCTTTTTTGCTCATCATTTCCTGCAAGTAAAAGAGGACCGCCTGAAAGTGAGTTTGGACTTGATACATATATACTTGCAACTCCGGATACTTTTGCTATTTCAGACATTACAAGCACATAACTTCTTGCATCTGCTCCCTGTCCTCCAAGCTCTTTTGGGATTTTTATACCAAAAAAACCTGCTTTAGCCATTTTTTGCAGTACTTCCTCCGGAAAAACTCCGGTTTCCTCCACTTCATCAAGCAATTCCTTTGTAAGCTCTCTTTCAGCAAAATCTTTTGCGAGTTTTCTAATCAATTCATGTTGTTCTGTAAAATAGCATTCTGACATTGATTTTCTCCTTTGTCTAATATTCCATTGATTCTATTTTTTAATGTGGCAATATCAATTTTTCCATTTGATGTGGTTGGAAAAGTATCAAATCTGAATATCTTTTTAGGTAATTTATATTCTGCCAAATACTGCTTTAAATATTCGATTATATATTCATCAGAAATTTCCCTATCGGTAACTATACACAGGGCAACTTCTTCCTGTACTATTTTCTCCGGAATACCACATACCTTTGCATGCTTTATGCCATCTATCTTGTACACAACCTCTTCTATTTCCATTGGAGATATTTTTTCTCCCAGTTTGATAATAACATCTTTTTTTCTGGCTTTAATGTATAGATTCCCGTCACAATCCAGATATCCCAGATCTCCTGTTCTAAGCCATCCGTCATCTGTAAATACTTTTTCATTCTCAACCGGATCATTGTAATACCCCTGCATAACATTAATACCTTTTACCAGAATTTCACCACAGAGTATATTTTCTTCTCCTTTTAAAACAAAGTTACTATCAATTTTTACACTTACACCTTCTATTGCACTTCCGCTGTTTAACGGCATATTTTCTATATCAGTATCCCAATCAGTTACAGTAACACAGGGAGAAGTTTCTGACTGCCCGTAGGAAGTCAACAATTTCATCTTAGGGAACATAGCAAGAATTTTTCTGTAATCTTTTAACAATATTGGAGATCCGGCTATAATTCCACTTTTTAAGCCTGTAAAACTCCTATCCCCGTATTTTTCATAAAAAATAAGAAACATACTTGGAACACCGCTAAGAATATTACAATTCCCGATAGTTATAGCTTCAAATACCTTTTTATTTCTAAATTCCCTCATTATATACATGCAGGCTTTACTTACAATTCCTGAAAGTAAGCCTGCTGTAAGACCGAAGCAATGAAACATCGGTACACATATACACATTTTGTCGTCACTATTCCAGTGCAATGCTTTAACAATAGAACTCGAATTACTTAATATATTTTTATGACTTAGCATCACAGCCTTAGGCATAGATGTAGAACCTGAAGTAAAAATTATACATGCAGTATCTGATGGAACAATATTTAACTTTTCCATTTTAAAATCAGCTTTATTAATTGATGTATATTTTATTTCATCAAAACAAATACATTTTATTTTTCCATTATCCAATTTTTTAACTGTATTAATTTGTTCTTCATATACTATACATTCAATATCACAATGCTCCACCATTTTTTTCAGTTCGCATATCTTTAGCTGAATATTTAATAAAATAGGTATACCACCAAATTTTAAAATACCTAAGAAAATCTTTGCCCACTCAACACTATTCTTCCCAGATAATCCGATGTGACAACCTTTTTCATACCCCATCTTAAAAAAAAACCGTGCAATTCTATCCGAGCTTTCATCAAGTTCTTTCCAGGATAAGCTGTTATTTTCATCTTCAATTGCTATCTTATCAGAATATTTTATTGCATTATCTTTTAATACTTCAATAATATTTACAAACATTTTTCTACCTTTAAAGCTAATTAGATACTTGTATACAAGTTTAATCTTGCTAAAAAAGGACTATAAAGTCCTTTTTTGCTATATTATTTTTTCTCCCAGATAAACAAAGCATTACTTTCTATGAGCTTATCCACTTCTGCATCACTATAGCCGATTTCTTTAAGTACCTCTCTTCCGTTCTCACCTATAAACGGACCTCTTTTATAATCCGGTACTCCCATCTCAGTAAACTTTACAGGAAGTCTCACCAATCTTCTTGTGCTTCCATTCTCATATTTCATATCATAGAAACAGTTATTTGCCTCAGCCTGCTTATCATTTCTTATTTCCATCCAATTTTGTGCTAATGCGAAAGGAATATCAGCTTCTGTAAATACGCTTCTCCAATACTCTAAATCTTTCTTATTAATTGCATCCATTACAATATCATATACTTCTGTACCAAGTTTATTGGCCTGTAGATTCTGAACAGGGAAATATTTATCATTTTCCACTATATCTTCTCTACCTATTGCAGCCATAAACTTTTTATAATATGTATTATAATCCGGCATACAAGTCTGAATAAATCTATCGTCTTTTGTTCTCCACGCAGCATTAAACGGATTTGCACTTTCTCTTACATCTATAGGATAGTTTTGTGCAATTCCCTCATAATTGGAAGCCTGAATCATCATTCCAAAATTGAATATTGCACTTTCAAACAATGATGTCTCAACCTTTTCACCTACTCCCTTTACCTTTGCCTGATACAATGCTGCAAGAATTCCCGCAACAAGATTCATTCCTACATTATGATCTCCAAGCCCCGGAACAACATTCATAGGTATACTTCCTTTTTGCCTTAAAGAATCAAGGTATCCGCCTCTTGCAAAAAATGCGGTAAAATCAAATCCCGGAAGATCCTTGTCAGGTCCGAACTCTCCATATCCTGTACAAATAGCATATACAAGCTTTGGATATTTCTTCTTAAGTGTTTCATAATCAAGTCCTGCTCTCTCAAGTGCCTGTACTCTCCAATTGGTTATAAGTACATCAGCAGTATCAAGAAGTTTAAAGAAAGCTTCCTTTCCTTCAGGATTTCTCATATCAAGTGAAATACATCTTTTATTTCCATTTTCAAGATCCCAAGTAGTATTCTCATACATATCAAGTGGTCTTCCCTCACTTGGTGCAGTATATCTTAAAGGATCACCTTTTGCTGTTTCTATCTTTATAACATCTGCGCCCAAATCAGCCATAAATCTCCCTGATGTGGAAGCTGCAATAAATGTTGCCAATTCAACTACTTTTACGCCCTCTAAAGGTTTACTCATATCTCTTCTCCCTCTTCAAATTATTCTTTATCAAATTTTGTAATAGCCATATGTATAAGATAAGGTATCATAATTACAGGTATTGTAAGATAGCCTAAATATTTATATCCTACTGCAACAATCTTATTAAGACCAAGTTGTGCAATGAAGAAAGCAAGTAATGTGCATACTAATGTAACAACAATAACATTTATACCCGGCTTGTTATTAGGATCAAAACTCTTATCTATAGATGAACATATTCTATTGCTCATTCCTGCAATCATATTTACAGCTGTTGATACTGAACCCAACACAATAAGTATTGAAATCATTGGTCTTAAGACTTCAGGTGCAAAACCTCTGTTTACAAGTATAATCAGAGGAATGGATTCCTTTGCGAAATCTGGCTCATTTATAATAGCTGTAAGCCCGAGAACTGCCAATAAGCATATAAAACCGTTTACAAAAAATCCATATACCATAGATGTTTTTGCCAAGTGATGAGAATCAAACGGTTTAGCATGCTGTACAAGCAAACCTATTGCTCCCAACTGGAAAGCTGCGTACACTATACCCTTTATAAGAGCCGGGCCTACAGGTGCAGGATTAGCAATCTCTGCTGAAATATTTGATACAATATCTCCCCACTGTAAAAAAATATTTGGAATATAAACAAGGAATAAACCTGCTACTATAAGTACAGATAATGTTGATGCAACCTTTCTTACCACATTGGTACCATATACCGCAACAATAAATATAAATAATCCTGTAAAGACAGTTCCAATCCAATGGTTTATACCGAATGATTTTTCCATTGTTGCTACACCGGTTGCAAAAGCTGCTGCAGGTGCTACACAAATTGTCACTAAATAAACTAATTCGTACAATGAACTGAAAACAACTGATAAAACATCCCCCGCTTTTTTTCCGAATTTATCATTGAATCTATAAAAGCTTTTATTAAAGCTTGCATAGTTATATAATTCATGTTTTTTTGCATATTTCAGTGCATACCATTGATAAAATGCTCCGATTGCCTGTGTTAAAATACAGGTCAAAAAGGCCCATATACCAAAATTTAAAAAAAATGCCCTCAACTGATTTCCTGAGGCGAATCCGCCACCAAATTGAGTTGTAAACCATACGAATGCTACGCCTATTACTACCGGCATCTTATCCTTATTAATCATATTCATCTCCCTAAATCAATAAATCAGCAAATGTCTGTAACATAGTATTTGCCTGTTGATAATTTTTCATTTGCCTATCCACTTCTATATTTATATGTGGAATTCCTGCTTCATTTGCCACCCTCTTTATAGGCACATAATCAAATTCTTCAGGATCGCAAAACTTTGTCATAAGAACTACTATTCCGTCAGCTCTTTTTTTCTTTGCTTCTTCAATAATAAAGTCAACCCTTCTCTTATCCTTATCATATAAAAGAGTGCAGTTGTCCATATTCGAAAACTTCTTTGCAAGAGCATACAGACCATTTCCATCAGGTATATCTGTTCTATACTGTCTTGATTCATAAGCTATATCATCACCTACGATTTGCATATTATTACTGTCAAAAATATTGAGTAAATCCGGTGCATCCGCCAATATTCCCGTCGTATAAATTCTTAGCTTCTTAGATATTTTACCCTCTTTTTTTATAAGCTCAATCAATTCCTTAACAAGTTCTGTATGTTCTTCCTTAAGCATAAACCATGAACTTTTAAATACAGCACTTCTATCTGTTGCCGAAACTTCATACTCTTCCGAAACCTTTGTGAATTCTCTCATCACCCTATTATGCTCATTATAAATTTCATAAGTGTTTTTAAGTTTACCTTCTTCAAACTTTTCTCCGGTAATATTTTCCAAATCACTTATTACTCTCTTATACATCTCCAATGTGAAATCAACAGCATAATCAGGTTTTCTATTTTGTGGATAGGTCATTGGTATAAAAGGAATGTCCTTTACCGCATATTTCCAATTTTGTCCCAAAGTTTTTAATGAGTCACATAGCGAAGGAACCACTATAGCACTAACTCCGTTATAATTTCCCTTTATTCCCAGCTCCAATATTGTCTGCATTATTGAGCAAATAAATGCAGGATAATATTTTTTCGATTCATTAATTTCAATATCTGCACCCCATACCCCCATAGGTACAAATCCAAAAGCATGGATAATCTCCTCAGGTGTATAAACCGGTGCAACAGCAATAACTTTTTTTCCTTCTTCAAGGTATTTATTAAGCTGTTCCTTTGGAGACGCACTAATCTTTTTTAAAGTTTCTAAACAATGCCACATAGTCTCCCCCTTTAAATTTCCTTATTTGCTTCCATTATCTCTGTCAATCCCTGAACTCTCGTATCATATTGAGCCTCTGAGAAATTTCTTGGATCTGCTTGGTCTCCATCAAAGCTTACAACCGGAATACCACATTCTTCACCTATTTGCCTGCTCATTTCAGACATAAATCCTGACCAAAGTTTACAGGACCTGTTTGTGTGAACTAGAAGTCCTTCAACACTATTGTCCTTACAAAGTTTTGTTCTCTTATCTCTTGCATGCTCTATATTCATACAATTAGGAACATTTGCATATGCTCTACACATTCCGTCAAAGTCATCATAAATAAATCCGAAAGCATCCGCATATATAGTTGTAACCATATTGATTCCACGACTCTTAAGTCCTGTAGCAGTAGCACGAAGCCATGGCCAGCATGCTATACCCTCAAACATTATTCTATATTTTTCTTCTCCCTTGAACGTAGACTCTCCCTTCTCATGATTATCCTTGTACTCCTGCAAAAGTGTTTCCATTGCTTCTGCAGCTTCAAGTTTTCCTCTGGCAGTAACCATAACCGCCATATGATTTAATAAATCAAATCCGTTAAACGGAGATGGTGAATATTTGGCAGTTGCTGTAGCCTCAAGCCATGCTCTGGAGCTTCTTCCTGATATTTTCCTTACCTCTTCATATCTTTCATTACTCCATTTTTTGCCTGTAATTTCCTCCAATTGATGTATTGCATCCCAAAACTGATTTCTGATATATGCTGTCATAGCATCTGAAACTTCATAATCAGGGTTAAAAGGTATATCAATCATAATCATAGGAATATTAAGTTCTTTTGCTATGTTTTCATACCATTTAATCATGCAGTTGCATATATTATTACAACATAGAACAAAGTCAGGCTGTGGCATATCCTGTTCAGGAGCTTCCTTCAGCTTCATATATGCAAGCGAAATTCTTGCATATGCGCATATATCATTAGAGTATCCGTCACCTTCACTCTCACTGCACATTCGTTCTCCACCGCCTCTGGCAGCAATACCTGCCGCCTGATTCTCAGGGTAACATACGTACAATCCCAAGGTCTCAGGTATCTCTACCGGAAAATTACTTGCACACCATCCTACCAATTCTCCTCGCTTTTTAGCCTCAACACAGTCACTATATGCTTTTGCTGCTATCCTGCCCAATCTAGCCTTTGCGCTATTTGGATCAACTGTAGGCTTTTGTTTTTTAGCTTCTTCCACTATTTTCCTCCTACTTTTTTATAATATTTTCTAGTTAACAACCCCCATTTCAAATGGGGGTTTAATTTTAACCCCTCCGGGGTATTTCTCCGGTTCCGCCAAGGGCGGGATTTCGCAGTACCATTTTTATCGGTAGCCTCCTAAAGAAGGCTATTCTACTTTCTTCCGTCCGCTACCTTATCATTTTCTTCTTGTTCCTTAATATATTTCAAGATTGTTTCTTCATTCACATTTCCTACTGTTGATACATAATATCCTCTTGCCCAAAAATGACGATCGCCCCATTTATTTCTATACTCAGGATGTCTATCAAATAGCATTAATGCACTTTTACCTTTTAAATATGACATGAATTCCGATACACTTATTTTTGGTGGAATTGCTATATACATATGAATATGATCTATACATACTCTTCCATCTATCAACTTTACCTGTTTCATCTCACACAACTTTTTTATTATTTCCACCAAATCTTTTTTTGTTTCTCCATACATGATTTTTCTTCTGTATTTTGGTATAAAAACAATATGGTAAGTGCAATTCCAACGTGTATGTGTTATACTTTGATTATCCACTTTGGATACCTCCTATGCTTTGATATGGCCTGCGAAACCAATATCATTATAGCATAGGAGTTTTTAATACTCTAAGTAACGCTTCGGCTTTGCCGGTTCCCCCATCTCAGATGGGGGATTAATAGCTTTTTTCATTTATAACTTTTTAAAACCGTATATTGCGGCTCCAAGTGCTCCCATAAGTTGAGCATCCTTACTAAACACTATATCTACACCAAGCTCTTTACTCATAGCATTCCTCACACCCGAGTTTTTTGCCACTCCGCCGCTCATGCACACTTCTTCAACTATACCTACTCGTTTTGCCAGGGCGGCAACCCTTACTGCAACAGATTTGCATATCCCTGCAACCAAATCAGGAATATTTCTTCCTGTAGCAAGCTGTGATATGACTTCCGATTCCGCAAAAACTGTACAAGTACTTGATATATTTGCCGGATTATCTGATTTTAAGGCTTCCACCTCCAAATCCTGTATATCAAGATTTAATATATTAGCCATTACATCAAGAAATCTACCTGTCCCTGCCGCACATTTATCATTCATAACAAAATTTGTCATCTTACCGTTTGCTGCAAGAGATATTACCTTGGCATCCTGACCTCCGATATCAATTACAGTTCTGACATTCGGGAACTCCTTATGTACACCTAATGCATGACATGTTAATTCACTAACCTTGTAATCCGCTACATCATAATTCATTCTTCCATATCCTGTAGCAACCACTACTTTAATGTCATTTAGTTCGAGTTTTGAAAAGTTTAGTACATTTTTTACAGCCTCTTCTACTCCTGCTGTTCCTACAGTTGCTATAACAATTGAAGATGCAACTATATTTTCTCCACCCTCCAATATTACTGCTTTGGATGTAGTTGAGCCTATATCAACACCCAATGTGTACATAATTCTCTCCTTTATATCTTGTCTACTAGTATACAAGTTACCGCAAAAAAATAAGTATGTTAATAATATAACTAACATTTATGTAATTAGATTATCAATTATTATTCCATTTGTAAATATGCATTTTAAACATATTTATATATTATCTTTTGTTTATTTTTTATTTATTTTTCTATTTGAAATATTTTTTTGTTTATTTCGCATATTTATAAGTAGCTTAAAAATAATATTATACTATATTATAAATAATATTACCGTAATATTTGTATTCTTTACCAATTTAGTATTATTTGTATTTTTCTACATCTGTCTACTTTTTTGATATAAAATATTTCGGATATTGTTTTATTGCACTTTCATATATATCTGTAATAGTCTCAAGATGAATTGCCATACATTCCTGTGCCTTTTTTAAATCATTACTTTTTATTCCCTTTACTATATTCTTATGTTCCTCCACAAGTTCATGTATTCTATCCGCAAATTTAACATCAAAATTCCTCCACCTTGATATATGCAGCATGATATCACTAAGTATTATTACCAAAGCGTATCTATTAACACTGTCAATCATAGTTTTATGAAATTCACTGTCAAGTATTCCAAACTTACGAGAATAAACTTTTTCATCAATATATTTTTCTTCTTCTTCTATATTTTTTTCAAGTTTTTCTACAAGCTCAAGTCTGGCAGATTCGTCAAGCTTGGTAAACATCTCATATATAACTTCTTTTTCCACTGCAGTTCTAAGCATCAATAAATCAGATATATAGTTTAAATCTATTTGAGTTACAAAAGTACCCCTTTGTGGCCTAACCTCAACAAATTTAAGCTGTGCCAGTTTTGTAAAAGCATTCCTGATTATAGATCTGGATACTCCATAGTCGATACACATTTGATTTTCACTTATAAGCTGTCCCGGCTCCAACTCAAGTTTTATTATTCTCTTTAAAATACTCTTATATACTTCTTCCGCACTATATACTTTTTTTTCATTTATCATATTATCTGTCCCTTAAATAAATTTTATCAAAATACTTTATAATAAAATTATACTACAAAAGAAATTATTTTTCTCAAATAAAAAAGAAAGACCTAAGTCTTTCTCTTTTACTATTTATTAATACTTTTCTCCACTTACACTATAAGCATTTCCCTGATACTGGTATTCTCCATATCCCAATATAATCTCAAATACAAATGGTGCAAGTAACAATCCTATCGCAAAACCCAAATCTTGACCGAATGCCTTTGCTTTCCAATAGCAAAATCTTCCTCTTGCAACCCAATAAAATATGAATGAAGCTGCACTTACCAGCCAGAGTAATCCTCCGATAAATCCTCCGATACCCGATATCGCCCCTATGATTCTTGAACCTAGGAATATACAACAAAGATATATAATATATTTCTGATCCCAGGTTTTTTCTGCATACAGGTAATCATTGTATAAAGGGATAATTGCTCTCCACCCCTCAATGTTCATCTTCTCAAAGACTTTATACATTCCTATGACAGATAAAACATAGAAAATAAATGCAAAACAACCAAAAACAGTACTAACTATGCCATTTAATAAAGCCATAAACCTACCTCCCGGAAAATTTTTGATATTGCCAAAAAATTTAAAATTTTATCAATACTTATTAAAGTATATAGTAAATTTTATCATTTCGCAATGATTTTATATATGAAACTTCTTACTTTTTTATAAAGTCTAATTAATCAATATAAGCCTGCAACTCTTTATTGCTTTTATACCGCCCTATACATTTTTAAGTTCGGCAATTATATTATTATAATCTTTTACAGCATTTGATTTTCTAATCTTTTTTAATACTTTGGAGTATTTTTCTTCTTCACACAATATCAATCCCCAAATTTCTTTCAGCTTAAACAATGTATTTCTTTCTCCGAAATCAAGTGATAAATATTCGTCTCTTATATCATTCACAAAATCTATTGTTTTACTTAAATCAAAAATTTGGTTGTTGCTTTTTATAGATTCCGCCAATAAAGGATTTCTTACCAATCCCCTGCCGACCATAATTCCATCTGCTATATTATTCTTTAAATTTTCCTTTAATTTAATATAGTCATTTAATGTATTTATATCCCCATTATATATAAGTTTTGTTTTTAACCTGCCTCCGGCATCTAAAAATGCCGGTAAATACACATTATTCTTATAAAAATCACTTCTAAGCCTTGGATGTATTATTATCTCATTAAAATCATATTTTTCATAAACTTTCAACAACTCATCCCACTCATCATAATCACAAAAGCCTATTCTTGTCTTTATGGAAATCTTTATATTCTTTCTTTTTTCAAATATAGCATAAAAAAATTTATCAAGAGAATCTACATCCTGTAAAAAACCCGAACCTCTTTTTTTTGATGTCACTGTTGCGGACGGACAACCAAGGTTTATATTAAATTCGCTATATCCCATCTGCTTTATTTCATCCGTAAGTTTCAAAAATTCTTCTGCATTATTTAAAAGGACCTGTGGAACAAGATATTGCCCCTTGTTATATTCACGATTTAGTTCCATTAATTCTGATTTTGAAAATCCCTTTTTCATATGTGGTGTAATGAAAGGAGTAAAAAACTCATCCACTCCTTTGAAATGTTTTATATAGACTTTCCTAAAAACATAATTTGTTACACCCTCCATCGGTGCCATGTATATATCCATAAATCTCCTAATCTAAAAAACATGGAAGGTTTAAATTCCTTCCATGTAAGTTTATCATCTTGTATGAATTTATCAAATGTATTTTTGCTTTGAAATCTAATTATCCTCCGACTTATTAGATTCTCCATTTGGTGGCTGAGGCATTTCAATTTCATTACCGTTTACATCAGTAGGCTTTTGTGGCGGCTGTCCACTTGGAGGATTTCCACCGGTTCCGTCAGGTGCACCCATGCCTCCGGGACCTCCGTTTCCACCGAAACCACCCATGCCGCCGGCACTTTGACCAATGGTATTTTCACCTGCAGCTATAGTTATCTCTTCACTGTTATCTCCGGCACTTACCGTATATGTCTCTCCTGTTATAAACTTATCTGAAATGTCTGTGACATTTCCTGTACACCTGTACTTACTTATGTTTTGTATTATCGTTTAAATATATGTTTAAAATGTGTATGTAAGGTGTAAAATTTGTGTTTTTATTGCATATAAAAAGCGAATAGGCACTAAACCTATCCGCTTCCTTAATTTACATATATGATTATCTTTCTACAAAAACACCGTTATTGTCTACATAGTATCCGTCAGGAGTTGTTGCATTGTACCACATAGCACCTGTGCTATCGAAGTAGTACCACTTACGAGTGTTCTCTGTAAGTAGCCAACCTGTGTTCATATGTCCGTCATCATGTAAATAATACCAGTTATTATTGATAAATCTCCATGATGTAAGCATATAGCCCTCTACATCGAAATAATACCACTTAGAATCCTTGTTTACCCAAGTATTCTTTGCATAATTTCCTGCACCATAGTTAAGCCACCAACCCTTGGCATCCTTAACCCATGTACCTGCAGAAGAACTTGCTACAGAATTTCTTGATGATCTGCCGGAAGAGCCTGAACCACCGCCTGATCCACCTGAACCACCACCTGATCTTCTTGAATTCGATGGTGTAGATGGTGTTGCTGTAGACGGTGTTGCAGTTCTTGTAGTACCTGCCGTTGTAGCCGATGGTGTTATTATCTGTGACGGAGCGGCACTAGCTGCAAATACTGTACCCGCAGTTAAACCTATTCCTAATGTAAGTGTTGTCAATATACGTTTCATATATCCCTCCCATTATTTTATTTCTTTGATGAACATTTAGGATAATAACACTATTTTTAAAACAAAGCAATGCCGTTTACCTTTCTAATTTTTTACAACTTTCTTACAATCTTAAATGTGATTTGGGATACAAAAATTTTCATTATAACTAATAATTAACATTTGTACATTATTTCATTTAATCAGTTTATATAAAAAGAGGGAGGTCATCCCTCCCTTAAAGTTGTCTATCTTCTATCAAATTTTTCTAAAGCATCCCAAACACCTAGTATATACATCACACCAAGTGCTCTATCATACAAACCATATCCCGGTCTACACTGCTCATCCCATATATGTCTTCCATGGTCAGGGCGTACATAACCTGTATATCCACAGTCATGATATGCTTTAATAATATCTAGGATTCCTACATCTCCGTCACAATCTCTATGTGACACCTCTGAGAAATCTCCCCCTTCATAATGCTTTACATTTCTGATATGTGCAAAGTATATTCTGTCACTATGCTTTCTAACTATATTTGCAACCCTGTTATGCTCATTTGCCCCAAGTGAGCCTGAGCAGAGTGTAAGTCCGGAATACGGATTGTCTACAAGTTTCAAAAATTTGTCAATAGCTTCCTCATCAACCAAAAGTCTTGGAAGTCCGAATATATCCCATGGCGGATCGTCCTGATGTATAGCCATCTTAATATTGCATTCTTCACAAGTAGGCATAATAGCCTCTAAGAAATACTTTAAATTCTCCCAGAGTTTTTCCTTTGTAACAGGTTTATATGCCTCAAAAAGCTCCTTTAAACGCTCAAGTCTCTCCGGCTCCCATCCCGGCATTGTATATCCCTTTGAACCTTCTATAATATATTTTGCCATCTCAATAGGATCTTCTCTTATAACTTTTTTCTCATAAAAAAGAGCATTTGATCCATCCGGAAGTTCATGGTGCAAATCTGTTCTTGTCCAGTCAAATACAGGCATAAAGTTGTAACATACCACCTTTACACCAAACTTTGCAAGATTCTTAAGAGTTGTTTTATAGTTTTCTATCAAAGCATCTCTTGTCGGTAATCCTATCTTTATATCATCATGAACATTCACAGATTCAACAACATCCATATTAAAACCATATGACTCAAGTTGCTTTCTTACCTCTTCTATTTCGCTTACTTCCCAAACTTCTCCTGCAGCCTTGTTATGTAATGCCCAGACAATACCTTCAACACCCGGTATCTGCTTGATTTGCTTTAAGGTAACGGAGTCGTTTCCTTCTCCATACCAGCGCCAAGTCATTTGCATAAATTTCTCCTTACTGTAATTGTTTTATTTAAGTTAAATATTTACATAAACTTTAATAATTAATCCTCAACCCCCTTGAAATACAAGGCTTTCAGAGGGTGGTTTTGACAAAACACAGGGAATATACCTTTTTCTTCAAAATTGCCCTTTAACTGTGTAACAAATAAAAAGTACAAAATCACGATTGTTTCATCACTAACGCCTTACGATGAAAAACATCCTGTTTTTTCAGAATGTCTTTTCGTTCTCCTATTGAGTTGTTATAAATTGCTCGGTGTGTATCTAACTGTTATGATATAGACTTCCTTCTTTTCTTTCAAAACACGGTAAATGATGGTGTAATTTTTATGGAACAGCTGCCTGTATCCTCGATTTGCATAAGCTCCTATACATCGAATTGCTCCACGCTCCGGCAAGGTTTCTAAACTGAAAATAGTATTTTCAAGTTCATCAATCATTTTAGAAGCTGTAGTAGGCTCCAACAGAGTATCTGCGATATAGGTGTAGATTCCATCTAAGTCCCGGTAAGCACGAGGATAGAGCTTTACAAGGTATTTATCCAAAATGCTTTCTCCTTAAAGATAAAAGAGCATCACGTGCATCCAGAAGCTCACCGCCTGTAACAAGTTCTCTTTCCGCTTCATTTATTGCAGCATCTGTCTGTGCTGTTTCAAGCATTTCTTCGTATGCTTCAATGCTCATTACAACCAAATCTCCATAACCGTTTTTTGTGATAAAAAGGGGTTCATTTTTTGCATGGCAAAGTTCCGATATTTCTGTGGTATTTCTTAAATCTGTAATCGGTCTGATTTGTGGCATGGTATTTGCCTCCTTTCTTTGTACATAATTATAGCAAAATTATATACAAATCACAAGTCTTATACTCTTTTTTATGCAACTCCGTCTTACTCTATTTATTCTAATATCCTTTCTGCTTTCATAGAGGGTTTGGGACACTTCCAAACAGGCAATTTTCAGACAAGCACGAATCGTGCAATAGGCTGAAAATACGGAAAGGCTACCTCTTTCCTATGCTTGCTATTCCACTTATCCCTTAATCTCTACAACAACGGAAATTCACGTTTTGCCAAAGATTGCAAAGAAAAACGCTGCAATTTATATAACAGCAACGTTTATTTTATTTCACCCCACATACTTCCTTAATGTTTCCCTTATTGCACCCTTTTCTGCTATAAGTTCCACAAAGTATTTCTCTGTCTGTTCTCCGAGACCGACCTCATAGAGATTTACCCCGAATATGGACGCATCACTAAACAGCTTCTCAAGTTTTGAATGCACATCCACATCACCGATTTTTATATTCTCAACCAATGGTACCATCTTTTCAAGCATCGGATCCGGGCTTAATTCAAAGCTGTTTAAATTATCATCTATTCCCATAAGATATCTTGCCCAGCCTGCAAAGACAAGAGGTATAAGCTTTAAATCTTCTACCTTCAGGCTGTCTGAGTTTTTATAAGCTTTAATCGTCTCACCAAATCTTATTGCAAGCTTTTGTGACGTGTCACAGGCAATCCTTTGAGGCGTATCCGGCATAAATAGATTTGGTAATCTTACTTCCACCACAGTATCAATAAAATCCTTAGGATTTATAATACCCGGATTTGTAACTACAGGTAAACCCTCTTTATATCCTATAATCTTTATAAGCTTTGTAAGCTCATCATCCTTCATTTCATCACTGATTTTTTCATAGCCGAGCAAGCAGCCATAGATTGCAAGTGTTGTATGAAGAGGATTAAGACAGGTACATACCTTCATTCTCTCCACCATATCTACGACTTCACGCTTTGTAAACATTACACCGCCATCCTCAAGTTTTGGTCTGCCATTTGGGAAATTATCCTCTATTACCAGGTATTCCGCTTCCTCCGCATTTACAAAAGGAGCCACAAAGGTATTCTTGCTTGTTTTTACAAAGTCTACCTCCTCTATACCGTCTTTAATAAGCATTTCCATCACAGAGTCGGCAGGTCTTGGTGTTATCTTATCAATCATTGACCATGGGAAACTGACCTTACTATCATCTTCAACATATGAAAGGAATCCATTGTCACATACTCCGTTTTCCTGCCATTTTTTTGCAAATGCTCTTACCGCATCCTTTAATTTATCACCATTATGTGAGCAATTGTCCATACTTACCATAGCTAAAGGAACTGCACCGGCCTTAAATCTTTCATATAGCATTGCGCATACCTTGCCCATATAACTTGTAGCCTTGTATGGACCTGCCTTAAAATCAGCCTCAATACCTGCCGGTATGTTACCGTTTCCGTCTGCTACAGCATATCCCTTTTCTGTAATAGTAAAACTTACCATCTGAAGTGAAGACTTCCTAAAGAGCTCTTTTAAAACCTCATAATCTGCATTTTCAGGATCAACCCTCAATGATTCCACAATTGAACCGACTATATTTTTTTCAACTGTACCGTCACAGCAAAGTTTCATATAGATTGTCAAATCATCAAATGACTTAAAAGCCTTGTCAATTATCTCATAGTCGAATCCTTCTGCAACTATAAGACCTGTATCTGTTTTATTTTCATTTAAAAGATTGTTTAATACATTAGCCTGAAAAGCCCTGAAAATATTTCCGGCTCCGAAATGTATCCAGTTCGGATTTTCTATTGTGTTTTTTCTTACCTTTTCTCTATCATATTTTGGTAGAGAATAGCCAAGTTTTTCCCATGTCGCCTTATTTTCTACAATACTTTTTTTATTAAGTTTCATCATCCTTCCCCTTGCCCTAATAGTAAAACGATAAATATCCTGCTTTCAGAAACAATAATTAAAAGCCGCAATACTGAACATATAATAAATTTAAATGTCAGACTATTCAGTATTTTATCATTGTTTTAATATAAAAAGCAAGGCTGAACAGATACATTTCTTTGCTTTTGTATCACAGTTCAGCCTTTTTATTTCAATGGATTTCAATATTTAATTATTTATATAGTCAAGTACTTCTTCTATGCTCTTTTTACCGAAGAATACTTTATCCTCATTCATTACCAGACATGGCACACTCATCACATGATACTTCTCTCTTAAATCACCGAAATGATTTATATCATAAACCTGTGCGTCCACCAATGGATTTAATGAAGCAATTCTTTGTACCGCTACAACAAGATCCGGGCACATCGTGCAGCTTAATGATACAAGAATTTTAAATGATACCTTTTCTTTAATTGCAAGTATCTTTTCTTTTATATCATCACTTAATCCCTGTCCGGGGCCTGATACATTGTATATACCAAGTATAAATGAAGTAAATTCATGTCCTCCCGGAACACCGTGGAATGCAAGTCCGCTATGTTCTCCATCCTTATATATCTCTACAAGAGGAGCCTTTTGTTCATCCTTGATTTCTTCTATCGAAATCTTATCGGTAAGCTTGCCAAGTTCCGACATATATGAAAGCAATTCTCTTGATACATCATCATCCTTCACATATACCTTTAACAAGATATTATTTTCCATCTTGCCGAATACAGTATTAAGCTGTGCAAGCATATCTGAGTTGAACAATCCTTCTTCCTTAGTCTCTTCTTTTTTAAGACTTCCTTTTCCTGCACCTGATTGACGAATAGGAACCACCGGCTTGATACCTGTCTTTTTATGCATTGAAGAAATATACTTTTCAAGTTCCGTTGCCGCAATACCTGCATCACCGACTGTAGTAACCACCTGTCTAAGAGGTTTTATACAAACATCTCCTGCAGCATATAAGCCTTCAATTGATGTCTTCTTTGATTCATCGGTAATTACATAACCTCTCTCATCAAGGATACCAAAATCCTTTACAATAGAAGTTGCAGGTTCATATCCTGCAAATACAAAGACACCGAAACCGTTCTTATCTTCAAAAACTTCTTCTTTACCGGTCTGATTGTTTTTGTAAACTATTCTCTCAAGCACATCATTGCCTTCCACTCTTACCACTTCAGTATGTGTAAGTACGGTAATATTTTCATTATCATAGGCATGCTGCGCTGTTGTCTTTGCACAGGTAAAATCAGCCTCTCTTATCAAGATGGTTACATGCTTTGCATATTTTGTTAAAAATACGCTTTCTTCCGCTGCCGCAAAACCTCCACCTACAACGAAAACTTCTTTTCCTTTAAAGAATTCTCCGTCACAAGTTGCACAGTATGCAACACCATGACCTTTAAACTGAGCCTCTCCTTCAAATCCTATCATTCTCGGGGAAGCACCTGTCGCAAGTATTACTCCGAAGCATTCAATATCTCCCTTTGATGTATGGACTTTTTTAATATCCCCGTCCATATCAATAGAGTTTACTGTTGCAAGCAGGAATTCGGCACCGAAGTTCTCAGCCTGCTTTCTCATCTGCTCGCCAAGCTTAGCACCTGAAATATGCTCAATGCCCGGATAGTTTACAACTTCGGCAGTCAGACTAATCTGACCGCCGAACTTTTCTTTTTCTATAACAAGTACACGATAATATGCTCTGGCTAAATATATAGCCGCTGTCAGACCTGCAGGACCTCCGCCTACAATGACTGCATCATACATGTTCTTACTCATAATTTCCCTGTATATTATAACTGACCTACAAGATCAAGACTTGGCTTCAATGTTTCTGCACCCGGCTGCCACTTTGCAGGACAAACCTGATCACCATGCTCATGAACGAACTGGCAAGCACGAAGCTTTCTTAAAAGTTCCTCTGCATTTCTTCCTACTCCACCTGCATTAACCTCATATGAAACGATCTTTCCATCAGGATTGATGATGAAAGAACCTCTCTCTGCAAGTCCGTTCTCCTCAATATATACTTCAAAATCTCTTGATAATACATGTGTAGGATCTGCAAGCATCGGATACTCGATCTTTGAGATACGCTCTGAATGATCATGCCATGCCTTATGTGTGAAGTGAGTATCTGTAGAAACTGAGTAAACCTCACATCCTGCCTCAGAAAACTCCTTATAATTCTTCTGTAAATCCTCTAACTCTGTAGGGCAAACAAATGTGAAATCTGCAGGATAGAAAAAGAAGATGCTCCACTTTCCTAAAATGTCCTTCTTAGATACCTCAACGAAATCTCCCTTATGAAATCCCTGTACGCTAAACTCTCCAACTTCCTTGTTAATTAATGACATAATGTCCTCCTTATATAAAAATATTTTTTATGTTCCAATAAGAGTAGGTAGATGACTATCAATTATTTTCTTTGACCTTAATCAACTGATAGGATTCCCTAACACTCTGCTATTATATTTAACATAAAATAATTGTATACGCAATACTATTTTTGTAATTTCGTCGTTTTAACTAATAATAATTCCTATTATCGCTAATTATTTTATACTAAAATATCTTCTATGCCTCTTCCATGTGTTTATAATACTTTTTAATCTTATACCCTCACTTTGATAAATTCATTTATAATTATTTTCAAAACAAAAAAGATGCGAATTCTCGCATCCTTTTTAAATATATTCTATTTCCACCAATGTAAGCCCCTTTGCAGGCATTGTTTGTCCGGCAAGCTTTCTGTTTTTTGCCTTCATTATTTCAGTGATATGACTTGGAGGGTAAACTCCCATACCTACTTTTATAAGTGTACCTGCTATAATCCTTATCATGTTGTAGAGAAATCCGTCACCTCGTATAACTATGGTAATCATATCCTCATCCTGTAATATTTCCAATGAGAATATAGTCCTTATCGGTGATGAAGCCTGTGACTTTTGAGAACAAAAGCTTGTAAAATCATGTGTTCCTATAAAGTATCCGCTTGCCTCCCTCATTTTTTCCACATCAAGGTTAAAATAGCAAAAATGTGCATAGAGCCTTTCGGTAGGTATATCAATTTTTCTGTTTAATATCCTATATGTATATGTCTTTATACAATCATTTTTTCTTGGATGCCAGCCCGACTCCACTTCATCCGAGTACTGTATTCTGATATCCTCAGGCAATCTCTGATTTATTGCAAATGCAAACTTATCTGCCGCCATTCTTGCATTTGTATCAAATACCGCTATATTCCCATATGCATGAACACCTGAATCGGTTCTTGATGCACCTATTACTTCTATATCTTCGCCTGTAAGCTTCGTAATAGCATTATTTAGCACCTCTTCTATAGTGATTCCGTTGGGTTGTTTTTGCCAACCGCAGTAATTCGTACCATCATAGGATACTATAAGTCTAATTCTTCTCATTAATCTACTTTCTAAATACAAAAGCTAAAGCAATGCATATCATTAAATATATTAAATAATATAAATATGCAATTATATCTATTTTTTTATACTTTAAAGGCTTTAGTTTTGTTCTTCCCTCTCCGCCATGATAGCATCTGGCTTCCATTGCCATGGCAAGATCTGTGGCTCTTCTCATAGCTGAAATAAAAAGCGGTACCAAGAGAGGCACCATAGCCTTTGCCTTTTGCACGATATTACCCGATTCAAAATCAGCACCTCTTGCCATCTGTGCCTTCATTATTTTATCGGTTTCCTCTATCAGTATGGGTATAAACCTAAGTGCAATCGACATCATCATAGATATCTCATGCACAGGTATCTTTATAACCTTTAAAAATCCCATACTCTTTTCAAGTCCGTCTGTAAGTGCATTGGGTGTTGTCGTAAGAGTCATTATAGATGAACCAACTATCAAAAAAATCAATCGAAGCCCCATAAATATTGAAACCCTGATACCTTCTTTGGTTATTTTAAGTATCCAAAGTTTGAATATAACCTCTCCGTCAGTTAAAAACAAATTAAAACTGACACTTATAATTAACAGTATAAGAACAGCCCTAAGTCCCTTTAACATAAATTTTACCGGCACCTTTGATAAAACTATAGCTGTTATCAAAAACAGGGTTGCCAGTGCATATCCAAGCCATGAATCAGCTATAAAAAGAGAAATAATAAAAATCATGGTGCCAAAAAGCTTGGTTCTTGGGTCCAGTCTATGTATTACAGAGTCTATTGGGTAATACTGTCCCAATGTAATATCTCTAATCATTTTTATCCTTTCTCTTAATATATTCTAATATCCTGTCTCTTGCCTCTTGTATTGTGGTGATATCATCTCCCAGATCAATACCTTCTTTTTTCAGCCTTTCAACAATATATGTTATTCCCGGCGCACTAAGTCCGATACTTTCAAGGAATTTATACTGCTTAAAAACTTCCTTTGGAGTACCGTCAAGCACTAATTCTCCTTTATTCATCACAAGAAGTCTGTCAACATATTTTGCAACATCTTCCATACTGTGTGAAACCAAAATAATGGTCATATCTCTTGATTTTTTCAGCTCGATAATTTCCTCAAAAAGCTCATCTCTTCCCTTTGGATCAAGCCCCGCTGTCGGCTCATCTAAAATGAGTACATCCGGATTCATCGCAAGAACTCCCGCTATAGCCACTCTTCTTTTTTGTCCTCCTGAGAGTTCAAACGGTGATTTTTTATAATAACTTTCATCAAGACCTACTAAAGCAAGACTCTCCTTTGCACGAGACTCCACTTCCTTTTCAGGAAGCTTTTGATTTCTTGGTCCGAACATCACATCTGAAAGTACATCCACTTCAAAAAGCTGATGTTCCGGATACTGAAATACAAGTCCTACTCTCTGTCTTAAAAGTTTCATATCATACTTTTGTGTATAAATATTTTCTCCGTTAAACAGCAATTCACCTGATGTAGCTTTTATAAGTCCGTTTAAATGCTGTATAAGAGTTGACTTCCCGGAACCTGTATGTCCTATAATTCCTACGAACTCACCCTTTTTTATTTTAAATGAAACATCCTTTATAGCATACTGTTCAAAGGCTGTTCCTTCTCCATATATAAAATTTAATTTTTTTGCTTCTAATTGCACATTATCCTGCATTCTTATCTCCAAACGGTTCCTATTTTAGTATAGGCAAAAGATTATCGACCAATTCATCCAATGTAAGTATGCCGTCAGGCAGGTCAAGCCCTGCCTGCTTTAACTCAAATGCCAGTTCTGTAGTACTTGGTACATCAAGTCTTAACTTTTTTAACTCCTCAACATGAGAGAAAACCTCTTTAGGTGTTCCATCCATAACTATCCGACCTTCGTCCATTACTATAACTCTGTCAGCCCCTATGACCTCTTCCATATAATGAGTAATAAGTATTACCGTAATATTTTCTTTTTTATTAAGCTCCAGTACTGTTTTTATAACTTCTTTCCTGCCATTCGGATCAAGCATTGCGGTAGGCTCATCCAAAACAATACATTTGGGCTTCATTGCCATAATACCGGCTATAGCTACCCTCTGCTTTTGTCCTCCTGAGAGTTTATTTGGCGATTTATATCTGTATGCCGTCATACCTACAGCCTCCAATGCATTATCTACCCTCTTCCACATATCATCAGTCGGAATACCGATATTTTCAGGTCCGAATGCCACATCTTCTTCTACCACATTTCCTATGATTTGATTATCCGGATTTTGGAATACCATTCCAACCATCTTTCTCAAATCCAAAAGTGTTTCATCATTAGCCGTATCCAAATCGGAGATATAAACAGTTCCCTCTGTAGGCAGAAGTATACCGTTTAAATGCTTTGCGAATGTAGATTTTCCGGAACCGTTATGACCTAAAATAGCCACAAAATCACTTTGCGTGATATCAATATTTAGATTATTGATAGCCCTTTTTACATCCTCTACATTATCCTCTTCATCTCTCGTTATATAATCAAATATAAGCTTTGTCGCTTTTACTATTCCCATTTTTACCTTTTACTTATTTATTAATCAAATACGGGTTATTACCCTGTAATATAAAACAAAAACCTCAGCAAGGTTGCTGAGGTTCTAATAACGTGCGTGAGAAGATTCGAACTCCCGACACCTTGGTCCGTAGCCAAGTGCTCTATCCAGCTGAGCTACACACACATTGCAAGTACATATTTTACATTAGTGTATTGTGTTTGTCAATAGGATTTAAATATTTAAATAAAAACGAAAAATACCCAAAATAAGTATGTGTATCGGATAAAAAAGATAATTAATCCACTTATATTGTTTACCTCTTTTTCCATTATAAGTTAAAGTCAGACCAAACCCCAAAAATGAGTAAAACTCCTTTATAATTGAAAGATAACCTAATCCTGCTCGGGTCAGAGGCTTATCATAAAAAATATAAAAGATGTAAGCTACTACTACTGCGTGGTAATCATAGTCAAGGCTAAGTTCCATGGCTGAAAGTCCTGAAATTATAACTATTATAATCGAAACTGTATACCATAAGGCTTTAATCTTAATTTTCTCTTTTAAAGCATCAATTATCCATATAGTTATAAGGCATAGAGCCAGAGTAAACATCATATTATTCCAATATGGATTGAAGAATGTTTTTGATGTAAACATATCAAAAGGTACTTCCGATATTATACCGAATACTATCAATGTAATTAGATATTTCTTCCTGTTTTTTGTTTTAAAAAATCCCTCCACTATAAAAAACACAAATATAGGAAAAGCGATTCTTCCCAATATTGAAAATATATTTGACAAATACAATAAAAATCCACTACCATCAAGTATAGGTGTTATAAGGGCATTATTTACATGATCAATAAGCATTGAAATAAATGCTATATATTTTAACTGTGCTCCCGTAAAAATTTGAATTCTTTTTAATTTATCAGATTCAAATCGTTTTTTTAATTCCATAGTTTCCCTCATATTTTTATATATTTATGAAACAAATTATAATTAATGAATTTTCGTTATATCATATCTAAATGAACATTTTATAAAATGAATGTTAACATATTCTTTTTAATCATTTGACTTGTAAGTTCACTGCACATATAATGGTAAAATCACACTCTAAAATCACCTAAATATTTTAACGGATATAGAGATTTATTAGTATGGAGGATCAGTATGTACACCGTTACAAAAGGCAACTCATCTTTTAATAAAGATATTTTAAGGCTTGCCATCCCAATAGTTTTACAAAATATTGTTACAACCGCTGTAAATTCAGCTGATGTAATAATGCTGGGTTTTGTAGGACAAAATGCACTTTCAGCCGGATCACTGGCGAATCAGGTTATGTTTATTTTAAACCTTGTATATACAGGTATTTCTTCAGGTGTCATAATGCTTGCCGCACAATACTGGGGGAAAAAGGATACAAAGACAATTGAACATATAATGGGCATAGGTATGCAGCTGTCCATGTTTATATCAATTATGTTTTTTATTATGGCATTCTTTTTTCCACATGTTTTGATGAGAATATTTACAAATGATATAAATTTAATCACTGAAGGTATACCTTATCTTAGAATGGTAAGCTTCTCATATCTTTTTATGAGTTTTTCTCAAGTCTACCTTTGTGCTATGAGAAGTATAGAAAGAGTTCATTTTTCAACTGTAACAAATGCCGTTGCACTTATTTTAAATATTATCTTTAATGCAGTTTTTATTTTTGGACTATTTGGTGCTCCAAAACTTGGAATACTTGGTGTTGCACTGGCAACCGTAATTGCAAGAGCTGTTGAATTTACAATATGTGTCATAGATAATTTTATACCGAAAGCCATTCATTTCCATATAAAAAATATTTTGGAAGTAAATAAAATATTGTTTTTTGATTTTATGAAATATTCTCTTCCTGCCTTCGGAAATGAGATAGTTTGGGGAGTGGCTTTTTCTATGTACTCTGTTATTATGGGGCATCTTGACAGTGATATAGTGGCGGCGAATGCAGTAGTTGTGGTTGCAAGAAATCTTGGTACTGTGGCATGTTTCGGTATAGCCGATGCAGGAGCAATTATCCTTGGAAAATCAATAGGTTCCGGAAATACCGATACTATAAAGTCTGATTCTTCACACTTCGTAAAAATAACAAGTATGTCGGCAGTTGTAGGTGGAATAGTTATATTTCTTTTACGACCGGTATTTTTCACTATGGCTGATTTAACTCCTACTGCAAAGAGTTATCTTAGTATAATGCTTTTTATAAATATGTATTATATAGTAGGCCAAGCATTCAATACTGCAATGATTTGTGGCGTGTTTAGATCGGGTGGCGATTCCAAATGGGGATTTTTCTGTGACATAATAGATATGTGGTGCTATTCGGTTCCGCTCGGCTTTATATCGGCTTTTGTTCTTAAGCTTCCGCCAATGTGGGTATATTTCCTTATTTGTACCGATGAGTTTGTAAAGATTCCTTTTATTTATAAGCATTATAAAAGCTATAAATGGCTAAAAAATATTACAAGAGATTTTTAAAATAAGGGGCGATAATCACCCCTTATAACTATAATTGTATCCATTCCAATCTGTCTACGCTCTTTAATGTAAGTACACTTTTATCATATCTGTTTTTGAGCACAACTTCATCTTCCACAGATATATCACTATACCAATGATTAAGACTTGCATATTTTCCTGTGTGAATATCAACGATTACAGTAGTTATAGGATCCCAAGTTTTCTTTTTAACACTCTCTACAATTACATAATATGCGTCTAAGAATACAAGATTTCTTCCATACATCCAAAACGGTAGTTCTTTATCTAACAGTGGAAGCTTAGCTGAAAAAATAAAATCCCCCATCGGCGGCTCAGTCTCATAGTTTAATACAATCTCACTTCCATAATATGCGATTTGGGCTCCATATGCACCTACACTTACAGGTACACCTTCTTCGGCTATTATAAAATCCATTTCTATATCCCTTCCGCATTCATTCTTATAGTAAAGAACTCTTTAAATGTATCGTCTTCGTTTTCTATAGTTTCTTTCATGGATATAAGTTTTCTTTTACCGACTCTTCTATCCAAAACAGCAAATATCCTGACAAGCATATTTTCACTGTATAGACTCTTTTCAATGCTTTGGTTATCAAACTCATCAAATGCCTTATAAAAGCAAGCATGATCGAATAATCCCAGCTTTATGGCAGTATCGTCCATAAAAGCAAACTCTTCCTTCATACGCCTTTCATACTTTTCATCTTCCGGAAAAAGAGTAGCCTTTGTCCAATTATAATAATAGCAACCCTTTATAATCTCTTTCCCATCATATCTTATAGCCGCCCTTCCCTCATGGTCATGTGATCTGTTGTAAGACGTTACAAAATAACTGATATGTCCGCGCAAGCTATCTGCCAGATATTCACCTTCCAACTTTTTTCTTATACCACTCCAAGTTGACATCTTCCCTCCAAGTCATAAACTTATTTACTATCCAACTTCTCAAAATATTCCTCTAAGTGATGATATATTTTCATATCATCATCTTCACTGTCACTTAAAACCACATAAATATTTTTGTTATCCATATCTGTAAACACAAAATTATATTCACCAAAATAAGCTTGGTAGCCGTATCTTATTAGAGTCAATATCTGACCAACCTTAAAGTTAAAAATACTCTTTCTAACAATATGAGCCTTACCTATCTCCAATGCTAGTCCCTCTTGTAAAAATATAAATATGGGTAGTTTGCAATCTCTTCATGCCAGTTATCATCATGCTTTATTAGAACCTTTCCATTTTCATCATAACACCTTGCAACTATCGGTGCTCTCTCTCCGGATTTTATTTTCCAAACCAATATTCCGTCCTCAAGCCCTGAGTCAGGTGAATCGGTCTTTATATATTTTCCCAAATAGCAATCCCACCTTCCAAAAGGCAACTTATCATACACAATATTTACAAACTCTGCCAAGGTATCCGGCAAAATAAATGTATCGGGATTAGGTGCGTTTACATCATCTCCCATGCACATACTGCTCCTGCCCATATAGACTTTTATTTGCATACTCTTCTCCTTAAAATTTATATAAAAGAGGAAATGCCAATCCCACATCAATAGCCATAAGTCCCAGTACAATACCCAAAACACCCAAGAATATATTTAAAACCTTAACATTTTCACGAATCTGTATGGAGAACTTACTGTAATCAATACCCCTGTTATTTATAATATTCTCTCTTTCTTCCGCTCTGTCTGTTAATGAGATATTATAACTTCCGCTCTCCGCACCAAATGTATACAGTTTGACTCTGACATCCTTAAAACTGTTTGCTGTAGTCCTAAAAAAATCCGGATACAATTGCATAAACTTTCCTGTAGCATTATTTTTAAGTTTAATATTTAAATTATATATAGGTGATACTGAATACTTCTTTTCTGAAAGCCATATATCATATTTACCGCCATCCTCAAGTGTAAAGCTCCCGTCTATGGAGCTGACCGGAATTTCATATATCATCTTAGCCTTGGCAAATCCTCTGACTTTTTTAATACCGATAACAATAAGATATATTCCCACAGGTACAAGAAGAAACAATAAATATTTCAAATCCTTAATAGATTGTAACCAATACATTTCCATCCGCTTCCAAAATTTCCTTATAAAAATCTTTCATCCTTTCAAAACAGTCAAGCAGATCTTCTTTTATTTCATCTTCCTCATCTTCATAATCCCAAATACTCGGATAAAGATCCGCTTCTTTTCCTTCTTTCAAACTGAAGCTTTCCAATGCACTTTCCATATCAAAATCTTCAAGTGCTCTTAATATATCAGAAACTCTATCCTTTTCGATATAGGCTATAAAATCTTCTATTTTTTCTATAGAATTCACACCAACTACAGCTTCACTGAGTGGATCGTCTTCTACAGGTTCTGAGGCAGTTATTCCTGTCATCATGTAGTGAAGCAGATCCCAGTTCTTATCAATATCAAGAATTATTTCGGCATTTTCATTCCAATCTTCCACTGTTTCAAAAATATCATCATCATTGTCAAATTGTTTAAGTGCTACCAAATCCTTATCACTTAAATACTGATAATTCGCTCTAAGTCCCATTTTTTCTCTCCTTAAATATTAAAATATTTTTATAAATCTTTTTTGCAGTTTATCCGATGTATATCCTATATTCTCATAAAATTTATGTGCTTCTAAACGATAATTTGCTGAATTCAACCTAATAAAAGCCATATTATTATCCAGAGCATATTTTTCAATATAGTACATTAATTTTTTACCAACTCCATTACCCTGAAATTTGGGATCAACAGCCAAACCTAATATATTAAGTCCGGTATCACTATACACACTTTCATATACTTGGGCATGGACAAATCCAATAGCTTTTTGTATATTATCATCTTCATATACCGCAATAATATGATGTTTATTATCACAAGATAATTTATTTATTTGATTCTTTACTGTACTTATATCAACATCATAACCTAAAGTAATTTTGCATATTTTTTGTATTTCTTCTGCATCAGATATATTAATTTCTCTTATCATATATGTTAAACTATCCTCTCAGCCGCCCATACTTGCAGATGTAATGCCCTTTTTCAAGCTTCCGTTCACAATAATACAATGTCCTGCAAAAATATCGTCATCATTAAAATATGCTGTGAATGAACCACCGGATGTCATAGAAATTGTCTCAATATCGATTTTCTTGGCAAAGCTCTCTTCCGTAATTTTTAAGGCTTCTTCCTCGGATTCACACCAATCTCTTGCAAGGTCTATAAGCTTTTCTGCTGCAAATGTTCTCATATTTGCATCCCATTTTTCAGCACTTAAGTACAATTCCTTCATTGCTTTCCTTGCCTTTGTGATTCCTGATTTATTGTCTTTATCAATATCCAAATAAATATCAATATTTTTGTCAATCCAAAGTATATGTCCTTCAAAGCTTTTTATTTTTCTATCATATACCGGTTCACCCAATATATCATCACCTATGATTACGGGCTTTTTGTATTCAGTAAGAATTTCTTCAAGCTCCGGGCTTTTTACATCTTTTTCTATTACAGACACAAGAAGAAAATCAAGTCTTTTTATCATAATCTCCGGCAATTCCTCAGGTAGCTTCTTACGCACCTTCAAATGATAAATAGCTTCATCATCAAATTCCGGTATAAAATGATTGTCATACTCTTTTTCACTTGCAGAAAACACGAAACGGCACTTTTCTTTATGTAGCTCTCCTGTTTCCAAACTTATAAAAGCCAAGCAGCAAATTGCTACTTCCCAAAAGCCGTTCCTCTTACTTGTGACATCACCTTCATGTCTAAGTACAAGAATTTCCTACTCTTTTTTATAAAAAGAATTTTCCCATTCCTCCTTAGTCATTTGGTTTCTTTTTCTCATATAATCAATGAGTTCCATTAAGATTAACCCCCTACGAGTTCTGATAATTCATTATCGCTAAGCTCACCATTAGTATATAACTTTTCAAGCAAATTTTCATCAAAATCTATTTCATAATAGTCTGTTACAAATTCCTTGAAGTCTCACAATCAAAAATATCAGTCCGCATCCACCCACAGATGATGTTTTCCACAGTGCAAACATCTAAATAAGTATCCGCAAACAGATCCGCCTTTTACCAGATATTCTTCTATATCATCAAACTCGTTTCGTTTATTGTACTCTTCGAAGACTTCTTCTGCAATTCCCATTTCTTTTAATTCTTTTGTACCTACACTACCAAGATATGCACAGTAATCATTACAACAGGAAAGCCAATATTCCCCTTGCCAGCTCAAATATCCCGGTGTTCTGTGGAACAGTTCATCATACTTTTCCTCATCAGGTTCAAAATCCCATTCCGCATCTTGAATAAATTCAGCATCAAACTTCTTTGCCGCTTCTCCGTTTGAAATACAAACCGGACAGAGATTTTCTACATTTTCTCTACTGTATGGAATAGTGGCATAATATACGGTGCTTTCCTTGCCACAGCATGGACATATCATTGCTTCTCCTTCTATAAATGCCCCTGTGCCTACAGGATCAGGATGATATTCAAATTTCGGTAATAATTTTTTATGTTTATTTCTTTCAATTTTTTCCTTTGCATTTAGCGGTCTTTTTGTTGCAAATCTGTCACCATGACTTTTACTTAAATCTTCTAATACGGAAAACTTTTTTAACTGCTTTTTATCCTTTTTATCATAAATATCTGCATACAGTTTATATGCACTCTCCATCATATACAGTTGTTGATAGACATCAACCAATACCTCTATAGCTTCTTTTTCATTATGCTTTAACAATCTGTCTGCAAATTCATATAGTGCCAATACACTTTCACTACTCTCATTTTGTTTTACAAAATTTTCTTTTAAGCTTATATATTCTTTTAGAAATTCATTCATTTTTACTTCTCATTCCTTTACATATCATCGTAATGTTCTTTTGCATACTCTATAAATTTATATATATCTGAGGATAATTTCTCCATTTCAAGCGAACCAAGTGCACCTAAATCATTTTTATATATGGTATCGTCCGAGTCCTTTTTTATAAAGAAAGCCATATCTCCGTCTTGACCTATCATAAAAAAATCAGGCTCATATTCGAAAACTTCATATGTCAGATTTCTTTCCGGCAAATCTTCTTCATAAAGTATCACACCTGTATTTTCTATTGAAAATCCGTCACTTCCCTTTATTTCCTTTAAAAACTTTTCATAGATTATTGGAAGTTTAAAATTTATATTATCCATAGTATCTCCTGATTTTTTATACTGTTTTATAGTTTAATTATAATTTCTATTCCAACCTTTCATCAAAATCAATTCCAATATTGGGCCACTTTTTTAAAAATATCCAATTTCTATCTGTTATTACTTTAAGTATATCTGTATCAAACTTCCTTATTTCTTCTATATTTCTTATCTCTCCGCTGTAAACCGAGCTTTCTTTATAAGAAATAAATATACTCATATAATCTTCATAACATGATAAAGACACCCCTATTTTAAAATTATCTTTTTCATATGAGTAACTGCAAATCCCCGCCTCTTTTTCAAAAAGATAAGTCGGCTCACTTTCAAAAAATTCAAAAAAATCAAGTTCTTCATATTTCATATACGCTACACTCCTAATCTGTTATTCTATACTTATTTTAATATATCAACCATATACAATCTGTATCTATTCTACTTTTTACGAAAAAAGGACCGGCATTGCCGGTCCCTTATATGTTTACTTTAAATTGATACCTTGATCCTTCTTGATTTCTTCCAGTTCTGCAAATACTACATCATTTATTACCTTGATGTAGGTACCCTTCATGCCTGATGACCTGCTCTCTATTACTCCTGCACTTTCAAATTTTCTAAGTGCATTTACTATTACCGATCTGGTAATTCCTACTCTGTCAGCTATCTTACTTGCTACAAGCACACCCTCATTTCCGTTTAATTCATCGAAGATATGTATTATAGCTTCCAGTTCTGAAAAGCTAAGTGTAGATATTGCAGATTTTACAATTGCAATCTTTCTGTTCTCCTCTGCATTCTCCTCATTTACACTTCTCATCATTTCAAGTCCTACTACTGTTGTACCATACTCACTTAATATTATGTCATCTATATCAAAGCCATTTTCCTCTTTGTAAATGAATACAGTACCAAGTCTTGAACCTGCAATATCAATCGGGCTTATAATAGCCTGAAATCTATTAACATTTTTCTCGTCAAACCCCAGTGTTGCCAGATTAACATTCTCTTTAGTGGACAATATTGAGAGTAGTCTTTCATTAAGCATTTCATCTATAAATCCTCCGACCTTATCCGCGATAAGCTCTGTGATTTCAGATGTGCCCTTATGTGTTCCAACTCCTAATACCTTCCCCTTTTTACTAATAACAAGACTATTTGCCTCCAGTATTTCTGATAATACATCACAAATATCATTAAATACTACTTTCTGTGAATTATTATTGTGTAATAACTTGTTAATCTTTCTAGTCTTATCCAATAATTGTACACTCATTCAAGAAAACCTCCCCTTAGAAAACAACGTATTTTCAATAAAGCTCACATCTAAATTTTAGCACAATTTGAATAAATGTACAACTTTTTTATCTTATATTTAATATTATTTACTTATCTAATCAAGCTAAATCTAAATAACACATTATTTTCATTTAGCACTTCTTGTAAAATATCTGATTAATTCTAATAAAATTATATATAATCTGATAACAACAAAATAAAAGGCAAAGTTTTCACTTTGCCTTAAACAATTTATAGTTCACTATATATCTCTTTACCATGCACATATACTGCTTTGATATTTAATGACTTGTCCATTAAAACCAAATCAGCGTATTTTCCGTCTTCAATACTTCCTACTTTATCATATATACCGATTTGTTTTGCAGGATTTATAGTAGCGGCTGCTATAGCGTCCTCAAGTCTGATATGCATATCCTGTACCGCTCTCTTCATACATTCAAAAAGATTTGTAACAGAACCTGCTATAGTTCCGTCATCAAGTACCGCCTTCCTTCCGGTAACAAATACCTTTTGACCTCCAAGTGTATACTCGCCGTCACTAAGTCCACATGCTCTCATACTGTCACTTATAAGTATAACTCTCTCATCTCCAAACATCTTAAATGTAGCTCTCACTACAGCCGGATGAATATGTATACCGTCACAAATAAGCTCTACACATACCCTGTCATTATCAATAGCGGCACCGATTACTCCCGGTTCTCTATGTGTAAAGGGAGGCATTGCATTGTACAGATGTGTTACATGTGATGCACCCTCTTCAAAAGCCTTTGTAGCTATATCATAATTTGCCATAGTATGTGCTATGGATACAATAACCTTATCTTTTACACCTGCTATAAAGTCCATAGCACCCTCACCCTCAGGAGCAATATCTACAAGCTTTATAAGATTACCCGACAGCTCATTTAATTCATTAAAGAAATCCACATCTGTGTTTAATATATACTTTGATGACTGGGCTCCCTTTTTTGCCTCACTGATAAAAGGACCTTCCATATTTATACCAACAAGCTTGGCACCTGTATCACCGGTATATGCTGCGGCTTTTTTCATGATTTCTTTCAACTCATCTTTGGAAATAGTCATGGTAGCAGGGCATATACTTGTTACTCCCACTTTAGCTTCATACTCTGCTATATTTTTTATGGTGTCTTCCTTTGCATCACAAAAATCATCACCCATACAACCGTGAAAATGTATATCTATAAGTCCCGGTATCGCATAAAGCCCTGTAGCATCCACCTGCTTTTTATCATTTTCCGATGCAAACCCGAGATTCATAAATGATGACTCTACAAACTTTTCTCCGGAAATATTTATCTCTCTGTTTCTGAATACTCTATCCGGATCAAATACTATCGCATTTTTTATAAGCATGATAAAGCCTCCGCATCACCTATAAGAATAAAGTCACTGTGCAATTGTAGTATGGATGCAGGTACCTTAGGCGTGATAGGTCCAAAGAATGCTTCTTTCACTATATCCGCCTTTCCCTTACCGCTTACAATCATAAGTACACGCTTTGCTCTCATAATACTTCCGATTCCCATTGTATAAGCCTGTTTCGGAACATCATCTGCGCTTGCAAAAAATCTCTTATTTGCTTCAATTGTACTCTCTGTCAAATCCACAACATGAGTCTTATCAATAAATTCATCACATGGCTCGTTAAAGCCTATATGTCCGTTATTTCCAAGTCCCAGAAGCTGCAAATCTATACCACCGTAATTTTTTATGATATTTTCATAATCCTGACCTGCCTTTATTGCATCCGGCTCCATACCGTCAGGTACCTTTGTATTATTTTTATTTATGTTTATATGGTCGAAAAGATGTGAATGCATAAAATAATAATAACTTTGATCATTATCTCTTGTAAGCCCTCTGTACTCATCAAGATTTACAGTCTTTATTTTGCTGAAATCAAGTCTGCCTGCCTCATATCTTCTTACAAGCTCTTCATAAGTTCCGACAGGTGTTGAGCCTGTAGCCAGTCCAAGTACGGCATCAGGCTTTAAAAGCACTTGTGCTCCTATTACATCTGCCGCCATTTCACTCATTTCTTTATAATCTTTTGCACATATAATTCGCATAATATTTTCCCCCTATGCTAACTGTGATTTAAACTCTTCCTTTGCCTTATCAAGGGCATCCTTGATACCTGCAGGATTTTTTCCACCTGCCTGAGCGATATTCGGTCTGCCACCGCCTCCGCCTCCTACAAGTGTTGCAATAGCCTTAATGATATTTCCGGCATGTGCCCCTGCTTTAAGAGCATTATCTCCTGCCATACATAAGAGATTAACCTTGCCTTCCACATCTGATGCAAGAACAACCATGCCGTCATCCACATCATTCTTAAGCTTATCTCCAAGGTTTCTAAGTTCATTCATCTCAACTCCGCTTACCTGCATTGCGATGAACTTAACTCCGTTTATTGTTTCAATATTTTCCGCACTGTCTCCAAGTGCCTCACTTGCAAGCTTTGCTTTAAGCTTCTCATTCTCAGACTTAAGAGTTTTCATTTCATCAAGCAAACTCTCTGCCTTTGTAATAAGCTCGGCTTCGCCTGTTTTTAAGAGTTCAGCCATTTTTTGCATTCTGCTCTCTATATCCTGATAGAATTCTATAACTCCGTCACCTGTGAGTGCTTCTATTCTTCTAACACCTGCCGCAATACCGTTTTCTGAAAGAACCTTAAAAAGCTTAATATCTGCTGTATTATGTACATGAGTACCACCGCAAAGCTCCTTTGAAAAATCTCCCATGCTGACAACTCTTACATCACCCCGGTATTTTTCACCAAAGAGTGCCATTGCACCGCTTTTTTTAGCATCCTCCACATTCATCACATCAGTAACTACAGGAAGCGCTTTATTTATCTCAGCATTTACAATTGCCTCTACATTTGCAATCTCTTCCTTTGTAAGGCTCTTAAAATGTGTAAAGTCAAATCTAAGTCTGTCTGCAGCTACATAGCTTCCCGCCTGCTCTACATGGTTTCCAAGCACCTCTCTAAGTGCCTTATGTAAAAGGTGAGTTGCGGAGTGATTTGCTGCTGTTTTCTTTCTGTTATCGGCATCTACAACAGTCTCCACTGTATCACCAAGCTTAAACATGCCCTTAGTTACAAATCCTACATGTCCTATCTTATCACCTGAAAGCTTGATAACATCAACTACATTAAATACTGCATCATCTTTCTTTATAAGACCTATATCGGCATTTTGTCCACCCATGGTAGCATAAAATGAAGTCTTATCAAGAATAATAGTACCATGATCACCTTCAGCTATAGCTTCGACTATCTCATCCTCTGTTGTAAGTGCTGTTATCTTTCCTGTATCCAAAAGACTGTCATAACCCTCAAATACTGAGGTAAGCTTCGGATCAAGTGATTGATATATGGTAACATCCGCACCCATATAGTTTGTAGCTTTTCTGGCTGCTCTTGCCTGGTTTCTCTGAGCCTCCATAGCCTTATTAAAGCCTGCCTCATCTACAGTAAAGCCCTTTTCTTCAATTATCTCCTTTGTGAGGTCAAGAGGGAAACCGTAAGTATCGTACAGTCTGAATGCATCCTCACCTGAAATAACCTTTTCACCGCTCTTTGTAAGATTTTCCTCTATCTCTGAAAGAATTGAAAGTCCCTGATCTATGGTCTTATCAAATTTGTTCTCTTCCTCGGTAAGAACCTTAAGAATCATCTCTTTTTTCTCTTCAAGTTCAGGATAGCCGTCCTTTGAGAGCTCTATTACTGTATTTGCAAGAGATGCAAGGAATGTATCCTTTATACCAAGCATTCTTCCATGTCTTGCCGCTCTTCTTAAGAGTCTTCTAAGTACATAACCTCTGCCTTCATTACTTGGCATAATACCGTCTGAGATCATAAATGTGCATGATCTGATATGGTCTGTAATAAGACGAAGTGATATGTCCTTCTTTGCATCCTCTTTATATGAGGTCTTTGCCAAAGCTGCCACTCGATCAAGCAGACTCTTTATTGTATCAACCTCAAAGATAGACTCTACATCCTGAAGTGCTACCGCAAGTCTTTCAAGTCCCATACCTGTATCTATATTCTTTTGTACAAGTTCTGTGTAATTACCCTTTCCGTCAGAGTTAAACTGTGAAAATACATTGTTCCAGACTTCCATATATCTGTCACAATCACAGCCTACTGTACATGAAGGTTTTCCACATCCGTACTTCTCACCTCTGTCATAATAAACTTCTGAGCAAGGTCCACAAGGTCCCTCTCCATGCTCCCAAAAGTTATCCTCTTTTCCGAACTTAAATATTCTCTCAGCCGGAATCCCTATCTCTTTATTCCAGATCTCAAATGCCTCATCATCCTCTAAATAGACGGAAGGATAAAGTCTGTTTGCATCAAGACCTGCAACCTCTGTCAAAAACTCCCAGGTCCATGCTATTGCTTCATGCTTGAAATAATCTCCGAATGAGAAATTTCCAAGCATCTCAAAAAATGTACCATGTCTTGCTGTCTTTCCTACATTCTCTATATCTCCTGTACGAATACATTTTTGACATGTACATACTCTTTTTCTTGGCGGTATTTCCTGTCCGGTAAAATATGGCTTAAGCGGTGCCATACCTGAGTTAATCAATAGTAGTGAATTATCATTATGAGGAACCAAAGAGAAGCTCTTCATTGACAGATGACCTTTCTCCTCAAAAAAATCAAGAAATTTTTTTCGTATCCGGTTTACCCCTTTTTCACTGTGTACACTTGTGTTGCTCATATATCTATTACTTTCCTTTTCTCATATCTCTTACTTTTTTGCCCAGCTTTATACCTATAAAAGCTAAAATTCCAAAAATAATAGCCTTAACTAAACTTCCTATAAATGATGATAACAAAATAGTCATAATACACCTCACTTATTCTTAGGCAATGCCTTCTATTTTTATAGACAAACTGTTTTTATAATATCACAATCATTGTTAAAACTCAATGTCCATATTGTAATGGTAAAATAATAAAAAAGCGATGCCCACATAAAGCATCGCCTTCTTGAAAGTAAATATTTACTATTTAACAATCAGATTTTTAGGATCATATAGTCCCAAGATTTTATTTTTCATAATGCCTTTTCTTCCTGCATGATTTGGAGAAATTGTTAAATCTTCTCTATCATTTTCTGAATCATTTCTTTTTTCTTCTACAGGCTTTGTGGCATTACTGTCTGTAGCAAGTCTCTGCTGTGCAGCCATATCTCTGTTTGCCATTCTAAAGCCGCTTTGGTCTGCAAACGCTTTTTTAACAGCCTTTTTTATAGCAACTGATGATACTGTTGCACCGCTTATACTGTCTACAGAATCAATTTCAGATGCTTTCTTTCCGACAAAATTAGGCAACATTCTTAATGCATTTGACCAGAATCCGGCATTAGCTCCCGGGCTTGTTTCATTGTCTTCTACACTTACAATAACTCCGGTCTTTTTATTGAAGGTTACTCTGAGGCTTGCATAGTATCCGAACATTGTAACATTCTCTACAACATCTTTTACTATATTGTCCTGTCCTTCTTCTTTCTCTTTTGCTTCACCAAGTTCAAACTTAAAGCTTGTGGAGCAGTATCCGTCTTTTTTATTTGCATCTTTTAAGATAACTGTATACTCTCCCATACCGGTGTTTTCCGTACTCTTAATTGAAAGAGTTTCATTTGTTTTATCAAATGTATAATCGCTTCCTTCAACAAGTTTCTTAGCATTATCTTTTGAACCGAAGTATAGATCACCAATCTCATATCCCTCATAAGGCATCTTTCTCATATCAAATGTTACATCTGCCCCGTTTTCCGCACTGAACTCTGTTTTTGATGCTATAGCCGGTATATGACTGCTGCGAAGTCTCTTAGGAATATATAATTCCAATCCGTCTATCTCAAACTTCTTGTGATCACTTAATAAATATGTAATTTTGTAAATCTTATCACCCGGTAATGAAGCAAAACGCTTATGTGCTAAGTTGCCGCCATATTTTCCCATCTCCACTGAGAATGCAAGCTCACCGTCAGCAATAATATTGTCAACATGTGATAATCCGAAAACTTTAGCATTTCTCTTACTGCTTCCTGCCTCAAATGTTACACCGAGTACATTCTTATCAGTCTTTATTTCCTCAGGCAGACCTTCAAGGTTGATTTGATAATTTCCATACTCGCTTTGATCTGTGAGTGAAACTCTTACATCTGAAGGATTGGCATTTATTTCAGGAGTATTCTCACTTGCCTTCATTTCAGAGATTGTAGAATCATAATTAATAACCTTATAAGTAGGCAATTCTGTTTTTGTAACCTCTCTGCTTATTCCTGTAACGGAATCCGGAGCAGTCATACTTGTAATTGCCGGAATAAGTGCTGTATGATTTTCCGCACCTACAGCTGCCAAAAGTTTTACTTTTGCATACAGATCAGCATCTACCTGAACCGGTGTTTTAACTCCCTTAATCTTATATCCTGTTTCGGTTTTATCTGTATAAGCCGCTGTAGCAAATTTGCCATAGCTTCCTATTTTGGAAGAGCTTACTGCATCATATCTTCCTCCAAAGCTCATCATTTGCAATGGAGTAGGTTCCTGACCTATTGTAGGATCACCTCCGAATGAAGGCGCAGTTCTTATAGCTAAAAGCTCCCTTAAATAGAAGTATGAGTATGGGAAATCAGCAGTACCGTATAGGTTTCCAGTAAGTTTTTGATCATCCTCTACATAATAGTATACCTTAGGTACATATGGATTTCTTACCAGATTAGCCTTATTGGTTACATCCTTGCCGTTTACAATAAATGTCATGTTGGTATTTTTAGGATCATACTTTTTGTAATAATAAGTATGTGTCTTTCCGTCCACTACCAGATTCAATTTATCCATATTGGTTTCTTCGGATACAGGTGGCTTAGGGAATGCATCCTTTACGGCATTTTTAATGGCATTTGATGAAAGTGTTGCCCCTGTAATAGCATCAACAGTATCAACACTGTCCTTTGTTTTTCCTACAAGTTTATCAAACATTTCAAGCGACATATTCCAGTAAACTCTGTTATGGGTATTTCCCGGGTTTGTGCCGTCATCTTCAACCTTTATAATTTTTCCTGTTTTTTCATTATATGTTACCAAAACTTTTGCCTTATAGAAGAAAGTCTCCATCTGAGCCTCTCCCTTTGCAGTCTTTATAGTTTCGGCTTCACTTTCACCACCTTCGTATTTAAACCTTAGTCCTATACTTCCGTTTCCAAACTGCGGGCTGTGATAATCTACAAGTTTGATATTTAAGATATTGTCGCTCTTTGTAAGGCTGTAATTAAGCTGTATGCCGTTGGAATCAAGTACTTTTACTGTAAATGTATCCTCATTCCATTTATTCTCATACTTTTTAGGTATTGTGACATCCAGCACTAAATGTGCATTACTTCCTTCAAACTCCTGCTTTGTAATACCTGTTTTATTGTAAATAAGTTCCTGCTTATCATATAATTCAACTGCAGCCGGTAATACCTGCTCTTTCTGTGGTGTTTCCACAAACTTAAAGCCTATCCATACATATCCGCCGCTTTCATGGAATGCTCTGTAGTTGGCAAAGTCCACTGTAAGTACAGAGTATTTCTTTCCTACCTTGCTCTCAAGTAATACTCCGTCCTCATTATAGGCTTTTACAGTGAAGGTATCCTTAGTCCAGTTTTCATACTCTTTAGGTATCTCAACATTAAATATCTTTAAATACCCCTGCGCCTCTCTAAACTTATTAAAGTCTACATTTACTGTTGTAAGCTTCTTCTCGCCTGCATAAAGTTCAATCTTTGCAGGTGCCTGCTTCTTTGGATCGGATACATTTACCGTAAATGTTTTTTCTACAGTCTGTCCGCCTATGCTCTTTCTAATAGTGATGGTTTTCTCACCTATATCAGCACTTGTAAACACATATCCGTTATCAGGATCTGAGGTGAATCCTCCCGTCTTACATGCTTCCCAGCCTACAAATGCCTTATTGTTTCCGTTCTTTGTTACGGCATTTATCTCAAGGCCTCCGATTTCAAGGCTGTCTCCTACATAGTAGTTCTTCTTTATAAGCTTTGTCTCAAGAGCAAATGATGCTATCTCAGAGGTATCCTTTGATACATCAACTATTACCGCATATACATCATATCCCCATGCATCATATCCCGGATGGGCTATCTCTTTCATATTGAAACGCCACTGTGAAAGATCTCTGTCATACTTTGCCTTTCCAAGCTCCTCTTCTCCGGAGTAGATTGTCATTTCTTTTATCTTTCCCTTAGCCTCAACTGTATAGCGATATTCATCCTTAGTTAATGTGATATCCTTTGTTTCTCCACTCTCATATGATATCTTTATCTTATCAGGATATTTTTTACCAAGTTTCTTTCTTACCTGAATCTCACTTTGTATATCTATAAGAGAATCCGCATTCTTAAAATGTACATGTACAAACTCAAGTAATGACGGCAATGCGCTTCCATGTAGAGGATCGGTAACTATTCCATACTCTGCAAACTCTGCAGCGGTTATCTCTTTTACCTCTCCACCCTTTAAATGAAGCTTAAGCACTGTTTTTGAAAGATCAAGGCTCTGACCTGTTGCAACACTGTCAGGTCTTGTTTTAAACTCAATATAGTCAATTCTTTGAACTTTTTGGTCTTTTTTAAACTTCTTTGATCTCTCAAGGGCATTCTCCACAGCACTTACATGTCCCTGTGCTGTTTCTGTTGCTCCGCTGACTGCATCAAAAATCTCGCCCTTTCTTTCACTTAGCTGCTTTTTGATTCCTTCAACATTTTCAAGTCCCTTAAACTTCTCAAGAAGATAATCTCTCTTTCTTTCATAGCTTCCCGCTATCTTATCATCATCAGTATATACTACAGAATCTACCTTCTCTATCTTTCCATTCTTTATAGTTACCTTAACTATATTTGAACCTCTTTGAAGCTTGTATCTGCTCCAGGTAGCTGTTCCATACCATTCACCGTCCACATATTCGCTTTGGCTTGCAGCTGTTTCCACAAACTTAAAGCCTATCCATACATAGCCGCCGCTTTCATGGAATGCTCTGTAGTTGGCAAAGTCCACTGTAAGTACAGAGTATTTCTTTCCTACTTTGCTCTCAAGTAATACTCCGTCCTCATTGTATGCCTTTACAGTGAAGGTATCCTTAGTCCAGTTTTCATACTCTTTAGGTATCTCAACATTAAATATCTTTAAATACCCCTGCGCCTCTCTAAACTTATTAAAGTCTACATTTACTGTTGTAAGCTTCTTCTCGCCTGCATAAAGTTCAATCTTTGCAGGTGCCTGTTTCTTTGGATCGGATACATTTACTGTAAACGTCTTTTCTACAGTCTGTCCGCCTATGCTCTTTCTGATAGTGATGGTTTTCTCACCTATATCAGCACTTGTAAACACATATCCGTTATCAGGATCTGAGGTGAATCCTCCCGTCTTACATGCTTCCCAGCCTACAAATGCCTTATTGTTTCCGTTCTTTGTAACGGCATTTATCTCAAGGCCTCCGATTTCAAGGCTGTCTCCTACATAGTAGTTCTTCTTTATAAGCTTTGTCTCAAGGGCAAATGATGCTATCTCAGAGGTATCCTTTGATACATCAACTATTACCGCATATACATCATATCCCCATGCATCATATCCCGGATGGGCTATCTCTTTCATATTGAAGCGCCACTGTGAAAGATCTCTGTCATACTTTGCCTTTCCAAGCTCCTCTTCTCCGGAGTAGATTGTCATTTCTTTTATCTTTCCCTTAGCTTCAACTGTATAGCGATATTCATCCTTAGTTAATGTGATATCCTTTGTTTCTCCGCTCTCATATGAAATCACTATCTTATCAGGATATTTTTTACCAAGTTTCTTTCTTACCTGAATCTCACTTTGTATATCTATAAGAGAATCCGCATTCTTAAAATGTACATGTACAAACTCAAGTAATGACGGCAATGCGCTTCCATGTAGAGGATCGGTAACTATTCCATACTCTGCAAACTCTGCAGGTGTTATTTCTTTTACCTCTCCACCCTTTAAATGAAGCTTAAGCACTGTTTTTGAAAGATCAAGGCTCTGACCTGTTGCAACACTGTCAGGTCTTGTTTTAAACTCAATATAGTCAATTCTTTGAACCTTTTGGTCTTTTTTAAACTTCTTTGATCTCTCAAGGGCATTCTCCACAGCACTTACATGTCCCTGCGCTGTTTCTGTTGCTCCGCTGACTGCATCAAAAATCTCGCCTTTTCTTTCGCTAAGCTGCTTTTTGATTCCGTCAACATTTTCAAGTCCCTTAAACTTCTCAAGAAGATAATCTCTCTTTCTTTCATAGCTTCCCGCTATCTTATCATCATCTGTATATACTACAGAATCTACCTTTTCGATTTTTCCGTCCTTTATAGTTACCTTAACGATATTTGAACCTCTTTGAAGCTTGTATCTGCTCCAGGTAGCTGTTCCATACCATTCACCGTCCGTAAGAGCATTTTCACTCTCACTTGGCTTATTCTCTTCCTTATTTTCAGGTGTCTTAGGCTTTTCGCTCTCGCTTGGCTTACCCTCTTCCTTATTTTCAGGTGCCTTCGGTTTTTCACTCTCACTTGGCTTATTCTCTCCCTTATTTTCAGGTGTCTTAGGCTTTTCACTCTCGCTTGGCTTACCCTCTTCCTTATTTTCAGGTGCCTTCGGCTTTTCGCTCTCGCTTGGCTTACCCTCTTCCTTATTTTCAGGTGCCTTCGGTTTTTCACTCTCGCTTGGCTTACCCTCTTCCTTATTTTCAGGTGCCTTCGGTTTTTCACTCTCGCTTGGCTTACCCTCTTCCTTGTTTTCAGGTGCCTTCGGCTTCTCGCTTGGCTTACCCTCTCCCTTATTTTCAGGTGTCTTAGGCTTTTCGCTCTCGCTTGGCTTACTTTCTTCCTTATTTTCAGGTGTTTTAGGCTTCTCGCTTGGCTTACTCTCTTCCTTATTTTCAGGTGTTTTCGGCTTTTCATTTGGATTGCTTGACTGCCCTGCTCCTCCTGATGATCCTCCCGAACCGCTTCCACCATGGCTTCGTCTCTGTCCTGATGATTTTTCTTTCCTTGATTTGGAATCTTTTGATGTATCGGTAGAAGTATTGGAACCTCCTCCGGCAGTTCCGGAATTACTTGTTGAGAACCCCTTTCCTGCAACATACTGTACTTTCCCTGAGTCATCAGTCCATTGACCGTTTTCATTAATCTTAAATCCGTCAGGTGTGGTCTTACCGACAACCATTCCGCCACCATCTTTTCCCGGTGTAGGATCAAAATAATAGCAATATCCGTCTACCCACTGCCATCCGGTAAGCATTCCTCCACCTGTTGCAGGATCAGGATTGAAAAAATACCATTTACCTTCCGGATTTTTATACCATCCGGTATGCATATGTCCCGATACCCCATCCTTGTCAGAGTCAAAATAATAATCTACTCCATTTATATTTTGCCATCCGGTCTTCATGTTTCCTGTTTCAGGATCAAGATAATACCATCCTGAAGAAGTTTCAACCCAGCCCTTATGGACTTCATTCTTTTCATTATAAAATTTCCAGGTATCACCTGATAATTCCCACTTCCCCTTTGTAACAGCCCCTTGGCTTGGAAATGTATTCACGAATGCTAATGTAGAAGCAAACATCAATGTAGCTATTCTATTGAATGTTCTTTTCACAAAATAAGTACCCCCTCTAGTATAAGTGTAGTAACATCTAATATTATATGGAATGAAAAATAATCTTAGTAAACTATACTTTTAATGCCTCCTTTCTAAAGACAATCAATTTGATATTCGCTTCCAAATTATTTTCTGTAAATTTATGCATTGATGATAATTGCTTTAATTAGTAAGTATCACCTAACTCAAAGATGTAAAAAAAGAGTTTTCAAACCCTTAGTACAGACTTATTTAGCATTTTTCTTATATTTTCAGACAATAATAAATGAGAATATCCATTGATATGTGTATTTTTTCATCCATCATGCTTGTTATTCTATCATAGTGCATATAAATAATAAAGGAATTTTGTGTTTTCTTATGAATACATACAATTTTTCTACATCAATATAAATTCTGTAATATCCTAAAATAACTTTGTTCAAGTTTTTAACAAAGTGATGAAAATTACATCCAATTTTTTTGTTGCATAATTATTATTAAAACATAATATCTATAAAATTATTAAAACATAATATCTATAAAATTATTAAAACATAATATCTATAAATTTCAGTTTCATTTATTTCTCTAAATAATGCAGTATATATAGATATACTGTGGTATAATGTATTTTTAAAATTACTATTAAGATTTAAGTTTAGGATAGAGGTAATAAAATGGCTTTTGACGGCATAGTAATATCAAATTTATCATATGAATTGAATACAAAGCTTGTAGGCGGCAGAATTTCAAAAATTTCCATGCCGGAAGAAAACGAGCTTATTTTTACAGTTAAAAATAATGCAAAAACTTATAGACTTTTGGTATCTGCAAGTGCTTCACTTCCACTTGTATACCTTACGGATGTAAATAAACCCGCTCCCAAAGTTGCTCCGGCATTTTTAATGCTTCTTAGAAAATACATAGGAACGGCAAAAATAATCGATATATCTCAAAGGGATCTTGAGAGAATATTATGTTTTGAACTTGAGCATTTAAATGAACTCGGTGATATCAGCCACAAAAAAATGTATGTGGAAATAATGGGCAAACATTCAAATATAATATTTACAGATGAAAATAATAAAATAATTGATTCAATAAAAAGAATTTCCGCAAATATGAGTTCACTTAGAGAGGTTTTGCCCGGAAGGCAGTACTTTCTTCCGGATGAATTAAAGAAAAAAGATTTACTTACAGTTACTTTGGAGGAATTTAAAGATATATTAAAGTCAAAGGAATATGCTCTTTCAAAGTCTATATATATGAATTTTGCCGGTATAAGCCCGCTTATTGCAGAAGAAATCCTTATTCGTGCATCACTTTCTTCTCAAGCCCCTTCCACATCACTTAATGAACTTGAATATACACATCTGTTTCATACAATTAAAAATTTATTGGAAGATATTTCCTTACATAATTTCTCTCCCAACATCATATATCGTGGCGAAGAGGCATTTGAATTTTCTTCTATAAATCTTTTTTCTTATGAAAATGAAGAATATAAAAAAGTTTTTTTTGACTCTGTAAGTGAAATGCTTTACAATTTCTACTCTTTTAGAGAAGCCTTTGTACTTAACAGGCAAAAAAGCTCTGATTTGCGCCGTATTGTAAATACTGCACTTGAAAGAGCGTCAAAAAAATTTGATTTACAAGAAAAACAGTTACAGGATGCTGATAAAAAAGATATCTACAGAGTTTACGGTGATTTATTAAATACTTATGGTTACAGCCTAAAGGGGGGAGAAGGTTCATTTACCACAGAAAATTTTTATGATGATAATAAGGAAATCACTATACCGCTTGATAAGCATAAATCGGCTAAAGAAAATGCCAAGAAATACTATGATAAATATGCAAAGCTAAGTCGAACAACCAAGGCACTCAGCGAAGAGATAGTCAATACCAAAAAAGACATGGAGCATCTGCTATCCATACAGACCGCACTGGAAGTATCAAGTGATGATGAGAGCCTTTCACAGATACGCCAGGAGCTCATTGACTTTGGTTATATCAAAAAACATTCTTCTTCAAAGCAAAAAAAGACCTCCTCACATCCATATCACTATATTTCAAGCGACGGATATGACATTTATGTAGGTAAAAACAATTATCAGAATGAGGAGCTCACTTTTAAACTTGCTACAGGGAATGACTGGTGGTTTCACGCAAAGGGTATACCCGGCTCACATGTGATTTTAAAATCAAACAATGAAGAAGAGCTTCCGGATAGAACTTATGAAGAGGCAGCCGCACTTGCAGCCTTTTATTCAAAGGCAAAGGATTCCGAAAAAGTCGAAGTAGACTATATTCAAAGAAAAAATATTAAAAAAGTTGCAGGTGCCGCTCCGGGCTTTGTGATTTACCACTCCAACTGGTCAATGATTGCCACACCGAGGGCGGATTTACAGCAGGCAAAATAAATTTAAACGGGATGAGTAAAAGTTTATACTTTAACTCATCCCTCTTTTTACATTCCGATGCTTTCTGATATCTTATCTCTAAGCATCAGTGCATCCACCGCCTGCTTCGGATCTTTATTATCAAAAAGTACCGCATTTACCTCATTTACTATGGGCATACATATATTATATTTATCAGCCAGAGCCTTGGCTGCCTTAGCTGAATACACACCTTCCACCACCATTGCCACCTCTTTCATAGCCTCATCCATGGTCTTTCCCTGTCCCATAAGCATACCGGCTTTTCTGTTTCTGCTGTGCTTACTTGCACAGGTAACTATCAGATCACCGATACCTGACAACCCGTAGAATGTCTCTATTCTGGCTCCCATAGCTGTACCGAGTCTGCTTATTTCAACAATTCCTCTGGTAATAAGAGCAGCCTTGGCATTGTCACCATAGCCAAGTCCGTCTGAGATACCTGCCGCCAATGCTATAACATTTTTTAGTGAACCGCCAAGCTCAATACCAAGCATATCTGTAGAAGTATATACTCTGAATACCGGACTCATAAATACAGACTGAATCAGCTCAGCAGTCTTTAAATCATTTGCTCCGGCTACACATGTAGTAGGCAGAAGTCTTACCACCTCTTCAGCATGGCTTGGCCCTGAAAGTACTGCTACATTTGCATTCTTTATTTCATCCAAAATCTGCTCTGTAAGTATTTCAAGAGTATTTTCTTCAATACCCTTTGCAACATTTACAATGATTTGTCCTTCTTCATAAAACGGTGCCATTCTTTTTGCAGTACTTCTTGTGAAAATTGAAGGTACTGAAAGCACACAAATCTTGGAGCCTTCCATAGCAACTTCCAAATCAGTCTCAAATCGAATCGCTTCATCAAATACAACACCCGGCAGATTTTTATGTGTACGCTTTTCTCTAAGCTCTTTTATTTCACTTTCAATGGCTGACCATACCTTTACGCTATGTCCGTTGTCAGACAGAAGCCTTGCAAGTGCCATTCCCCAGGTTCCCGAACCAATAACAGCAATTTTCATTTTTCCACCTTTTTCCCGATTTTATTCTCAGTTCCGCTTACTAATCTCTTTATATTTGCTCTATGCATAAATATTGACAAAAGTCCTATAACGGCAACCAATATTCTAAATTCTACAGTAGAACTTCCATCTGCAAAGCCATAATCTGTCCTTACAAAAAAATGTGCCATACCTATAAAAATAATCATAACAAAAATGGATGCAAGTGATACATATCTTGTTATAGCAACTATCAAGATAAATATAGCCAGACAAACAAAAGCAATTCTATAATCAAGAGCCATTATTATACCTGCTGTTGAAGCAACTCCCTTTCCACCCTTAAATCCAAGATAGAATGGGAAGTTATGACCAAGTACTACTCCAAGTCCAATATATAGCATATACACATAGCTGAGACTGACATTATCTCTACAAATAAATCTTACCAACAGACATGGTATCAGTGATTTACAAAAATCTCCCAAAAAAACTATAAATCCTGCCTTTGGTCCAAGTACCCTAAGAGTATTTGTAGCACCTGCATTCCCCGAGCCGTAGTTTCTTATATCCATTTTATTGAGCTTTCCGAATATATATCCGGTCTCAATATTTCCGATAAAGTATCCTATTATTAAAAGAAGAATCCTAAACATTATTTTGCATCCTCTCCTCTTTCTCTGATAATAAATCTGATAGAAGTTCCCTTAAATCCAAAGGCCTCCCTAATCTTATTCTCCAAATATCTTTGATAGGAGAAATGCATAAGCTGCTTTATATTAACAAAAATAACGAATGTAGGCGGTTTGACCGCCACCTGTGTGGTATAAAAAATCTTTAATCTCTTGCCCTTGTCGGATGGTGGCTGTTGCATAACGGTAGCCTCAGAGATTATTTCATTAAGTACACCTGTTTGTATTCTTAAAGTCTGATTTTCTCTGACAATATCTATCATTTCAAAAAGTTTTTGTAATCTCTGTCCACTTAGTGCAGATATAAAAATATATTCTGCATATGGCATAAATGAGAGTATTCTTTTTATATTGTCGGTATACTCATAAATAGTCTTATTGTCTTTTTCCACCAAATCCCATTTATTTACGGCAAATATAATACCCTTGCCTCTGTCATGTGCAATACCTGCAATCTTGGCATCCTGCTCGGTCACACCTTCATTTGCATCTATAACAAGAATTACCACATCCGCTCTTTCCACCGCTGTTACCGTTCTTATAATGGAGTATCTTTCAATATCTTCCTTTACCTTTGATTTTCTTCTAAGTCCTGCGGTATCAATAAATACATATTCCTGCTTATTATTTACCACTACGGTATCTATAGCATCTCTGGTGGTTCCTGCAATATCCGATACTATAACCCTGTTTTGTCCTGTAAGCCTGTTTATAATGGATGATTTACCTACATTCGGCTTTCCGACTATGGCTATTCTCGGTATGTCATCATCCTCTTCACTTTCATTTCCCTTGCTCTTAAAATGTACCGCTACGGCATCAAGCAAATCACCTATTCCAAGCCTTGATGCGGCGGATATAGCCACAGGATCTCCAATACCCAGATTGTAAAACTCATATACATCATTTCCAAACTTGGCAATAGAATCTACTTTATTTACCGCAAGTACCACAGGTTTTCTTGATTTTCTAAGCATATCACAGACCTTGGAATCGGAATCTACAAGCCCCTGACGCACATCTGTTATAAAAACAATTACATCAGCTGTTTCTATAGCTATCTCAGCCTGCTCCCTCATCTGTGAAAGTATAATATCACTGCTGTCAGGCTCTATACCACCTGTATCTATTAAGGTAAAATTCATATCCAGCCATGTACAATCTGCATAAATCCTGTCTCTTGTAACTCCCGGTGTATCCTTAACAATGGAAATAGGCTCTCCGGCTATGGCATTAAATAATGTGGACTTTCCGACATTTGGTCTGCCTATGATGGCAACTACAGGTTTACTCATTATTTACTCCTTTTTCATATGCCTTATAGGCATTTTCTTCTATATAATTATCTGAAACTATAGCATTTACCAGATCATAACCCGACTGACCTACTATAACGGTCTTGACATTCAAACTTCTTTCAATATCGGTTCTGGTCAAATCATCAAGCAACACCTCTTCTCCGCTTCTAAACATATTCACCGACAGTAAAAGCCTGTCACCAAGTTCCTTGCCCTTTAGCTGATTTATTATATCAACTCCGGTCAGAAGCCCTGCTACAGTGATTCTTTCTCCAAAAAAATCATTCCTTATGGTATAGAAATTTATCTTTTTAGTCGGAAATCTTTGCTCCACTCTCTTTACCAAAGTCTTCATAGAGTGTGCCGGCAAAATAGCTGTTGCAATACTTATAGTTTCTTCTTTTTTTATATCTTCCTTATCTATCTTTAAATTCTCTATGGCATCCTTTACTTCTTCACTTAAAAGCCTAAGCATTCCGACACCGTTTTCAAGTTGAATATATCCGTCATAAGTCTCTTCCTTTGGCATCTCTTTACCGGCAATAAGATAAAATTCATCACTTGCCTGTGCAAAATGTTTATTACATTTTTCCATCGCCTTTTTTTGAATTTCCTCTATTATTCCGATTGTTTCTATTGCTTTAGCCTTATCCACAAGTGTAAGCCTCGGTAAATCATCTCTGAATTTTGTAATACCAACCGGCACTACAGATACACTTTCCATTGTTGGAGCATATTTTAATAAATCATTTAATGTTTTTCTTAACTCTTCACCGTCATTATATCCCGGGCACATCACCACCTGACCGTTCATAGGTACATTTTTTTCATACAGTTTATCTATATATCTGAGTGACTCTCCGGCAAAGCGATTGTGAAGCATTTTTTTTCTAAGTTCGGGATTGGTGGTATGCACTGATATATTTATAGGTGCCAGGTTAAACTTTATTATTCTGTCAATATCCGCATCCTTCATATTTGTAAGTGTTACATAATTACCCTGTAAAAAGGAAAGTCTGGAATCATCATCTTTAAAATAAAGAGTCTCTCTCATTCCCTCCGGCATCTGGTCTATAAAGCAGAATATACAATTATTTGTACAGGATTTATAATCACTCATAAGTCCTTCTTCAAACTCAATTCCTATATCTTCATAATCACTTTCAATATCCAGCTCCCATTCTTCACCATTTGCCTTTTCTATCAACATGGTAAATTCTTCGGCATTTATATAATATCTATAATCCAATACATCTTTTATCTCATTGCCGTCGATAGATATAAGCTTATCTCCCGGCTCTATTTCAAGCTCCTCGGCTATAGAACCTTTGGCAACGCTTTTTATTATATGAAAATTCATTCTACTCCATTCATCTGTAAACAGCAAATGACATCTACTACTATAACGGAAAAAGCCACGAGATACGAGCTCGTGGCTTTCTTATTGTAGCACTATCCGACTACATATCTTAACTTCATTTGCCTCTTTCAGTCTAACATATTAAATTTTAGATTTCAATATCTTATTTTTTATTTCATATAACATCCATTATGTCATTAAACATTTTTGTTCTCTAAACCTCATATGACAACAAATTTTCTATTCCCACAATTTTTTCTGTAAAATCATCCCTTTCCATATTTCTTGGAAGTACAGTTTCACATTTCATTTGAAATTTTTTTTCTCCCTTTCTTTCAATCTTTATCATACTTACTTCAATACCAATTGCCTCAAGTTTTTGAACTATAGTTTCTACATCCTCTTTTTTGTCTCCAACCAAAAACATTACCTTTGCTCTTAACGGATCTTTTAGTATTTCGAGTTTTCTATGGAATAAGCACTGCATAAGAAGTATAAGAATTGTACCTTCAAAACCCAGTACATACATTCTTGCACCTATAGCCATACCAATGCCTACTGTCATCCATATTCCGGCAGCTGTTGTCATACCTCGAACAAGACCTTGTTTACTGATAAAAATCAATCCTCCTCCAAGTATGCCTATGCCTGATATAATTCCTGCTGCAACTCTGGATATATCTACACTTACACCTTCAATAGATATAACGTCTAAAAAACCGTATTTTGATACAATCATCATAAGTGCAGATGCTACGGATACTATGAAATGTGTTCTTACTCCGGCAGACTTCATTCTACTCTGTCGTTCCACACCTAAAGCTGTACCACAAAGTCCGGCACATATAAGCTGAAATAAAAAAATACTATCATTTATTACATATTTTTCCATTTAGCATCTCCTTATATTTATATACTATCGACACATTCAACTTTTTTGATGTTTCCCGTATATTGATCATATTCGATAATCTCTTTATAAGAATCTTGAATACAATCGCTGTTATTCCATAATAACTTAATCTGTCCATTATCAGTGTCATTTTTTATGGTAATATTACCAATATACCTTTCATCACAATATACTTTTACACCGTCTTCCATACTATAAGGGGCAATTTTATAGGTATTTCCACCGGGAGAAGTAAGCTCCATACCTCCATCTTCTACCAGTCTAAAAGCAATTACATCCGCACCGTACATATCAACCATCTTGCACCATTCTAAAGTCTGATACTTTCTGCATACTCCACTTATTCCGTCAATATAAGTTACATTTGACTCCATCTTTCCTTCTTTATCAATGTATATATGAGGTGCCTGTGAGCCACAAAAATATGGCCATCTGAATATCAAATGCCAATGCGGTGGATAATCAGGGTGTAACTCATTACAAGTTTCAAATCCAAGAAGCAATATATATCCGAGATGATTGTCATGCAAATATTTTCCTATACCCATATGCCTTAAGACTTCTCTTGCCGCAAATGTATAGTGAACCGAAGCATCGATTTGAGTTTGCGGATATGTATCTTTATCATATTTTCCCGCACACCTTCCAATATCGTTCTCTTCAACTCTAAGAGTAATGCCGTCTTCTCTTAAAATACTATGTGCATATAATGTTCTTGTCGGACCAAGAAGTCCACTAATTTCAATTTGAAATATATATTTGTTATTACTGTGATCAAATGCTATATATTTGCCTTCACATAATATATACTTTATTTCATATTCTTCACTGTCTTCTACGTCTATAGAAATCAAGCAAGCATCCTTTAAGATAAAATGCTTTATATAAATTACAATTTCTCCATCTGTTTCATAATATAAACCGTTTTCTTTTGTAATCTCACATTCAAAATCTGCACTTATATTAATCTTCGGTATTCCAAATATACCTTTTTTATTTTTAATAAATCTTATTGCTGTATATCTATATTTACTTGATTTATAAGGAAAATCAGACATTTAAAGCCTCCCTCTGCATATTAAAGTTTTTTCTTTTTCAAATTTTTATAATCGGTCATAGCAGTTTCAAGTATTTCATCAATATCTAAATGCTCCATTATACCTTTTTTTATTGCCACACCTAGTAAATTCTGCAACTCTTTTAATCCAATATTATCTCCATCTACTATAGGATAGTAGTTGGTCTGAGCATTTTTAAAACATTTTTTTGCATAATCAAGCCATGGATAAGCATCATTTACTTCAGCATCATCATATGCCTTTTTTTTTGCAGACATACCGCCAAGTAATACAGTAGCTGTACCTATATCATCTCGACTAATCCATTTCAAAAAGTCTAAAGCAATATCCTTATTTTTTGAATATTTAGAAATACCAAGAACACTACCACCAAGCATAGGATTATCTCCGGGTACAATAGACCACCCTATTTTCCCTCTAATCTTTGAGTCGGGTCCGACAAATCCACTAACATGGTTTATCATATAAATACCCATTGCCGTATCACCTTCCGCAAACTCCTGAGCTGAATCTGTCCACCAATTGTGCTCTATTTTTGAGGAACAATTCCAAGAGTCTTTAGTTTCTCTTAATGCATCTCTTGCTGCCTCAGTATTTAAAAGAATATTTCCATTTTCATCAAATAATCTTTTTGAATGACTAAAATATCGCATCAAAAATTCAACACCGACAGTTCCGTGTTCTCCTGATGTAAAGCTGCAACCATACTTAATCGGAGATTCATTGTTAAATTCATTTGTAAAAAAATACGCAATACGATTATACTCTTCAAAGGTCTTTGGAACCTCTAATGATTTCTTGTACATCTCATAATATAATCTTTTTAATCTTGTATCTTCAAACAAATCCTTTCTATAAAACAGTAATTGAATACTTGGTGTTCCCGGTAATGCATAAATATCACCATCAAGATAAGAATAATTTTTTAGTGCATTAGGCAAAAAACCGTCTAAGCTGTTACCGATATTGGATTCTATGTTTGTAAGTGGCACAAATACCGATTTAGCTAAAACCGGAAACCAATCCTTATCCATACGAACTATATCATATGACAGTTCCGCCCCCCTGTTTTTTACCAGTTTATACATACTTTCATAGTCTGATTCTGTTATTCTTATCTTTATTCCGGTATTAAATTCATATAAATTTACCACTGTCTTAAGTGCTCGTGTAGTAGGGCTTGCAATAGATAAAATATTCAATACATTTTCTTCATTTTTTGAATTTATTTTTGGCCAATCTGAAAATCCTTTTGATTCTATAATCAGTTCATTTCTATTTTCCCAGTTACGGTTTATTAGATATGAAGCGGCATCTATACCCATTTTTCTATAGTCTATTTCATACCTAATAATATCTCTTTCAGGAATAGTATATACAGGAGAAAGTGAAAAAATATCTACCGGCTTATTTCTATAGAAGTTTTGATATACACTTTTTACCGTTTGAGCCAATGATATACTGTCAGTAATGACTGCATCAGGTTGCATATGAGTAAAAACTCTCACTACATTCTGATATTTGCACTGCTCAGTAGTAACTCTCTCATATACTTCTGATATTTTATCTGATTTTCCAATACTTTCTAAAAATGAATTACGAAAGTCCATTTTCCCTGAATATGTAAGAGGTCCTGTTAAAAGAGCAACTTTTTCATAATTACCTTGCAATATTTTTTTTGCAATCTCCTTTCCGGCCTCTATATCATCATACCCGATAAACTTACAACTGTATGGCTGTTTATTAGATATAAAAATAACATCTTTATTTGAAAATCCTGCTTCATAGTAAGCCTCACTTCCATCTGATATGGATGTAAAAACAGCTACTCCCTCCGTCATTCTGGATTTAATTTTCTGAATCTGCTTCCTCTCATAATCATCATCATCATTTGTAATGTATAAATCTACTGTATATTCTTTTCTTTCCGCATAATCTTTAAAACTGGAAAAAAAATCTATGTATGTTTTATCATATAAATTTGGAACTACAACTGCTAAAATCTTTGCAGTACCCTTTCTGAGGTTTTGAGCCTTTTCATTTATAACATAGCCCATATCCTCAACTGCTTTCATTACTCTACGTATTTTATCACTGCTTACATTATCTTTCCCGTTTAAAACATTTGAAACGGTTGCCTGTGATACTTTTGCCACCTTGGCTATATCTTTTATAGTTGCCATTTTCTATACTCCAATCTGATTTGTAAGTATTAATGGTTTATTCCTCTATCCTTTAAATACTTACAGCATTGATATGTCCAATCAGTTTGAATTATATCAAAGCCATGGTCAACTAACCACCCCCATCCTTTATCCGGATCATCAATCATTGAGACATCATCCGTATGCCCGGCTGAAAGAGGTATTTTATAATTGTATAATACTGCATTCCCCCATAAAGTCTTGCCCCTCTTCTTCATACTCTCTATATATTCAGGTTGTATCACAGGGGACTCTTCTGTTTTAAACACAAGTTCAGCACCGATATAATTTATATTCATTTTTTCAATTATCTCAGAAGCATTATCTTCTTCCATATATATCGGCATAAACATATAATCAGGTGCCACATCTTCAATTATCTTTAAAACACTTGGAATCGGGGCATGTTTAAGTAAAACCTGATCTTTCATGTTATGTCTTTCAACTACTTTTATGACATCGGGGATACAGTCCCCAATGCGATCAAGATTTAAAATACAACGTCCCTTAAAATGCTCTAATATATCGTCAAAAGAATTTATTCCCCATTGTGTAGGATTGAAATCAACATTGATAAGGCGAAGTTTTTTTATTTCTTCACTGTCCAGTTTTGTAAGATCAATGTTTTTATTAAGTTGATACGGTTCTTTACCTGTATGAAAAATAAATATTTTACCATCAGTACTTTTAAAAAGATCCATCTCTAAAATTGATGCACCGCCTTTTAGAGCGATATCAAATGCAGGTATTGTATTACAAGGAATATTGGAACCTGCCGCTCCACGATGAGCCACAATCTGTACATTATCATTATTGTATAAATGAAGTGTATTTTTCATTCTAACTTACCTCCGGCATTCCAATTTATACTATCTTCGGAACACGAAATCCTGCTTTAACAATATCATCTTCAATATCATCTCCTAAATGCATGCAATAAACACGTTGTCTTTCTTCATACGGAATAATCTCGCATAATTTCTTAAGAGAAAAATGTGATGTACTGTCTGTATCTAGGAATGTACATTCTTGATACATAGTCTTTATTTCTCCTGATAGAAAGGCATTTAAAATATCAGACGGAACATTGCTTGTATCACCACTGTAGTATATCTTTTCTCCATTACATTCAAAAATAAATCCGCAACATAACATATCTGTAGCATGGATTTCTCTCTTCACATAAATAGATAATCCGATCGCTTCGCATTCTTTGAAGTCTGTTGTGAAATTATATTTATCAGTGTGAACTCCACTTTGAGCCAATATATTCACAATGGTATTTTCCTCAGCTGCCAATAATACTTTTTTATCAAGTACATTTTTACAAAAAGAAAGAAAAGATCCCAGACTACCGATATGATCAGCATGAAGGTGTGTAAGCAGTACAACTATATTATCATAATCATATATTTCATTACGTGAAAACATAGCTCTAAAAGTACTCTCTCCACAGTCTATTAAGTATAGACAGTTATCATGCTCAAAAAATGCACAATTACTTCCCAGTACAGGATAATATGCCGCTCCTATTCCGGTGAATTTTAATTCCATTTTATCTCCTTATTTTCCTATACTAAAATTTTTATATAAATCACCATAAGATTTCTCTATCTTGTACAGATGCACTCAAATCCTCATCACACCCCATATCCAACGGACTTGGCTTTATAAACTCTCCCGATTTTCCTTTAATATAAGCCCCTTTGCTATTTAATTCTACTATTGCATACAGAGGGCTCTTATATGGAAATGTATATTGAAGATTTGGAAAAGCCTCTTCTATTTCATCTGAAAATCTATGTTTTGCAAACTTTGTCCCGATCCAATGATTTGACATACTGTTTAGAGTATAGTAATACACTCCTTTATCACATTCCAATCTATCTACATGTATATGTCCATTTATACAAAGTCTAACTTTTTTACCGTTTCTATTTGCCTTTATGAATAAATTTGAAAGTTCGTCAGCATTTTTTATACCTCTGGAGCCTTCATTTAGAGGTTGATGCGAAAATATTATTTTAGGCATATCAGATTCCAACAGTTCTTTTTCAATCCATTCCATTTGTTCAGAATCAATATATGGTAAATCATCAGAATCAAAATAATCCCCATAATAATAATCTTTAAGTTCTCCGGTCTTCGTTTTAAAATTATTACCGTCAAGCACTAAGAATTTCCAATCTTTACATATGAAAGAGTAATATCTCTTATCCATTCCATAGAGCTTCATCGCCTGTTCCTTTGAGCAAAAATCAAACTCATGATTTCCAAGTACATGATAATGTGGTTTGGAAAATTTATTAAATTTCTCCAAGAGTTCAATTTTAGGTACATCAGCCGGTACTCTCATCGCATTTTTAAGATTTATAGGCATATTCTTTTCTGAACATAGGCATTTACTTGTATCCTCCGGGTAACAAAAATCTCCCAGTTGAATGATAAAGTCAACATCTTCTTTCTTCATTTGTTCTATGAATGTATCCAGTCGTATTCTTCCATCATGCATAATATCAAGATGTAAATCAGTAAAAATCCCAAATTTCACATTACTATAATGCATTTTGTCACCTCAATTATTATTAAATTAACCCTTAACACCACCTGATGTCACCCCTGCCACAATTTTATCGGAAAGGAATAGGTATATAATTACAGTTGGCATAAATACAATTACTACAGATGCAAACATTCCGGCCCAATCACCTGATTGCATCATTGATTGCACAGTCTGATAAAGACCTACACCTACAGGGCGAAGTTCAGATTTATTGGCAAAAATCAACGCCATAAAATATTCATTCCATCTGCTTATAAAGTTAAAAATTGTTACTGTCATAATAGCAGGTTGTGCCAATGGAAACATAATTCTCCAAAAGCATTGTATCGGACCACATCCGTCTATTGCCGCAGCCTCTTCATAAACATCAGATATTCCTTGAAAAAATGCCATTAGAAAAAATGTTGTGTATGGTACTGAAGTTGCCGTATATATAAAGATCAAAGTCAAGTGTGTTCCACTCAATTTTAATGTACTGACAATTGAAAATAGCGGCATAACAATCATAATACCGGGAATTCCAAGAGCTGTAATAATACTCTTTTTAATCAAACCGTTAAATTTAAACTTAAATCTGGTAAGGCAATATGCTGCAGGTGCACTCACTATAATAGTAAGGATACATGACGGTACTGTATAAATCACTGAATTTAAAAGATTCATCAATGCCTTATTTCTAAAGAAAGCTTTAGTATAATTTTCAAAATGTAAACCGGTAGATAATACATTTCCTGTAAAAACCTCTTTTGTTGACGAAAGTGAAGCTGCAATAATCCAGCCAATCATAAATATTGTAAAAAATGCCCAAATAATTCCAATAATGTAACTAGGTAATAAAGTAACTTCTTTTCTCCATCTGAAATCGGACTTTCTTTTATTATTCTTCATCACTTCACCTCCTATATCTCATAGTTATCATCTTTAATTGCATGATTTAGAATCATTGACACAATGACTACGATAACTGTCATTAGCACTGCCGCGGCGGCAGCCATTCCTGCATTTACCGACTCTGAGGCTACTTCCGTTCCAAACAAAGTCTGATATGTAAATAGCATAGGTGTATATGTATTTACACCTGAGAAAACTTGTGATAAGGCAAAGAATCCCATAGTTCTTGTTGTCCACAATACTATTGCAGTCCTCAAAACACCTTTTGTCAAAGGGAAAATAATATGTCTAAAGCGTTGAAATCCTGTAATTCCCTCTAATGATGCCGCTTCAAAGTAATCTTGCGGTATCTTTTCAATTCCTGCTATGAACATCATCATAAAGTATCCTACATTACCGAATACATTTGCAATACACATTGAGAAAAACATATGATCGGAATTTAGCCATTGATAATCTGCTAAAGCTTTTAATCCAAGTCTTGCAAACATAGTTGTAAGAAGTCCAAATCTGCTATTGTATACGTAAAGTAACCACATATAACCTACTGCAATAGCTGCAATTACATTTGGAAGGTAAACTATGGTTCTAAAAAACTTTTTGAATCGAATATCCTTTGTGAACGCCAGTGCAAACAACATAGATAAAACCATTGTAGCAATACCGTTGTAAATCCATATTTTTAGAATATTTACCATGGATCTAACAAATAAAGGTGTTTTAAATAACTTAAAAAAATTTCCAAAACCAACAAATTTCCAGTCCATTAGCGGAGTAGTTACACTCTTTACCTTAAACAAACTCATGGCAATAGTTCTTAATGTCGGATATAAAAATATAAATACCATAAGTACTACAGCCGGTAACATAAACGTAATAATCGACCTTTTCGTCTGCTTCATAAAATCCTCCTTATGAAAAAATGTAAAGGCAAGATGCCTTTACATTTTAGCAATGATTTTATCACTGATATATACTAGAACTTGGATGCCATTTCAACAAATTCTTCTGCTGTAATACTTCCACCCATCAGCTTTAAACAAGCATCCGCAATAATCTGCTTACTGTTACTATTTAAGATAAGCGCTGTCTGTGACGGATATCTGTTTGTATATTTTGATATAACTTGTTGTGCATCTTTTAAACTATCCGGCCATACACCGTCAACACCAACCGGAATAGCATTTGCCATATCGGAAAATTTCTGGTCAAACGCTGTAGTTACATAAACTCCAAAAGCTGCTGCCGCCTTAGCTTCTTCCTCTGTTGCATCCTTATTGATTGCAATACCATAGCTGCTGTAGCATCCTGATGTCTGATCATCAACCCCACCTTCTACAGTTGGGAATGCAAAAGAACCCCATTTGAAATCATCCGGTGTTGACTCTTTTACTTCGTTAGGAAGCCATGTTCCATTGATGTACATTGCTATTTTTTCATTTATAACCATACTTTGCTGTGCATTCGGATATGTATTTGTTTCTATAACCGGATCAAAGTATCCCTTCTTTGCCATATCCTCAATAGCCTTAGCCGCCTCTAATACCTTCGGATTACTCCAGGCTGACGGATCATTGCTCAATTTTGCGACCTCATCATTACCCATTAAGCGGCTCATATAATATCCAACCCAACTGGTAGCATAACCGCTGTCTGTAGTAACCGGAGTATATCCTTTTGCTTTGATTTTTTCGCAAGCATCCATAAATTCTGTCCAGGTTTCAGGATATTTTGTTATCCCACAATCATCAAATATGTTTTTATTGCAGAAAATCATAAATGCCTGCGGTGCGTAAGGAAAATATGAATACTTTCCATCAAAAAGCTTAGCAGACAATCCCGACATACTTGGCATAATTCTATCAACATACTTCTCTCCACCTGTTGATTCATATGACTCTTCAAAATAAGGTGTAAGATCCATTGTCATTTCAGACCACATAGACTTAATATTATCAGCATTAGCATCCATCATTGTAACCTTTGTTCCTGCCGATACTGCTGAGCCAACCAGGTTTCTGTTATCACGACCGTTAAATGTAAAATTAATTTTGACACCCGGATTAGCTTTCATAAATTCATCTGCTGCTTCCCTTAATGCATCTGCTTGAGCTTCAGTTTCACTCCAACTTGACCAATACTCAATGTCTGCGTTTAGTTTTGCATCACCACTTTCCGTATTATCTGCACCGGATTCTACTGACTTTGTAGTCTCCTCTACCGGCTTAGACGAACCGCTACCACAAGCCACCAGTGACATCCCCATTGCTACCGATAATGCAGCTGCTAACACTTTTCTCATAATTTTCCTCCTATAAAATCAAGGTTCATTTATTTATTGACTTTATTATAACGTTTAAATTGAAACGTGTCAATATTTTTCAATATCATATTATAAGCTACGTTTAGTGACATCATGTTCAATATAAAATACCTCTTTTCATTGTCTATTTATGACAGTAATAAAGCCATTTTAGAGATTATTTTAAGAGTAGAATTATAAAGTTATATGGCGTTAAACTTTTATGTTTATAGCAAATGTAAATAACTCTTATCAATTGAAAACAAAAAAGTGTCTAGTTGCAGCTGCAATGACACCTCTGTAATATTTAATTATTAATTTATATTAAGTTACAATTATAAAACCAAGGCTCCACTTAAATATGATGTAGATACGCAAAAAAGCCCCAAATTTTGAGGCTTTTATATAGATTGTTTTTTAATATTGTTTCGCTTAGTATATTATTTTCTGATTTCCTGCAATTTCTTATTTATAAGTGCAAATACCTTATCCGTATCTACTTTTTCAGGATTAAAGAATGCTGCCATTTCATCAACCTGCATGCCGCCCATTATACCCAGCATACTCTTTTTCGTCTTCATAGTTCCAAACTGATTTATTATAGATACAAGTATATCTCCGGCTTCATCATTTCTGATTACATCATCTACGGTATCCTTTATACTGAAAAATTCCGGCTTAAACTCAAGTTTGCCTGCTTCAAGGTTTTCCTTATCAATATCATCAAACCAGTTCTTAACACCGTCCTCTTCCTCTTTTTCAACAGGCTTTACATATCCTGCAAAAGGTTTCTCCTCTCTGATAAATGTGGTTCTGTCAACTACTTCTTCATCTAAGTTTACACCTACCGCCTTTATATAATTGCTGCCCATATTAAGACTTACATTCTCAAATATAAAGATTTTATCACCTTCCTTTTCACCAAGGTCCACACCGTTTACAAACAGTCTAACCTTTGGCATATTTGAATAGATCTTTACATTTATTTTTTCAGCACATCTTATTGCAAATCTCTTGCTTGTAATATGAACAAATGACTCATCTGACCAATAAGCTTTGTATAAATAGAATGAATCCTTCTTTATTTTTCTGTCTATAGTTACAAGACCTTTATTGTTTCTGCCTTGAACACCGCCCTCATCTCTGGCATCACAACCGAAATCAAACATATTCCAGATATATGAGCCCCAGATCTCAGGTCTTTCACTAAGTAATTTTGCCATATGCTCATGATACTCAGCCTGATACTCCTCGGTGTAATCCTTACATGCAGGGGTATTGGAATGCCAGCTTATAATGCCCTCACAGCCGTATTCTGAAAGTCCTACAGCCCTGTTTGGATGCATAGCTCTAAACTTATCAAACCATACTTCATTATCTGTATACTTCCCGCCATACCATCCATAATAAAGGTTATAAGCCAAAATATCCGTTATCTGATTATGTTCGGATTCCATAGGAAGCATTGATACCTGAGCCATTGTTGTAAGTCTTGTTTTATCAATACTCTTTACAAGTTCATCAAGTTCTCTTAAATTATCTGTAAGTCCCGGTATATCTCCGGCAATTGTTATTTCATTTGAAATTCCCCAGAAAAATATACTGCTGTGATTATAATTTTGATAAATAAGCTCTTTCATCTGCTCCATAGCATTCTCATGTGCCTTTGGATCCTTATTCATTCTTGATATAAAAGGAATCTCAGCCCATACTATAAGACCGTATCTGTCACAAAGCTCATAAAAATAATCATCTTGCTGATAATGTGCCAGTCTTACAGTATTTGCACCTACATCAAGTATCAGATCCAAATCGTCAAAATGATCGATTTGATCAAGTGCATTTCCATTGCCCAGTCTGTCTTGATGTCTGCTGACACCTCTAAGAGGGAAGCTCCTTCCATTCAGGAAAAATCCCTTATCCGGATCTACATAGTACTCTCTGATACCGTGATTTACCTCTACATCATCAAGTACTTCATTATGTCTTACAAGTTTAATACTCAAATCATACAGGAATGGATCCTCGATACCGTTCCAAAGACGGGGATTGTCTATCTTAAGGCTTAGCTTTGTTATCTTCTTTGCAGGTGCGACAACAAAGCCTACATCATCATAACTGTCATTATCTCTTACCTCAACCATAACCATGTCTGATTCGTCCGGATCTTTTACATAAGCGGTAATATCTATTATTGCATCTTCACCGTCCAACTTTGAAGTAACAGCCACTCCGCTACCTGCATAATACTCTATATCAAATCTTGTCTTAGGTACCGATATCAGACTCACATCTCTGTAAATACCGCCATAGAATGTAAAATCAGCCATCTGAGGATATACATCCGAACTGTTGGTATTATCCACTTCCACAGCAAGAACAATGGATTTCTTATTTTCAAAAAATCTTGTAATATTAACTCTGAATCTTGAATATCCACCTCTATGTTCCTGTACAAACTCTCCGTCAATATATACTCTTGCAACGGAATTTACTCCTCCAAAGCTTAAAATAAATTCACTATCGGGAGAAACCAAAGGTCTTTCCAATCTTTTTACATACACAGCCTTTCCCTTGTAATAGTCATTGCCGCCGTCCTGTCCGTCAAAGGCATTATAAGTATGTGGCAGGTTTATTCTGTCCCAGCTCTCATCAGCCGGTAAGACATTTGGAATTTCTTCAGTCTTTTTAAACATCCAGCCTTCCATTACATTTTCTATTATTCTCATATATTCCCTCCTAAAATATTATCAATTTTTATGCTTGCTCAGCTTCCGTCCTTTTCTTTATTTCAGCAATCTCATCCTGTATACTTTCCATCTTTTCCTTTGTAAGAGGATAGAACTTCATAGCAATAAGATTACATACAAGTCCGATTATAAGCAGTCCGTACATACAAAACATCGCCACAGCCTTTAATGCCCCTGATGAAGGTGTGTCTACTGTAGGCAGCACTTCCTTAAATCCTATAGCCGCACAGCTAAGACCTACAATTGTAGCTCCCAGTGATGAAATAAGCTTATCAACAAATGAGAAAAGTGTTCCCATAAGTCCCGGAACATACTTTCCTGAACGATATACCTCATAGTCCGCACAATCCGCAGTCATAGGTATTACAATATTTCCTGAAACTCCTGTAAAGCCCTTCATAAGCAGGAAAAGCACTAAAAATACTATTGTAAATACATTCCATCCCTTAAAGCCCTCTCCGGGTAAGCTTAAAGTAGTAGGATCTAAAACATAGAATGCTATTATTGAAAGTACACAGGTCACCAGACCTCCTATTGTACCGAAAAGCATTGCCTTTCTCTGTCCAAGATATCTTGCTATATAACCCACACCGAAAAAGAGCATAAGTGCTGTAGGTATTGCAGTGTAAGCCGCTACCTGACCGCCTGCTGCAGTATTACCGCAAACTATTGCATATACCATAATTACTACTACGGCATTTGACTGTGTAGTAAGTGCAAGCTTATCTGTAGATGCCGATACTACAAGCATCTGTATAGCCCTGTTCTTTGATAAAACTTCCCAATAATCTCTAAGTCTGATCTTTGTAGGCGTTCCAAGACCGAAGAACTCTGTTCTGTCCTTTGACGATATTGCAAATATTGCAATAATTGTAAATACTGCAGATATGCTTGCGGTTATCATCCAAAACTCATGGAAAAAATCCGTATTAAACTCACCGTACTTCGGTATAAGCTTTTGAAATACAAGTACAGGTACGGCTGCAAAGAGTATAGTATTATAAATACCGTCAAAAATTGTAAACATAGGTCTTTGCTTAGGATCATTTGTTAAACATGTCTGTGCAGATTTTGTAACAACACATTGGAATGTATACCCTATAATATAGATCATGTATAAAAGAATAAATACAGTAAGCCTTGATCTTTCAGGTGCCTTATGTGTCATATGCACTATAAGAAATGAAAATATAGCCAGTATTATATTTCCTATAAGCATAAAAGGTCTGTTTTTACCGAATTTAGAATCTGTTTTGTCTACAACATATCCTATAAAAGGATCTGTAACACCGTCCCAGATTCTCATATTCATAACTATTGTGGATGCCGCAACTACTCCTACTCCCACAAATCCTACCAAATAGTAACTGATAAAGTTCATAAAAAATAAATACAAATTAGTGGCAGTGTTATTTAATGCAAAACCTCCTATTTGCCATAACTTTGCCCTATGTATTCCTTGATGGTTCATAAAACACCTCCATATTATTGCTTTAACTAGATATTATATTAAATCAGAAAAATTAAAAAGTGAGCCGATATCTTTAAAATAGCATAATATTATGGTATTCTTATTCAGTAGATGTATTTTAGGCTAAAATATCGGAGAATTATGAAATATCAAATTTATAAAGATAATGATCTTTTATCAATAAAAAACATTGAAGAAATATATGAAATAGAAGAAAACTTTTTACAGGAACTATCTTCAGGAGATTTTTCCAAAGCCATGAATGCATACGAAATTTTTACTTCTGTAAAGCCTGACGGAAGAAGCGGTGACTCTTTTCATGATGCCTATTATCTGGCAATTGTACTAGGAACCCTTTGCAGAAAAACATTACAATACAGAAACAAGGTTCATCCTTATTATTTGGATTCCATTTCCAGGGAAATGTCTATAGAACTTTTTAATACAAAAACCATAAATGATATAAATGCAGTTATAAGAAAGTATATAAAAAAGTATTGTCTGCTCGCCAGAAATCACTCTCTGCATCAATATACCGAGATTGTAAATAAAACTGTTTCATATATTGAGTTAAATTATACTGACGAACTGAGTCTTTCAAGTCTTGCCGGTCATTTTCATGTCAGCAAAAACTATCTGAGTGCGGTGTTTAAAAAGCAAATCGGTAAGACTGTAACTGAATATATTCATGATGTAAGGCTTGATAAGGCAATATTTTTTTTAAATACCACCAAGCTTCCTATACATAATATTGCCATGCTCTGCGGTTACACGGACAGCAATTATTTTTGCAGAATTTTTAAAAATCAGCATAAAATATCTCCGGGACAATACAGAAATAAACTTTTACATCAATAGATACAATCATTGTGAGTTTTTATATAAATTTCATCTGAAATTTAATATTTTATAGTCAGGAGTTTGAAGGCTATTTTGTTGACTTAATATTTTTAATAGTGTATAGTGTCTTCGTAAATGAATAATTACATTTGTAATAGTTGAAAGTTCTTTCTTTAACTATTGACAATCTTAAGTACCTAGGAGAAAGAAATGCCGAACAATTTTGTTTTTAGAGATCAACTGCCTGTAGCACCCTTAAAAATTGCCGCACTTGAAAGTTGCTATGATTTCGCAAAAAAAATCAATGATTATATAGTGGAATTTAGAAGAAATGATACTACCGAACTTATGAACAGTAAGGTGGATTTGCATTACAGAGGTTATGACTGTGATAATTATCTTCTGGATATAGCCTGTCCGAGATTCGGTTCAGGTGAAGCTAAAGGAGTTATAAAAGAATCGATTCGCGGTACGGATGTATTTGTAATGGTTGATGTATTAAACCATTCACTAAGCTATAAACTCAACGGTTTTACAAATTATATGTCCCCGGATGATCATTATCAGGATTTAAAAAGAATCGTCAGTGCCAGTATTTCCAATGCAAAAAGAGTTAATGTAATTATGCCATTCCTCTATGAGAGCAGACAGCATAAAAAGACCAAGAGAGAGTCTCTTGACTGTGCACTTGCACTTGCAGAGCTTGCTGATATGGGAGTGAGCAATATTATCACATTTGATGCACATGATCCGAGAGTCCAAAACTCAATTCCTCTTACAGGATTTGATAATTTTATGCCTACATATCAGTTTGTAAAATCATTATTCCAAAATGTATCCGATTTAAAAGTAAATAAAGATGATATGATGGTAATAAGCCCTGATGAGGGAGCTATGAGCAGAGCCGTATATCTTGCAAATAACCTCGGTGTTGATATGGGTATGTTTTATAAGAGGCGTGATTATTCCAGAGTAATTGACGGAAGAAACCCTATAGTTGCTCATGAATTTTTGGGAAGCAGTGTTGCAGGTAAGGATGTTATCATAATGGATGATATGATATCTTCAGGTGAGAGTATGCTTGATACCGCTAAGGAATTAAAAAAGAGAAATGCCAAAAGAATCATCATCTGTGCAACTTTCGGACTGTTTACAAACGGACTTGAAAAATTCGATGAGTTCCATAATCTCGGACTTATCGATTATGTTTGCACCACTAATGTACATTATAGAAATCCTGAGCTTCTTACAAAGCCTTGGTATCTGGAAGCTGATTTGACAAAGTATCTTGCCGCCATTATAAACTCCTATAACCATGATGTTTCAATAGGCAAGAGCCTTTCACCTACAGTTAAAATACAAAATTTTGTATCAAAATATAAATAATACAAAGACCGGCAGTTTGGAAATCACCAATCTGTCGGTCTTTTTTATTTTATGTGTTAAATGTACTTCCGCCTATAAATTCTCTAAGAATAGAATTTGAAGGTACATTATCACTTGGTATTCCAAGGAAATAATCGAGGAATTTTAAAAGTCTCTTAGCCTCGGGATATTCCTTGCTGTCTTTTTTCACACTGAATAAGACCGGCTCAACATATTGTTTTAAAACCGCTATCTCATAATTGAGTGCCGAGTTAAATGTGGCATCTGCGCTGCTTTGATACGGGAAAATATTTCTTCCCTCTCCCCTTCTTACAGAATCCCACATAGCCAAAGTCTTTGTAGGTGAGATACCTCTTTTTCTGACATCTCTTATCATTCTTCTAAGCAATCTGCCGTCAGTAGTGGATATACGATTGTGCTCATCAATATTTAACTGAGTCAGTGCGCTTATATAGATTTTATATCTGCAATCCTGTGGCAGCTTATAAGAAAGTTTATCATTTAAACAATGTATACCTTCAATCACGAGAATATCCTCTTCACCAAGTTTTAAAAAGTCACCATTGTACTCTCTTTGTCCTATTTTAAAATTAAACTTCGGCAATTCCACGCTCTCTCCGTTTAAAAGAGCCAGCATATCCTCATTAAATTTATCTATATCCATTGCGCCGAGAGATTCAAAATCCAACTCTCCCTTTTCATCCCTCGGGGTATCTTCTCTGTTTTTAAAATAATTATCCACCTCCAAAGGATGAGGTTTTAAGCCATGTGCTCTAAGCTGTATACTGAGTCTGTGTGAAAATGTGGTTTTACCTGATGATGAAGGACCTGCAATCATAACAAGCTTTATATTTCCTCTTTTTACGATATCATCTGCAATATCACCTATTTTCTTTTCCATATATGCCTCTGAGATAAGTATCATCTCATTTGTCATACCGTTTGCAATCATCTCATTTAATGAGCCTACATTTGATACTCCCATATCCTCAGCATTCTTGCTGGCACTGTCAAGTTCGTTAAATATCTTTTCCTCAGGAGCAAACTCCTCCACTATATCAGGATTTTCCTTCTTTGGAATTACAATTACCAGCCCGTCCTTATATCTTGTAAGTCTGAATTTATCAATATAGCCTGTTGAGTAAACCATATATCCGTAATTATAATCTATAAACTCTTCCAGCTTATAGATATTTACCCTTGAAACTCTTCTGAAACTGAAAAGTTTTTCCTTTTCATACATTCCGGCATCATGAAACATCTGTATAGCCGCATCTGTATGAACATTCATCTTCTCGATTCTGATATTTTCATCTACAAGCTCTCTCATTCTTTTATCTATTCTTTCAATATCAAAATCAGCGTTCATTCTTATAAAGAGTCCGTTTCCTGTAGAAAACTCCACAACAGGTCTTATACTGTCTCCATATATATCCTTTATGGATTTTAATAATATAAGAACCGCACTTCTCTCATAGGTCATTCTGCCTATAGCATCGCTTAAAGTAATAAACTCAAGTGTAACATCCCGTTTTAATGTCTTATGAAGCTCCTGCAGCTTTCCGTTTACCTTAACCAGCAATGCTCTTTTTTTATGTTCCATTACAATATCAAAATATTTTGTCTTCTCGGCATACTCAAATATTTCATTATTTATATTTACCTTAAACTTTTTCATTTCCATCACCTGCCTATCTAAAGAAAAGACTGAAATATCAGCCTTCTCCCCTAATTCTTATTTTATTTTTCTTATCCAACCGTCCGGTGCTTTAATCTCACCCATCTGTATTCCGGTAAGTGTATCATAAAGTTTCTTTGTAATCTCACCCATACCTTCCATACCTGAAGGCAAACTTATAACTTCTTCGCCTCTGTATATTCTTCCCACAGGTGAAATAACCGCTGCGGTACCGCAAAGCCCCGCTTCTGCAAAATCCTTTATTTCATCAAAGGCGACCGCTCTTTCCTCGGTTTTTAATCCCAGATAATGCTCTGCCACATAAAGAAGTGATCTTCTTGTAATAGATGGCAGTATTGAACCCGACTTTGGTGTCACCACTGTTTTATCCTTTGTAACAAAGATAAAGTTGGCACCGCCCGTTTCCTCAACATAGGTTCTTGTAGCGGCATCCAAATACATATTTTCATCAAAACCTTTTCTATGAGCTTCCATAAGAGGATGGATGCTCATTGCATAGTTAAGTCCTGCCTTAATATGTCCGGTTCCTCTTGGTGCAGCTCTGTCAAAATCACTTACTGTTATAGTAATAGGTTTTGCCCCACCCTTAAAATAAGGTCCTACGGGTGTTACAAATACTCTGAATTGATACTCCGCTGCAGGCTTAACTCCTATTACAGGAGATGAAGCAAACATATATGGTCTTATATAGAGTGTTGCCCCGGAACCAAATGGAGGCACCCAGTCTTCATTTGCAAGCACAACCCTGTCTACCGCCTCAAGGAATCTCTCCACATCAAATGGCGGCATCTCAAGTCTACTTGCAGAATCAAACATTCTCTTAGCATTTAGATCAGGTCTGAATGTAACGATATCTCCCTGCTTTGTCCTATATGCCTTCAGTCCCTCAAAGACCTCCTGACAGTATTGCAATATACCTGCCGACTCGTTTATAGTAACATTTGAGTCGGTCGAAAGCTCTCCTTCATCCCATTTACCGTCTTTAAAATTACTGATATATCTGTAGTCGGTAATTCTATAGTTAAAACCGATATTACCCCAATCCAAATCCTTTGTTTCCATGATTATTGCCTCCTGCTATTCATTAAGTTTGGCAAGTTTTGCCGCCTGATCGGCAGCAATACATCCATCTATAAGTTCCTGAATATCTCCATTCATTATCTTATCAAGTTTATAAAGAGTAAGATTTATTCTATGGTCGGTTACTCTTCCCTGTGGGAAATTATAAGTTCTGATTTTTTCAGATCTGTCACCTGTACCTATCTGGCTTCTTCTGTCGGCAGCCTCGGCACTTTGCTTTTTCTCAAGCTCTATTTCATAAAGCTTTGATCTTAGGAGTGCAAATGCCTTTTCCTTATTTTGCAGCTGACTCTTTTCAGTCTGTGAATAGATAACAATGCCCGTAGGATAATGAGTAAGACGAACCGCGGAATCGGTAGTATTTACACATTGTCCACCGTTTCCGCTGGCTCTCATAACATCTATTCTGACATCATTCATATCTATCTGAACATCCACTTCTTCCGCCTCAGGCATTACCGCAACAGATGCTGTGGAAGTATGTATTCTTCCGCCTGATTCAGTCTCCGGCACTCTTTGTACTCTATGTACACCGGATTCATATTTAAGCTTTGAATAGGCACCTTTTCCGCTTACCATAGCCACAACTTCCTTGTAGCCTCCGATACCGTTTTCATTTACATCAATCATCTCAACTTTCCAGTTTTGAGTTTCAGCATAATGAACATACATACGGTATAATTGCATAGCAAAAAGTGCCGCCTCATCTCCGCCTGCACCTGCTCTAATCTCAAGCATTATATTTTTTTCATCATTAGGATCTTTTGGCAAAAGTAAAATCTTAAGCTTTTCTGATAACTCCTCTTCAAGTCTTTTACCCTCTGCAAGCTCTTCCTTTGCCATTTCCTTCATCTCATCATCATTCATCTCAAGCATTTCAAGTGCATCTTCCTGCAACTGTTTTGCTTTTTTATATTCTCCATATGTTTCCACCAGCGGTGCCAGGTCGGATTGCTCTTTCATAAGCTTTCTGAATCTATTTTGATCATTCGCCACATCACCACCGGCAAGTTCTGCCATTATTTCATCATAATGTATTACTATGTCTTCTAAATTATCAAACATCTCTTCCTCTTATGTTTTATTTTTCTATGTGTATACTATAGCTACTCTGTCTAAACCTGCCAAATCCTTCTTGATAATAACTTTCTTATCTTCAAAGAGATTTTTAATATCCGAAGCTTCATCATAACCTATTTCAAGTGCCAATATACCGCCCGTAGATAAAAAATTCATAAAATTCTTTTCTATTATTTTATAAAACTTCATACCGTCAATATCTCCATCAAGTGCAAGTCTCGGTTCAAAATCCTTTACCTGTCTTTCAAGGCTGTCCACTATATGACTCTGTATATATGGAGGATTGGATACTATGATATCATATTTATTTTCGGATGTTAAGCTTGAAAACATATCGCTCTTTAAAAAATTGATATCGCATTCCAAAGCTTTGGCATTCTTTTTTGCTATTTTTAATGCCTCCTCGGATATATCAAGAGCATCAACTCTTTCAAACTTTCCAAGCTTTTTAAGTGCAATGGCTATCGCTCCGGAGCCTGTGCATACATCAAGGATCTTTTTATTTTTATCTCCTAGATTTAAGACCTCTTCCACCAATACCTCTGTATCAAATCTCGGTATAAGCACATTTTCATCCACATACAGCGGTAATCCGCAAAAATAAGCCTTATTTACGATATACTGCACAGGCATATTTGTAAGCCTTTTTTCTACATACTCTTTTAATGTCTCAAGCTTTGATATATCTTTTATGGTTTCGTATTTATACATTGTCCATTTGGAAAAATCAAGGTCAAATATCTCATATATAAGCAGCAATATATCGCTGGCAGCATCTTTAAAACCATTTTCTTCCAAAAGCTTTACATATTTATCAAAAGCTTCTATATATTTCATTTTAGAAATTTTCCTCTAAATATGTTCTCCAGTCAAATACCCTCTCCACAGCAGTAATAGCCACTTCCACCATATCCGGAGTAGGTTCCTTTGTGGTAAGCCCCTGCATCCACAGTCCCGGCTTACTTAAAAGATTTACCAGCCAAAAATCACTTTTTCCGGCAATTCTTAAAAACTCATAACTTACTCCCGCTATAGCAGGTACCAATACTATCCTTGAAACTGCTCTTAACCAGATGGTATCCACCCTTACAACCATAAAGAAAAGTATACTTATCATCATTACAATAATAATAAAGCTTGTACCGCATCTTTTATGTTCTTTTGAACTTTTCATTACATTTTCCACATTAAGCTCAAGCCCATGCTCAATACAATTGATACATTTATGCTCCGCTCCATGATACATAAAAGTCCTTTTTATATCCTCCATACCGGAAATAAGCTTTATATATATAATAAATATAGCTATTCTTATTATTCCTTCAAAGATTGCAATTATATAATGATTATTAATTTTCATCTTTATAATATTACTTAAAAGCATCGGCAAAACCATAAATATCGCAATAGAGGCTATTACCGAAATAAACATTGTAATACCCATTATCACTTTATCAAGTCTGTCACCGAAGATTTTTATAAGTTTCTCTTCAAACTTTGACGGTTTTGAATCTTCATCATCCTCAAAAAAACTTGATGAGTATGATAAGGTCTTCATTCCCAAAATAAGGGAATCTATAAATGAAAATATACCTCTAAAAAACGGAAGAGCAAAAATAGGAAACCTTGTTGTTAAGCTCTCATATTTATCTTCCATAACTGCTATTGTTTTATCCGGCTTTCTTACTGCTGTAGAATATCTGTCACCGTTTTTCATCATGATGCCCTCTATTACAGCCTGACCGCCTATACCTGAATATTTCATACCTTCTCCATTATAATCTATTCAAAAAGAGTCAGACACCTGCCTGACTCCCCCTAATAAATAGTATCTCTTTATTTTATTAATCAGCCTTAACACCGTATCTGCGGTTAAACTGCTCAATACGACCACGAGCCTGAGCTGATTTCTGCTGACCTGTATAGAAAGAATGGCACTTAGAACAAATTTCTACGTGGATATCTTCCTTTGTTGAACCTGTTACAAATGTGTTTCCACAGTTGCAAGTTACTGTTGCCTGATAATAATTTGGATGTATTTCCTGTTTCATAATTCACCTCTTTAAAAAATTTAACGGTTACATAAAGTAGACTCGTTACAAAGTACATCTTAGAATAGCATAAATAAAAGCAAAATGCAAGAGTATAATTACTGAGCGATGTCATAAAAATCGGTACTAACTATATTAAAATATCATCTTTAATTTATTCCTCAGTCTTTTGTACCGACCATAATATCAAACTCCAAAGAGCCTACAACATATATCCTGTCATTGATAGCATATTTTACTTTATTCTCAAACTCAACCAATATATCCTCATCGCATATATTTGTTTTTACATAAAGTGAAAACTCATCCACGGTCTTTTTTACTTCTACTATCGCTCTTATATGCGAGGAATGTTTATGCGGCTGTTCAAACATAAGTTCACCGTTTTCAATATAGGAAACGATTACTAAATCTATTCTTAGATCACCTTTTATTATATCTCCTACAAACTTTAACTCTGACTTCTTCTTATAATCTATATATTCTTTATATTCAAGAAAGTGTACTATAATTCTCTTTTTGTCCTCCGTTTCAGCATCAACAAATCTTTCATAGCCGTCTGTACATATATTAATAATTTTCAGCTCCATAATACTTTCTCTACTTTATCCTATCTTTCTGAATATGTACGGATTTTACGCCTATTTCTATTCTTCTCTGCTTCTATAAAAATTGCCCAAAAGCTGCTGTGTTTTTATAAGATTTATAAATGCCGATTTGTCTATTTTCTTGATGGCACTGACTACTTTATCGGCTTCGGCGCTTGAAACTATTGAGTAAACCAGAGTTCTGTCGCTGTGATTATAATACCCTTCAGCCTTCCATGTAGTGGCACCGTGATTACTTATATTTGAAATCATATCACAAACATCATTCGGATGATCTGTAACTATAAAAAGTGTAATTTGTTGATACTTTCTGTACAGTATTCTTATCACAGTAGTACTTACATATTGGAATATAATAGAGTATAATGCTCTATCCCATCCGAACAAAAAACCGGCGATAAGAATAACCACTGCATTTCCTGCGAGAATTATGTTAAAAGCATCAACCCCCTTTTTCTCTGAAAGGAAGATAGAAATAAAATCAGTTCCGCCTGTAGTTGCATTCATCAAAAGACATATACTGATAACCGTTCCGTTTATCATCCCTCCAAAAATAGATATAAGCAATATATCCTCTGTTATTGCATATCCCGGAATAATATCTACCATAAATCCTGCGAAAAAAATAACCCAGCATGAAAATAATGTAAATTTCTTGCCGATAAATTTGAAGCCTATGTATATAGGTACGAAATTCAATATAAGATTTACCAATGTATATGGTAACTTCACATTAAAAAACACATCTGCCGATCTGGTGATAAGCAAAGTAATTCCATTTGCACCTCCCGGAAATAAATCTCCGGTTTTTACAAAGGTCTTTATATTTACGGCCATCAAAACAGCCGCCAATGTAATAACAATAAATCTTTTTATATCCCTTTTTATATTTTCGTCCATTAAACTATCTCACAAAATCTATTTTACCCTGTGGCAGGCTACACTTCTGCCATTCTTTTCATTCAAAACCGGCTCATCTGTTTTACATATATCCATACAATGCGGACATCTGGTATGAAATCTACAGCCGCTTGGAACATCTATAGGGCTTGGTATTTCCCCCTTTAACATTTCCTTTTGCCTTCCGGCATTTTCAATGCTTGGTATGGCATCCAGCAAAAGCTTTGTATATGGATGAAGAGGATTTTCAAAAATATCATCCGTATTTCCTATCTCACATATCTTACCCAAAAACATTACGCAAACTCTGTCTGCAATAAAATTAACCACAGATAAATCATGTGAAATAAACAAATATGATGCCTTTTTCTTTTCCTGCAAATCCTTAAGCAGATTCAAAACCTGAGACTGTATCGAAACATCCAAAGCTGACACCGGTTCATCACATACAATAAGCTTCGGATTAAGTGCAATCGCTCTGGCAATTCCGATTCTCTGTCTTTGACCTCCTGAAAACTGATGCGGATATCTGTTATAGTACTCTTTTCTAATACCGACATCTTGCATAAGTTCAAGTACTTTTGATTTTACCTCTTCTTTTTTCATTCCCTTATTATGTGTAATAATGGGCTCTGATATTATTTCACCCACTGTCATTCTGGGGTTCAGTGAGGCATAGGGATCTTGGAAAATTATTTGTAAATTTTTCTTGGTGTTTTTTAAATCATTTCCTTTTTTAGTATATATATTTTCATCAAGAAAAATACTTTCCCCACTGTCAGGCATTATAAGTCCTATGGCACATTTCCCCAATGTGGACTTTCCACAGCCACTCTCTCCTACAAGTGCCAAAGTTTCATTCTCATATATAACAAGACTTACATCACTTAAGGCATGAACCTTTTTATTTTTCTTTGATGTAGGAAATTCCTTAACTATATTTTTTAATCTTAATACAATATTTCTCATCTTATATCCTTTTTTAGGAAACATGAAACCATATGATTTTGACTGATAAATTCATTTTCCGGTCTGTCGTAATAACAAATATTCTCTGCACAATCACATCTGTCTACAAATCTGCAACCCTTTGGCAAATTTAAAATATTCGGTACATTTCCCTTTATGGTATATAGTCTGCTTTGTTTTTTCCCGATTGTCGGAATAGACTTTAAAAGCCCTGATGTATATGGATGTGAAGTTTCTGTAAAAATTGTCTTTGTATCTGCCGATTCCACCACTCTTCCGGCATACATTACATAAACATAGTCACATATCTCTGCCACCACACCCATATTGTGGGTAATCATTATTATTGATGTACCGTTATCCTCACAAAGTTTTTTCATAAGCTTTAAAATCTGTGCTTCTATGGTAACATCAAGCGCAGTGGTAGGCTCATCCGCAATCAAAAGCTTAGGCTTACATATCATTGCCATACCTATCATTACTCTTTGCCTTAACCCGCCCGAAAGCTCATGCGGATATGAATTAAATCTTTTTTCAGCCTCCGGTATACCTACTTCATTAAAAATATCAATAACTCTTTTTTTGGCTTCATCCTTAGAAAGATTTTCATGCAATATAATGGATTCCATCACCTGTTTTCCTACTTTTACCACAGGATTAAGTGATGTCATTGGTTCCTGAAAGATCATTGAGATCTCCTTGCCCCTGATTTTTGCATAATCTTTCACTCCTGTTTTGGTAAGATCTTTGCCACAAAAATCTATACTTCCTCCCACTATCTTTCCAGGCTTTTTTATAAGTCCCATAATACTCATAGCAGTCATAGATTTTCCACAGCCGCTCTCTCCGACTATCCCAACTATCTTTCCCTTTGGTATGTCTATATCTATGCCGTCCAGTGCATAGGCTGATTTTCCCTTTACCTGAAAGGCAACCTTCAAATCTCTTATAGTCAAAATATTGTCCATATTACTGCTCCTTAAGGTATGGATCAAGCACATCTCTTAATCCGTCACCCAGAAAATTGAATGCTAAAACCACTATCATTATGGCAATAGCAGGTGCCAGTACAAGTACAGGCTGTGTAAACAGGTATTTCTTTGCACTTACAACCATCAATCCCCAGCTTGCTGTAGGAGGCTGAGCTCCGACACCCAAAAAGCTTAATGAGCTTTCAGAAAGTATTGCCGAAGGAATACTTAAAGTAAACAATACAACCAAGGTCGGTATACAGTTTGGCAATATATGTCTGAAAATAATTGTAGCGTTATTTACTCCCATACTCTTTGCCGCTTCCACATATTCCTTTTTTGAAAGAGAAAGTGTTTCTGATCGCACCACCCTTGATGTAGATGCCCAGTTCACCAAAGAAAGTGCAATAAAAATATTTATAAGCCCTCCACCCATGGTATACATCACCACCATAGCCAGCAATAGTGAAGGGAATGCAAGCATTATATCTGCAAGTCTCATTATGGCAAAATCAATTTTTCCACCAAAATAGCCTGCAATAAGTCCAAGCACTGTACCTATAGTCATAGAGATAAATGTAGGTATCAAACCTATTGTAAGTGAAATCCTCGCACCGTATATTACTCTTGTAAGAGTATCTCTTCCAAGTTCGTCAGTTCCCAAAGGATGTGCAAATGACGGTGCCAGCAATCTGTCCTTTAAACTCTGCGCATATGGATTATACACACATACTATATCCGCAAATATAGCACAGAGTATAATCAGTATAATAACTATTAAAGAAAAGAAAGCCAATCTGTTTTGACTTATTATATTCTTAAGTTTTTCTATAAAACTCTCTTCCGGCTCAATTTCAGATCCAAATATCTGTTCTTTTACAGGATCTGTTTTTATATTATCTTTTTTATTCATTGAACTATCCTATATCTCCTTTCTGATTCTCGGATCTAAAATAGAATACAATGAATCCGCTATCAGATTACCTAATATAACGAGTATTGTAGTAAATATAACCGTTCCTTGTAAAAGCGGCATATCTCTGGTTTCTATCGCATTCACAGCAAGCCTGCCAATCCCCGGTATACCAAATATATTTTCCGTGATAACGGCACCTGAAAGCATGGAGGATATTTGTAATGCCATCATTGTTACCACAGGCAGCATGGCATTCTTTAATGCATGTGATTTCATTACAGCAAATTCAAGCAAGCCCTTTGCCCTTGCAGTTCTTATATAATCCTCCTGCATTACTTCAAGAATATTGGATCTTGTCATTCTGGCAATACTTCCGGCGGAATTCCAGCCAAGAACTATAGACGGCAATACCATTGCAGCTGCACTTTCATATCCCGACACCGGAAAAATTTTTAACTTGTAGGCAAAAAGATATTGTAAAACAAGCGCAACCATAAATACAGGCATGGATACTCCAAGCAATGCACTTCCCATAAACAATCTGTCCAAGATATTGTTTTTATTTACTGCCGCAAATATTCCGGCAACTATTCCCACTATCCAGGATACTATTGCGGCGCATATTGCAAGCCTTACAGTATTTGGAAATGCATCAAGTATAATACCGGTAACATTCCTGTTCAGTCTGTAGCTTGTTCCGAAATCTCCTCTTATTGCATGTGAAATATATGTAAAAAACTGCATATATAAAGGCTTATCAAGCCCCATTTCTTTACTTATCTTATCTATAACGGTCTGATTTACATGTTCTCCAAGCATTGTGGTAACAGGATCTCCCGGCACAACTCTTAACATAATAAATATTATCAAAACCACACCTATCAACACAGGTATGGAAACCAAAACTCTTTTTAATATGTTTTTAAACAATTCCGCCTCCAAAAAATCCCCATTTAAAAATGGAGCGATATCTCGCTCCATTATACCAATTATCCATATCAAGTGCTATATCTATTTTTTTGAAAATCCGACAAATCTCATATCCGAAATTCCTGCCCAGTTTGGCTTAAAGCCCTCTATATTCTTACTTACACCATAATAATGCTCTTTTGAGAACATAGGAAGCCATGCAAAGTCTTCCGAAACAATCTTCTTTTCAAGTTCATTGTACTCGGCTATTCTCTCTTCAGTATTTACTATTGTTCTGGCTGCACTTACTCTGTCCATTACCGCCTTATCACTATAGTTAATTGATCTTTGCTTTGTATTATTTTCATTTCCGAAGAATGTATATATAAAATTATCCGGATCATTGTAATCTGCTGTCCATGTAGACATAAATGAACCTAAGGTTCCGTCCTTTCTTGTGGCAAGCCATGTAGACTCATCATAGTTTTTAATGGTTGCATTGATACCCACTTCATTTAACTGTGATGCCATTACCTCAAGTATTGTCTTTGTTGTATCTGAAGATGATGAATCCACTGATATCTCCATATCAAAACCGTTAGGATAACCTGCCTCTGCAAGCAAAGCCTTTGCACCTTCCGGATCATACTTTAACTCCGGCAAATCATTATTATGTCCGATAAGTCCTCTGGGGAAAATACCGTTCTCTACCGCTGCCACTCCGCCAAGTAAAGAATCTATTATTTCCTGTCGATTTATTGCCATTGATACGGCTTTTCTGACATTTACATTGTTTAAAGGTTCGATATTCTCATTAAATGTAAAATATGTGATTCCTACTCTTGGTGTATGATAAAGTACATCCGGCATCTCTTTCTTATATGTTTCTACATAGTCAAGCATAAAGTCAAAGTCCAATATATCAAGCTCACCATTCTTAAACATCATATTTCTGGTCTCTGAATCAGGTATAACTCTTATAAGAACTCCCGGAAGAGATACATCTCCACCCCGGTAAGTATCATTCTTTGTCATCACTATTGAATCATTCACTGTCCACTCCGCCATTTTAAAAGCACCTGTACCTACTGTGACCTCCGGATCTATTCCGAACTTGTCACCGGCAGCTTCAGTGGTATCTTTATCAAGCATACATACAGGTGAAGATGACAGACATGCAAGAAAACCTGCATAAGGCTCCGACAATGTTATCTCTACGGTATAATCATCTACAGCCTTTACTCCTGTAAGTTCTGTAGCGCTTCCATCCATAACCTTATCCGCACCTTCTATCTGACTTACAAAATCACCGTTCACAGCTCCTGTAACGCCTAATATTCTTGTAAGTGAATATACAACATCATCTGATTTAAAATCCGCACCGTTTGAATATTTTACACCTTCTTGAAGATGTAAAGTATAAACCTTTCCGTCATCCGATATATCCCAGCTTTTTGCCAAAGAAGGCACCAATTCACTGGAACCGTCATCTTTAATCTGTGCTTCCACAAGTCTGTCAAAAACATTCAGAGGTACAAGATAATCCTTGGATGTCTTATGTGGATCTGCAGTCTGTATATCCGCATTGATTGAAGTAACAAGGAATCCTGCAGTGTCAATACTTGTTTTTGCAGAACTGTCCTGACTGCCCTGTGTGGAAGTTGTTTCAGCCGGCTTTGAGCCACATGCGCTAAGCGTTAATGCCAATACGGCACCTAACAATATAAAACTTTTTTTCATTTATTTCTCCCATTTCTTCTTACTACATATCATTATAATACTTTTTGTAATTAATGCCAAATATTTTTTATAATACTTTTAGTAAATACCGTGTAGATATGTCATAGGTGTTTATAATCAAATATATTTTTAATACTGTTTTTTTCTTAAAGCATCATATTATAATAAAAAAGTCGGGTACATATCAAATTAACCCGACTTTTTATAAACAGTATATATTATCTTAGGAATGTGACTGCCTTTATAGGGGCACGGTAACTTCTGCTACCTACTGTAATTCCCAATTCCTTATTGGCTGCATGTACTATCTTTCCGTCACCGACATATATAGCCACATGACTTATTTCACCGGAACTTCCATAGAATAACAAATCTCCGGGCTGAACATCTGAAATACTTATCTCAGTTCCCTTATTAGCCTGTTGTCTTGAATTTCTTCCGGTACTTATATCAAAATGCTCATACACTCTCATTACAAAACCTGAGCAATCAGCTCCATTTGTTAAGGATGTACCGCCATAAACATATGGATTGCCGACAAACTGCTTTGCATAGGCAACTATTGCCGACCTTGACGCTTTTTCCTTAGCGGCTTTTGTTGCAGCAGCTGTTGTAGCGGCTGTCTCCTTTGACTTGCTTACACCCGGTCCGCCATTTTCTCCTGTTACAACAGTTGTTTCCTTCTGAGCGGCTGTAGTCTTTGCCTCTGTTTCCTTAGGCTTTTCACTGTTTCCTCCCGGTCCGTACTGGGCTGCTGTTGTAGCCTGTGTGGTTGCCTGAGTTGTAGCTTGAGTAGTTGCCTGTGTCGTTGTCTCCGCCTTCGCCTTTGTAGTCGTAGGCTGCTTGCTTGTATCCTCAACAGCCTTTATTGTTTCTGACTCCTTGACTGCTGACAACAGCTTATTTCCATTTGGATCCTCCACTGTGTCGGCAGACTTTGTTGAATCAGGTTCCTTCACTGTTTCAACAGGCTTTGTAGCCTCTGTGGTACTTGCCTCAGGCTCTTTTGCAGTCTCTATTCTAACAGATTCACTCTCTTTTTTAGTATCCTCTATGTCCTTTATAGATTCCGACTCTTTGGTATCCTCTATAGCCTTTATAGATCCGGACTCTTTCTTGGTATCCTCTATAGCCTTTATAGATTCCGACTCTTTCTTGGTATCTTCCACCGCTTTAATAGATTCCGACTGTTTTTTAGTTTCAGCCTCTTTTTTTGCCTCTACCGTTTCGGTGGTAGTTTCCACTTTGGTTTCCTGCTTTGAGCTTGCTTCAGTAGGCTTGCTTGTTTCCCTTACTGTTGTCTCAGGAGAAGTTGGTGTTTCCTTCGGTGCATCGGCACTCTTTGGCACATCAGGCTTATCCTCTATAGCCTTTATTGTTTCCTTTGTTGTATCGGGAACATTTATATTCGCCTCTTTGCTGGCAGGTGTTTCTCTTTTTTCAGCTGCAGGAGATTTAACAGTTTTTGGCTCTTCACTCACTTTAGCTGTTGTTTTATCAGTAATTATCGTTACTTTTGTTGTTTCCTTGGACGTTTTTATCTCTTCGGATTTTGTTGTATCCTTAGCCTTGGTTGTATCTTCAATCGCAACAATTTCTTTTTTAGCTGCAGTAGTCTTTTCCTCATCTGCAACTACAAGATTTTCATATACAGCCATTGCTTCTTTTGCCTCAGTCTCAAGCTTTGCCTTCTCTAATGCCTCAATGGTACTCTCTTCTGTTGTCTTGGCGGTTTTATATGAAATATCGGTCTTTATAAAGTCCTTATAAACATATCCCGTCAAATCATCATCCACCTGAAGCTTTACAAAGTTCTTATCCTGTCCGACGACAACGAACTTTTCACCACCCTCAAGCATTGTAAGGGTATTTGAAGTTATATCGGGGGTATTCCTCAGTCTTACATTGTCAATATCTACCACTGTGGCATATGTTACAATCGATTCTTTCGCCATTTTCTTGGCTTTATTTCCTGTTGCAACTTCTGAAGCCTTTACATATCCTTCAACACTTCCCGAGCTTATCTTAAGCCACTCTCCGCTTTCATTTACTTCAGTGCTTACAATTGTTGCAACCGAGCTGTATGAAATACTTCCTACAGCTTCACCGGTTTCCTTTGCACTTGCATGAACTACGGTGTCCTTTTTTTTATTTGCTACTGCGATATTATCTTTGACAATATCCTCTTTGAGTTTATCCTGTATAGATGGTGCCTCGTACTTCACCGTATCATTTACAAGCTTCACTCTTGCATCGTCAGCTCCTGTTATTTCTATCGTATTAGTCGTTGCTACCTTTAGTGACTCCTCTAAAGCCGTCTGTGGAGATATAGAGCTGGCTTTATAATTATTCAAAGCTATCGCCATTCCGGAGACCGCGTTATTTGTCTCCAAATCCATATCTGCATAAGCGTTAAAACTACATAATGAAACAAGGGTTAGAGCAGATGCTAATGTTAAAATTTTCTTTTCCATGAGCACTCCTTGCTTTAATTTTAGAACGATTAGATTATATCAGAGTTTTGCAAATAGAACAATTAATTTACACTAGTATATTTATTACAATATGTTAAATTTTTAATTACATTTGGTTTTATGCAATCTTTTTTATTAATATTGCATTATTAAATATTAAATTCTTGTTAATACATTAATGTTTTGGATAATTTCTCTATAATAATTTTCAGTTTAAAATATTATATATGTCAGATTTCAATATATAGGTATATCTAAAAAAAGAACAACCGAAGTTGTTCTTAAAAGTGCGGGAAAAGGGACTTGAACCCTCACGTCTATACAGACACAAGATCCTTAGTCTTGCCTGTCTGCCAATTCCAGCATTCCCGCAAAGGATTAGATTTTCTAATCAAGGCGACAACCAGATTTGAACTGGTGATCAGGGTGTTGCAGACCCACGCCTTACCGCTTGGCTATGTCGCCGTAGTCTAGTTTCCTAAACAACGCCCCGAACAGGGCTCGAACCTGTGACACTGCGGTTAACAGCCGCATGCTCTACCTACTGAGCTATCAGGGCAATTTCCTTATGGAGTATAGCAAATTTTTATTAACTTTGCAAGTGGTTTTTAAAAGAATTTACTATGATTTTACTTCATAAAATCTTTTTTCTAAGCTCGTATTCACTTCGCCTGTACTCTCTAAGAAAAGGTGATGTACCTTCAGAACTGCCTACCAAACTGCACTTCTTACTTAGCTAAACCTTTGTTTAAAGCTTAGTAAGAAAGCACATCTCAAATTCACTTACGGATTTGATGATGTCTCCGATTATATACATAAATTTTCCTATCTTTTGGTTAAACCCTCGACCTATTAGTAACCATCAACTTAATACATTACTGTACTTACATCTTGGCCCTATCTACCTCGTAGTCTTCAAGGGGTCTTACTGTTTTCACATGAGATATCCCATCTTAAGGGGGGCTTCACGCTTAGATGCCTTCAGCGTTTATCCCGTCCCGACATAGCTACCCTGCCATGGAGTTACTCTCCAACAGGTACACCAGCGGTCAGTCCGTCCCGGTCCTCTCGTACTAAGGACGGCTCCTCTCAAATATCTTACGCCCACGCCGGATAGGGACCGAACTGTCTCACGACGTTCTGAACCCAGCTCGCGTACCGCTTTAATGGGCGAACAGCCCAACCCTTGGGACCTGCTACAGCCCCAGGATGCGATGAGCCGACATCGAGGTGCCAAACCACTCCGTCGATGTGAACTCTTGGGAGTGATAAGCCTGTTATCCCCAGGGTAGCTTTTATCCGTTGAGCGATGGCAATCCCACTTTATACCACCGGATCACTAAGTCCTACTTTCGTACCTGCTCCACCCGTCGGTGTCACAGTCAAGCTCCCTTCTGCCTTTGCACTCTTTGAATGGTTTCCGACCATTCTGAGGGAACCTTCGAGCGCCTCCGATACTCTTTCGGAGGCGACCGCCCCAGTCAAACTCCCCGTCTGGCATTGTCCCCCAACCGGCTAACGGCTGCAGGTTAGAAATCCAGCAATACAGGGGTGGTATCCCAACGGCGACTCTGCATAAACTGGCGTTCATGCCTCAATGTCTCCCACCTATCCTGTACGAGTATTACCGAATCCCAGTACCAAACTGGAGTAAAGCTCCATGGGGTCTTTCCGTCCTGGCGCGGGTAACCAGCATCTTCACTGGTACTTCAATTTCACCGGGTGCATTGTTGAGACAGCGCTCAAATCATTACGCCTTTCGTGCGGGTCGGAACTTACCCGACAAGGAATTTCGCTACCTTAGGACCGTTATAGTTACGGCCGCCGTTTACCGGGGCTTCAATTCAAAGCTTCGTTTCCTGACTTCTCCTCTTAACCTTCCGGCACCGGGCAGGCGTCAGCCCATATACTTCACCTTACGGTTTCGCATAGACCTGTGTTTTTGCTAAACAGTTGCTTGAGCCTTTTTTCTGCGACCACTCTTTTAAAGTGGCACCCCTTCTCCCGAAGTTACGGGGTCATTTTGCCGAGTTCCTTAACAATGCTTCTCCCGCCGGCCTTAGGATTCTCTCCTCATCTACCTGTGTCGGTTTGCGGTACGGGTACATATAATACAATAGCGGCTTTTCTTGACGGCTCCCTAACCGACTTCCCTACTAACTTTCGGTACGCATCACGTTTTCCCTTTGCATGGTGGATTTGCCTCCCATACAGGTACTTCGCTTGCCCCGGTTTTTGTCCTCCCGGGTTCGGTTTTTAGTCTCCGTGTCCCCACAGTTCTGATTATATGTAGTACAGGAATCTGTACCTGTTATCCATCGACTACGTCTTTCGACCTTGCCTTAGGCCCCGACTTACCCTGAGTAGATCAGCTTTACTCAGGAAACCTTAGATATTCGGCCAAGAGGATTCTCACCTCTTTCTCGCTACTCATTCCGGCATTCTCTCTTCTTATTACTCCACCACTCCTTCCGGTATGGCTTCTACGCTTATAAGAATGCTCCTCTACCAATGTATAAAATACATTCCCAGGCTTCGGTGTTGTGTTTAGCCCCGGACATTTTCGGCGCAGGACCTCTCGACTAGTGAGCTGTTACGCACTCTTTTAATGTATGGCTGCTTCTAAGCCAACATCCTAGCTGTCTTTGAAATCCCACATCCTTTTCCACTTAACACACACTTTGGGACCTTAGCCGTAGGTCTGGGCTCTTTCCCTTTTGACTACCCAACTTATCTCGTGTAGTCTGACTCCCGTTTATCATCTAGCCGGCATTCGGAGTTTGATATCTCTTGGTAGGCTTTGACGCCCCCGCAAAAATTCAGTGCTCTACCTCCGGTAGACTGTTAACGAGGCTAGTCCTAAAACTATTTCGAGGAGAACCAGCTATCTCCGGGTTCGATTGGAATTTCTCCCCTATCCACACCTCATCGCCACCCTTTTCAACGGATGTGCGTTCGGTCCTCCATTCACTTTTACGCAAACTTCAACCTGGACATGGATAGATCACCCGGTTTCGGGTCTACACATACTGACTTAACTCGCCCTATTAAGACTTGGTTTCCCTTCGGCTCCGTATCTTTAATACTTAACCTTGCCTGTACATGTAACTCGCCGGACCGTTCTACAAAAAGTACGCGGTTCACCTTGCGGTGTTCCACAGTTTGTAAACATAGGGTTTCAGGTTCTTTTTCACTCCCCTCCCGGGGTTCTTTTCACCTTTCCTTCACAGTACTATACGCTATCGGTCACTGACTAGTATTTAGCCTTGGGGGGTGGTCCCCCCTGCTTCCCACAAGGTTTCTCGTGTCTCGTGGTACTCCGGATACTGCAGGATTTTATACATTTTCCCTTACACGGCTCTCACGCTCTTTGGCCCGCTTTTCCAAAACGGTTCAGGTAATATATCTTTCTCCTTTTGCAGTCCTCTACCCCGCAGTGCACGCACCACGGTTTGGGCTCTTACGGTTTCGCTCGCCACTACTCCCGCAATCACTGTTGTTTTCTTTTCCTCCGGCTACTTAGATGTTTCAGTTCACCGGGTTCCCTTCTGTATGTTATGTATTGGCATACAGATGCTTGGAGTCCTTCCAAGCGGGTTTCCCCATTCAGACATCTGCGGATCACTGAATATGTGCTTCTCCCCGCAGCTTTTCGCAGCTTGTCACGTCTTTCTTCGGCTGTCAGTGCCTAGGCATCCACCCTACGCTCTTTATGTTTAACCTCTTAAATCATATAGATTTAGTGTTTGTATGACACTAGCGTGTATCATACACTATATTTAAAATTTATTATTTTTGATGTTCTTCACACTTACTTTGTTTATATGAAGAACTACTTATTTACCGGAATCCAAACAAGCTCTCGCTCATTTTCATCAAGTAAATAATGCATTAAATACTAACTACATTTGTAATTAGTACCTCGGATGTCTAATTATAAAATATTTATATAATTTCTCGTTTGGTATGCAGTTTTCAAGGTACATCTTATGCAGAAAACTTTTCAAATTCTCTGCAAATGAGATTTAAAGATTCGAACTTCAACATCTTTCATCCTCTCCAGAGGAATATCTGATATTATCTCTTCTATATGGTAATACCATCATCTTGTTTTAATTGATGAGGCATACTTTTTCACCCGGCTTCAAGCTTTACTTGTTTTCATCAAGTGAAAAATACATGGGCTTAAGTGGACTCGAACCACCGACCTCACGCTTATCAGGCGTGCGCTCTAACCGGCTGAGCTATAAGCCCTTACTTTACATCGTCGTCTGTCCTGTGATTATCATATACAATGATATAAAGAACAACACAATAAACATAAGGATTTGTACAGGTCTTATTCTAAGCGACCAATTATATCTCTTAGCCAGATAAATTATAACTCCCTGTCCGATTATAAATAATAATGAAACAAGGCAAACCACATGCCATGGATATTGTCTGAACAAGTTTCCAAATTGCTCACCCATACATCCCCTCCTATATATTAAAGACATTTAAATCATTTAATAAAGCGGCATCCACCTACTCTCCCATATCGTCTCCAATATAGTACCATCGGCCGACTGAGTCTTAACCATCGTGTTCGGAATGGGAACGGGTGTGTCTCCCCCAGACGCATCGACACCGCTAATGTTGGTTTTAGCTTTAAACCTTAAATAAGGCTACACCATTGTCTTATTTCATTCGACAAGGTGTACTTATTCTCCGGCATTAAACCTTGCTTTCGCCCGTTTTAGCCGAGAAAATAATGTAAAACTAAACAGTACTCACAACCCCTACTAAAGCCTTTAATTATGTTCTATCATACTCACTTCATTCGTATGAAGAACTACTTTTTCACTAATACTCAAACTTCGCCTTCGGCTCGTTTTCATTATGTGAAAAATGTATAGAAAGGAGGTGATCCAGCCGCACCTTCCGATACGGCTACCTTGTTACGACTTCACCCCAGTTATCCTCCCTGCCTTCGGCAGCTCCTTCCCACACTGCTAAACACAACTTACTGCTATTCTTTATATCATATAAGTATACTCGTTCATAAGCCTTTCGGCTTACTCTCTCGTATCCTTATCACAGCTTTATGTTTACCAGTGTGGGTTAGGTCACTGACTTCGGGCATTGATGACTCCCATGGTGTGACGGGCGGTGTGTACAAGACCCGGGAACGTATTCACCGCAGCATTCTGATCTGCGATTACTAGCGATTCCAGCTTCATATAGTCGAGTTGCAGACTACAATCCGAACTGAGACGTTATTTTTGTGATTTGCTTGGCTTCGCAGCTTTGCTTCACTTTGTTTACGCCATTGTAGCACGTGTGTAGCCCAAATCATAAGGGGCATGATGATTTGACGTCATCCCCACCTTCCTCCGGATTATCTCCGGCTGTCTCGTCAGAGTGCCCATCTTACTGCTGGCTACTGACGACAAGGGTTGCGCTCGTTGCGGGACTTAACCCAACATCTCACGACACGAGCTGACGACAACCATGCACCACCTGTATCCCTTGTCCCGAAAGACTAGTCTCATTACAAGGCTATTCAAGAGTATGTCAAGATTTGGTAAGGTTCTTCGCGTTGCTTCGAATTAAACCACATGCTCCACCGCTTGTGCGGGTCCCCGTCAATTCCTTTGAGTTTCATTCTTGCGAACGTACTCCCCAGGTGGAATACTTAATGCGTTAGCTTGCGGCACCGAAGAGTTTACCTCTCCGACACCAAGTATTCATCGTTTACTGCGTGGACTACCAGGGTATCTAATCCTGTTTGCTCCCCACGCCTTCGAGCCTCAACGTCAGTTGTCGTCCAGTAAGCCGCCTTCGCCTCCGGTGTTCCTCCTAATATCTACGCATTTCACCGCTACACTAGGAATTCCGCTTACCCCTCCGACACTCAAGCTATACAGTTTCCAAAGCAGTTCATGGGTTGAGCCCACGCCTTTCACTTCAGACTTGCATTGCCGTCTGCGCTCCCTTTACACCCAGTAAATCCGGATAACGCTTGCCCCCTACGTATTACCGCGGCTGCTGGCACGTAGTTAGCCGGGGCTTCTTAGTCAGGTACCGTCATTTTCTTCCCTGCTGATAGAGCTTTACATACCGAAATACTTCTTCACTCACGCGGCGTCGCTGGATCAGGGTTTCCCCCATTGTCCAATATTCCCCACTGCTGCCTCCCGTAGGAGTTTGGGCCGTGTCTCAGTCCCAATGTGGCCGTTCACCCTCTCAGGCCGGCTACCGATCGTCGCCTTGGTGAGCCTCTACCTCACCAACCAGCTAATCGGACGCGGATCCATCTTATACCTATAAATATTTTACCCCTGCACCATGCGGTGCCGTGGTCTTATGCGGTGTTAGCGAAAATTTCTCTCCGTTATCCCCCTGTATAAGGCAGGTTATCCACGCGTTACTCACCCGTCCGCCACTAAGTCTACCTAAATTCCATCCGAAAACTTCCTTTAAGCAGCTTCGTTCGACTTGCATGTGTTAAGCACGCCGCCAGCGTTCATCCTGAGCCAGGATCAAACTCTCATATAAAAGTTTAATCTAGCCTTCTCGCTAGCTTGCATCTGTTTTCACAGATCTACTATTTTTTTAAGGTTGTTCTATCGCACTTGTTTCACTCGTACGAAGAACTCTCTTTTCACTAAGATATAAAACAAGCTTTCGCTCGTTTTCATCAAGTGAAAAATGCATCTGAAACTTCATCATATTTATATGTAACACCATCGTCTCGCTACGCTCGACGAGGTGCGCTATTTTTCTAAATTCAAGTTTCGCTTACGCTCACTTTCACTAAGAAAAATATGCGAAATATGCAATTTTTCAGGGTTGTGTGTACTGTTTAATCTTAAATTATCAAGGTTCATTGCTTTGCTGTTTGCAACAGCTTAACTATTATATCAAGCTCATTTTATCTTGTCAACAACTTTTTTAGAGTTATTTTTCAGATTATTTAAAGCTTTTTCTGCTCTTTTCAAGCAACTTTGATATGATATCATTTATTCTTTGTCTTGTCAATAACTTTTTAAATTATTTTTAAGTTATTCTGACATTTGAATTAAGTCCTTTGCAAAAGCAGTGTTCTGATTATACATTCAATTATCTTCAAAGTCAAGCAAAATCCAAGAAAAAAAGAGCAAAAATACTCTCAAAAATAACTGTAAAAATGGCTACAACTTCGATACAGTATATCCGAAGCTATAGCCATTTTAATGCTTTAAAAATTTTCTACTCTTTCAACAGATAATCATTGTTTATAACCTTCATAGAAAGAGGTCCTGATATAGTACTTGAATATACCTCTTCTATAGGTCTTATCACTATACCCTCCTTGTTCTTACCTGAATCATACTTACCCTTTGCTCTTTCCAAAAGTTCATCAACACTTTTATATTTAAACTCTTCCTCCACTTCCTCTACAGGTACCATATTTAAATCAAGAAGCTTACACAATTCTTCCATTTTACCTAGAGAGAGTCTTACATTGTTGACCATATCGGTTACTGTAAATACATACCACTCCGGTTCTGCCAGCTTTAACCTGTTTTTTTGAATACCGGGACCACAAAACTCTCCTTGAATTGCTATGTTTTCAAGATTATTTTCTTTAAGTTTTTCCTCTATTCTATGCTTATGTGCATATTTCCACATAGCACATTTATCATCATCCGCATATTCGTAGTTTCTACCACATACACCGAAATGATCACCGCTCTTATACATGGTTACACTGCAGCCGTCCATTTTAGTACTGATGTAGTACCCCCTTACTGTCCTAAACTCTTCTATCAGCTCAGGATATGACTGTACTCTAAGCTCATCAGTTTTTGAGATTTCACTTGGAAACTCTGCAATAACCGTACCGTCATTGCTTACTCTCTCCTCTATTTCCCATTTTCTTATTCCAAGGAGTTCGGTTACATCATCACCTATTTCATATTCACCTGTAGGAAGTATCTCTAACGGTTGTACCAATCCCTGTGATATCTGTCCTCTGAATTTCATAGTTTTTAACCTGAATCCCGCTCCCATTATTTCATTTTCTTTAAAGCTGCTTGCTCTAAGGAATTCAAAGCGTTCACATACCGGAAGGAACGAGTCCACTTCCATATATACACATTTATCACCTATACTGAATTGACCTTTATTTGCAACACATTGCCATCCCAATACATGTACACATTCTATCTTTTCAGCACCTTCTATAGGCGTGATATTATGTACAAACTGTATGGAGGCTAATTTTCTTTTTCCCATTTTCACCTCAACATAATAATTTTTTTCTATACACTCATTATAGCAAATTTATAACTGCTTTGCATTATACTTGTAGTATACTTCCCTTTTCCGGTGGAAATAACGGTGCAACAATATCGATATCCGGATTCATTTCCTTTATACGTTCCATTATATAATCAGACTTGAATACTCCACCTATATAACTTAACTTTATCCTTTTATTTTTTTCAAATTTTGTACTCAAAGCTCTGATATGTAGAGTTATTTCTCTTGCAGCTCTTTCAAATATATTTTTTATACTTTCACTGCTATAAATATATTTTGATGCTTCTGCAGCAAGACCTGCTATATGTTCTCTTGTGAAATCACCCGTTGCTATATCATTAACACTATTCATATTAAAATATTCCGGCACCAAATCTGATATCTTACTTTTTTTATTCCTTCCGTCAGCTTCTTTTAATGCAGTTGATATAATATCCCTGCCTATGCTGTATGCACTGCCCTCATCACCATATCTATATCCGAAGCCACCGCATCTATAGGTATTATTCCCTATCTTTGCAAAGCCTATACTTCCGGTACCGGCAATTATAAGTATACCGTCATCTCCTCCAAGTGCCCCGACCATTGCAATATATGCATCTGAATACAGCTTAAAATCATCAAAAACCATAGAAAACTCATCTTCAAGCTTTTTTCTATAATCCGTATTTATACCATATCCGCCCAGACCTGCCCCAACCTTAAGATTATAATTACAGTCTTTTATATTGATAATCAACTTTTCTTTTGCCGCAGTAAGAATAGATACCGCTTCCTTAAAACTTGTCTGTGCAGGATGAATTGTAGGCATTAAAACAGATGTAATACTGTTTTTATCATTGTCAAACAGTATAAAATTTGTCTTTGTTCCTCCCCCGTCTATTCCGATATAATAAGTGTTTTTCATCTATGCTTCTCTTTCACAGCAAACTTTTGCCACGGTCTGATATAATCAAGTAAAAACAACTCATCTTTATCAATATGTCCGACAACCGAACTCATTCCGGAATTTTCCATATCGCTTAAAGCAATCTGCAGTTCTCCTGCATAATGACCGTAGAGTGAGCTTTCAATTATAATATCACCTCTTTTTATAGGTGCGGGATTTATTACTTCAAATTTTTCACCCTTATATTTTACCCTTGAAGCTGTTGATCTTATAAAGTTATCCGATTTATCTCCTCTGTTAAAATGCATTTCTTTTAAAACTATAGTTCTTTCGAGTATGGGAAGTTCAGGTAACAGCTCCACATCAAAGCACACTCTGTCAAGAGGAATACTTTTTATCTTTTTAAGCTCATCATCTGTAGGATAACAGTTTGAAATAATGATATCATCAATATCATCCAGAGCTATCATATGCTTTAATTGCTTATCAATACTTATATTTCTATGAATTTCAAGACTTGGGAGTCCGAAATCAGTAGGCCATGGTCCAAATGAGCCTTCACTTCTTGTTGTAATAAATGCCGCTGTATTAAGACCGTACTTTTTAAATCTTTTAGTACAGCGCTTAAAGAAATCAATCCCCAGTCCACTGTAATTATGAGGATAAAAATTATGGCAGCCATAGAGATTATATCTGTTAGGTTCATAATCCATTATAGTATCAATAGTTGAAACATCATTTGACATATTTATTTCAATCTTAAGTCCATATTCATTAAATGTCATAATTGACTCTTCAAGTCCGCTAAATCCTATATCAAGTCTTAAGCCGTCCGCTCCTATTTCCTTAAAGAAGCTAAGATCTTTATATGAAATCTTCAGCTTATCAAAAACTGAAGGTGATACATCCACAATTATTTCAAAGCCAAGATTCTTTGCATAAAGATTTATATCTCTAAAATCATTTACTATCTCTTCCCTTGATTTATTCACTGATAAAAGACATGAGAATATACGAGAAAAGCCGGAATCTCCGGCTTTTTTAATATATTCAATAATATTTTCGACACTGTCTTTTTCAGGATAAATCGATATTCCAAGTCTACGCATATCTCTCCTTTTTATTTATCCGTAAAATATTTAAGCAGCTATATCACTGTCCTCCTGCTTCTTTAAATCAGCATCATACTTATTAAAGAATGGAAGATATATAATCACTGAGAGTATTATAAGTAATACATTTAATATAAATGCTCTTATATCTCCATTTGTAGCAAGAAAAGCACCTATAGGTCCGGGCAATGTCCATGGCGCCGATGCCACCACTCTGTTTACAAGCCCCAGTTCTGTTGCAATCCATCCGATTATAGCACAAATAGTAGGTGTAAGTACAAATGGTATCAAGAGTACAGGATTGAGTATTATCGGACAACCAAAAATCATAGGCTCATTTATATTAAAGAGTGCCGGCACAAAAGCCACCTTTCCGAGTGTCTTTCCATACTGTGATTTTGACTTAAATAAAAGTAAAATTGCAAGTCCGATAGTTGTTCCCGAACCTCCGATAAATATAAACCATTGATAGAAAGCCTCCGGTGCTATATTAGGAATAGGAACTCCCGCAGCAAGTGCATTTGAATTTTGCTCAAGAAGCACAAGCCATATAGGTCTTGTTACACTTCCTACAACACTGCTTCCATGTATACCGAAGCACCAGAAGAATGAATCAAGGAATGTAAGGAATAATACTGACGGAAGTGTATCCGCAACATGTACTATCGGTCTTATAACCGCACCTACAATGCCGTGAACATTTATTCCAAGCCACATACATATAGTCGAAACTATAAGTAGAATAATAACTGTAGGTGTAAGTGCTTCAAAGCTTCTTGCAACTGATGCGGGAACCTGCTCAGGCATTCTGATTTTAAAACCTGATTTCTGTGTAAATCTATAGATCTCTACCGCAAAAAAGGCTGTAAGAATACCTACAAACATTCCGTCAGAACCTATATATGACATTCCCAGATGCCATCCGCTCGGTATAGCCTTAAGATAGTCAGCCAAAGCCTGATTGCTTGCAGCAAGATTTTTAATCTCCTCACTTGCCTCCGGGAGCGATACAGGTACTACTGTCAAAAGAAATGCCAATTCTGAAAGAATAGCTCCCGAGAGTCCGTCCAAATCATAACTTTTTGCAAGTGAGAACCCTATTCCAAATACTGCATACAATGTCATAATATACATTGCCATACGATATGGAAGTAGTATTCTACCTACATTTGCTTTTATAAACTGTGCAATTCCCCAGCTTGCAGGCATTTGATTCGGCAGGAATGCGATTACAAGGAACAAAGAACTCACTATTACTATAGGCAAAGTCGCAATAATACCGTCTCTTACAGCCCTTAAATGTCTTTGTTCGCTGAGCTTAGCCATAGGTGTACTTAGATTCTTGTCTAAAAAAGTAGCCATCTTGTCAAACATTTTACTTACCTCCTGTTAATCCTTTCATCTGTGTGTAAAGCTTCGGTCCACCTAGAGGTGAATAAGCCATGGGTTCAATCAATGCACATGGAATATTTTGTGCATCTGCCGCAGCCTTGATATTTTCAAATCTATGGCGAATCTGTGGCGCTACCATAACACAGTTCCAACCGTTTTTTACCTCATCATCAACAGCCTGAGTTCCTATTGCAAGAACCTCAATACTTTCGCCATGCTTCTCAGCCTCCTTTTTTAAGGCATTAACAGCAATGGTTGATGACATTCCGCCTGAACAAACAAATAATACCTTCATACATTACCTTCTTTCTAAATATTATTTCAATTTTAAAAATAACCCTGAATTATTCACGGTACAATATTTTAGTTAATTACCGTGCTATAAATCTTTAAACTTGACCAATGACGCTATAACTGAATTAATACATCTAAAAATGGGCAGACTTCCCCCTAGGTAGAGTTTTTGAGTAGTTATTAAGCTCTCAAGGTTCGTTATTAGTTGCTATTCGAGTTGTACATATAGCTTGCTAATATTTGATATAGTCTCATAGAACTCATCCTTATATGGGCAACTGCTACACAGCTTGAATGTTATATACCTTGCTGAACGAATTACTTTTGCAGCAATCTTTAGCAGTTTTAGACGAACAGTATCAATTCGTTGTTTTCTCATATTTGCAGATAATGCTAATCGTCTAAACCAATTAAATATGTTATAAGCAAGTGCATGTATTTGGAGTCTGTTGGCATTTACAATTCTTGTATGACTGCTGACAGAAGCAAAGTCAAAACCTGTTTTACTTTCCTTTATGAAGTTTTCCATCAAGCCTCTTTTGCAATAGAACTTGATAAGATATTCAGGGGATGACTCCATATTTGTAACAATGAATGTATACATGTAAGTCATTTGGTTTTCAGGTTTTTCAACTTTACAGACAACACGTCTTTCATAATGCCAAGGACCTGCCTGATACATGAATTCACCATAAACTACAGCATAATCTACTTTGTTGTTTTTTGTGATTTCATCAAGTTCATCTACAAGATATGATACCTTATCACGAAGTATAGCATTTTCTTTCAAACGAATTACATAGCCGGTACCGTTTTCTTCACACTGTTTATACAAACCCGGTGTTGCAAAGCCACTATCTCCACGAAGGAGAAGTTTAATTTCCGGAAAATCTTTAAGATATTCATCAAGTATAGGCTGAAGAAATTCCACAACACCTGTGCTTGAATACTGAGTCCCATCACGAAGCTGAATTTTAATCAAATCTCCTGTGAGTCCATCATAGCAAACAAGTGGATGGTAACCGTTACTTTGATAGTGGAAGTTAAATGCTCTGCCTTCCTGTTTGCCATAGGCATTAAGAAGTGTTGAGTCCAGATCTAAAATGATAGCTTCAGGCATCTGAATACTATAAACTTTCTTTCGAAGGATCCGGTTCATAGAAAGGAACTGATTCAGTGAGTCCTCATCCATTCGATTATGAAATCGTGAAATAGTTGGCTGCGATGCTAAAGTGTCTTTATTCAGCACTGCTTTAAACACAGGATCATTTGTAAGTTCATCTGAAGAATCATCTTCAAAATAGCCTGCAATGATCATATATATCATCTGAAGAAGGTTTTCTTTATCAGTGTGATAACGGAATAATGCAGAATCATTGGTCTTAAATGATTTACAGAAAAGTTTGTCAATGCCAAGTTTACTTACGAATTCTTTTATAAGAAGTAAGCCTGCATCGGAGGATAAATCTCCTCCATCGAAATTAATTTTAATTTTTCTATTGCTTTCAAGTGATAAGGTGTTTACAATACTCATAAAGGGCTCCTTTGTGTGATTATATTGAGTTTTAGCACCTTAATTTTACCACAAATGGACGCTCTTTTTTTATTCACTTACTAGGTGAAAGCAATATTTTGTTAAAATATAGTAATTATATGGCTTTCAGCCACGTTCATGATGTTGCCATGAATAATCTAGGATAACTATACCCTGTATTGTAAAGTTCAAAATATGCACTTTATTTATTAAGCATCAGCAAATTCTTTATTGTGGCACTGACATTTAAATCATTTTTCTCAAGTGTCTTTCTTGCTTTAGAGGCGTCTACGGATGCCAGCCCCATAACTATTGCCACTTTGACATCATATCCCGAATCCTCTAAAAGTTTTTTTGAACTTTCTTTCTCTATACCTGTAGCCTCGCTTACAATATTTAATGCCCTGACTTTCAGCTTTTCATTTGTTGTAGCTACATCAACCATAAGATTTTGATAAACTTTACCTATTTTCACCATTGCGGTAGTGGAAATCATATTTAGCACCATCTTTTGTGCTGTCCCCGCCTTCATTCTGGTAGAACCGGTTACCGCTTCGGCACCTACTATCACCTCTATCTTTGCATCTGCCATATCGGATATTTTTGCTCCCTGAACACAGCTTATTGCTGCAGTTTTTGCGCCTATACTTCTTGCATATTCAAGTCCGCCTATCACATAAGGCGTTCTTCCGCTTGCTGCAAGTCCTACTAAGGTATCTTTTTCATTAAAGCCTATCTTTTTTAAATCTTTTACCGCAAGTTCCTTGGAATCTTCAGCACCCTCAACAGCCTTTCTGATAGCTTTATCTCCTCCTGCTATAATTCCGATAACCATATCAAAAGGTACGCCGTATGTCGGAGGACATTCGCTCGCATCAAGTATCCCAAGTCTTCCTGATGTTCCTGCACCCATATATATAAGCCTGCCTCCGGATTTTATACTGCCGACCGCAAAATCTGTTGCCTTTCCAATCTCGGCTATAGCAGGTTCCACACAGTCCGCAATCTTTTTATCCTCTTGATTTATTTTCGCAATAATTTCTACAGTGGAAAGTTCATCCAGATTCATCGTGTTAATATTTCTTTTTTCCGTATCCAAACTTTCAAGACTTAACACTTTCCCTCTCCTTTGCTATAAATTCCTTGTAGAATTTAAAACTTTTCTTTTTATATCTTTTATATGTGCCGTTTCCAAGATTGTCGGCATCTACATATACCACACCATATCTTTTTGTCATCTCCAATGAACCGGCTGACACTATATCCACAATGCCCCATAAAAGATATGCCAGACATTCGACTCCGTCATCTATTGCAAGTTTTATCTGCTCAAAATGGTCTTTTAAATACTGAATCCTGTAATCATCATTTATAATATTTCCTTCAAGCAGCACATCATTATATCCGAAGCTGTTCTCCGTAATCATTACAGGTTTTTTATATCTGTCATAAATCTTATTCATAGAGATTCTTATACCTACCGGATCTATCTGCCATCCCCATTCATTCGCCTTTAAATAAGGATTCTTTGTACTTACAACCAAGTTTCCGGCAGTCTTTTCCATCTCTGTGGATGCACATACATTTGACTGATAATATGAAAATCCTACAAAATCCGCCGTATTATCTTTTAAAAGTTTTTCATCCCACGGCAAAAATTCCACATTTATATTATTATCCCTGAAATACTTTCTCATATAGTAAGGATACTCACCGCCTGCAAGTACATCTGTAAAAAACCATTGATTTACCTGCTCATACTGCAATGCCTTTAGCTGATCCATAGGATTACAGGAATAGCCATAATAGCAAAAGCAGGCAGCCATACATCCAAAACTTGCTTTTAACATCTTTTTCCCAAGTTCTATCACCTTTGCGGATGCTATAAACTGATTATGAAGTCCGGCAAATATATCATTTAAATCATATCCGCTGCCCTTTATATTCTCATCTCTAAGTAGTCCAAGTCCGTTAAAAGGACTGAAAAAACCCGTGTTTATTTCATTAAACGGTACTACAAAGTCAAGATATTTTCCCAATCTGTCAAATATTACCTTTGCATATTTTACATATAAATCCACCAGCTTTCTGTTCTTCCATCCACCGTATTTTTCGACTAATGCCAGCGGAAGCGCATAATGTGTAAGACTAAGATATATCTTTATACCCTTTGAACTAAGCTTTTTTATAATGTCTTCATACATATTCAATGCATCCTCATTCGGAGTATCTTCTTCTCCTGTAGGAAATATTCTCGACCATGCAATAGAGATTCTGTAAACATCTATTCCCAGTTCAGCTAAATACTCTATATCCTCATCTATATGTAAGAGCCCTTCACTCCCCTTTCTTCCCGGAAAAAAATCTCCCGAAACAGGATGCTTTGCTCTTTCTATATCGTATTTTGTTAAAAGTCTTGTGGATGTAGTGGCATTGTCGGTTCTCTTTATATATCTTCTGCAGTCCTGTGTATCCATTCCCTTATTAAAAAGTTCAAATCCGCCTTCATATTGGCTTGAGGCACTTGCACCTCCCCAAAGCATTCTCATTTTATTACTTCCTTTTATAAAATCAATCTCTAAGTTTCTTAATCAAATCTCTTGTGGATTCAATATCCTGCAATACATCCGGATAATGTCTATGTGTTATAGCCAGATAAATCATATCAAGAAGTGTAAGTGTGGTATTACGACTTGAAATAGCTCCAAGTCTGAGTTCCCTCTCATCCTGAGGTACACGAAGTGTTATATCACAGATATTTGAAAGTTCATTTTTACCGTAACAACAAATACCTACAGTCTTTGCACCGGCTTTTTTTGCAATCTCGGCAACAAGTACCGTTTCTCTTGTATTACCGCTATAGCTTATACATACGCAGGTGTCCTCTTTTTTTATAAAGTTCAAGTTTACAAGCTGTAGATGAATATCATTGTTAAATACAACATCCTTTCCGATTCTTGAAAGCTTGTAATTGATATCATAACAAACTATACCGCTGGCACCTACGCCGAATAAATATATCTTTCTCGCACTGTCTATGGCATCTATTGCTTGTTTCATCAAATCCATATCCATCAGTGCATACAACTTTTCAATACTGTTTACAATATTTCTTTTATTTTTTTCAATAATTTCTTCAAGCCCGTCTTTTTGATGAATGATTTCATCACAAATATACTTCCTGTCCGAATCTATATCCGCCGCCAATGCCAGTTTCAGCTGTTGAATCCCCTCAAACTTCATTGTTTTTACAAATCTGATAACCGTAGCCGGAGAAGTATTTGTTATAAGAGCAATGGATTGTGTACTTTCATTTATAGCCTCTTTATAATTGGTTATAAAATAGTCCGCCACTCTTTGCTCTGACTTTGTCAGCTTTGAATATTCCTCCTTGATTCGCAATACTATATCCAAGGTGTACCTCCAAAATTTATGGAAAATCCCCATATCCGAATATTTATATTTTCTTTTTTATTTCCTCTATCTCAGTCTTTAAATCATCAATTGTTTTATAAAGTAAAATCATCTCCTCAGCCAACTCAAGTGCTACATTAGCCATTGTCAAATGATCCTGTGAATGAACAAGGATTATATTTACAGGAACCGAATCTCCACCTGCTTCCTGTGAAATCATATCAGTTTGAAGTTCATGCGCTTTTAAAAGTCCTTTATTTGCCTCTTTTAATTTCTCCTGTGCAGATTCAAAATCTCCCTTTTTGGCATCACAGATTGCATCCATTGAATAGCCCTTGCTGTCTCCTGCTGTAGCAATTATTTCAAATGAAACCTGATAATCTTCTTCTCTCATAAAAACTCCTGTCAGTTCATAAAATAAAATATTATTTCATAAAATATTTTATTTTTCGGAATATTATTTCTAAATTTATTTAATCATATTCACATATTTTTGTCAATGAAAATTAATGTTTTACATAATAGAATTAAAAAAATTGCCATTTGAACTTTTAATAAAAATATAAAGTCCAAACGGCAAGAAAACTGTACAACCTCTAATCTCCAATATAAAATCTGTCTTTATCTATATCTTTAAAGCTTATAAACTTATGGATTTCTTTATGTTCCCCTATTATCTTCTCCATCCATACCATATGATACCATCTGCCGAATTTATGTCCGCAGTTTTCAAACTTTCCAACCATTCTATAACCCATATGTTCATGAAACTCCACACTGTTATTATTTAAATACTCATCCTCAACATCCACATATCCTATACATGAATACAGATTTGTTATATTCTGTGCCTTCGCTATATCTTCCAAAACTGAATATAATTTTTTGCCTATTCCCATTTTCTTTTTTACCGGATTTAAATATATAGTAGTCTCTGCACTTAACTCATATGCCTTTCTTCCCACAAAAGGATGAAGATATGCATATCCGAGAAGCTCATCATTATCACAGGCAACAATATATGGATAGCTTTTTAATATTTCTTCTATTCTGATTTTAAACTCTTCCACACTTGGAACCTCCGTTTCAAATGATATTGCAGTTTCCTCCACATAATATGCATATATATCAAGAAGATTTTTGGCATCCTCCGGTCTTACAGTTCTTATAGACATATTATTAGTCTTCATCATCTTCCTCTCCTGTTGTAAAATTGCTGGCATCAAAATTCAGAAACTTTTCCAGATATTTATTTGCCCCATAAACCAGTATATCCTGATCCTTTTCAAACTTTATCTGTGGAGTAATAGTCATATACCAATTATCACCTTTTTTTATTGCCATAATATTAACTTTATATTTTTTCCTTATATCAAGCTCCAATACGGTTTTCTCTTCCCAGTTTTTAGGCACCTTGCATTCAAATATAGAATTTTCACCGGGTAACTCTATATAATTTGAAATATTATTTGAACTGAACCTTATTGCAGTCCATTCAGCCAGCTGCCTTTCAGGATAAACCACATCATTTGCGCCGTTTCTAAGTAAAAACTTTGCTTGTGTATCTCTGGATGCTCTGGATACCACATATTTTGCTCCACACTCGCTAAGCAGTGAAGTTGTTTCAAGTGAAGTTTGAAAATCATCACCTATTGTCACAAAGCAAGTGTCGAAATTGCTAACTCCGATTGATTTTATAAATTCACTCTTTGTGCTGTCACCAATCATTGAATTTAAAGTATATGGTAATACCTGCTCTATACAGTCTTCATTTCTGTCAACAGCCATTACATCATATCCCAGTTCAAATAATTTTTTACATAAATGACGCCCGAAACGTCCTACTCCTATTACCAAAAAACTCTTCATAATTCACCTCATATCAAATTTATCCGACTGCTACCTGATCCTTTGGATATCTTGCATTTCCGTTATTCTTTGGAGTAACTGCTGCAAAAATAAGCGTTATACCGCCTACTCTTCCGATATACATCATGCAAATCAACAATACCTTTGAAATAATTCCAAGATGTGGAGTGATACCCATAGTCAATCCGACTGTTGCGACTGCGGATGCACACTCAAACATTGTGTCTTTTAATGAAAATCCTTCTATCCCGCTTATAATCATTGATCCGGCTACAAATAAGACAACATCCATGACAAAAACCGCAACGGCATTTTTTATTATATCCGGCTCAATTCTTTTCTTAAATACCGCCACTTCTTTATCCTGTTTTAAAACGGAACACATTGTAGCAACTAAGATAAATATTGTACTCATCTTGATACCGCCGGCAGTTGAACCTGAGCCACCACCTATCAACATCAATATAATAGTAATTGCTATACCATTGTCACTAAACTTCGTGTAATCAGTTGTATTAAATCCCGCCGTTCTTGGTGTGACCGCCTGAAATAAACTTGAAAGTATTCTTGTTTTAATATCCAAGCCGCTAAACTCTGTAAAGAAAAATAAAACAGACGGAAATATCACTAAAACTACACTCATAGCCAATATTATCTTTGTTTGAGTGGAATATCTTTTTATACCAAACTTGTAATTTAGTATATCCTTCCATATTAGAAATCCCAAACCGCCTATAAGTATCAACAACATTATACTCATATTTATCATTATATCCGATTGGTATTTTGTCAAAGATGAAAATTTACTCACATCTCCCATTAGATCAAATCCTGCATTACAAAATGCAGATATGGAATGAAATATTGAATAGTAGATTCCCTTTGTTACACCAAAATCTTTCATAAAACTTGGAAACATAAGAATTGCACCGATCATTTCTATAATGACAGTTCCCTTAAATATAAAACTTGTAAGTTTTACAATACCTCCTATTTGTGGTGCCGACAGGGCACTTTGTAATGTTGCTCTGTCTCTGAGACCGATTTTTTTACCTGCTACTTGAGTGAATACAGTTATCATGGTAACCACTCCGAGTCCGCCACATTGTATCATAGCTATTATTATAATTTTCCCAAATACTGACCAGTGTGTAGCTGTATCATACACTATAAGTCCGGTAACACAGCTTGCACTGGTGGCGGTAAATAAGGCATCTATAAATGGTGTAAATTCCCTGCTTCTTGATGAAATAGGCAAACTGAGAATACTTGCCCCTACAAAAATCATAATTATAAATCCAAACAAAATAATTCTGGCACTGCTAAACTGATTTAAAACTTTTCTCTTTATTTCTCTCATTTTCTCTTACATAAAAATCCCCTACATTAAGTAAGGGATTTTTTGAATACATACTTTATTTATACAGGATAAGCTCCTGCATTTTTATCCGCCTTAGTCATATCAACCTTGGTCTTTTGTGCAGCTCTGTACTCAAAGAACTCCTCTGCAACCTTTGGGAAAAGTGCATAGGTAAGCACATCCTCATCCTGTTCCTTCCATTTTGCAACCTGCTTTTCAAACTCAGGAAGCTGTGGCGGAATAAGGTCTGCCGGTCTACAGGTAATAGGCTTTTCATCACCTATTATCTTCTTTTGTACTTCCTTATTGAAAGGCTTGATGGTCTGTCCGAATTCTCCAAGCATTATCTTCTTTGATTCCTTTGGAACCAGCTTATATCTCTCACCTGAAAGAACATTCATAACAGCCTGTGTACCAACTATCTGTGATGAAGGTGTAACAAGAGGCGGCTCTCCGAAGTCTTTTCTTACTCTTGGAATCTCCTCCAAAACCTCTCTGTACTTATCCTCTTTGCCGGCTTCTTTAAGCTGATTGATAAGATTTGAAAGCATACCTCCCGGAACCTGATATTTTAAAGTATTTATATTTACACCGAGAACCTTCGGATTTAAGAGTCCGCTCTTTAAGAAACCTTCTCTGATAGGCTGGAAATAATCAGCTATCTCAGATAATAAATTGATATCAAGACCTGTATCATAAGGTGTTCCTCTAAATGTCTCAACCATTACTTCCGTTGCAGGTTGTGAAGTTCCGAGTGCAAGAGGTGAAATAGCTGTATCAATAATATCACAGCCCGACTCTACAGCCTTTAAAAGTGTCATAGATGCCACACCGGCTGTATAATGTGTATGGAGCTCTATAGGTAACTTTGTAGATGCCTTAAGACTTCCTATAAGTTCCTCAGCAGCATACGGTGTCAAAAGTCCTGCCATATCCTTTACACAAAGTGAGTCCGCACCCATGTCCTCAATTCTTTTTGCTATATCTTTCCAGTAATCAAGTGTATAAGCATCGCCCAAGGTATAGCAAAGTGCTATTTGAACTTCGGCATTTTTTTCTTTATTTGCCGCATTTACAGCTGTCTTTAAGTTTCTGATATCATTTAATGCATCAAAAATACGAATAATATCAATACCGTTTGCCACTGATTTTTGAACAAAATATTCTACAACATCATCTGCATAATGATTATAACCTAATATATTCTGTCCTCTAAAAAGCATTTGAAGCTTTGTATTCTTAAAACCGTCCTTAAACTTCCTTAGTCTTTCCCATGGATCTTCATGTAAGAATCTAAGCGATGCATCAAATGTAGCACCTCCCCAACATTCCACAGCTCTATAACCCACTTTATCCATTTTATCTATGATAGGAAGCATCTGTTCTGTAGTCATTCTTGTTGCTACTAAAGACTGATGTGCATCACGAAGCACAGTCTCAACTATTTGAACAGGCTTTTTCTTAATATCTGCCATAATCCCTCCTTATACTATTCCGAATATTGCCATAAATGTTCCGGCAGCTACAGCTGTACCAATAACACCTGCCACATTAGGTCCCATGGCATGCATCAATAGGAAGTTTGTAGGATCATACTCCGCACCGACCTTTTGTGAAACTCTGGCTGCCATCGGCACCGCAGAAACTCCTGCCGAACCGATAAGCGGATTTACTTTACCGCCCGTAACCTTGCACATTATCTTACCGAATATTACACCTGCCCATGTGCCGAAGGCAAAAGCTATAAGACCGAGTGCAACAATCTTTAAAGTTGTAACTTTAAGGAATGCTTCCGCACTTGTAGTTGCACCGACACTGGTTCCAAGCAAGATAACAACAATATACATCATTGCATTTGCAGCAGTTTCTGTAAGCTGCTTTACAACACCGCTCTCTTTAAAGAGGTTTCCAAGCATCAGCATACCCACTAACGGAGCTGTTGTAGGAAGTATAAGACATACCACTACTGTAACTATTATAGGGAAAAGAATCTTCTCAAGCTGTGATACAGGACGAAGCTGCTCCATCTTTATCCTCTTTTCCTCATCTGTTGTAAAGAATTTCATAATAGGCGGCTGTATAATAGGAACCAAAGCCATATATGAATATGCCGCTACCGCTATAGGTCCAAGGTATTCGGTCTGTCCAAGTTTTCCCGCAAGGAATATTGAAGTAGGACCGTCAGCACCTCCTATAATTGATATAGCCGCTGCCGCCTTATCATTAAAGCCCATAAGGATTGCTATAAAATAAGCCGCATAGATTCCAAACTGTGCCGCTGCACCAAGCAGGAATGATTTAGGGTTTGCAATAAGCGGGCCGAAATCCGTCTGTGCTCCTACACCCATGAATATAAGTGATGGCAATATACTCCATTCATCCAATACATAGAAATAGTGAAGCAAACCTCCTACACCATTTGCAGAATTCTCAGGTCTAAGCATTATATCAGGATAGATATTTACAAGTAACATACCAAAGGCGATAGGTACCAGCAAAAGCGGTTCAAATCCTTTTTTTATTGCCAGATAAAGAAATATAAAGGCAACAAAAATCATTACCAGATTACCGAAGGTAAGATTTAAAAATGCGGTCTGAGCAATCAAATTGGATAATGTATTTAATATATAATCCATTTTTTCTCCCTCCGGATATTAGTTGATTGTTACAAGAGTTTGATTAGTTTCAACACTGTCTCCAACATTTACATTTATACTTGCAATTGTACCGTCTTCTGTGGCAACTATATCATTTTCCATCTTCATTGCCTCAAGTACAGCCACTACCTCTCCCTTTTTAACGGCTTGATTAGGACTTACCTTGATACCGAGAATTTTTCCGCTCATCGGTGCAACCACCTTTACTCTGCCCTCGCCTCCCGCTGCCACAGGCGCTGTAGGTTTAGAGACAGGTGCTGCAGGTGTTGCAACTACCGCAGCTGCAGGAGTAGAAACTCCTCCTTTTTCCTCCACAGAAACCTCATATGATTTACCATTTACCGTAATAGTATAATTTTTCATTTTACCCTCCATTATCTTTTAACTCTCTTTATTGAACGAACAATTAAGTTTGATGCATCTGTATTACTAAACTCCGCTATAGCTGCTGTAATAACAGCCACCAGCTCCAAATCATCTTCGAGATTCTCCGGCTCGCTAACTGTATTATTTTCTTTAGTTTCAATTACCGGTGTTTGCTTAACCTTTATTTTATTTTCAAATATACTTATATATTTAAACAAGCTTATCAAAAATGATATAAAAATCAGTATTATAAACACTGTTCCCATTCCAAGAACGGTATTTAATGCGGCTTTGCCCATTTTTTCAGCCAAAGAATATTTAGGTGTAAAAGACAATATAACCATTTCTTTAGCGTCTTCTTTTAATCCTAATGTCATCTCTCCATTGCCTAGCTCTGCAGAGTAAGCCGCCTTAACAACATAATTACCATCTGAATATGATACTTTTATGTCCTTAATATTTAACAAACCTCCCAGCTGCTCTCTTGTTTCTATAAAGTTCCTATATCCTTCGGCATAAACAGCTTGACCGTTTTGATCAAATGCTGCGATTTCATTGTACAATTCACTATCGCTTTTGCTATAAAGCCCCATAATAAATTTCTTGGATTCTGAGGTCAAGTTAGTTGAAATATCTTCCGGAACCTTTTTTCCACAGGCACAAAGTGCCATAATAACGACTATAAGCAGACTGAAAATTAAATACTTTATTCTATTTTTCATGATCCACCTCTAAATTGATCCATGTTTTTTATATGGATTTTCTTCTTTCTTTGTAAAAAGCATCTCAAAGGCAGCCAATAATCTTTTTCTTGTGTCAGCTACTGTGATAATATCATCCACATATCCTCTTCTTGCGGCATATATCACTGAATTTTGTAAATTCTCATACTCTCTTGTCTTCTCCTCAAGAGTAGCCTTTATATCATCACTTGAATCAATTTCTTTAGAGTATATTATTTTTACGGCTTCACTTGCATTCATCATGCCGACTTTTGCACTTTCCCATGCAAACACTATATCAGCACCTGTTGATTTTGAATTCATTGAAAGTGCCGCACTGCCCAAAGCATCTCCAACTATGAGGCTTACCTTTGGAACTGTTGCATTTGCAAATGCGTATGTAAGCTTTGCTCCGTTTTTGGGCATCCTTCTTTCACTGCATTTTGTAGCTCTATATCCCTTTACATCCACAATTGTTAAAACAGGGATATTGAATGCATCACAAAATACAACAAACTCTGCCGCCTTGTCACTTCCCTGATGAGATAATACATTCTCAAACTCCTGTACAATCTCTCCATTTTCATCATATAAAAGACTTCTGTTGGCTATAGCTCCTACAGTATTACCGTTCAATCTGATAAATCCTGTAAACATCTCCCTTGCGAAGTCTTTTTTTACTTCAAGTACATATCCGCTGTCGGAAATTGTAGCAAGAGCAAGTGCAGGATCCTTTATTCTTCCGTCAAGTTCGGCTGTAGTTCTGTTTAAATCATCATTGCATTCAATATATGACATATCATCTTCATTATTTGCAGGAAGTAAAGAAATAAGCTCTCTTACACCTGTAATAATCTCTGATTCAGTTCCTATAAAATCAGCCAATCCTGTCTCCTCAGCCTGGAATTTGGCAGAGGAATAATCATTTTTATCCTGCGAATTTCCTGCAATGGCATTAGGTGAATTCACAAATACTTTTGCACTGTCCTTCTCCATAAACACAAAATCACTAAGTCCGTTGCTTATTGCCATTCCACCTCCGCTAAGTCCGAACACCGCCTGTATCTGCGGTATCACACCACTCGCTTTGGTCTGTGCCAAATATATTTTTCCAAAGGCATCCAATGCATCAAAAGACTCTTCAAGTCTCAAACCGGCACAGTCGATAAGACCTATAACAGGTGCACCCATTTTCATTGCCATATCATATAATGCAACGATTTTTTTAGCATGCATCTCTCCTATAGATCCGCCAAGTACTGAAGGGTCTTGACTATATACATATACCAGACTGTCATTAATCGTACCATAACCTGTTAATACACCGTCTTTTGGAGTATCCTTGCCCGATAGATTAAAATCTGTGTTTCTTGAACTTATATATGAGCCAATCTCCACAAAACTTCCGGTATCTAGCAAATCTTCAATTCGTTTCATAGCAGAAACTCCTATTTGAGCCATATACAAACCTCCGTATAATTAATAAGATTCGATAATCAAAGTAAATTTTGACCATCCAGGCACCATATTTAAGTACACAATATAGTGCCACCAATATTGTTAAATACAAAACAATCTTAAGCTATTTTATAATGAATTTAATAAAAAAACAAGGGTTTAAATCTGAAAATTATATTCACTTACGTAGAATTATATTATTAAAAAGGAGGCAAAAGCCCCCTCATTATTATATATTCTTTATAATACTCTTTACCAATCCCTCAAATATATGAGAAACCTTATTTGCCGCCTCTGAAACCTCTTCATGACTGAGCGGACGGTCAAGTATCCCTGCAGCCATATTTGTAAAGCATGAAATACCGCAGATTTCAACTCCCATATGATTGGCGGCTACAGCCTCTATCGCTGTGGACATACCCACCGCATCCGCACCGAGCAGTCTTGCAAGCTTCACCTCGGCAGGTGTTTCATAAGCAGGGCCGCTAAACTGCATATATACACCCTCTCTTAAAGTAACTCCTGCTTCATCAGCCGACTTTCTTACCACATCTTGAAGTCTTTTTGAATATACATTGCTCATATCAGGGAATCTTGTCCCGAATTCACTTATATTTTCACCTATAAGCGGCGAAGGTACTATGGTGGATATATGATCGGTAATGAGCATTAAATCACCGGGTTTATATGAGGTATTTACAGCTCCTGCCGCATTGGTAAGTATAAGTTTTTTTGCTCCGAGCATTATCATAAGTCTTGTAGGAAGTACAACATCCGTAACATGGTATCCTTCATAGTAGTGAACTCTTCCCTTCATTATAACGGTTTTTACACCCTCAACAGTGCCGAATAAAAACTTTCCGTCATGTCCTGCTACAGTTGATACGGGGAAACCCTCGATATTTGAATAAGGTATCTCACATTCCACTTCCATATGCTTTGCAAACTCACCAAGTCCTGAGCCAAGTACCAAAGCGACCTCAGGGGTGAAATCCGTAACAGTCCTTATGTAATCATAACTTTTTTTTACCTTTTCATAAATCGGATTCATATAAACTCCTTTTAAAAACTCCTAGATGCTGCTTAAAATACTGTAACCTATAGTATTTTCAGGCATCTTTAAACCAAAGTTATCTACTATACTTGCACCTATTACTGCAAAAGTATCGGTTGTATCAAGTAATTTTCCGCCATCAAATTTCTTTGAATATGACATAAAGAAAACAGCTTCTCTGGTATGATCCGTTCCCGTATGAGTAGGATCATTTCCATGGTCTGCGGTGAGTATAATTAAATCATCCTCATTCATCTTTTCCATAAACTCACCCAGCTTTATATCAAATTTCTCTATTTCCTTTGCATAGCCTATAGGATCTCTTCTATGTCCCCAAAGTGCATCAAAATCCACAAGATTTGTAAAACAAAGACCTGTAAAATCTTCATTTAACATATCAATAGTCTGTTCCATGCCATGTACGCTGGAATCTGAATGATATGCCTTTGTTATTCCTTCTCCGACAAATATATCATTTATCTTTCCGATAGAAATAACATCAAACCCATTATCTTTTAATACATTGAGAGCTGTTTTTCCAAATGGCTTAAGTGCATAATCATGTCTGTTGGAAGTTCTTTTAAACTCACCCTTTTTCTTACCTACATAAGGTCTTGCAATAACTCTTCCGACCTTCCACTCATCCTTCATTGTAAGCTCTCTTGCTATTTCACAACATCTGTACAGATTTTGCAAATCAAAGGTCTCTTCATTTCCGCAAATTTGCAATACAGAATCGGCAGAAGTATATACAATCATTGCCCCTGTATTTATTTCCTCTTCGGCAAGCTCTTCAAGTATCTCGGTTCCCGATGCGGACTTATTTCCTATTACCTTTTTGCCGCATCTTTTTTCCAGTTCATCAATAAGCTCCTTTGGAAAACCTGTATCAGTAAATGTTTGGAAAGGTTTGTCAATTCTAAGCCCCATCATCTCCCAATGACCGGTCATAGTATCCTTACCGTTACTCATCTCTTCCATTTTGCAAAATCTTCCAAGCGGTTTATCAACTCCGCTTTCCCCGTCTACAGGATGAAGATTGTACATTCCAAGCTTTTTTAAGTTCGGTATATTCAGTTTTCCATAGCTTTTTACTATATTTCCAAAGGTGTCTGTACCGGCATCTCCAAACCTTTCGGCATCAGGCATTGCACCTATACCTAAAGAATCCAATACAACAACAAAAACTCTTTTATATTTTTTCATAAATAAAACCCTTCAACTGATAATACTTAAATCATGAAAAAAATTATAATTCTTTCCAAAGCATATTTTTAATATCATCACTTGCAAAAGATACCTCTATGGCATTTTTGATTCCTTGAAGAATATCTCTGTCATCTATCATTGATTTTTTCTGTAAAAACAATATCTCATTTGTAATGCTTGTATTGCTTACCAGTCTGTTATCCGTATTGATAGTGGCAAGTATTCCTCTCCTTATATAGTCGGCATATGGATAAGTCTGCTCCTTTAAAACCGCCTTGGTCTGATAATTACTTATCGGGCACATCTCAATACCTATACCTTTATCTTTTGCAAGTTTCAAAAGCTCTTCATCATTTCTCATAGCAATACCATGTCCGATTCTTTTTGCACCATAGTCTATGGCACCCTTAATATTTGACTTTGGTCCTGCCTCACCTGCATGAATAGTAAAATTCATACCCAAATCCCTTGCAAATTCGAAAAGTTCCTTAAACTCTCCTATAGGATGATTTGCCTCATCTCCTGCCAAATCAAGTCCTGCAACTCCGCTGCCATAATATTCTCTTGCAATTTTAAACATGGACTTACTATCTTCAATCGGCTGATGTGTCATAGCACAGCAGATTGCATTACCATGTATATTAAAAAGCTCACTTCCTTCTTGGATTCCTGCTATTACAGCTTCAATTACGGCTTTTGTACTCATAGAATTTGAAACGGATAAAAGCGGTGCAAATCTTATTTCTATATATTTTACACCTTCATCTGATGCAGATTTCATAACCTCAACAGTTGCCGCTTTAATGTTTTTTTGAGTATTCATAGCTTCAAGCGGAATATCAAATTTTTTAAGATACTCCACCAGACTGTTGCAGTCCATGCTTACGGAAAGTTCCTCCATGGTAAAGTTCCTTCCCAAAGTTTTCTCCAGGAATACCTTTGACAAAGAACCGTCAAGATGGCAATGCAAATCAAGTTTCGGTAATTTTATAATATCTTCTCTATTCATAAACTATCCAATATTAAACATCATAAAAGGCGGATTCCACTATCTTTATAGTAGCACTGGTTCCAAGTCTGCTTGCACCCGCCTCAACCAAAGCATTTGCAAACTCCTTATCATGGATTCCTCCGCTTGCCTTTACTCCCATATCCTTGCCTACGGTTTCTCTCATAAGCTTAACATCTTCCACCTTTGCCCCTGCAGTAGAAAATCCTGTAGAAGTCTTTACAAAATCGGCATTGGCTTCTTTTGAAAGTTCACATGCCTTCACCTTCTCTTCCTCAGTCAAAAGACAGGTTTCGATTATAACCTTTAGCAAAACATTACCACAGGCTTCTTTTACAGCCTTGATATCTTCCAGTACGACATCATAATCCTTATCCTTTAATGCTCCGATATTTATAACCATATCTATCTCATCGGCACCGTCCAGTACGGCAATCTTTGCCTCCAGTGCCTTTGCTTTTGTAGACATTGCTCCCAGCGGAAAACCGACCACAGTGCATATCTTTACATCACTGCCATGTAAAAGTTCAGCCACATATGGCACATAATAAGAATTTACACATACCGAGCAAAAGCTGTATGCCATTGCCTCTTCGCATACTCTTTTTACATCCTCCTTTGTCGCATCCGCCTTTAATATTGTGTGATCAAATAATTTTGTTGCTAACATACTCCCCCTATCTAGCCTTTAAGAAAGGCTTACCATTTGCGGCAGGCACTCTTGTACTTCCTACAACAAGTACCAGTGCAAGAATTGTTACTACATACGGAATCATTGAAACCAGGTTCGGTGATATAGCATTACCTGCACCCAGAAGTGCTTTTACACCATTACAAAGTCCAAAAAGCAGACATGCCTTAAATGCTCCCTGCGGTTTGAACTTTCCGAAGATTACAGCCGCAATAGCTATAAATCCCTGTCCTACTATTACAGCAGGTCTAAACTGGCTTACTGTAGCCAATGTAACAAATGCTCCTCCAAGTCCTGCAAGGAAACCTGAAAGTATAACACAGATATATCTTGTCAAATAAACATCTACACCAAGTGTGGCACAGGCTTGCGGATGCTCTCCCACAGCCCTTAAATGCATTCCGAACTTTGTTTTATAAAATACAAACCATACTACAAACACCAGAACAAAACTTAAATATGCAACCGAGTATGTGGAAAAAACATTATATCCGAATGAACCGGACTTAAACACTCCTTCAAACATCTTCGGCAGCTTTGCAGCCGTATCAAGTGCCGGTGAGTCTGATGAATTGTCAAATATCGCCTTACAAAGAAAGACCGCAAGTCCCGGTCCTATAAAGTTTATAGCGGTACCCGATATTGTCTGGTCCGCTCCAAACTGTATACAGGCAATTGCATGCACAGCTCCAAGTATTGCACCGCTAAGTCCGCCCGCAAAAAATCCAAGCCAGCCGTTTCCGCTAAAATATGCTACACAGGCACCTATAAAAGCGCCTATTGTCATCATACCCTCAATACCGATATTTACCACTCCGCTTCGCTCTGAAAAACAAGAGCCCAGTGCTGCCAAAAGAAGAGGCGGTGTTGCTATCAATATCGCATTTATAAGAAGACCTGTATTCCTTATTAAAACTTCCATTATACCGCTCCCTTCTTTCCATGATTTATAAATAAATTTCTAAAAAGACTTGATATTGCTATAAACAGTATGATGATACCCATTATAATATCAACAACCTCTGACGGTGCATTTACAAGTGAAAGCTTTCCGCCACCGTATTTCATCGCACCATAAAATATTCCTGCAAAAATGCAGGCAATCGGATTTGATGATGCTATAAGCGCTACCGTAATCCCTTGGAACCCATAGCCCTCCTGACCTGCAAACTGTGGTATTCTTCCGCTCATACCCATAAGATGTATTGCACCGCCTATACCTGCAAGTGCTCCTGAAAATGCCATAGCGGTAAGGAAGGATTTTCCCGTGTCAATACCGGCATATTCCGCCGCACTGTTGCTGAAACCTACGGCTCTTAATTTAAATCCCAATGTAGTTCTGTTTATAATAAACCACACAATTATCGCAAATAATATTGCCAGTATAAATCCCCAGTTGGCTGCGGATGCACCTGTTGCAGCTATAACAGCCTTGGGTGCAAGGATTCTTGCGGTATCGGCAATATCCTTAGTCGCCTCACCTCCGCCTTCCTTATGTATTACTGTAAGATTTACAACAAAATTTGAAAGATAAAAGGCTATCCAGTTAAACATAATATATGACAAAACTTCGTTTACACCTTTTTTAATCTTTAAGATTCCCACTATTGCACCCCAAATACCGCCTGCAAGAGCGGCTCCGATAAAGCATAGGGGTATATGAATGATTGCCGGTGCTTTTACCAATATACCTATTATACAGGCTGTAAGTGTTCCTACAACAAACTGTCCCTCGGCACCGATATTAAAAACTCCGGTTTTAAATGAAAATGCAACACTGAGCCCTGTAAATATAAGAGGTGCGGCATATATCAAGCACCATGCCATAAACTTAGGCTTGCCGAATATTCCGTTAAATAACTGCTTATATGCCACCATCGGATTTATCTTTGCAAAACTTAAAAGTAATGCACCTACAATAAATCCTATTATTATTGAGATAAGAGTATAAAAAGCATTGCTTGAAAGTATACTGTTTTTCTTACTCATCCTTTTTTCCTCCCGCCATCAAAAGTCCAAGTTCCTTCTCATCGGCATACTCTCCCATCACCTCTCCGGTTATTTGTCCGTCGAAGATAACTTCTATTCTGTCGGAAAGATTCATAATCTCATCCAACTCAAAAGATACCAGTAAAACCGCCTTATTTTTATTTCTTTGCTCCACAAGATACTTATGGACAAACTCTATTGCACCTACATCAAGACCTCTTGTAGGATTTACCGCAATCAAAAGATCCGAATCATTTGTGACCTCTCTGGCAATGATTACCTTTTGCTGATTTCCTCCGGATAATGTCTTTGCAGACTTTTTTGCACTGTCCTTAGGTCTTATATCAAACTTTTCTATAAGCTTATTTGCATGAGCTTCTATATTTTTATCATTTAATATTCCGCTCTTTGAGAAAGGTTCTTTTTCAAAATTCTGTAAAATAAGATTTTCAGCCACGGAAAAATCCAGTACAAGACCATGCTTTTGCCTGTCTTCGGGTATGCTTGTAATACCCATATCAAAACTCTGTCTTGGAGTAACATTAAAGGCGTTCTTTCCAAGTATGCTTACACTTCCCGAATCCGCTTTTTTCAGACCTGTGAGTATTTCCACAAGTTCCGACTGTCCGTTTCCGTCAACTCCGGCTATACCTACTATCTCCCCCCTTCTTACAGAGATACTTAAAGACTTTAATATATCCACCTTTCGATAGTCTTTTGCACAGAGATCTTTTACCTCAAGCACAACCTCTCCCGGTTCTCTTTTTTCTTTCTCTACGCTGAATGAAACATCTCTTCCTACCATCATGGATGCAAGCTCACTTTCGCTTGTAACCTTTACATCAACAGTATCTATATACTTACCATGCCTTATAATAGTGCATGAATCCGCACATGCCTTTATCTCCTTGAGCTTATGAGTTATAAGTATTACGGATTTGCCGTCTTTTGTAAGACTTTTTATGATATCCATGAGTTCCACTATCTCTTGTGGAGTCAAAGAGGCTGTAGGCTCATCCAGTATCAGGGTATTTGCACCTCTGTATAATACCTTTATAATTTCAACCCTCTGTTGCATACCTACCGAGATATCTTCTATCTTTGCATCCGGATCCACAGACAGCCCGTATCTTTTTGAAAGTTCCACTATCTTTTCTCTGGACTTTTTAAGATCCAACACAACACCCTTCGTATCCTCCATTCCAAGAACAATATTCTCGGTAACACTAAAGGGAGGGATAAGCATAAAATGCTGATGCACCATACCTATCCCCAGGTCTATCGCTTTTTGCGGAGTACCTATAGTGGTTTCCTTTCCGTCTATAAATATTTTCCCCGATGTGGGATGGTATAAACCATATAAAATATTCATAAGTGTAGATTTTCCGGCACCGTTCTCTCCCAAGATAGCATGAACTTCTCCCTTTCGCACTGTGAGATTGATGCCGTCATTTGCAACAAAGTCGCCAAACTTTTTGACTATGTCCTGCATTTTGACAGCTATATCCATTTTCCCTCCTTTATCATATAAAGCCCGCAGATACCATTCATACTATATGAGCACAATATCATTAAAGCCATTTTTTACCGCTATATCTTTAGCTTCATTCAGCTCTTTTTCATTCGGCATTCTGTAATTCCTATACTCTTTTCTAACTCCGTTTTCTCTGTAGGAAATAAGCTTATATCTTATATTTGACCTCTCAAGATATGGAGACAATATCCTTGAAATATCATCAACCGTCTTTCTAAAGTCAAACAGTTCCGGCACAATAACGGTTCTTATCTCAAATAATTTCCCTCTCTCTGCCAAAAATAATGCGTTTTTTAATACAATATCATTTCCCTTATCGGTGACCTTTATATGTTCATCAAAATCGTATGCCTTTATATCAAGCATAACACCGTCTGTAACTTCTAAAAGTCCTAAATGCTTTTTGAAATCCACACTTCCATTGCTGTCTATCAATGTTCCCAGATTTTTTTCCTTGCACAGGCTAAACACCTCTCTCATAAAATCAGGATACAGCATACACTCCCCACCTGAAAATGTGACTCCCCTTATAAAGGGGAGATTTTCACATATTTTTTCAAATGTTTCCCTTGAAGTGAGTCTGACAATCCTGGGGGTGGCACCATATTTGCAAATATTTATACAATTATCACAGTCTATACATTTTTCAGGATAAAACTCTACTTTACCATTATTATTTTTTAATGCATTTGTCGGGCATCCCGGTACACAGTCCATACAGTTGATACAATGATTTCTTGTTTCCGGATTATGACAATATCTGCAATTAAAATTACAGCCCTGTAAAAATATTGCTGTTCTGTTACCCGGTCCGTCCACACTGCTAAACGGTATTATCTTATTGATATCGGCACAAAACACTAGCGGACTTTCCTCTCCAGTATCTTGCAATTATGCTTTGCACCCATTCCGAGAGCTGTAGTGTCCTGAAGTACACTCTGTCCCTTTTCAAGCTTATTTATCTCTGATTTTTTTACAAGATATCCTGTAATCCTTATCACATCCGAATCCGATGAATAGAATGAAAGATATCTGATATCCTCTTTCATAGCTCCCTTTATGATATCCAATACATATTCATGATTTTTATGTACTGTCAGATCTATAGGGAATATATCTCCTGTTCCTGACGGGAAATACTTGTGGAATTTTTTGCAATGCTTTAAATGTTCAATAAGATTCTCCGGCTCCTCACCTATAGGAATTCTTGTTCCGGGTGATACATTCACATCGGTTGCGATACCGACCTGTGCATGTAAGAGGAAGTGACAGTCTGATACTTCACAGTATTTATTAAAATGATTTTTATTAAAATCATCTATTATATCCATTATTTCCACAGCCAGCTTATCCGCAGCTTCACTATGTCCGTATCTTCCTTCAATGCCCTCTTTTTCAAGTAAAATATTTACAGCCTCGGCAAGTCCCACCATTCCGAACATTGCCGAGAATCTCTCTCTTTTTATAAAGCCTTCCTTTGCAAGAAAATTATTTTCAAAGAATCCGCTCTCTTCCACCTCAAATCTTATTCTTTCATCCATATATCTTGCCATAATATCCATTACATAAGGCAGAGTATTGGTCTTGAAATCTTCTATATTCTTAGCTCTTTTTGCTATATTCTTTATAATCATTCTTGCAAGTGTATATGCTCCTCCACCAAGAGGTAAGCCGTTATAGCAGCTTGCAATAACATATCTTTCACTAAGTTCGCCTGAGAACATCTTATGATTTGCAAATGAAGGTTTTGCACTGTGAAGTGCTGTATTTATTCCCATAAGCGCAAACTCATCACTTGTTATCTCAGGATCATACTTTAGAGTGATATTCGGAACCGCCTGTTCAAGTTCAGCCTCCACTTCAAGTATCAATCTTCCTGCCAAAGTATCCTTCGGTCCGATATTTGCATGTGAAAATGAATCTAAAATAGTTCTGTCCATATTTATAAAGAACAACTTTATCATCTTCTTAGCTAAATCTCTGTCGATATCATGTACAAAGGGTTCAAGCAATTCATCCAGCTGCCCCACATATACAGGGAAATTGGTTACACTGGGTACATGACGATAAAAAATAAAAAGTGAGTTCAAGGCCTCATATAAATCCTTTGGAGGTGCTAATTGAAGAAACTCACTTCCTTCTTTCATAAACTTTTCATAATCAGGTATGATATATCTGGGCCTCATAGGAGCATGTCCCTCAAATAAATCGCATATACACTGACTTTCTATATCCGCATCAAGCAGTTCATCAAGTCCTTTCGGCAATTCAAGTACTTCAAGCAGTGAATCCGCATGATTTGCCATTGTTGCTACTTTTTGCTCATGAGTGAGGCTTGCGGTTTTCACTGTCTCAAGCATTCTCTCTCTTATTTCATTTACCTTTTCTAAGCTAATATCTCTCATATAACTCCATTCTATAAGGGTATACCCTTAAATATAACCACGAAATTCATAGTCATATTTAAGGGGGCAGCAAAAAGCTGCCCTAAAAAATATCAAAAGATATTAGTCTAATTCGTAAATATCACCGTACTTAGCTTCAAAATCAGCTTTGTTATTAGGAACCTTTACTTCTCCTGAAACAATCTTTGCCTTAACTCCCTCAACCTCTTCAAGAAGTTCTTTTGAAAGATTGTCGGTTGTAGGTGCTATATCAACACCTCCGTCCTCTAATGTATAGGTCTTTGCACCTGCCTTATAGTTGCCTTCAAGTACAGCCTTTGCCTCATCATATACGGCATTGTCAACTCTCTTCATAGCTGATGTAAGAATTGTCTTCGGAGCAACCTTTGACTGGTCAGAGTCTACACCGATAGCCCAAATACCTGCCTCTTTTGCGGCATCAATAACTCCAAGTCCTGTACCGCCTGCCGCATGGAAGATAACATCCGCATTATTTGCCACCATGTTGTTTGCCGCTGTCTTTCCTGCACCTGTATCCGCAAAGCTGTTTACATTGTTTTGTAATATTTTTGCGTCCGCATTTGCATCCTTAACTCCTGCAAGATATCCGTATCCGAACTCATTCATTACATCTGTAGCCATTCCTATAACAAAACCTGTAGTATTTGTCTTTGTTGTCTTACCTGCAATATATCCTACAAGATATGATGCCTGTGCCTGCTCAAACATAAGACATGCCACATTATCAAGCTCTATTGAAGCATCATCAACTATAGCAAATTTTTTGTCAGGATTTGCCTCAGCCTGTGTCTTAAGTGCATCTGCCAATTGATATCCTATACAGATGATAAGGTCGTAATCGTCGTCAATCAATGTTTCAATATTTGTAGCATAGTCTGCATCTGTCTTTGACTCAACATATCTTACTTCTATTCCGAGTTCCTTTTGTGCTCTTTGAAGTCCTTCCCATGCCGACTGGTTGAATGAACCGTCATTAACACCGCCTACATCGGTTACCATACCTACTTTAAGACCTGCCGCAGCCTTGCTCTCTCCACCTTCAGAACTTGCCGCCGAGTCTTTACTCTCCTCGGTCTGCTGTGAAGATTCACTCTTTCCTGCATTGCTTGAGCCTGATGAACAAGCTACAAGTGAAATTCCCATAAGTGCCGCCATAGCGATAGCTAATAATCTTTTTTTCATTTTTCCTCCTTAAAAACGAACATAAACATTATGTTTTAATAACATTTTAAGTATATCCTATAAAGCAATTGTAATCAAGTTTTTATATTTATTTGTCCTTTGCTTTCTCTTTTTCAATCAATATCTTAACAGCTTCTACAGCAGTTTTTATAGCACCGCTTGTATCATGCACCTGTTCATTGCTCAAGCCTTTTTTTGCTCTTTCCTGGTTGGCAATTGCTAAAAATATTGAGCCGACTCTTACTCCCAGATAGGAGGCTACCGTAAAAAGTGCAGCCGATTCCATTTCCGAAGCCAATGTACCCAGTCTAAGCCATGCTTCCCATTTATTTTCAAGTTCATAGCTTACAGGCTTGTTTTCAGGCTCATGCTGTCCGTAAAAAGCATCCTTACATTGAACCACACCTATATGTGATCTGAATTTTAAATTATCCGAAGCTTCCTTTAATGCACTTATTATATCAAAATCCGCCACTGCCGGAAATTCAATAGGAGCATACTCTTTGCTTGTGCCCTCCATTCTTATGGCTCCGCTTGCTATTACCAAATCTCCGCCGCAAACATCAAGCTTCATTCCTCCGCATGTTCCCACTCTTATAAATGTATCCGCACCGCATCTTACAAGTTCTTCCAGTGCAATAGCGGATGAAGGACCTCCGATACCTGTTGAAGTTACCGATACCTTCTCACCGTTTAGATATCCTGTATATGTAACAAACTCTCTACTGTCTGCCACAAGCTTTGCATCATCAAAATATGCGGCAATCTTCTCACATCTTTTCGGATCACCCGGAAGTATAACATATTTTCCTACTTCTCCCTTCCCGACTCCGATATGGTACTGTACTCCTGCACCTTCAGTATAATCAATCATATTTTCCTTCCCTTCAAAATACTGGATTTTAATATGATTATATCTGTATATTTACTGTTTTACAATCATATTTCATCCGACAATATTATACTATACTGTCCAAAAACAAGTACTGTTTTACTTCATCATAAATATATAATTATATATCAAGCAAAAATCCGATCAAAAAAGCTGTTGTACCTTCAATAGGCACAACAGCTTTTGTATTAGAATATTCTCCATGCAACTATAAAGTTATTTCTCCACCAGCCTGACATACTGCTTCTTTTTACCCTTCCTCTTGAAGATGAAGCGTCAATTACCTCTCCGCCTCCGGCAGCAATGCCCACATGTCCTGAAACAACTACTATATCTCCTGCCTGTATGTCTGAGAATGAACTGATTCTTGTATATCTTCCCGGATTTCTCCATCCTGAGGATGTCAAATACGACTGTCCTACACCCATCTGCTTTAAAACCCAGTATACAAATCCTGAGCAGTCAAAGGAATTGGAACCCTTTGCTCCCCATACATAAGGGCTTCCTATCTTTGATGATGCTATGCTTATCATACTGCCGACACTTCCCGAGTAAGATCCTCCCGAAGAACCGCCTGATGATCCTCCTGAGGAATCTCCGCCGCCTCCTCTGTTGTTTCTTCCGGTATCATTTCTTGAAGGTCCGTTAACATTTCCTGAATTAAGCTTTGCAAATGTCTGTGCACCTGCTCTACCGTCTGCCGAAAGACCGTTATTGCTCTGGAATCTCTTTAAGGCTGTTTCCGTTATCTCACCGAAGTATCCGGTAGCATTTGAATCATTTAAATATCCTGCCTTTGCCAAAAGACTTTGCAATCTTTCAACCTGCTCATTTTGGTCTCCAAGTCTTAGACCGTTTGCCTTTGCCTCACTTGAGAGTATAACCGCTCTTGTGGACGGTCCCAAATAACCGTCTACGACAAGGTCATTCTTTGACTGGAATACTCTTACAGCAAGCTCAGTATCATTTCCATATGTTCCGTCAGGGCTGGTAGTAAGATATCCAAGCTCTGAAAGTCTGTTCTGTATAGCCTGCACCACTTCACTATGTTCTCCAAGTGAAAGTGTATTTGCCTTTATTTCATCGGAATACAATAAATTCATTGTTTCACTTCCGACTTTACCGTCCTCACTGAGTGAGTTTATCTGCTGAAGCTTTAATGCACCTTCCTGTGTTTTTTCATCATATGTACCTGTTATCAAATCCGCAGATGCCAGATAGCCAAGCTCATACATACGGGTTTGTATTCTCTTTACATCCTCACCGACATCACCCAGCTTTGCCGCATAATGCTTTGCATTTGCATCCATCAAAAGAGGAAGTGTGGATGGACCTATAATACCGTCCTGTGCCAATCCGTTTTGTCTTTGGAAAATCATTACGGCAGATCTTGTAACATTACCGAAATAATTTGTCGGCTCATCATGCTCCATAAATCCAAGTTCCATAAGTCTTTCCTGAACCTTTGCAATATATGAGTGTTGTACACCCTCCTCTAAGAGTTCAGGTCTTGGTGCCTCTGTTTCAATGGCAATATCAAGTGATGGGAATTCATTTCCCTCTTTTTCCATAGGCATTACCTGTGCCGCTTTGACCTGTTCCTGTGTAGTGGTTGTTTCTACAGCTATGGTCGTATTTGAAGCGGCATTTCTTGCATTCCTGCCTATTACCGAAGTACCGATTATAGCCGCCAAAGCTACTACTCCGATTACTCCTCCTGCCATTATTTTTTTACTTTTATCCATATCCTGGATGGTCTCTACTCTATCTTTTACACTTCGTAAAAATTCATTCTTTTTTTTGCTCATCTCTTTTTCCTTGTCAAAATTTTATATGCTATCTTTTAAATATCCTGCCAATTTTGCAAACTCCTCCAAAGAAAGAGCTTCACCTCTTATCTTTTCAGACTTTCCAAGCAATGACAAAGCGTGAATTATCTTCTCTTTTGAAAAATTAAATTCTCCGAAATTACCGATGGAATTTACTAAAGTCTTCCTTCTTTGATTAAATCCCGCCCGAATGATCTGAAACATTAATTTTTCATTATCTGCTTTGATAGGTTTCTCCTTGTAAATATCTAAGCGTATAACACTTGAACCGACCTTAGGTCTTGGAATAAAACAATTCGGCGGAACAAATGCTACCACATATGGATCAGAGTAATACTGTACCGCCAAAGACAATGCACCATAGTCCTTACCTCCCGGCAGCGCCCGCATCCTATCTGCAACTTCCTTTTGAATCATAACAGTTATACTGTCTATATGTATATGTGACTCCAAAACATTCATAATGATGGGGGTTGTGATATAGTATGGCAGATTGGCGACTATCCTTATATTTTCAAACTCACCGTATTTTTGTCTGCAATCCTCTATCAGCTTTTCCAAATCTATCTTTAGGAAATCCGCATTTATTATACTTATATTTTTATAATTTGCCAATGTTTCATTTAATATCGGCAACAAATTTTTATCAATTTCAATTGCAACCACCGCTTTTGCGGTATTTGCAAGGTATTGCGTAAGTGAACCGATGCCCGGCCCTATCTCAATAGCAAGGTCATTTCCCCCAAGACCTGATGCCGGACATATCTTATCTAAAACATGAGTATCTATCAAAAAATTCTGTCCGAATTTTTTTTGAAAACTAAAATCATATTTTTTGATTATCTCTATAGTATTTGCCGGATTAGCAATATTTGTCATTTCAATCTCCATACCACTTTATCATAATGAAAATCCTCATTTCATTTTCGGATATAATCTTTGGGCATTTTCAAGTGATTTTTCTATTATAAACTCTCTTGATACACCCTTTATCTGTGCTACCCTGTCTATGATATAAGTTAAATTCAAGGATGAATTTCTCTTACCTCTATTGGGTACCGGTGATAAATACGGACAATCGGTTTCCAGTACAAAATCCTCAAATGAGATCTCATTTAGAGTTTCTTCAAGCTTTTTTGCATTTTTAAATGTAATCACACCTCCGATGCCAAGTACATATCCAAGTTTTATAAACTCTCTTGCCATTTCTTTGCTGTAAGAATAGCAATGTATAACTCCCCTTACCCCTTTAAACTCCTTTAAGATATCAAGGGTATCCTTTGCAGCATCCCTTGAATGAATAACTACAGGGAAATCATGTTTTTTTGCCAACTCAAGCTGTGCTCTGAAGCATTTTTTTTGTAAAAACTCTTCCGGCTCATCATAGTAATAATCAAGTCCTATCTCTCCGATAGCCACAACCTTTTCTTCTGAAAGCATTTTTTCAAGTATTAAAATGTTTTCTTCATTTATTTCTTTGGCTGAAGACGGATGTATTCCAACAACCGCATAAACAAATGGATATTCCTTTGATAATGCAATGCTGTCTTTAGAACTTTTCATAGAAGCTCCGATATTTACAACTCTTTTAATACCGGCATCTTCAAAACTTCTTAAGAGTTCATCCCTGTCTTCATCAAATGCCTCATCATCATAATGGGCATGTGTATCTATTATATATAAATCTTCTTTTTTGTCCATGTAATATTTTCTTAAAATTTACGTAATGTTTTTTATTGAAGCATATGCTTAGCAAAAAACAAAGCCAATAAATGTGCGGGATAAAACAGATAAAATAAATATTTTAAGTCTTTTCCCTTTTTCCCATTGTACATATTTATAGGTATAAGGCCGAAAAAAGCTGTAGGCTCAAAGGCAAAAATAATTGCAGCGGATATATTCCTGTATATTATTCTCTCTCTGAAAAAATACATAGCCGCTACAGCCAGTACACCAATATACTCATAGTCGAATTTTAAAAACCATGCTATAAAACATGCCGCTCCGACAAAAACAACACCAAACTCCTGATACTTTCTGATACAACAAAGCATTATCATACATATAAGAAGTTCCCACATAACATTTTGATGATATATATCAAATACGGTATTATAAAATGCCAAATCAAAGGGGACTTCCGATATAAGCGCAAATAATGCAATTCTAATTATATATTTTTTTATGTCCTTTGTGTGAACAAATCCTTCAACAAGTAAAAATACATATATAGGGAAGGCAATTCGCCCTATCATTCTGGAAATAAAATATAGTCTTGTAGACATACCGGCATCAATCAATAAAAAAATCAAACCGCTTGCCGCTATATGGTCTATAAGCATTGTAAGCATCGCAATATATTTTAATACTGCGGAAGAAAAAATCTTTACATTTATTTGTTTCAATGCCGCCTCCTTAAAATTATTAAGGTTTTAAATTGGGGAATGCAAAAAAGCATTCCCCCCGTCTATATCTATGCTATTTCAGAACCCGGTTTTATATTTTTCTCAGGTGATACCAAAACTGCATTTCCCTCATCATCCTCTGCCATAAGTATCATTCCCTGACTTTCAAGTCCGGCAATCTTTCTCGGTGCAAGATTTGTTACCACCAAAACCTGCTTTCCAACCATCTCTTTTGCACAGTACCACTGTTTAATACCGCTAAGAACCTGTCTAATTGTATTTCCGACTTTTACCTGGGAGCATAAAAGCTTCTTTGACTTTGGAACTTCCTCACATTTTATTATCTGTCCGACCTGTATCTGTAGCTTTGCAAAATCATCATACTCAATTATATCTTTTGCTACTACATCTACTCCTTCTATCTCTTCTTCACCCTTTGTGCCGCCAAGATTTAAAGCTTCCACCTGCTTTAATACCTCTTCTATATCAAGTCTCTTAAAAAGTATATCTGATTCTTCCACTACCTTTGTACCGCTCATAAGAAGACCGAATTTATTCATATCCTCCAAGCTTCTCTTATTTGTTCCGAAGCTCTCAAGAATCTTCCCTGAAGTTTCAGGCATAAAGCTGTATAATAGTGAAGCTCCTATAGCTATTGATTCCGCCAAATTATAAAGTACTGTTTGAAGTCTTGATTTTTTATCCTCTTCCTTTGCAAGTATCCATGGTGTGGTCTCATCAATATATTTATTACATCTCTTAAACAATGTCCATATTTCGGTTATGGCATCAGCCACACGAAGCTCCGACATCTTCTTAACCGCTTTCTCAACAGACATAAGTACCACATCTTTTAAATCCGTGTCTATTTCTGTAGCGCCCGCAACACTTTCATCCTTTGTATCTGTCAGCACACCGTCAAAGTATTTATTACTCATGGAGATTGTTCTGCTTACCAAATTTCCAAGTACATTTGCAAGGTCGGAATTAAATCTTTCCACCATCAAATCCCAGCTTATAACACCGTCATTATCAAAAGGCATCTCATGCAAAACAAAGTATCTTACTGCATCCACACCGAAAAAATCCACCAAGGTGTCGGCATATAACACATTACCCTTTGATTTGCTCATTTTTCCGTCACCCTGTAAAAGCCATGGATGACCGAATACCTGCTTTGGAAGCGGAAGATCAAGAGCCATTAAGAATATCGGCCAATATATTGTATGGAATCTTATAATATCCTTTCCTATAAGGTGAAGATCTGCAGGCCACAGCTTTTTAAATCTTTCACTGCTCTCACCGTCCACATCATAGCCTATACCTGTGATATAGTTTGAAAGCGCATCAAGCCATACATAGGTAACATGCTTCGGATCAAAATCCACAGGTATTCCCCATGTAAAGCTTGTTCTGCTTACACAAAGATCTTGAAGTCCCGGCAACAGGAAATTATTCATCATCTCATTTTTTCTTGAAACAGGCTGAATAAACTCAGGATGTTCATTTATATGCTTAATAAGTCTGTCGGCATATTTACTCATCTTAAAAAAGTAAGCGTCTTCCTTTGCCGGATAAACATCACCGTGACAGTCGGGGCATTTGCCGTCCACCAGCTGGGAATCCGTAAAGAATGATTCACAGGCAGTACAGTACATACCTTCATAAAATCCCTTATAGATATCCCCTTGATCATAGAACTTTTTAAATATCTTTTGAACCTGCTTTTTATGGTCATCATCTGTAGTTCTGATAAATTTATCGTATGATGTATTCATCATATCCCAGATTTTTCTAATCTGTCCTGCTGCATTATCTACATACTCTTTTGGAGTGATTCCTGCTTCCTTTGCTTTGTTTTCTATTTTTTGACCATGCTCATCTGTTCCTGTCTGGAAAAAAACCTCATGTCCTTCTTCTCTTCTGAATCTTGCTATAGCATCAGCCAATACTATTTCGTATGTATTGCCTATATGCGGCTTTCCTGAAGCATAGGCGATGGCAGTTGTTATATAATATGGTTTCTTGCTCATTTATTATTCCACCTTCTTATTTTTGTTGTATATTTAAAACCGGAGAAATATCTTCCCCATAATTTTTAAAGATAATGCATTATATAGCTGCATGCATTTTCTAATCCATTTTTTTCTTAATCCATGTATTTACTTTGCGTAAAGCACTCATCAATATGTCCAATTCCATATCATCCAAACCTTCAATCATGGAATTAACCATTGCATCATATAACTCTTCATTTTTTATAAATGCCTTTTCTCCTTTTTTGGAAAGATTTACAAAAACCACTCTCTTATCCTTTTCCGACCTCTCCTTTATAACATAGCCTTTTCTGACCAGTCCGTTTATTGAAATCGTCAAGGTTCCTATAGTGACTGCCAATTCTTTGGCAATCATCGACATATTCTTTTTTGTATTCATTCCTATTGCACTTATTACATGTATATCATTATTCGTCAAATCCTTAAATTCTGAAGTACTTAATACATTTTCTTCATACTCAAGTATATCATTAAACAACTTTACAAGGATTATTTTAAACGCCTGTGAATCTTTCAAAATGCTCATCCTTTTTCCATTGAATACAAAAATCCAATGCCTAATTTATCAAACAAGTATTATACTAAATTTATCAAAGAATATCAAGACAGCAAGTATAAGAGCATATCAAGCAGTAATATCAGCTTGCAGTTTGGATAGTGTATATCTAAACTGTAACAATACTTGCTTAATAATATAAAAGCAGATATAGAAAATCTACATCTGCTTAAAATCAATTATTGATTAAACACTTCTTTTGCAATCGCTACAACATTTTCCTTTGTAAATCCGAATTTTTTAAATAATAAATCCTGTGGTGCGGATGCTCCGAAAGTATCCATAGAGATTACTCTTCCGTCAAGCCCTGTATATTTATCCCATCCAAAGCCTGATAAAGCCTCTATTGCCACTCTCTTTCTTATCGCTCTCGGAAGTATTTCCTCCTTGTATTCCTTACTCTGTGCTTCAAATATGTCCATACATGGCATACTTACAACTCTTGTGGCAATGCCGTCTTTTTCAAGCTCCGCCGCGGCTTCAACAGCTAAAGAAACCTCTGAACCTGATGCTATCAATATCATATCAGGAGTATTTCCAACAGCTTCTTTTATAATATATCCTCCCTTAAGTGCAGCTTCTCCACTTCCTGCAAGCTGTGGCAGATTCTGTCTTGTTAAAACAATGGCTGTAGGTGTATTCTTTGATTCCATAGCCGCATACCATGAAGCTATAGTCTCTCTTGCGTCAGCCGGTCTGAAAGTATTGAAGTTTGGCAGTGATCTGAGCATTGCAAGCTGCTCTATAGGCTCATGTGTAGGTCCGTCCTCGCCTACTCCTATGGAATCATGTGTAAATACAAATATTGTAGGTATATTCATAAGGGCGGATAATCTTGCCATAGGCTTTGTATAATCACTGAATACAAAGAAGGTGGCACAATATGCTCTAAGTCCTCCATGGAGCAGTATACCGTTTGTAATGGCGGTCATTGCAAATTCTCTTACACCGAAATGTATATTTCTTCCGGAGAAATCATCTTTTGAAATATAAGACTCTCCACTCATCACGGTTTTATTTGAAGGTGAAAGATCGGCAGAACCTCCTATAAGATTCGGGAATATATCCTTTAATCTGTTTATAATGCTTCCCGAGATATTTCTTGTAGCCGCAGGTGCATCATCCCACGCCCAAAACTCATCATTTTCCATCAAAGAAGCATCTGTCTGTGAATAATAATTATCCCATTTCTTTGCATCCTCCGGATACTTGTTTGCATACTCTTTAAAGAGCTTATTCCACTCTTCTTCAACTCCTGCATTTTTTTCATTTATAGCCTTAAAATTATCATATACATCTGCATCAACCTTAAAGCTTTCCTCAGGATTAAAGCCGAAACCTGATTTAAGTGTCGCCAAAGCTTCACTTCCCAAAGGCTCTCCATGTACTCCGGCCGTTCCCTGCTTTTTACCGGCACCATATCCTATTACAGTATTTATTTTTATAAATGAAGGTCTGTTCTTATCGGCCTTTGCCTCCTCTATTGCCTTTGCAATCTTTGTAAGATCATTTCCGTCATCCACCTCTATTGTCTGGAATCCGAAAGCCTTCATTCTCTCCACTACATTTTCTGTAAATGCTATATCGGTACTTCCCTCAATGGATATTCCATTTGAATCATAAAAAACTATAAGCTTTGAAAGTCCGAGTGTACCCGCAAGTGAAAATGCCTCTGATGAAATACCCTCCATCATACATCCGTCACCGCCAAGAACATAGGTATAATGATCCACAATATCAAAACCGTCTTTATTAAATACAGCTGCCATATGTGCCTCAGCTATAGCCATTCCTACCGCCATACCCATGCCGGCGCCCAATGGTCCCGTAGTAGCCTCAACACCCACGGTATGTCCATATTCAGGATGTCCCGGAGTCTTTGAGTCCAACTGTCTGAAACTCTTTAAATCATCCAGGCTCAAATCACCATATCCAAACAGATGAAATAAAGAATACAAAAGCATGGAGCCATGACCTGCAGATAAAATAAATCTGTCTCTGTTTTTCCAATCCGGATTTTTAGGATTATGTTTCATATGATGTGCAAAAAGCTCATAGGCAATCGGTGCCGCTCCCAATGGCAGACCGGGATGACCTGACTTTGCCTTCTCAATACCGTCTGCACTCAATACTCTTATCGTATTTACGGACTTTATGTCAATATTACTCATTTGTACGCTCCTTTTTTACATAACAATTTATTTACAGTTCATAAAGATAATCAAAAATCAGCCTGAACTCATATCTTTTTTATTCTACCACAATATAATAAATTATAAAATGTCTTGCAAATAGTATTTTTCTTTGGTAAAATGTATCCGTTATGGATTTTGCACGGGTTTTTCCCGATTGTGATGAAGTCCAATCCAAAATAATTATAATTCCTTATAATTAAACTCAAAGGAGGTGTAACCGTGGCAAAATGTTCAATATGCGAAAAAGCTGCTCATTTTGGTAATGCAGTAAGCCATTCTCATAGAAGATCCAACAAAATATGGAAGGCTAATGTTAAGTCCGTTAAGGTCAAGACAGAAGGTGGATCTAAGAAGATGTATGTATGTACTTCATGCCTTCGTTCAGGTTTTGTAGAGCGTGCATAATTTATATTAGAGAATACGTATTTTCAAACACAAAAAAGAGCCGTCAGAGGCTCTTTTTTGTTTAAGATTTTATTTTAATGATTTCTCATAATCCGCTATAAACTTCTCAATACCCACATCTGTAAGAGGATGATTAAGCATTGACTTAAATACGGAATATGGTATGGTTGCAATGTCCGCTCCCGCCTTTGCACATTCAAGTACATGCATATTATTACGAACGGAAGCCGCTATTATCTCTGTCTCTATACCGTGAATCTCAAATATTTCCACAATATCATCTATTAAAGAAATACCGCTGGTTCCCACATCATCAAGTCTTCCAAGGAATGGGGAAACATAGCTTGCACCTGCTCTGGCTGCCAAAAGAGCCTGCAATGGGGTGAAAATCAAAGTACAGTTTGTAGCAATACCCTCTTTAGAAAGTACCGCAATCGCCTTTAAGCCCTCGGAAGTCATAGGGATCTTTACAACCATATTTTTATGAATCTTAGCAATTTCTCTTCCTTCAGCTACCATATCCTCAGCCTTTGTAGTGGTAGCCTTAACCTCACCGCTTATAGCCCCGTCTACAATATCTGTGATTTCTTTGATAACATCCTCGAATTTTCTTCCGGACTTTGCAACCAATGACGGATTGGTTGTAACACCTGCCAACACGCCCCAGGCAGCAACCTCTCTTATCTCATCCACATTTGCAGTATCAATAAAAAATTTCATAACTACACCTCGCATATATTATTTATTCTATTTTACCACTTTTGTGTATTATTTCAATTTGTTTTATATATAATATTTAAGTTATCTTGCAGGAATAATCCATTTCCAAACCCCATATTCAACAACTTCTCCTTTGCCGGAATAGATAAAATATAGATAATCCGATATATCTGAACTTATTCTATAATACACCCTATTATCAAATTTCATTTTGGGTTCTCCAAGATATGATTCTACCCGGTCTTTCTTTAAAAATTCATTATCTTTTGGCAATAGACCTAAATTATACAGCATCTCACCACCATCAAAATCTCCTTTTCCCGGATGTACCGAAATTTCTGTAACAACAACCTCCCCGGAACCGTTATTTTCAGCATTCAGCTTAAATGAAGTATAGCTGTTCTCATCTCCATATGTATAAATTTTTTCTGAATTTTCACTTTCTTCTTTTCTATCCGGTTCACCATTTCTATATATCAAAAATTCTTCATCTGAACCCAGGCGTACACGATTATAAAATAAGCGGTCTGCATTAATTGCATTATTAAATTCCAGTACCTCGTGATAATATGATGAATTTGTCTTCATATACTCAAGATTAATGTCCTTTTTTATTAAATCTTCTCTGCTTATTTCATCAATCATTGTTCTTCCGGATTCCTCAGCATATTCTTTTGGAATAGATATATCCACCTTTACATAAGAAATATTTTCATTCCCAAGCATCAAAAGTAAACTGTTGTTAAATATACCTGTATCAAAATAGGGTGAATGATACAATGGGTTATCAGGAAGCTCAAGTTTTTTTGCCTTTTCAAATAATTCATCATACTCTAAAATAAGTCCATCTCCCTCTTTTGTGCTCTCTATTTTAGCATTCCTTAATTCCAAATAATCCGTCGGAACCGGAAGTTTACTTACTATTTCTTTGATTTTTTCACTATCGGTATTTTTGTCAATGTATAATTCTTTTAAATCTTCATATGGAAAATAACTTGTTTGTGTAGATACATCATTCTTATCATTTTCCGTTAAATTATTTTCCCCATCTTTATGTGAGGTGTTTTTACATCCAAATAAGATACAAGCGGCTAAGATTACTGTTAAATATCCATATACCTTTTTAAAATTCATATATTATACCCCGATTTAATAATAAAGAGGCTGAATTTTTCTTGTAAACAAGTTCAATTCATCACCTTTAATTTAATCTTTTATTTAATTATTTCAACTTTCTCTCCATCCTGTTTAGCCTGAAAAATCTGAAGATAGCTACCACAGCCTGTACTATCAATGATATTGCAATCAGCAATGATATATAGCTTGCGACAAATACCGGATTTATTATCACTGTAATACCGAATAGTATCTGTATTACAGCTATAATTATAAGCCTCTGTCCGATGTTTCTTTCAAATTTGATTACTCTCATTCCCATAAGCAGCTTACTTATGCCTATAAGTAAAAGCCATATACCTACAGCCACTATAATAGCGATAGGAAATCCAAGCGAATCTCCTGCAAGAAAATATATTCCGATAATGATGGAAACAATACCCTCAATCAATCTCCAGTTACTTCTGCCCTCTCTTTTTTCTGACAGATAAGCACTGATTTGTGAAACTCCCTCTATAAGCAACAGTACACAGAATATAATATTCATAGTATATGCTATAAACAGAGGATTTATTATCATATAGATTCCGGCAATTAAAAATACAATTCCTGAAAGAAGTGAAAAATATTTTATTTTGGAAATGCTGTTCATCAATAACCTCTCTCTTTCTTTGATTCATTTGCAAATTTATCATCAGGATAATTTGTAATAATTTCAGTAAATAAATTATTGGCTGTTTCCACATCCCCCATAGCCTTATATGACAATGCCTTCTTAAATTTAGCCTCCACAAAATCGGGCACTATTCTCAGTGCCGCATCATAATATCCTATAGCTCCGGCAAAATCTCCCGCATTATTTAAAGTCTCTCCTGTTGCAACCAAAAGCTTAGGACCTTCCTCTCTGATTTTTGGAGATATCTCCGTAAAAATTCCTGTTATAGATACCCCCGGACCATTGTCCACATCGGTAAGCTGTCCTACATCCAGAACCGAAAAAATTTCTGCGGCTTTAGTATAATTTTTTGCATCAAACTCTTTTATAATACCTGCAAAATAAACATATTGCAGCAATTTATAGTTCATATTCTCGGTGGATGTATTATTTACCTCCGTAAGCTTATTTACCTGTTCGCTTAAACTTTCATTTTCACTTTTTAAAGTTTCCATGGAAACATTGGTATCATTAAGTTTTTGTGATATTTCCACTATCTCTTTATTATGAGCATTGTTTAATGCCACCTTCATAGTGGGCATATACAAAAATACCATGGCACAGGCTCCTACTATAAGCCCTATACCTACATTTATAGCGGTAAACATTCCTGAATAATTTTTATAAATCTCCGTCACAGGCATGGCATTATTGTTTTCCGGCTGTTTGTTCTTTTTTACCGGTCTGCCTATAACCTTTAATTTTTCACTTCTTGCACTCTTTTCGCTTACAGGCTTTAGCTCATTCAGATATGTAATAGCCTTTATATTAAACTTATCTATTGCAAGCACCGATTCTAAAAGCCTTTTTGCCTCACCTGCCTTGCCCTCTCTGATATATAAGAGTGCAAGCAAAAGCATTGCCTTAACAAAATGCGGTCTTATATCCACGACCTGCTTTAATGTGATCATTGCCATATCATAGTTTACGGTTCTGATTTGTGAAATAGCCTTATTGTACTTTGAAATGGCATCCTGTGATTTCTCCAGATATGATGATTTGTTTCTAAGCTTTTGCAAATAACCCTGTGCAGGATTATTTATAGGATTGATATTTATACTTATAACCCATGAAATCAAAGCCTTGGTCTCTTCACCCATTTCAAAATGTATCAATCCGAAGAGATTTCTGGCATCCATATTTTTTTTGTTAAGCCCAAGTGCAATACTTAGCGCATTCAGTGCGGCAGACAGGTTCTTTTCTCTTGCAAGAGACAATGCCAAATTATAGTAACCGTTTGACATTTGCTCCAGATATCTTCTTCTCTTCATATCAGCCCTTTATCTGCTCTTTAAGCAATTCCATCAAAATATCGTTCATATCCGAAATATCACTTTTTGCAATGATATCCTCCACAGCCGAAATATCCGGTGAAGGTTTAAATTTACTTAATTCTTCTTCAAAATCTATCATATATTCCCTCTAATATTTCTCCCATCAAATATAATGAGCCTACACAAAATAAAATCTCATTGTCTTTTTTTTCTTTTTTAGCCTCATAAAAGGCATCCTTACTGTTATTATAACAATTTATCCTTGCCTGTCTTTTATTTTTTTCTAAAAGTATATTTAAGCTATTATAAAGTTCATCTGTACTGTTTGTTCTGTACGAATTTAAGGAGGTTATATAATATTTTTCCACATCCAACCTTAATGTAATAATATCAAAAATCTTTTCAACATCCTTATCCTTTACTACGGATATCAAAAGTTTGATTTTTTTATCACCTGATTTTATAATATCCGAAACATTATCAACAAATTCCAACACAGCAGGCTCATTATGTGCCCCGTCAATTATAATATCTTTTTCTATCTCTTCCATTCTGCCGTGCCAGACTGTTTTTTTTACAGCCGCCTCCATATTCTTCACATTTTCCGGTAATTGCCTTGCGGCAAGCATTGCAAGTGCAGCAGCTTTTTTCTTATATTTTATACGGCAAAAATCAAGGCTTTCATAATCAAAACTTGAAAGCTCTATAATTGAGGCATTTTCCTCTTTTGCCTTTTTTACTATTATCTCTTTGGCTTCTTTATTTGAATCATCAAAAATCACAGTAGAGTTTTTCTTTATAATACCTGCTTTTTCAAAGGCAATCTCTTTTATACTGTTTCCAAGATATTGCATATGGTCCATACCTATGCTTGTAATGATGCTCAAGCCGCTTTCAAAAACATTTGTTACATCAAGTCTTCCGCCCATGCCCGTTTCTAAAATCACATAGTCCGGATTTGAATTTGAAAAATAGACCATTGTAATATAAAAAATATATTCAAAATATGTAGGCGGATTTTTATTCCCCGATTTTTTTAATCTATCCCTTACATATTTTGAAATATTCTCAAGTTCATCATCACTTATAGGTATCATATCCAGCAATATTCTTTCATTAAGCTCTATCAAATGAGGTGAAATAAATGTTCCGACTCTCATTTTATTTTCTATAAGAATATTGCTTAGATATGCACATACAGAGCCCTTCCCGTTTGTGCCTGCAATATGTATCAGCTTCGGAAGTTTAACACCCAAAATGTCAATATTTTTTTTGACTTCCGAAAGAGAATTCTTTTTCTTTGCCCACATGGGAATACTCTCTATATATTCCTTTTCATTCATATCAGTCGGATAATCTTTCAAGCTGCTCTCTTACCTGTGAAAGCATTTGCTCATAATTTTCCAGTTTCTTTTTTTCTTCATCAATCTTTGCCTGTGGAGCCTTGCTTACAAATTTTTCATTTGAGAGCATACCCTTTGACCTTGCAACTTCGCCGATAAGTTTTTTTTCTTCTTTTTGCAGTCTTTCCACTTCCTTTTTGATATCTACAAGCTCTCTTAAAGGCAGACAGATGGATGCATTAGGTATTGCAACTCTTACTGAATCCTTTTCAACAGTACCGTCATCCGAATCAATTATCAGCTTATCAAGTCCTGCCAATTGCTTAAAGAAATCTCCGGCACTCTCAAATATATCCCTTATTTTTTCATCCTCACTTACCACAATGCCCTTTGCCTTATGTGAAGGTGGAACATTCATAGATGCTCTTACATTTCTGACAGCTCTTACAGCCTCCTTTATAAGTTCAGCCTTATTTTCATCATCCTCAAATTCATATTCGTGATTTTCTACAGGCCATGGCTCAATCATAACAGTCTTTGCATCTTCATTTATTGTGCAATATATTTCCTCCGTAATAAACGGCATAAAGGGATGTAAAAGCTTTAATATAATATTTAAAACATATGTAAGTACGGAAAGTGCGGTATCTCTGCTCTCATCCTCTTTATTCCAGAGTCTTACCTTTACCATCTCGATATACCAGTCGCAGAATTCCTCCCATGCAAAATCATATATCTTTGCAAGTGCAATACCAAGCTCATATTTATCAAGATTTGTTGTAACTTCCTTTACAAGTCTGTTTGACTTTGAAAGTATCCATTTATCTGAAAGCATAAGTTTTGAGCTGTCTATAGCCTCAGGCTTTGACTCTCCGATATTCATCATAATAAGTCTGGCGGCATTCCATATTTTATTGGCAAAGTTTCTGGCGCTTTCCACTTTCTCATAATAGAATCTCATATCATTTCCCGGTGCATTTCCGGTCATTAACATCATTCTTAGAGCATCAGCACCATATTTATCTATCACCTCAAGCGGATCAATACCGTTTCCAAGGGATTTACTCATTTTTCTTCCCTCGGAATCCCTTACAAGTCCATGTATAAGTACTGTATGGAATGGTGTTTTTCCGGTTTGCTCATATCCTGAGAATACCATTCTGACTACCCAGAAGAATATGATATCATATCCTGTCACAAGAACATCTGTAGGATAAAAATAATCCATTTCCTCGGTATTATCAGGCCATCCAAGTGTGGAGAAAGGCCAAAGCGCCGAGGAGAACCATGTATCAAGCGTATCCTCATCCTGTACAAGCTCATTACATCCGCATTTTGGGCAGCAATCAGGCTTTTGTCTTGCTACAACCAACTCACCGCATTTTGAACAGGTATAGGCAGGTATCTGATGTCCCCACCAAAGCTGTCTGGAAATACACCAGTCTCTTATATTCTCAAGCCAGTGCAAATATGTCTTTGCATAGCTCTCAGGTACAAACTTAAGCTCACCTGTTTCTATCGCCTTTATGGCAGGCTTTGCCATCTCATTCATTGAAACAAACCACTGTGGCTTTATAAGCGGCTCAACTACAGTCTTACATCTGTCATGTCTGCCAACATTGTGGCTGTGAGGCACCACCTTTACCAGCAGTCCCTCTTCTTCCAGATCCTTAACTATAAGTTTTCTTGCCTCATATCTGTCAAGTCCGTCATACTTACTTCCCGGCATATCAATAGTTGCATCATCATGCATTATATTGATCTCACCAAGATTATGTCTTTTACCTACCTCAAAATCATTAGGATCATGTGCAGGTGTTATCTTTACACAGCCTGTTCCAAACTCCTTATCAACATATTCATCTGCAACTACAGGTATCTCTCTTCCTACCAATGGCAAAATAAGTTTTTTACCTATAATGTCCTTATATCTTTCATCAAGCGGGTTAACAGCAACCGCAGTATCTCCCAAAAGAGTCTCAGGTCTTGTTGTGGCAATTTCAACAAACTTTCCTTCTTCTCCCGCAACAGGATACTTTATATGCCAGAAATTGCCGTCCATCTCTATATGCTCCACCTCGGCATCCGAAATAGATGTCTTACATACAGGACACCAGTTTATTATCCTGTTTCCCTTATAGATATATCCCTTCTCATATAATCTTACAAAGACCTCTTTTACAGCCTTTTGCCCATGCTCATCCATGGTAAATCTTTCTCTGTCCCAGTCAGCGGATGAACCCAGTCTTTGAAGCTGATTTATTATTCTTGTTCCATAGTCATTTTTCCAATCCCATGCCTCTTTTAAAAATCCCTCTCTTCCAAGTTCATGCTTATCCTTGCCCTCAGCCTTCAGTTTTTCTATAACCTTTACCTCTGTAGCTATAGCCGCATGGTCTGTTCCCGGCTGCCAAAGCGCCTCATATCCTGCCATTCTCTTATATCTTATAAGTATATCCTGCATAGTATTGTCAAGAGCATGCCCCATATGCAATTGCCCTGTAATATTTGGCGGAGGCATTATAATGGTAAAAGGCTTTTTATCCTTATTTACCTTTGCCTGAAAGTATTTCTCCTCCAACCATTTTTTATATATCCTGCCCTCAATTTTTTCGGGGCTGTATGTCTTTTCCAATTCCTTCATACTTACCTGCCTTACATCATATTTCTATAATCAGTTTTTAAACCGGTGATATATTCACCTATAAGCTTTTTCTTTTTATCTGTATCCTCCACCATAAAGATGGACTCTATATTTTTAACTCTTTCACTCTCACTTATACCGTCTACAGCTATATCAAAGGCTTTGCCCGCCTCCGAAAGCATTTCCGGTTTAAGCATTCCCGACATATCGTCTTTTTTCATTTTATCCGAAGGATCAAATATTCTTTTAAGGAAATACAATTCCGTTAAAATATGTTCATTATTTGTAAGTTCATAAGACTTTTTAAGAGCCTCATAGGCTTCCTCATACAAAAAAAGATTTGCATATACCACCCCAATATTGTGATACACACTGCCTATAAAACTATTGTCAGCCTTCTTTTCCATACCGAGTATTTCCAGATAATATTTCTTTGCCGGATCATATTTCCCTATATAAAACATATAATCGGCTCTCTGCTTTCCCACTTCCCAAACCGCCATTTTTTTAAGCTTTCCTACGGTATTTCTAAAAGTTATAGATTCGGCATTATTATATAAATCACATGAATCAATGATATATACTAAAATATCCTCATCATCCACTCCGTTTGATTTCTTTTTACTTAAATTATCCGCTAAATTCTCCAAATTTAAATCATTCCTGATAAAATCAAATAGGGTATCACTGACAATTCCCTCTGTAACTAAAATGGGATTTTCAAAAATTATATAGCACAGCTCTTCATAACTGTATATATCCAGAGATAAAACATCTATATGAAAAGGATTTTTTGCCTTAATAGGTTCACATAAAATCAATCCCATAAACTTACCTCAATGCTTCTACTTACATCCATAGCCGGATACATATCACCAAATCCGGCATCCGATATCTCCAAATTCATCGTCTTATTGCTCAAAAAATTTGTTTTAAAACAAATTCTTCTGGTTTTTACCGGTCTCTTAGGTAAAAAATCCAGTGAAACAGGGATGATTTTTTTATGCTTTCCGTCCACACTCACCACATGTATCTCTATCATCTCACTTTCATCCGGTATCAATAAAAGCTCTGTGCCCGGATCATCCCAAAAGTCCCCGACCTTACCAAGATAAACCTTACAACTTTTACCCTTGCTCTCCACATTTATAAAGACATCCGATTTTAATCTTCCCTCACAAGTAGCCGTTATATTATATATAGTACCACCACTTGCAAGGTCCACACCCTTAAAAGCGGCACCCTTTGCAAAAATATTTGTATCCAGATACACCCTGCCTCTGGAGCATAAAAATCCTATAAATCCGTCTGCCCACTCATGCTGAGAGAAAGCCTGACCTGTAAGGAAAATCGATGAAAACTTCTTTTTATCCATAACCTTTTCCGCAACAGAAGTCAAAATCTTATCTGCCAGTTTGGCACCTGAAGGATTATTCAGTATCTGCAAATTAAATGCCTCATCCATTGTTTCCGATTCCGCACTTACAAGCAGTTTTCTTGAATTTCTGTTTACCAGCATCTCATAATATGTAAGACTGACATCAGATAACTCAAACATACCCACTTTATTATTCCAAATATCCTTTTTTAATGAAAGCACAAAATAAATAAAGCTTTCTTCCTTACTTATGACATGTATATGGTTTGGCTGATATCCAAGACCTACAAATGCCCCTCTGATATCTTTTACTATATCCTCATCCAAACCCGTTATAGCTACCACTACTTCCTCAGGTTTTTCCTTATACAGTTTTTCCATACCGACATTTATTATCTCTCTAAAGTAGATTTTTAAAATATCCACTCCCTTGTATTTTATGCCGTCAATGGTTGCCACACCGTCTTTTCTTGTCAATTTTAATAATTTATCAGTGATTATCCCTTTTCCATCCAGTGCAAAGGCATAGGCATCTTCTCCTACCACCCAGGCATCCTCACCTTTTTTTTTACTTACTACGGTAGGGAATGTTATCGCCTCTTCATCAGGATAAAATATAAGACCTGTACTTGTATCCGATAAATCTATTCCAAGTACCTTTGGATTCATCGTTTCTCCCATTTTAGATATATATCAAATGCAAATAAATTTGCATTCCTTTCATATTTTTTATATCAGTGTAAATAAATTATCCACCAACTCATCTTTATATACAAATGCTCTCAGTTTCTCTTTTATTTCCTCATCTTTTCCTTCAGGCAATTCCTCCATATCATTTATAAGAATAAACCTGCTCTCACCTGCATTCTCCTCTTTGGTAAACTGAACACAGTCGGACACCGAAATTTTTTGCTCACCATCCGTATTTTCAATGATTTGATATTCCCAAATCTCATCTGCAAAGATTTTTTTATATTTTACAAAGATATTTTTATAAACATTTAAAAACTCTTCCTCTTCAAACTCCTCATTTAAAGGAAATATCCTTGACTTTAATATAATAGAATCCGTCTGCGCCTTATATTCCACAAAGGTGGATTCGAGTATCTCTCTGTCTATGGAAACAAATCTTGCCAATGCTTTAAAATAAGAAAATACCATTCCCATATCACAAAGATTTTTTACAATAAGCTCACACAGTCTTGTCTGCTTAAAATTAAGCTTATCTCTTTTGGAATAATACTTTGATAATGCCAGCATATAGATATTCGGAAATTCCTTCATATCATCCACATCACTGAGTCCGTCCTCAAGATATTCAAATACATCATCTTCCACTGTTTCATCATTCATAAAGAATAAATCACTCTTTATTGTAAAATATGCTCTGATAATAATATCCGTAACTCTTTTTCTCTCCGTATAAATACTGAAAGCCTCATCAAGATTCTGTGTTTGATTTGAAAAAAGCATTTGTATTAAGATTCTTTCCTCCAAATCATAGGTTTCAACATTCTTTTCAACACATGTTTTCAAGCAATCAAACATATCCACTGTCTTGCCGTTGTAAACCCTTGCAAGGAATTCCAAAGTTTTATCACTAAACTTACCTTCTTTATATAAATAAAAAGAAATAGCAGCCAGTATCTTGTTTTGCTTAAACTCCTCATCATCAATAGCTTTGGAAACAAGTCTGAGTAAATCATCTTTTTGAATATGCTCAATGCCGAATGACTTTATTATATTTATCGCTTCCTTTATATTTCCTGTATTCATAAGTGTATCGCAATACATAAAAATATCATCCTCATCAGGATTTATCTCACCTGTTTTACTCAGAAGCTTAAAATTCACCTCTCCGTCATGCAATGAAGCCTTCCAAAAGTATTCTATAAGCTTTGATAAAAGTTTATTTTTAAACCTGTAATCAATATCTATTTCATCCAATATACTCTCTATCAAGCTTACATCCCTGTCATCTATCTCTTCTCCTGCAGCAATCTTGCCAAGCATTTCCAGTCTGTACATATCATGATTATCTATTATCTCATATGATCTTTCCACAAGATTTTGCATATGGAATATCTTATCGACAATCATATTTTTAGAATAATACCTGTTTCCCTCACCATCCTCTATAAGAATTATTGCATTCTCAGAATAGAGTGCCACAAAGGATTTTTTATCCACCAGTTCATATCTTTTTTCACCGTTTAACTCCGGATATACTACAATAATAGATACCGCTCCATTATCAGGAACATAAATCTCATAGGAATTCATCAAAAACGGAATAATCTTTGCGAGTCTCTCATCTATATCATCCTCTTCAAGGATTCCCGAATATATATTTATCAAATGATCATCCATCTTTAATTTCATTGCATTATCAATTGTAAATATTTTTATTCTCTTAATAAACTCTCTATAAATCTCACTGTTATGAGGATAAAATTCTACTATATTTTCAAAGATTTTTACTTTGAAATCATCCGCCATTGAATTTATTCTTTCAAAATATTTTAAAACCGGCTCAGGCATGGGCAGATCATATTTTTCAGGAATGGAATAAATAAAATGTTCATATAGTCCGTCAATCACTATTCCCTTTTCAATACATCTTTCATACCATTCATTTACAAATCTCTTTTTTACTTTACCGTTTATAAATATCTCACATATATCGGAAAGTAATTCATTACTTGGCAATGCATTATATATTGAAAGTAAAATATTTAGTATTGCACCGTTTATCTTCTTGGTTTCTCTCACTACAGACAGGATTTTTCCCGATAAACTGATCGATATAAGATTATTTCTTATACCGAAGCTTAATGCCAGGACCTCAAATCTGCCGCATACTGTAAGCAACTGTGGATTTTTGCAAAGTAATCTTGCATACTCCATCATTAAAATCTTTGATCTGTCACCAAGTTCAAATGCTCTCTTTAAAAATTTCTGTTTTTCACCCGGATTCCCGGCAAGACTCTCATCCAAGTTTAATACTAAAACAAGTTCAATCACCGAATGATACTTCTTATAAAGGTCTTTTACAAGCTTTGTCAAATCCCTTATCTTTTCAGCATCCGGATACATATAGGTATCAAGATACTCCATAAACAGATATTCATCCCTTAATTCATGTCTGTTTTCTTTTACCTTTATATCGATACTGTTTACTATGGATTTTGCCGCAGCCTTATCTCCTTGCAGTAAATATATTTCAGCCTTTAATAATTTTACTAAAAAGCTTCTGTAGGTACTCACCGATAATCTGTCAAGTACGGCCAGCATCTTAAATATGATCTCATTTTTTTGAACCTTGTCATTACTCAGTTCATATTCAATTCTTAACTTTATATAGCTTATCCACTGCTTTCTTTCAAAAATCCTCGCCTCTCTTTGGTATTCCTTTTCAAGATTTTTATTTATTATGATTTCCAGATGCTTTTCATTTAATCCGCTTTTAAACTTGATTCCTGCAATATTCTTTCTGTTTTCCAATAAATCGGGATCAATGCCAAACTCAAACTCATATACATTATCTATGAAATCATCGTTTTTTATCTTATCGGTTTTTAATTTAATAAACGGAGCATTTGAATAAACATCTATATCTAAAAGCCCCCAATTTTCTTTATATATCTTTACAGTACAGCTTCTTTCTTCTTCAATTGCAGATATATTTATCTCATCCGATTCAAGCTGAAAATTAACAGCATCTTTATTGCCTGCCGCCTGTAAAAAATTTTCTAAATTTGATCTGAAATTGACTCCGTTACTTAGAGCTTCATAGATTTTTTGAAGTCTTAGATCTTTCATAAATCCGGCTTTTGTAAAATCTTTGTACATAAAAATAGCCAATGCAATATTTATATCTTCCTTTGCAATGACCATAAAATCATCCACAGTCTTTAGTGATTCCAAAACCAGTATTTTATCAGTATTTTTTGTATAGAAAACATAGGGTATCTCTCTTTCTCCGGCATTTGTGACCAAATTTATACTACCCTCTATTTTTTCTTCCGCATTAAGATTTCCGGAATTTATCTCCAGTACAATTTTGTTCTTTATTCCGGCAAAATTTGATTCCAATATCCTTACTCTAATATTGTCAGAATATGCAACACCCCTTAAAGGCACTTCATTTTCACTTCTTATTTCTATCTCAAAGCGAACGGATTCATCCACCTTTATAGGCATTTCTATATTACTTGGTTCACATACCAATACAGGTAATTCTTCTTCTATAATACCCTTTGCCAAACGATTGATTCGCTCTCTCATCTATACACCTCTTCTATAAACCGTATCCTACATTTTAGCATAAATAGCAATGAATTTCTATATCTAATCACAGGTTGACAAAGCCCTAAAATAAATTACCTAAAATAAATTACGGGCTTTATATTTTAATCCGTTCTCCATTTTGCTTTACAGAATATCGCATTTGTTGTAAAATCTTGTATATTAAACAGGAGGTCCGATGATGCTCTCAGAACCGATGACTTTATATAAATTAATGATACTTTATATGCTAAAGCAAGTGAAATTTCCACTTACCAATTCAAATATATCCGACTTTTTTGTAAGCAAGGAATATACCACATATTTTATAGTTCAACAGGCTCTGTCAGAACTTTTAGAATCAAATCTTCTCAGTGTGGAAAATATAAATAATAATTCAAGATATGAAATGACAAAGGAAGGCAAGGAGGCACTGTCATTTTTTGAAAAACAGATTTCCTCGGCTATTATTACCGATATCAATGAATTTATACAACAAAACAAATTCCGTATGAGAAATGAAGTTTCAACTACAGCCGAATACTATAAGCTGCCCGGAAATGATCTTATAGTACATTGCGAGGTGCTTGAAGGTAAGACACCACTTATAAATATTGAAATAAACTCTCCCGATGAGGAACAGGCTAATATAATGAAAAATAACTGGCGCTCATGCAGCCAGGATATATATCAATATATTATGAAAAGATTGCTTGGGGGCATGGACTAAAAAAGGACACATAGTGTCCTTTTTATTCGCCCAAATATGCCTTTTTTACACTGTCATCATTCATCAATGCCTTTGCATCACCGTCAAGTACTATATTTCCGGTTTCAAGTACATATGCTCTGTCGGCAATACCGAGTGCTTTTTTTGCATTCTGCTCCACCAATAATACAGTAGTTCCACTATCATGAATCTCTCTTATAATATCAAATATTTCATTTACATATAGTGGAGAAAGTCCCATAGAAGGCTCATCCATAACTATAACCTTGGGATTACTCATAAGCGCTCTTCCCATCGCAAGCATCTGCTGCTCACCACCTGAGAGTGTACCTGCCACTTGAGATTTTCTTTCAAAAAGTCTTGGGAATCTCTTATATATTTTTTCAAGGCTCTCTTCAATTCCTACCTTATCATTTCTGATATATGCACCTAGCTTAAGATTTTCAATAACAGTCAAATCTCCGAAAACTCTTCTGCCTTCCGGTACATGTGCCATACCAAGCTTTACTATATCATGAGCCTTTGTCTTTGTTATATCCTTGCCGTCAAATTTAATACTTCCCTCTTTTGCCGCAAGAAGCCCTGTGACAGTGTGCAAAATAGAAGTTTTACCCGCACCGTTTGCACCTATAAGTGCTACGATTTCTCCCTTATTTACCGTGAAGCTTGCACCCTTTACAGCCTTTATCATACCATAGTTCACGACAAGATTTTTTACATTTAATATTTCCATCGTTCCTCCTATTCTCCCAGATATGCTGTAATTACTTCAGGATTATTAAGTACTTCACTTGGTATGCCGCTTGCAAGCTCGGTACCGAAATTTAACACTGTCAACTTCTCACAGATACCTGCAACAAGTTTCATATCATGCTCGATCAAAAGAATTGTCATATCATACATATCTCTGATTTTTCTGATAGTGTCCATAAGTTCTTCAGTCTCATTGGGATTCATGCCGGCTGCCGGCTCATCCAGCAAAAGTAAAGAAGGACTTGTTGCAAGCGCTCTTGCAATCTCAAGCTTTCTTTGATCACCATATGGCAGATTGCCTGATAATATATCTCTTTTTTCGCCCAGTGAAAACACCTCGAGTATTTCCATAGCCAAATCATCCATCTCTTTTTCTTTTTTTGAGAAACCGAACATATGAGTCATGGAAGTTATAAGAGGGTATTTTACTTTCTCATGCAATGCCACCTTGACATTGTCCAAAACCGACATATTTGAAAACAGTCTTATGTTCTGGAAAGTTCTTGCAATTCCAAGATTATTTATCTGTGTCGGAGTTTTTCCGTTTATAAGATTCCCATTAAGTCTTATAGTACCTCCGCTTGGCTTATATACTCCTGTTAAGAGGTTAAAAACCGTAGTCTTTCCTGCACCGTTCGGACCGATAAGACCATATAACATGCCCTTTTCTATATTCAGATTAAAATTATCAACAGCCTTTAATCCTCCGAATTGTATTCCAAGATTTTTACACTCCAGCATTAATCCTCCCTTCTAAGCTTTCTGAAGGTTTTATTCATTGATAAGCTATCTTTAAATTTACTGTTATTAAATATCATCATTAAAATAAGTACTATTGCATACAAAAGCATTCTAAGATTATCCGCGCCTCTTAAAAACTCAGGTAAAACTGTAAGTATTATAGCGGATATTATGGAGCCCGGAATATTTCCCATACCTCCAAGTACTACAAATACAAGTATTTCAATAGATTTATTATAATCAAATATATTCGGCTTTATAATACCTACATTATGCGCATACAAAGCACCTGCAAGTCCGGCAAAGCCCGCCGCTATCACAAATGCGCTTACTTTATACTTACTTATCTTTATTCCTATGGATTCCGCCGCAATATCATTGTCACGAATAGACTTTATTGCTCTTCCGTCTCTTGAATTTATCAGATTTGAAATAAGCACAATACATATCACCATAATGATGAAAACAACCGTAAAATTATTATAATCGGAATATACGGGAATTTTACTGAGCCCCTTTGAGCCTCCTGTAATATCCAAATAATTTATAACGGACTTTATTATTTCACCAAAAGCAAGTGTTACAATAGCAAGATAATCTCCTCTAAGTCTAAGCACCGGCACACCGATTAAAAATCCGAATACCGCCGCCATAATACCTCCACAAATCAAAGCTGTTAAAAATGATAATGCCGGAGGCAAAAAACCTGTATTTATTGATATCAAAGCACTAATATATGCGCCTATTGACATAAATCCCGCATGACCGAGTGATAACTCTCCCAAAAATCCCGTTACCAGATTCAATGATACCGCCAGCATAATATTTACACATATAGGAACTATCAATGATTTATACTGTCTGCTGAGTATTCCTGAGTTTATCAATGCAAAAACCGCTGCATAGGCAAGTAACATTATTGCTATATTAAATATTGTTTTTTTATTTAATGCCTTCATACTACACCTATACCTTTACAATCTTTCTCTTGCCAAGAAGTCCTGAAGGTCTGAATAAAAGTACCACTATCAAAACTCCAAACACGATAGCATCCGCAAGCTCCGTTGAAATATATGCCTTTGATACACTTTCAATAATACCAAGTAGTATACCTCCAAGCATTGCTCCCGGAATACTTCCTATACCTCCAAGAACCGCCGCAACGAATGCCTTTATACCCGGCAATGCACCGAGAGTAGGTCTCATTGACTGATACTGGCTTATATATAAAATTCCGGCTACAGCCGCAAGTGCGGAACCGATGGCAAAGGTCATGGAAATAGTACTGTTTACATTTATTCCCATAAGTTCTGCCGCACCCTTGTCTTCTGAAACAGCCCTCATAGCTGAACCCAGCTTTGTTTTATTAATAAATAATGTAAGTAAAATCATTGCTATAGCGGTAACTGCAAGAGTAACCAAAGTAATACTTGAAATTACAACAGGTCCAAGCTTAATATTTACATTCGGAATCACAGACTGAAAAGGAATCGGTGTCGATCCGAAAAATAATAAAGAACTGCTTTGCAAAAAGAAACTCATACCTATGGCAGTAATCAAAACTGCAAGAGGCGGAGCCTTTCTAAGCGGTTTATATGCGATTTTTTCAATTAAAACTCCCAAAACGGAGCATACAATAACAGTTATTAAAAGTGCTGCAGGAACCGGCAATCCCAATACTGATATACTAAAATAAAGAGCATATGCCCCCACCATTATTATATCTCCATGAGCAAAATTTATCATTTTTGCTATACCGTATACCATTGTGTAACCGATAGCAATCAATGCATAAATGCTTCCTGTCCTCAATCCGTTTATTAACTGTTCAATAAAGTTAATTAACATCTTTTTACCCCTCTTTACCTAAACTACGGAAAACCCCTACCACATGCTAGAAGCTTTCCGAGGTCTATGTCAGAAAAAGAGGATGGGACAATAATCCCGTCCTCTTTAAAATTTCATAGATTAATCAAAAAGCTTGTACTCGCCATTTGTTATAGTAACAAACTTAGGTTCTTTGTTCGGCTCACCGTCGGCATTAAATGAAACCTTACCTGTAATACCGTCAACCTCTATCTCAGTCATTGCCTTGATAAGGTCGGCACTCTCGATGCTGCCTGCCTTCTCCATAGCCGCCTTGATTACATATACCGTATCATAACCGTCAGCTGCGAACTGGTCGGGAGTTGCCTTATATGCAGTATCATACGCCTTTGTGAAATTAGCGGCTGAAGGATCTGTAGCTAAGAAAGGACTTAAGAATACAGCACCTTCAACAGCACTTTTATCTGTAACCTGAGCTAAAACTCCATCCCAACCGTCAGAACCTACAAATGCCGCATCAATACCCTGCTGCTTTGCCTGCTGTACAATATATGCAGCGGCATCATAATATCCCGGTACAAATATAAGCTTTGCACCTGAAGATTTTATCTGTGTCAACTGAGTTGTAAAGTCAACATCATCACTTGTAAATGACTGCTCATTTACAAGTAAATCAGCCTTTCCGTCAGCGGTTAATTCCTCCTTAAATGACTCATATACTCCTGTTGAGTACTCATCCGAGTTATTGTAAAGAACGGCAACACTCTCATATCCCTGTTCTACAACAAAATCGGCAATCATCTTTCCCTGAAGAGGATCTGTAAAGCAAAGTCTGAATACATTAGGATTCTCTGTAATTGCCTTAGCGGAACCTGAAGGTGTAATCTGTAAAATATTGTCCTTTGCTGTTAAATCTGTAAGTGCAAGTGATGAACCGCTGGTTACGGCACCCATAAATGCATTGATTCCGCTGTCCATAAGGTTATTATAAGCATTTACCGCCTTATCTTCTTTAGCTTCATCATCCTGAAAGTTAAGTGCAAGCTTATATGTCTTATCTCCAACTTTTACACCGCCTGCCGCATTTATCTCATCAATAGCTATAGTTGCACCGTTCTTTACAGAATTACCGTAAGAAGCTGCACTTCCTGTAAGCGGTCCTGTTGTACCGATTGTAAAAACATCACCATCAGCTGTTTCAGCCTTTGAGCCTGAATCTGCAGCTGCTGTCTCCGCCTTTGAGCCTGAATCCGCCCCTTTATCTGTACCTGAATTTCCACAGGCACTCAATGCCAATCCGAAAGTCAACGCAAGCGCCGACAATAATACTCTTTTTTTCATAAATCCTCCATAAACTTTAATTTTATAAAACTCATCTCATTATATTTATTTCAAATACCTCTGTCAATAAACACCTGTAAAATATGTATATTGTTTTTTTATATCGCCTATAACATAAAGACATAACAAACCCCTATTACCAATAAAAAATATTGATAATAGGGGTTATAATAAATATTTATATATTTCTCTTAGACTGTTTACTCGGATTTTCCTGAAAGAAATTCATCAATTCCCCTTGCTCCGGCTCTTCCCGCCTCCATTGCAAGGATAACTGTAGCAGCTCCTGTAACCGCATCTCCTCCGGCAAATACTCCCTTTCTTGAAGTTTGTCCGGTCTTTTCATCCGCCTCAATACATTTCCACTTATTTATTACAAGACCGTCTGTAGTTCTTGCGATAAGAGGATTAGGTGAAGTACCAAGTGACATAATAACAGTATCACAGTCAATGATAAACTCACTTCCCTTTACCTCTACAGGTCTTCTTCTTCCGCTGGCATCAGGCTCTCCAAGTTCCATCTTTACAACCTTCATGCCCTTTACCCAACCTTTTTCATCTTCAAGGATTTCTACAGGATTTGTAAGAATATCAAATATGATACCCTCCTGCTTTGCATGGTGAACTTCCTCAACTCTCGCAGGCAGCTCGGCTTCACTTCTTCTGTAAATAACATGAACTTCCGCACCAAGTCTTAAAGCTGTTCTTGCGGCATCCATAGCAACATTTCCGCCACCTACAACGCATACCTTCTTACTCTTTATAATAGGTGTGTGATAGTCATCCCTGAAAGCCTTCATAAGGTTGTTTCTTGTCAGATACTCATTTGCCGAGAACACTCCGTTTGCATTCTCTCCGGGGATACCCATAAACATAGGAAGTCCTGCACCTGAACCGATAAATACCGCATCAAATCCTTCCTCATTCAAAAGTTCATCTATAGTAACAGTTTTTCCGATAATAACATCGGTTTCAATCTTTACACCGAGGTCAATAACATTTTGTATCTCAGGTAAAACAACTTCATCCTTTGGCAATCTGAACTCAGGAATTCCATAAATCAAAACTCCACCCGGCTCATGTAATGCCTCAAATATTGTAACTTCATATCCAAGCTTTGCAAGGTCGCCGGCACAGCTGAGTCCTGCAGGACCTGAGCCTATAACCGCCACTCTCTTACCGTTCTTATTCGGATTTGCCTTTGGCTTAATGCCCATCTTTCTTGCCGTATCGGCTACATATCTTTCAAGCTTACCTATGGAAACAGCCTCACCTCTGTTGCCTCTGATACATACACCTTCACACTGTGTTTCCTGAGGACATACTCTTCCGCATACAGCAGGCAATGAACTTGACTGTGCAATAACATCTGATGCACCTTCAATATTATCCTTTAATATCTCCTGAATAAATGCAGGAATATTTATAGATACGGGACAACCCTTTATACATTTTGCATTTTTACAATTAAAGCATCTGACAGCCTCTGCCATAGCTTCTTCCTTGGTATATCCAAGACATACCTCTTCAAAATTCTTAGCTCTTACTTCAGGCTCCTGCTCAGCAACAGCAACTTTTTTCCACATATCCTGTGCCATTATTTGTCACCTCCACATACTCCACATCCGCCATGATGTGTATCGCCTTCTACAATCTTTAAAAGTTCTCTTCCTTCTTCCGATTTATAGATTTGTAATCTTTGAAGTGCCTCATTAAAATCAATTTCATGTGCATCAAACTCAGGTCCGTCAACACATGCAAACTTAATTTCCTTTCCTACAGAAAGTCTGCAGGCACCGCACATACCTGTACCGTCCACCATAATGGTATTCATACTTGCAATTGTAGGTATGCCGAGTTCTTTTGTGAGGAGTGCCACAAATTTCATCATAATCATCGGACCTATAACTACGCAGTGATCATACTTCTTTCCTTCGTTTTCAACGAGATCTTTTACCTTGTCCGTTACGAGTCCCTTAAAGCCGTAAGAACCGTCATCTGTACATACATATAAATTATCTGATACCGATTTAAGTTCATCTTCAAGAATTACAAAGTCTTTGCTCTTTGCACCTTGAACCACATCAGCCTTTATACCTCTTTCATGGAGCCACTTAACCTGTGGATAAACCGGAGCTGTTCCAAGTCCACCGGCCACAAAAAGGAGCTTTTTCTTCTTTAATTCCTCTATGTCCTCTGAAATGAGATCACTTGCATTTCCAAGCGGTCCGACAAAGTCCATAAATTCATCTCCTTCATTTAATCCCTCTGTAATCAGCTTGGTTGAGCCGCCAATAACCTGAATAACTATAGTAACTGTACCCGCTTCACGGTCATAATCACAGATAGTTAAAGGAATTCTTTCTCCCTGCTTATCCTGTTTTACTATAACAAATTCTCCGGGAAGACATTTCGCTGCCACCCTTTTAGCCAAAACATCAAATAAATAGATGTTTTCAGCCAGCTTTCTTTTCTTTACAATAGGAAACATATTGCTTATCCCTCCAAAATTAGATAAAATCTCATCCTTAATATTAACATAAAAAAACAAAAAAACCAACCTAAATAAAAGCAATATATAAGAACAGTTCGTTATTTTTTTAGCTATTTTAACACTAAATGTTATGTTTTGCTACCTGTTCATTTCAGACTTATAACCCTCAGTCATATTATGGTCTGCTATAATAGCATCTATATCATGCAGATTTGATGACGGAACATCTCCCGGTATTGTGTTTTTTACCGCCGAATATGCATTTCCATAGGTAAGAGCTTTTTCGCAGTCAAGTCTGTAATGTAAAAGTCCGTAAAGTGTTCCGGCAATATATGCATCACCGCTTCCTATTCTGTCCACCACATCAATAGCCTTATAAGGTTCTTCGGTATAATATTTATCCTGATATGCATTGTATATCACCGAGCCGAAATCATGTACCTTTGGTGAATGTACCACCCTTTGAGTAGATGCGACTATTGATATCGGATATTCATCGGTAAAGGATTTCATCATCTCCCTTACATTCCCTTCTTTTCCAAATGTAAGTCTTGCCGTATCCTCGGAGCAAAAGAATATATCCACATATGGCAATATTCTCTCTATCACCTCTCTTGCTTTTTCTCCCGACCATAGATTTGCTCTGAAATTTACATCAAATGATATAATGGAGCCGTTTTCCTTAAACTTTTTTATCATTTCAACAGCTGTTTCTCTTGAGTTTTCACAGAGTGCCAATGTAATGCCCGTGGTATGAAAACAGGTGGTTGATTTATACATACTCTCAGGAAACTCCTTACTGCTTATCGTCTCAAAACAGGTATTTTTTCTATCATATATTACATTGGGCTTTCTTGGATATGCTCCGTTTTCATAAAAATAAATACCGACTCTTGCATCCTTATCCGGATCATAGATTATAAAATCATCACTTATGCCATAGGATCTGACAGTATTTTTTATATATGCGCCCATTTCATGTGCCGGAAGCTTTGTAATAACACCTGTTTTAAGTCCAAGCAGTGAAGCTCCGACCGCTACATTCAGCTCCGCCCCTCCTACCTGTCTGATGAGTGTATCTCCTCTGGTAAGTCTGTCATCCCTGACAGGTGAAAGTCTTAGCAACGCCTGTCCTAAGGTCAACAAATCAAATGTCTTCTCCATTTTTCTACCTCACAATGCTAAATTCTTTTATACAACCTAAATGTGTATGGAATATCAAAATAAGTCTCTTCTTCCGTTTCCAAAACAAGCTTCCAATCCTTATCAATATCCAAATTCACAAAATATCTGTCAGCTTCGTACTCATAATCAATATATGTAACATGTGCAACATCACAATAGGGCAAGAAATCCTTATATATACTTTCTCCCCCTATCACAAAAACATCTTTATCCTCTATATTATTTTCTCTTAGATATTTAATACATGAATCCACACTGTTCAAAACTATGGCACCTTTTACTTTAAAGTTTTCATCCCTTGATAAAACAATATTTGTTCTTTCCGGCAAAACTTGAGCCCCCGGAAGTGCTAATAATGTATTATGTCCCATTATTATCACCTTTCCGATAGTCTCCTCTCTAAAAAGCTTTTTATCTCTGGGGATTGAAACCAAAAGTTTCCCCTTGTTTCCTATACCCCATTTTTTATCCACCGCAACGATTAAATTCATCCTATTCCTCAGCTATAATAATTTCCTTTGCATACGGCAATGTCTTTATCCACTCGCAAAAGCTTCTCCACTCATCAAGCTTATGATTTTTTCTTGATTTATATATATTTACAAGAGTTTCATAGTTCAGTGTACAGGTTCTCATCTGATTATAGCTTGAAGGTAAAAGCTGTATCAGAGCATACCACAATGCTTTATCTTTTTTCTCTATATATTCAAGTCTTATTTTTTCCAATTCATTTACAATATTCTTTAATATATTAAGTCCGTTCTCACTTAGATGATCATGTGAGAAATCATTTATTTCAAAAGGTTTTGAATGAATCTTATGCATTGTGGAAGTGGAGTTGGCAACCGTAGCAACCTTATAAGTATCATATTCCTTCCACCAGTAAAGCGGAGCGGTTATATCCACTGAGAGCATTATCTGTCTTAAAAATTTTCTATGATCGCTTGTCCCTGCATTTCTAAGTCTCTTTGCAAGTGAAAGATCATTCTCTCCCAGAATATATTGACCTTTATCATCATAATAGCTGTCCGCTCTTTCCCATGAATTCATGGGATTTCTCGCTCCTCTCATGGCATTTTCAAAATTCATCACATAACATTTATCAAAATCTATCATCCCATCTCCCTATTCTTTTTAATTCCATATAAATATTATAGCCTCTTTCAAGCATCATCCTCTCATTTGAAAACTTAAGCAGATGAAAGGACTCATGGTATTTATAATAACCCGAATCCACAAAGTACTCCTCTCTTTGCGGTCTTGAAAAATAACTGTTTGTCTTCATAAGGAACCAATGCACCTTCTTATCAATAATATCATTACTTGTATTAAAGGTATAATGGCTGGTTCCTATAAATTGTACTATCCTAGCCTTTGCTCCGGTCTCTTCATAAACCTCTCTTAGTGCAGTCTGTTCAAATGTCTCGCCTATTTCCACAGTTCCTTTAGGCAAAACCCAACCTTCATATTTATTTTTATAATTCTTAAACAAGGTCAATATCTTGCCATGATATATAACTACACCACCGCAGCTGGTTGCTTCTATCATTCAACACCTCCACTTTAGTGATAACTAAAAGAAGTATAAACCAATGCCGCTTCATAGTAAAGAAGATATCACTCTATGCCTCTTTTTAAATGTCCTCTGGTAAAATCCGAAATATTGTCCACATCCAGATTTTTGCAGAAATTATCTATATATTTTTTTATAATAAACTTTGTTTCACGGGCGTTCTCTGTGGTAAACCAAAGCCTTAATATGCCCGGCGAAATCTTTTTGATTTCCTTTTCCATACCTATAATTGAAAGTGGCTTTGAGTTTAATATGGTATTATAACAAAAATCACAATGCGTTTTTACCTGCATATCGCTGTTTTTTCTATCCTTTAATATAAGTATTTCTTTTTTATGGTCACAGCCCTTTGTAGTCTTTTTTAAACATTGTGCAGATACCATCATAGGTATTTTACCATAGGCAATAATCTCATTTCCCGGATTTTTAAGTTGCTTTATTTCATTTAAATTAAGCTCCAAGGGATATGTAAGCCTGTTTATATTAAATTCTTTATTATAAAAATCTATGGTGTTTTTATTATATGCATAGATATTATAGTCAAGTATAATATTTGCATCAGGATTTATTTTTTCATTTATATAAAAAATCTCTTCCAGACTTCTGACCAAAAAATTATCAAACTTATATTGCTTTATGTCCTCCAAATATTTTAAAAAAAATGACTTCGCCTCATTCCTAAAAATATGCGGCATATACAGATTGCAAGCCCTTGCACAGGATTTTATACTTTTAATCTTTGATGCAAATTCTTTTTCACCAAGAAGTTCACTCTCTATACTGATTTCATCAAATACCGTATTTTCTTCCCTTGAAAGTTCAATTACCGCATCTATCTGCTCCATACTTTCACAAAGTATATTGAGCTTAAATACATTATCGTTTTTTCCTGCCATATTTATAACAGGATGTATAAAGCCTTCATATTGCTTTATATCTTCATCATCTCTTCTATACCTTTGTAATATTTCTAAGCCTAATTTTTCCAATGACTCTCTTCTTATCTCATTTAATACTTTTACAGGTATAAATAAATTATCATCCAATAAAATATCCAGATTTTTAAAATTAAATAATGTATTTCCGGTCTTTTTCAGCTGTTTATCCACATCTTCAAGGCTGATTGCTTTATTTATTGCCCTCTGAGGTGCGTCAAAAATCATATTTATTTTTAATTCCTCTTCACCGCTCTTATCTCTTAAATAAAGCTCTCCCAATTTTTTTACACTGATATCAAAGGTAATAGGCTCATTTTCCCTTATTTTTATACTTCCGAAAATATCCAACTTTCTTTGAGTTTCCACAAAGGTCTTATCAAGATATTCAAAGTATTGTGTATTCACCTGTCTGTTTTCAGGCTTTTCATGGATTGCTATCATATCTTTACCATTATGTTTTTTATAATATCCCTCAGTCTGACCACCCCTGTCAAAAAGGTCAAGTAAAAGCTTTCTGTCGGCATTTTCCACTTTGTATCCTGCTCTTTTCTTTTTTTGATAAAGATCCAGATACTTTCTCCATATACTTACAACTCCCGCTGTATATCTTGGAGCTTTCATTCTTCCCTCTATCTTTAAAGAATCAATACCCGCTTCTATCAAATCCGGCAGTATATCCAGACTGCAAAGATCCTTACAGCTTAAAAGATTTCTTTCATCGGATTTATTTAGCTTTTTTTCATCATCATATAAATCATATGGCAATCTACAAGTCTGTGCACATCTGCCTCGGTTTCCGCTTCTGCCTCCAATCATTGAACTCATAAGGCATTGCCCCGAATATGAATAACAAAGTGCCCCATGTACAAAACATTCAATCTCTATATCACTTTTTTTATCTATATCTCGTATTTCCTCAAGGGATATCTCTCTTGCAGGTACTATTCTGCTTGCCCCCTGATTTTTCAAAAAAATTGCGCCGTAGCTTCCTGTTATAGTCATCTGTGTGCTGGCATGTATCGCCAGTTTGGGGAAATGTCTTCTTATAAACTCAAAAACTCCGAGATCCTGCACAATAACCGCATCCACACCTGCATTATAATAGGTTTTTATATAGTCAAAAAGCTCCCCTATTTCATTTTCCTTTAACAAGGTATTTATTGTCATATATACATTTACTCCAAAGGTATGAGCATACTCTATTCCCTTTATAAGTATATCCTCATCCGGATTTTGAGCATATGCTCTGGCAGAAAACTTTTTGCCGCCTATATATATTGCATCCGCTCCGGCATTGACAGCTGCCACCAGACTCTCATAAGAACCGGCAGGTGCCAAAAGCTCTATATTTTTCATTTCTAACCTTTCATTTCAATACCCAGATGAATATATGCATTTTCTGTCGCAACCCTTCCACCCGGTGTTCTGTTTATAAGCCCGTTCATCAAAAGATATGGCTCATATACATCTTCCAATGTGCCTGCATCCTCTCCTATTGCAGCGCTTAAAGTATTAAGCCCCACAGGACCTCCTCCAAATTTTTCTATAATGGTTAAAAGTATAATCCTGTCATTATTGTCAAGTCCTAGCTTATCCACATCCAAAGTATCCAGTGCATAATCTGCGACCTTTTTATCTATTATCCCATTATATTTTACCTGTGCAAAATCTCTTACACGCTTTAAAAGTCTGTTTGCAAGTCTTGGAGTTCCACGACTCCTTCTTGCAATTTCAACAGCTCCGCTATCATCTATTTCAACACCTAAAACTATGGATGACCTTTTTACAATCTCCTTAAGCTCATCAGTATTATAAAACTCAAGTTTTTGTACCACTCCGAATCTATCTCTTAGCGGTGCTGTAAGAAGCCCCGCTCTTGTGGTAGCTCCCACTAAAGTAAACTTCGGTAAATCAAGTCTTATACTCCTTGCTCCGGCATCCTTTCCGATTACAATATCTATGGCAAAATCTTCCATAGCAGGATATAATACCTCCTCCACCTGCCTGTTTAATCTATGTATTTCATCTACAAAAAGCACATCACCCTCATTAAGATTATTCAAAATCGCCGCCATATCTCCTGGTTTTTCAATGGCAGGTCCTGATGTAATCTTTAGATTTGTACCCATTTCATTTGCTATAATATTACAAAGTGTGGTTTTACCAAGTCCCGGAGGTCCGTAAAACAGCACATGGTCAAGACTTTCTCTTCTGAGTTTTGCTGCATCTATATAAATTTTAAGATTATTTCTTATCTTTTCCTGACCGATATACTCATGTAAAAACTGCGGTCTAAGGCTTTTTTCAATTTGTTTGTCCTCTTTAGTTATCTCGGTTGATATTATCCTTTTTTCCATTTTAATATACTCTACCCTTAGAATATCGCCATCTTTTTAAGTGCGATTTTTAATACATCCTCCACCTTATCGGAATCTTTAATATCCATACTCTTAAGTACCTTATATGCCTCACTGCTTGAGTATCCCAAAGATATTAAAGCCTGTGCAGTCTCTGTTTGCACTGTATTATTAACCGTATTGTCAATATCAGACACCACAATACTGCCAAGATCCACTTTCTCCTTCAGATCAAGAATTATTCTTTTGGCAATCTTTTGACCTATTCCCTGCGCCGCACTGATAGCCTTATAATCATCTGAAACTATAGCCATTTTTAAATCAAAACTTCCAAGAGTGGACATAATGCTTAAAGCCGCCTTAGGTCCCACACCGCTTATACCTAAAAGTTTTTTAAACATAAGCAGATCGTCTTTATTTAAAAATCCGTATAATGTATGGGCATCATCCGATATCCTTAAATAAGTATAAATTAAAATCTCATCTGTTTTTGATACACTCTGTATATCTCTGCCACAGGTAAAGACCTCGTATCCCAAACCGCTGCATTCCACTATAATGCTGTCGGTATTTTTTTCAGTTACAATTCCTTTTATATATGCAATCATATCTCTTCCCAATTTTTTAAATCTTTTCAAATATAATCATATCATATACCGCAATTACAAATCAAATAAAATCGAACACACTTTCGTAATTTCTTGATTAAAACATGTTGTGATATTATAATACATCTATGAAAGAAATAACAAAGATTTTTCCAAATAATATAAAATATAATTTATCCAAAATAGGTGATATAAAAAAGCAGCTTTTTTTTGATATTGAAACCACAGGACTCAGTCCTAAAAACTCAAATCTTTATCTGATAGGATGTATAAGTATAGATGGAGATAAGATGATATTTAAACAATGGTTTTCGGAAAGTCTATCGGAAGAAACCGTTATTTTGCAGGCGTTTTATGAATATGCAGCCGGTTTTGATACTTTGATACATTTTAACGGAGACGGTTTTGACCTGCCCTATATAAAAGAATGTGCAAAGCAGTACTATCTTTTTAATCCTTTGGAAAATTATAAAAGCATTGATATTTATAAACAGATAAGATATTTAAAAAAACCGCTTTCCCTCTCTCATATGAATCAAAAATCTCTGGAAGAGTTTTTGGGCTTATACCGCAAAGATTTATATGATGGAGGAACATTAATAAGATTTTATTATGATTATATAGAAAGTAAAGACAAAAGTATTTTGGCCGATTTGCTTTTACATAATGAAGAGGATCTTCTAGGTATGTTAAAAGTGGTGGAAATGCTCTCCTTTATAGATTTTTTTAATTCGGATTTTATTTTATACAAAAGCCGCAGGGATGAACAAAAGCTATATTTAGTCTATAAATCAAGTGAATATATAAATTATGATTTACAGATAGATTCGGAGGTAAATATAGATATTTCAGATAATAAGCTGAATATAAGCATACCCATATTAAAGGATGAATTAAAATACTTTTTTGACAACTATAAGGATTACTATTATCTGACAATTGAGGATTATGCCATACATAAAAGTATAGGTGAGTTTGTGGATAAAGCCGTGAAGAAAAAAGCAACCAAACAAACCGCCTATATTAAGCAAATATCAGAGTTTATCCCTTGCTATGGTGAGGTTCTCATTGGTGAAAATTTTAGAAAAGATTATAAATCCAAGCAAAAATATATAGATTTATCAAAATTAAACTTTGATGATAAAACCTTCTTTAATAGGTATCTAGTCGAAATGCTTAAACAATTTAAACTATTAAAATAATAATTATATTATTCAGAAAACAAGTACAAAAACTATAGAAATAAATCATTATTTTGTAAAACCCTTATAATTTCTGATTATAAGGGTTTTATGTGTAAGAATATAATTTAATTCAAACAATTTGTATAATTTAGAAAGAAAAATCAATATAAATATGGATGTTTTAAAAGCCATCTCATATATGCCAAAGCCTTCTTTTCCCCCTCATCCTTATTGATTAAAAGTATTTTTTCAAGTAATGCACGACTCTCATCATGCAGGTGAATATAGTCCTTTCTTCTGCAATAATAATTCCATGGCACATCGGTAGTATAATTATCTCCCGAATATACTTTTGATGCGGCAATTCTGTCACAACACATCTCAAGCACGTATTTTAAAGGCATTTTCATACCAATAAGGCCGTCTTTTTCATCTATACCATAGTCAATCCAGTATTCAAAATGATGTTTATTTCTTCCTTTATGATGCAACCATGCACTTGAATATCCCTTTTCAAGCTTCTCCGCCGAGTTCGGACTCTTATTTCCCTGGTAATATTTGATACCGATTATAAACTCTTCCGGTGAATATTTGCTTAAATCGTGCAGTATTCCCTGCTTAATTAAGCCTATTTTAAAACAAAGGTCCATCACAAGAACCTTATGTTTATTTATTGTCTTTAAATGATTAAATACACTGTTATTATGCATAATTATCTATCTCCTCCAATAAAATATTTGACAATACATACATTCCGTGATAATATTAAATTGCAGATAAAGATTATCACAAGAATGCTTGACGATGGAAATTACTACTTTCATCAAAACAAAGAAAGACTTACAATTATCCCCCAAAATGGATTTTTGAGCCTGTAATCTTTCAAGCTATTTAACTTTTTTCTGTAGTTACACTTTTTGATTTGGAGGCATTATTTATGAACAGAGGTACAGTTAAGTGGTTTAATAACCAAAAAGGTTACGGTTTCATCTCAGATGAAGGCGGAAGTGATGTGTTCGTACATTTTTCTGATCTAAACATGGAAGGATTTAAGACTCTTGATGAGGGAATCTCCGTTGAATATGATTTGACAGAAGGTGCTAAGGGTCCACAAGCTGTAAATGTTACAGTAGTTAGATAATCGGATATGTTTAAAGAGCTCTTTACAGAGCTCTTTTTTTAACCTTCCATAAGCATCTTTATGGTATTAAAACTATTTTGAAATAGCTTTTTTTAACATATTCTCAAGCTCATTCACATCAAATTCATATGCCTTATTGCAAAAATGACATTTTACCTCTATAGGCTTGCCGTCATCTATCATTTCCTGTAAATCCTTTTGCCCTACACTTATAAGTGCTTTTTCAATCCTTCCCTTATTACAATTACATTTAAAGCAAAGATCCAGACTTTCATTAAACTCTAAATCCATATCACCAAGAATATCCTTTAATATATCATTAGGTGACATGCCCTCACTAAGCATTGTAGTAACCGGACTCAGCGAATTTATCTTTTTCTCAAGTCTGTCTATTATTTCATCAGGGCATCCCGGCATCAATTGGATAATAAAGCCTCCCGAAGCCTTTATAGTATTGTCCTTATTTAAAAGTACACCAAGTCCGACACTTGAAGGCGTCTGCTCACTTGTAGCATAATAATATGTCAAATCCTCCGCTATTTCTCCTGAAAGAAGAGCAATCTGACCTACATACGGCTCCTTCATTCCCGTATCCATTATAACGCTCATAAGTCCTATGCCTATAGCTTCAGCCACATCAAGCTTTCCCTTGGCATTCGGAGGGATAATTACCGTAGGATTAAAGGGATATCCCTTCACTTCTCCATGATTATTTGCAGTAGCAATAACTCCTGCCAAAGGACCGTCTCCCTCTATCTTTAAAGTAAGAAGATCCTTCTCTCCCTTCATCATACTTCCCATCATAGCGGCTGCGGTAAGCATTCTTCCGAGTGCCGCAGTAGCCACAGGCGAAGTATTATGATCATTCTTGGCTTCTTCCACCAAATCCCTTGTACTTGCAGCAAATGCCCTTATATATCCGTTTGCCGCAGTAGCTTTCACCATATAATCCTTCATTTACTTACCCTTCTCCCTTGCTATAAAAAGTATTCTCTCGGTATTTTCTCTCAAATCCCCGTAAGTATCCGCATCCAGATACTTTTCAAGCTGCATATTGCTTGAATTTATTGCAGAAACTATCTCATCAAAGGTATAAGCCCTTTGCACATGTCTTTCTTCAAATCTTTTATATATATCATTCTCAAGCTTTATAAATAAATTCAAATCATATTCATTGATCCTTTTATTATTATCATAGGTATTTTCCCATATAAATGCCGCCTGATCTCTTACCTCCGAAAAGGTATTTTCTCCCAGAATATTTTGATACTTATAAACCGTATTCATATCAAAAATAAACAGACCTCCCGGATCCAGATAATTATTTACCAAAGAAAACACTTCCTCAAGGCCTGATAAATCCTGTATATAATTTAAGCTGTCGCATCCGGATACAATCGCCCTTACGGTGCCATAGAGTTCAAACTCTCTCATATCCTGACACAGATATAATATATCATTGCCTGAAGCATACTTTTTTTCCATGGCAATATCCAGCATATCATAAGAATTATCTATACCGATCATATCATAGCCTATATTTGCAAGCCTCTCGGTTATAGCACCTGTTCCGCAGCCCAGGTCACAAATCAGACCGTCAAAAATATTCTCCTTATGCAAAATATCCCTTATCCGCTCCACCCATTTATCATAGGGCACATTATCCATGAATAAATCATACACCTTAGCAAAGTTTGTATACTGCTCCATCATTTTTCCTTAAAATTTTAGGTGACAGTCAAACCACCACCTAAAACAATACCCTTATTTAGTTCTTCCCGCAGCAGAATTTATATTTTTTCCCGCTTCCGCATGGACATGGATCATTTCTGCCAACCTTCTTTTCTTTTACAACCGTTCCGCTCTTTTTCTGATTCTTATAAAGTTCTTTTCTCTTTTCCTCATCCAAAAGAGCATCCCACTCAGGTAAATTATAAAGCCAGTCAGCCTTAGCCTCTACCATATTATAGTAAAGCTTCTCCAGATCTATATCAAGGCTGATAACAGTATCTTCCTTCATCTCCTCAATAGGATTCGGCTTATTTAATGAATCATTTATTCCGTCAAGGAAACCTGTAATAGTCTGTATATCGGTATCAAATTTTGCCGCCAATTCAGCTACAGTGCATGTAATAACCTCTTTAGGGTTCTTTAATATACTCTCATATATACCCTTTTCAACCAAGAAGTAATTTTTCCAAATTTCTTCTTTTTGTTTATTATCCGTTGCATCACCGTAAGCTTTATTTCTCCAATTTTCCAATAAGGTCATTGTAACTTCCCCTTTTTCTTAAACTTGATTAAGTATTATATACTAAATCAGGTTTAAAAGCAAGATGGCATATTTTGTAAATATTCAGATTTAAATTGATTCATTGTATAAATTGTATAGTCAGTAAGGCTATCCTAACTTGTATTTTATTCAATACATTGAAATTAGCTCTTGTTATTTTACATTAAATAGATTAGAATAGCCTCAAGTAAGAGAAACATATATATTTTAGGAGGAAATTTCAATGGCATATACAATTACAGATAAGTGCGTTAGTTGCGGAACATGTGAAGGCGAGTGTCCTGTAAGTGCAATTTCACAGGGAGATACACAGTTCAATATAGACGCTGATGCTTGCATCGATTGCGGTACATGTGCTTCAGTTTGCCCTACAGATGCTATTATAGCTTAATTATTACTTGCTCAAGTAATAATGCTTATCATAAAGACCTGCTTTGCAGGTCTTTTTTATTAGTATATTTTATATTTACTTATCCGGTTTTAGCAAATGACAAACCCCAAAATTATAGATTCAAAAAAAGGCAAGACAGGTAATCCCTATCTCGCCATATTTACAAACTTGGTAATATCCGGTTTCCAAACGAGGTTTATCGTTCCTATCGCACCGTTTCTTTGTTTTGCAATAATTACCTCCGCCTCATTAGGATGTTCGGTATCCTTATTATAATAGTCATCTCTGTATAAAAACATTACAACATCCGCATCCTGTTCTATTGCTCCGGACTCTCTCAAATCCGAAAGCATAGGTCTGTGATCAGGTCTCGTTTCGCAAGCTCTTGAAAGCTGTGACAATGCAATAACCGGCGCCCTCATCTCTCTTGCCAAAGCCTTTAAGCTTCTTGAAATATCGGAGATTTCCTGCTGTCTGCTTATATTTGCCTTACCGCTGCCTGTCATAAGCTGTAAATAGTCAATTATTATAATATCAAGCCCCTTCTCAAGCTTCATTTTCCTGCATTTGGATCTGAGTTCATTTATGGAAATACCCGGAGTATCATCAATTGCAAGTGTGGATGAACCTACACTTACAGCCCCCTCTATCAAGCTGTTCCAGTCATTATCATTCAAATTGCCGGTTCTTAGCTTTTGTGAGTCCACATTACTTTCCATACTTAAAAGTCTGTTAACAAGCTGTTCCGCACTCATCTCCAAAGAAAAAACCATACATGATATTTTCTTTTTAATCGTGATATTTTGAACTATATTAAGGACAAAAGCAGTCTTACCCATAGAAGGTCTTGCCGCCACCAAAACAAGGTCTGAGGGCTGTAATCCGCTGGTCTTATAATCCAAATCTACAAATCCCGTCGGAATACCTGTGACGGTATCACTGTTTTTGGATGCCGCCTCAATTTTATCAAGTACATTTAATACCACATCATTTATAGGTACAATATCCTTTGTTTCCTTTGTCTGCAAAAGCTTAAAAATCTCATTTTCCGTTTTTGCAAAAAGATCGTCCACATTTTTTTCTCCTACATAGCAATCATTTACTATATCTTCAGAGATTCTTATAAGCTTTCTTATATTGGCTTTATCCTTAACTATTTTTGCATAATTCTTTATATTGGCTGATGTGGGTACGGAATCCATTATACCTCTGAAAAAATCCAAACTTGTTATATCCGGAGGTACCTGTTTTTCAACCAGTTTATTTTGAATCAAAACCAAATCTATCGGCTTGCCCTCATTAAAGAGTTCTACCATACATTCAAATACAGTACCGTATGCCTTGCTGTAAAAGTCATCCTTGTCAAGCACTTCTATTGCACCGGCAACTGCTTCTTTATCAAGCAGCATAGAGCCCAAAACCGCTTTTTCGGCATCTATGCTGTTTGGCATCACTCTCTTAACCAGAGTTTCTTCCATTACTCTTCTCCAACTTTTACCTTTAAACTTGCAGTAACATCCTTATGCAGCTTAACCTTAATCTCATGATTTCCAAAAGTCTTTATAGGTTCTGCAATAACCAGCTTTTTCTTATCTATTTCAAGTCCCAATTGAAGCTTTATAGCTTCCTCAATCTCTTTAGAAGATATTGAACCGAATGTTCTTCCGTCTTTACCGCCCTTTATTGTTAATGCAATGCTTGCATCATTTAACTTTCCTGCAAGCTCTTTTGCCGCATCAAGCTTCTCCTTGGCAATCTTTTCCTGATTTGCTTTTTGAAGCTTTAGAGTATTTAAATTCTCCTGATTTGCCTCAACACCCTTCTTTTTAGGTATTATAAAATTTCTGGCATAACCCTCGCTTACCTCTACAATATCTCCCTTTTTACCCAATGATTTAACATCTTCCAATAAAACTATTTTCATTATATTTCACCTTTCTCAATCATTTCTTTTAAAACAGCTTTTACTCTTACTTTTGCATCCTCAATACTGTTTTCTTTAAGCTGTGCTCCTGCAACGGAACGATGTCCGCCTCCTCCAAGCTTTTCCATAATGGTTTGTACATTTACTTCATCCATGGATCTGGCACTGATAAATATTGTATTATTATATAATGTCAAAACAAAGCTTGCTTTTATTCCCTTTATATTTAAAAGATCATTTGCAGCCTGTGCACATACCAAAGTAGGTGATGCGGTATTCTCCGAATCACATTCGCTGATTGCATAAAAATCTTCAAAAATCTCTGCATTATGTATCGCCTCAGCCTTTGCCAGATAGTCATTTGCATCTTCTCTAAACATCTTTCTGACTCTTGTAACATCCGCTCCGCAGCGCTTTAAAAATGCGGCGGCTTCAAAGGTTCTGACACCTGTTTGCACATTAAAGTTCTGTGTATCTATTACTATTCCGGCATACATGGCATCCGCTTCCAATGTCTTTAGCTTTATATCATCCGATATATACTGCACTATTTCAGATACCATCTCACATGCAGATGATGCAAAAGTCTCCACATAGGATAGGGTTGCATTAGTTATTATTTCAGAACTCTGTCTGTGATGATCAAATACAACTATATTTTTAGCCTTCTTTAATAAAACAGGTCCCTCTGTGATACTAGGTCTGTTTACATCCACCACTACCACCAGCGAATCATTTGTGATACTGTTTAAAACTTTATCCTCGGAAATAAATAAATCCTCGGGATACTCTGATGTTTTGAATTTTTCCACCATCGGCTTTGCTGAAGGATTGACATCGCCAAGTAAAATATGAGCCTTTTTATTTAAAGTGGTTGCAATCCTCCAAACTCCTATTGCGGCACCGAAGGCATCCATATCCAGTATCTTATGCCCCATTATAATAACTTTATCCTTATTTTCAAGCAATTCCCTAAAAGCATGAGCCTTTACCCTTGCCTTTACTCTTGTCTGCTTTTCAACAGTCTGAGCCTTACCTCCGAAATATTTAATATCATTTTCAGTCTTTACAACAGCCTGGTCACCACCTCTTCCAAGTGCCATATCCATAGCCATTCTTGCAAGCTCATAATTTCTCGAGAGATTTTCACATCCGTAGCCTATACCGATACTTAATGTGATTCTCATTTCATTTCCGATATTTACAGTCTTTACATCCTCTAAAATATCAAATCTTACATCTATGGCGGCATCAAGATTTTCCTTTTTTATTACAAAGAAAAATTTATCTTTTTCAAGTTTTTTTACAATACCGTTAAATCCGTTTATATACTGATTTATCTTTCTGTCAATCAATGCCTCCAAAAGAGATCTCCTGACCTCTTCCACACTTTCCATAGCCTCATCATAATTGTCCATATAAATAAGGCCTATAACGGGCTTTAAGCCTTCTTTTCGCTCTTTTAACTCCATCAGATCCGTTTCATCAAAAAGACAGACTGTATATACATATGCCTCTTCAATATATAATCTGGTTATCCTTACTCTGTACTTCCTTCCCTGATATTCACCGTGAAAATCAGCCTTATCTGTAATATCCTCAATATCGCTTACTGAAATACTTCCAAACATTGCATGGATATCTTTTTTGGATTGCCTGTCTCTTTGTACCAGAGCATTAAAAGCCCTGTTTCTCCAAGCTATGATTCCTCTTTTATCCATCAATGCATATGGCAAATCCAAATCCTGAGAAAATATATTCTGTGTACTTTCGCTTGCCATGGCATAATCCACCATGTAATTTGACAAATTCCTTGATAATATAATATTCCATACAATAATATATATTATTCCAAAAAATGCCGTTAAAAAAATTATTGCACCACTTCCCCTACTTGGTGCAACAAATAATATTACAAGCAAAAATACTAAGACTATAAGAGAATACGATATTTTTTTCCGTAATATTGCCTTTGTATTTTTTTTATTTTCCATTAGCATCTCCATTTTTCTAAAAATGATATTTCAACTTATATCTTTTATATGAGCTGAAATATCATTACTTTTTAATATAAAAGTACTTAATGATTATATCAAGAAAAGGATAATCTATCAATGTCGATATTCTATAAAATCATTTATATACAGAAACTTCTGAATACGCAATTTAAATCTATAATTTAAATTTACATTTTGAATTTACACTTAAATAAGGGCTGTTTTCACAGCCCTTAAGTTTCTATAATATAAATTTCACACTCATCAAATTATACATTTACATCCGCTGCGCCTTCAAGCAACATAGCTTCGTATTTGCCTATGACTGTTTCCGAAATAAGTTCTCTGGTCTGAGAGTTTATAGGATGGGCAATATCTCTGTATTCTCCATCTGCCGCCATTCTGCTTGGCATAGCTATAAACAATCCTTTTTCACCTTCAATAACTTTAATATCATGAATAACAAATTCATTATCTAAAGTAATTGAAACAACAGCCTTCATCTTACCTTCTTTATCAATTCTTCTAACTCTGACATCAGTAATCTGCATTATTTGAATCCCCCCTTAATCTCCTTAAAGAGTATATCTTTCGTTTTTTTCTATTACTATTCTGACCTGCTCTGCTGTCCCAATATAAGTCGAATTTGCACGTATTGTATCACGGCTCTCCACAATGCAATTTTCTATCACTGTGTTATCCCCAATGTATACATCATTCAATATAACAGAATTCCTAATTATACAACCGTTACCTATGTACGATTTATTAAAAAGAACTGAGTTTTCAACCGTACCGTTTATGATACAGCCGCTTGCAATAAGTGAATTTGACACCCTAGCCCCCGGATTATACTTAGCAGGAGGCAAATCGTCAACCTTAGAATATACGCCCGGATACTCTACAAAGAAATGATCCCTCACCTCTTTTTTCAAGAAATCCATATTTGTCTTATAATACGATTCTACGGAAGCAATATTGCTCCAATAGGTATTAAGCTTATATGCGTAAATTCTCTTCAGATTTTTATATCTGATTAAAATATCTTTTACAAAGTCATATCTATCCTCTGCAATACTTCTTTCAATCAGCTCTATAAGTTGTCTTCTTCTGATAATATATATCCCACAGGATATATTAACAGAATCTGTAACTATCGGTTTTTCCTCAAAACTGACAATCCTACCGTCATCATTTATCGAAACCATACCGAATCTAGTCAAATCTTCTGTATCATTAGCTTTCTTGCATACTACAGTAATATCTGCCTTCTTTTCAATATGATACTCCAATACTTTATTATAGTCAAGTTTATAAATACCGTCACCTGCACTAATAATAACATACGGCTCATGAGATCTCTTTAAAAATACTAAATTTTGATATAACGCATCAGCAGTACCCCTATACCAATCCGAACTTTCAGCGGTAATAGTTGGTGTGAAAACAAACAATCCTCCTTGCTTTCTACCGAAATCCCACCATTTTGATGAACTTAAATGTTCATTTAATGATCTGGAATTGTACTGTGTAAAAACAGCCACCTTTTGTACATGTGAGTTTGACATATTGCTGAGTGCAAAATCTATACTTCTGTAACTTCCTGCAATAGGCATTGCCGCAATAGCCCTCTTGTTGGAAAGTTCTTTCATTCTTTTGGAGTTTCCGCCTGCCAACACTATTCCTATTGCTCTCATATCTTGCCACCTACCTTTACAATGAAGTCACCGCTTAAAAGTTTACCGTTCACATAGTCATCCAAGGTTGTTTTACCTAAAATAGCCGTGTTCTTACCAATAACAACTCCGTCAGGGATGGATGTTCTCTCCCCGATAACTGCCAGATCGCAATTATAAACTTTTTTATCATATTTGCTTTCGCAAAATTCAAAAGCTCCTATCTCGCAATCCTTTCCAACTATAGAATTTTCAGCGATAATTGCTTTTGTTACTCTGGAATTTGCTCCTATCTTGCTTCCCTTCATCACTATGGAATCGGAGACTACCGCCCCCTCCTCAATAACAACTCCGGCACCGATAACCGAATTATTTACCTCTCCGTATATTTCCACTCCCTCTCCTATAATACTTTTGTTTATAGTGGAACTGCCCGAAATATATTGCGGAGTGATAATATCGCCCTTGGTATATATTCTCCAGTATTCTTCATACAGGTTGAATTCAGGTATTATATCAACAAGCTCCATATTCGCTTCCCAATATGTTTCCAAAGTACCTACATCTTTCCAGTAGCCGTTAAATTCATAACTGAAAATCCTGCTGCCCTTGTTAAACAAATACGGAATAATATGTTTACCAAAATCACATGCCGGCTCATTTGAAAGTTCAATCAAAGAATCCCTCAGTGCCTTCCATGAGAAGATATAGATTCCCATAGATGCAAGATTGGATCTGGGAACTTTAGGTTTTTCCTCAAACTCTGTCACCCTGCTGTTTTCATCGGTTATCAATATTCCAAATCTTGACGCCTCTTCCATCGAAACAGGCATAGCTGCGATAGTTATATCTGCATTATTTGCCTTGTGATAGTCAAGCATTACCTCATAATCCATTTTGTAAATATGATCCCCCGACAGAATCAAAACATAATCAGGATTATAACTCTCCATATACTCGAGATTCTGGTAAATCGCATTTGCAGTACCTGAATACCAGTCACTACCTGCAGCATTTTCATACGGCGGTAAAACAGTGACCCCTCCCATATTCCTATCCAAATCCCACGGAATTCCGATTCCTATATGGGTATTCAGTCTAAGAGGCTGGTACTGAGTCAAGACTCCAACTGTGTCAATACCTGAATTGATACAATTGCTCAATGGAAAATCTATAATCCTGTACTTACCGCCAAATGAAACTGCCGGCTTTGCCACATTATGCGTCAAAACGCCAAGGCGGCTACCCTGTCCGCCAGCCAATAGCATAGCTATCATTTCCTTTTTAATCATGTACACACCTCGTTGCCTAATGCTAATTCCTTATGTTTACATTTAAATTATAGCACAAATATACTTGATTGTGAATAAAAGATTTTATTTTAACATAATTTTTTCTATGTTTTGACGAAATTTAATATTTGCCCTTAATAATTAAGGTACAATTAACATTTATGGAGAATCAACCTAAAAAATATACAAATTTTAACCCGAATATTTGTGAGTTATTACCAAGGCACTTAATATTCTATAAAATACGATATTATTTTTTCTTAAGTTGTCCAAACAAATGATTATATGATATAATTAGATGTTACTAAATTTATGCCTAAATGGTATTGAGGAGGAAATCTAATGAAACTGACAACAGTAAGAGAAATATACAAAGATAGAGAAAAGTATATTGACACTGAAATCACAATAGGAGGATGGGTAAGAAGCAATAGAGACTCAAAGACTTTCGGCTTCCTGGTTATCAGTGACGGCAGTTATTTTGAGCAAATACAGGTTGTATATAATGATACTCTCCCTGATTTTAATAAATTGACAAAGGTAAATGTCGGTGCCGCACTTATTATAAAGGGTACCCTTGTAGCAACTCCGGATGCAAAGCAACCTTTTGAAATACAGGCTACTCATATAGATATAGAGGGTGAATCAGGTTCGGATTATCCTCTTCAAAAGAAAAGACATACACTTGAATATTTAAGAACAATTTCTCATTTGCGTCCCAGAACAAATACATTCCAGGCTGTATTCAGAGTCAGATCTCTTATAGCCTATGCTATACATAAATTCTTCCAGGAAAGAGATTTTGTATATGTTCATACACCTATTATTACAGGAAGTGATGCGGAGGGTGCAGGTGAAATGTTTAGAGTAACCACCTTTGATCCTGCAAATCCTGTTCTTAATGATGACGGTAGTGTGGATTTCTCTAAAGACTTCTTTGGAAAAGAGACCAATCTTACCGTTTCCGGACAGTTAAACGGTGAGACTTTTGCTATGGCATTTAGAAATATTTATACATTCGGTCCTACTTTCAGAGCTGAAAATTCAAATACCACAAGACATGCTGCCGAGTTTTGGATGATTGAGCCCGAGTTTGCTTTCGGTGATCTTGACGATAATATGGATTTGGCTGAAAGTATGCTGAAGTATATAATAAATTATGTTCTTGAGAATGCCTCTCTTGAAATTGAATTTTTTAATCAATTTGTAGATAAGGGACTTTTAGACAGATTAAAAAATGTTGTTGAATCTGATTTCGGCAGAATTACATATACCGAAGCTATAGATATACTTAAAAAGAATAATGACAATTTTGAGTACAAAGTTTCATGGGGATGCGATTTGCAGACGGAGCATGAGCGTTTCCTTACAGAGCAGGTATTTAAAAAACCTATCTTTGTTACAGATTATCCAAAAGATATAAAGGCATTTTATATGAAGGAAAATGATGATAAAAAGACTGTTGCCGCTATGGATTGTCTGGTACCGGGAATCGGTGAGATAATCGGCGGAAGCCAAAGAGAGGATGACTATAATAAGCTTCTAAGCAGAATAGAAGAGCTTGGAATGAAGCCTGAGGATTATGACTTTTATTTAGACCTTAGAAAATACGGTTCAACAAGACATGCGGGATTTGGTCTCGGCTTTGAAAGATGTGTTATGTATCTTACAGGAATGTCAAATATAAGAGATGTGCTTCCATTCCCAAGAACTGTGGGCAACTGCGAATTATAAATAATAGGGAGGTAACTTTAGCCATATGAAATTTATACATACAGGTGATATTCATTATGGTATGAAGCCTGATTCAAATAGACCTTGGGGTAAGGAAAGATCTGATGCCGTTAAATCATCACTTCAGAAAATTATTGATGTAGCAAAGAAAAAAGAGGTGGATCTTCTACTTATAGCCGGAGATCTTTTCCACTCCCAGCCCTTTAGCCGTGATTTAAAAGAAGTTAATTTTCTTTTTTCCACAATACCTGATACCAAGGTTGTTATTATTGCCGGAAATCATGACTGTTTAAGAGAAAACAATAATATAATTACATTCCCTTGGGCGAAAAATGTGGTTTATTTGTCCACCCCCACTATCAGCAGTGTATATTTCCCCGATATAAATACGGAAGTCTACGGCTTTTCATATCATGAAAGGGAAGTAAAGGAAAATATAGTTTCCGGTCTTTCCATCCGTGAAAATGACAGAGTTAAAATTCTTCTTTTACATGGTGGTGATGTTACACATCTGCCCTTTGATAAAAATGAATTAAATAAGATTTCTTCATCATATATAGCTCTTGGACATATGCACAAGCATGAAGTGCTTTTTGACAGACATATGGCATACTGCGGTTCTCCCGAGCCACTAGATATGACGGAAACCGGTGATCATGGTATTTATTACGGTGAGATAGATAATGATACCCGCATTATGAAGGATTTTGAATTCATTAAAATTTCAAACACTTCCTATATCTCACTTACAATAAATGTAACTCCCGAGACCACCAACTCGGAACTGCATACCTCTTTGATAGAGACTATTAATAAAAAAGGTAAACAAAATATATACAGATTTAAGATAAAGGGGCTTAGGGATCCCGATATCGAGTTTGACTTGGAATCACTCTCTTCCACTTTAAGAATTGCTGAGATTATAGATGATTCCGAGCCGAAATATGACTTTGCAAAACTTTTTGCGGAGCATCCGTCCGATATGATAGGATTTTTTATTCGTGAGCTTGACAGACCTAATATGAGCAAGCTTGATAAAAAAGCACTCTATTATGGAATAAATGCCTTACTTAGAACTACTGATGAAAGGGGGAAAACATGAAACTGCTAAGCTTGCATATAGATGGCTTTGGCAAATTCAAAAATAAAGATCTGCAATTTAGCGACAATATGAATATTATTTACGGCTATAATGAAGCCGGAAAATCTACAATATTTATGTTTATCAAGGCAATGTTTTACGGTCTTGAAAGAGCAAAGGGCAGAGCCAGCAAAAGCGATACATGGACTAAGTTCAAGCCATGGGGCAACGGCGATATATATGGCGGAAATTTGCGTTTCCTTTACCATGAAAAAGCCTATCGTATAGAAAGAGATTTTACCAAAACCGCTACCACCCCCTTTAATATAGTTAATGAAACGGACGGAAAAAATGTGGAAAACCCGGCTGTTTTCTTAAAGGAAGCACTTTGCGGTCTTACTGAAACCGCATATTCAAACACAGTAAGTATATCACAGCTAAAATCCGCTACAGATGCCAAAATGGTTGTTGAATTAAAAAACTATATTGCCAATATGAATACTACCGGTAATATGTCTTTAAATATCACTAAAGCATCCGAATTTTTAAAAGAAAAAAAGAAGGCATTTGTTGCCTCGCTTAATCCCGATGCCGCCAAAACCTATAATCAAAATCTTACTGAAATAAGAGCTTTGGAAAAGAAAATCGCCTCTCCCGAGTTTTCAAGTCATTTAAAAACCCTAAAAGAGGCTGATGCCATTACCGATAAAAGAATTATCGAACTTAATTCTCAAAGAGAATCTTTGATAGAAAGCATTGCTTCCAAACGCCAGCATCTTTCAGACCTCGGTTTTACGGATAAGAGAAATATTATATCTTTACAAAACGAACTTAACAGAGGATATAATGATTATCTCTCCGCCTATGAAACCGAAAAGAAATCAATAAGCAAAACTTATTCGGCTGTATTCCTTATACTGGCAATTGTAAGCGTAATTCTTGCAATATATATTTTTAAATCAGGAAAAAACAATGTTTTTACAACAACTACAGGTATAAGCTTCCAGTTTGCAATGGTTCTTTTTATGATTATAGGGCTTGCATCCCTTATTTTTGCAAGCTATATCTATACTGTACATAATAAGGACAATAGGCATTTGACGGAGCTGAAAGTAAATCTTATAGCTCTTATGGCAAGAGTAGGTTCTTTTGATTCTATAACAGAGGACAATATCCACCGTGCCAATAAAACTTTGAATTCAAAGCTGGTTATTTTTGATGAAATGGCTGCCGATATTGCAAAGAGTGAGGCTTTAAATGAGGATATAGAAAATCTTCGTGCAAAAAAAGCCGCCTATGCAAGCGGTATAGATGCCAAAAAGCAAAACGAATGGGAACTTGAAAAGCTTATGGAAAAGCTTGCCCATATGAAGGAGGACAATGCTTCATTAAAGAATGTTATTTTGGAAAATGACAAAATTCGTTTTGAAATAGATGCCATAGATCTTGCTATGGAAACATTAAAAAATCTTTCGGAAACCATTAAAAACTCCTTCGGACTGTATCTGAATAAGGATGCATCCGAACTTATAGAAGGTATTACCGGCGGAGTATATGACTCGATATCCATAGATGAAAACTTTAATGTGTTTTTAAATACTCCAAGCAGACTCGTACCTATCGAGCAGGCAAGTTCAGGTACTATGGATCAGGTATATCTGGCACTCAGAATCGCAGCCGGCAGACTTATGCAGGGCAGAGCCAAGGAACTTCCTTTTATATTTGATGACAGCTTTGTAAACTATGATTCCATACGTTTAAGAGCCGCTCTTCTTTGGATTGCCAATAATGTACCGGAGCAGATAATTGTTTTTAGCTGCCATATGAGAGAAGCTCAATTGATGACGGCTACCATGCAGGATTTTAATCTGATAGAATTGTAGGGAGTTTATGCGTTTTATCAAACAATTTCTAATTATATTATTTGTAAGTTTTTTGGGGGAAGTGTTAAAAGCCGTTTTACCGCTTCCCATACCGGCAAGCATATATGGACTTACCATTATGCTTGCTTTACTTGTATCAAAGGTTGTAAAACTTGAACAGGTGGAGGGTGCTTCTATGTTTTTGATAGATATAATGCCCCTGATGTTTATACCCGCTTCAGCCGGACTTATTGATGTCTGGCCAAGTCTAAAACCTGTTCTTATTCCTTTACTTATTATGACTCTACTTTCAACTGTACTTGTAATGGTAGTATCGGGAAAGGTGACTGAATTTATTATAAAGCTTGATGAAGGAAAGCAAAAGAAAGGGTAAATAGATGAGTGATTTTTTTACTAATTCCGTTTTTTTCGGTGTTTTACTATGTTTATCAGCTTATCAGGCAGGACTTTTTTTAAGGCAAAAGACCAAAATTGCCGCCTTCAATCCCTTACTTATTTCTATAATTATAGTGATTTTTGTACTGGTTATTTTTAATATCAAATTTCAGGATTTTTATAACAGTTCAAAATATATAAGCTATTTACTTACTCCTGCAACTGTTGCTCTTGCCATTCCTCTTTATTCAAAGCTCTCCTTACTTAAGTCCAATTTTAAAGCTATAATGTCAGGGCTTATTGCCGGTGTTTTGACCTCGTTGATATCCATATTTGTTATGGCTTTGTTATTCGGACTCAGCCATGAGCATTATGCTTCAATGTTACCAAAATCCATCACTACCGCAATAGGTATCGGAGTTTCACAAGAAATTGGAGGTATACCTACTATTACCACCGCCGTTATTATTGTTACCGGAGTTTTCGGAAATGTTACGGCTGATATAATATACAAAATCTTTAATATAAAAAATCCTATCGCAAAGGGCATAGGGCTTGGCTCTTCAGCACATGCCATAGGTACTTCAAAAGCACTTGAAATGGGAGAAACAGAGGGTGCCATGAGTTCTTTATCCATAGCCATGGCAGGTATAATTACAGTTGTTTTTGCTTCATTTTTTGCAAATCTTATATAAAATTATCTTATAAAGATATTAAAAAGGCTGTTGCCCCGGGGATATATATTAGTTTTAATATATCCGTATCCCTAAAGCAACAGCCCGTTTTTTATTCTACAGCAAGTATTTCATTTATTTGTGATACCAAGACGTCACAGTCCATACCATGCACCATACAAGCCTCTTCAAGTGTCTCCATCTGTGATGAAGGGCAGCCAAGGCAGTGCATACCCGCTCTCATAAGTATCGGCGCTATTAAATCGCTGGTTAATAAAAGTTCACCTATGGTCATATTTTTATTTATTGTCATATTTACTCCTTTACCGTTTTATTAAAAAAATCATTTATTTTTGCTGATAAATCAGCTATTCCACTCTTTATCTCCTCTGAGCCCAGGCTTGCAAAGCCAACCAATACAGTTGATTTTATTGTATTTTCCCCTGTGAAAAAACCTGATATGGGGTATAATTTTACACCTGCATTATTTCCGCATAAAAGTATCTCCTCTTCACTCATTCCCTCTACTTTTAAAAGTATATGCAGACCTGAGTTGTTTTCAAACACCTCTCCCCTTGGAAGATTATTTTTAATGCTTTCTATCAAAACATCTCTTTTTATCCTGTAGTTTGTTCGCATCCTGTTTAAATGTCTCTCAAAATATCCCTCTTTTATAAAGATTTCAAGAATATCCTGGTCAGACCTTGGAACACTGCAGGAAAGAAAATCAAGTCTTCTCTCATATTCTTCCATCAGCTTTTCAGGCAATACCATATAAGCTACTCTTATAGCGGGAGCAATGGACTTTGAAAATGTACCGATATATATTATTTTATCCGAATCTATTCCCTGCATTGCAGGAATGGGCTTTCCGACAAATCTAAATTCCGAATCATAATCATCTTCTATAATATATCTGTCCTCGCCCCTGTAGCACCAGGCAATAAGTTCTCTTCTTCTGTTTATAGGCATTATAACACCTGTAGGATATTGATTTGCCGGCATCAGATAACATATATCCGCTTTTTTACTGTCAAGCATATTTATATCCATGCCCTCAATATCCATATCAATGCCTATAACATTCCATGCCATTGACTTAAATATTTCTTTTGCCTTTATATAGCCCGGATTTTCCACCGCTATATTTCTACTCCCCAGCAAAAGCCCAAGAAGCATTATTAAATATTCACTTCCCGCACCTATTATAATATTTGAAGGAGAGCAAACCACTCTTCTTGCCGTATGAAGATAGTCGGCTATCTGCATTCTGAGTCCGTATTCTCCCTGATTGTCTCCGGTTGAAAAGACATCTTCCTTTTCACTTGAAAACACCTTTCTGGCAATACTTCTCCATGAAGCATAGGGAAAGTTTTTTGAATCAATCTTTGTCGGAGAAAAGTCTATATTTATATTTTCATCATTTACAGACTTTTCTTTTTTATATTCCCTTTTATATTCTTTTCTTTCAATATTTAATATATCAAGCCTGTTTACAATATATCCGCTGCCCGCTCTTGATTTTAAATATCCTTCAGACATCAGCTGCTCATAGGCATTTACTATTGTTGTTCTTGATACTTTAAGACTCTGTGCCAGACTTCTCGTGGATGGTAACTTTGTATCCGGCAAAATATGCCCGATTTTTATCTCATTCTTTATAAATTCATAGATTTGCTCATATATCGGGCAATCACTATTCAAATCTATAAGAAGTTCCATCAATTATTCTTAGGCATCTTAAATGAGCTCTTTAGCGAAACTATTCTGTTAAATACCAAAGCATCCGGTTTTGAATCCTTTGCATCTACACAGAAAAATCCGTTTCTTACAAACTGGAAGCTGTCATAAGCCGCTGCATCCTTTAAGCATGGCTCCACATAGCAGTTTTTTAATACAGTCAAAGAATTGGGATTAAGATTCAGATTTCCGTTTTCATCAAGCTTGCCCTTCTCCTCATCAACTATATTTTCATACAATCTCATCTCAACCTTTAGAGCGGTATTGGCATTTACCCAATGTATGGTACCCTTTACTTTTCTTGCACTAAAGCCTGAACCTGACTTTGTTTCAGGATCGTATGTCGCATGAACTGCAATAATCTCACCGTTTTCATCCTTTTCAACAGAGGTACAGGTTACAAAATAAGCACCCATAAGTCTTACTTCATTTCCGGGGAAGAGTCTGAAATACTTCTTTGGCGGCTCCTCCATAAAATCTTCTCTTTCAATATAGAGTTCTCTTGAAAACTCTATTTCTCTGTCTCCAAGTTCAGGATTCTCCATATTGTTAGGAATTGAACACATTTCCGACTGACCTTCCGGGTAGTTGTCTATTATAAGCTTTATAGGATCAAGTACTGCCATTATTCTGGCTTTTTTAAGCTTTAAATCCTCTCTTATACAATACTCAAGCATTGCAGATTCTATTGATGAATCAGCCTTTGATACACCTGCCAGCTTAACAAAATTTCTTATTGCCTCAGGAGTATAACCTCTTCTTCTAAGCGCCGCTATGGACACAAGTCTTGGATCATCCCATCCGTCCACTATCTTATCCTCTACAAGCTTTTTAATATATCTTTTACCTGTAACCACATTTGTAAGATAAAGCTTTGCAAACTCAATTTGTCTTGGCGGATGATCATATTCACATTCTTTCACCACCCAGTCATATAAAGGTCTGTGATCTTCAAACTCCAAAGTACAAAGGCTATGTGTAATACCCTCTATTGCATCCTCTATAGGATGTGCAAAATCATACATAGGATAAATACACCATTTATCGCCTGTATTATGATGAGTCATTCTTGCCACTCTGTATATTACCGGATCTCTCATATTTATATTCGGTGATGCCATATCTATCTTTGCACGAAGTACATGACTTCCATCTGCACAAAGACCGTTTTTCATATCTTCAAAGAGCTTTAAGTTCTCCTCAACACTTCTGTTTCTGTAAGGACTTTCCTTTCCCGGAGTCTTAAAATCTCCTCTATACTCCCTGATTTCATCCGCACTCAAATCACAAACAAAGGCTTTTCCCTTTTTTATAAGTAAAACAGCCTTTTCATACATTTCCTCAAAATAATTTGAGGCAAAGAAAAGTCTGTCTTCAAACTCTCCTCCAAGCCATTTTACATCCTCCAGTATTGACTGCACAAACTCTTCCTTTTCCTTTGTAGGATTTGTATCATCAAATCTTAAATTAAACTTCCCGCCATACTGTTTTGCAATATCATTATTTAAAATAATTGACTTTGCATGTCCTATATGCAAATATCCGTTTGGCTCCGGTGGGAATCTGGTCTGTACATGGTCATATCTTCCGGATTCCAAATCCTTATCTATCTCTATTTCAATAAAGTTCTTTGAAACTGTCTCAGTATTAGTATTTTTAATTTCTTCCGACATAAGTTTCCCCCATCTATCTTGGTTTATTCACTGATTTATTATTATATCATTGATATATCTCTATCGCAATCCTAGACCTGACTTGTATACTAAAAATATATCGGATTAAAAACTTTATTGTAAGCAAAATACCCCTATTACCTGATAAAGATAATAAGAGTATATGTTTATATAATTTATTCTGTAAATAAAGGAGTTGAAAAATATCTGTCTCCACTGTCAGGCAACAGTGCAACAATTGTCTTTCCCTCATTCTCCGGCTTTTTAGCCTCTCTTACAGCGGCAAATAATGCGGCACCTGATGATATACCTACCAGTACACCCTCTCTTGATGCGATAAGCTTGCTGTACTCAAACGCCTCTTCATTTTCAACCGTAGCCACCTCATCATAAATTTCAGTATTGAGTGTATCCGGAATAAATCCTGCACCGATACCCTGTATCTTATGAGGACCGCTCTTTCCCTCTGAAAGTACGGGTGAACCTGTAGGCTCTACAGCAATAAGTTTTACACTTGGCTTTTTATCTTTTAGGAATTCGCCTACACCTGTTATTGTACCGCCTGTACCGATACCTGAAACAAAAATATCCACTTCACCGTCAGTATCATTCCAGATTTCAGGTCCTGTAGTAGCCTTGTGAACTGCAGGATTTGCCTTGTTTTCAAACTGTGCCGGAATAAAGCTTCCCTCAATTCCTGCCGCAAGCTCTTCAGCCTTTGCTATAGCACCCTTCATTCCCTTTGAGCCCTCTGTAAGCTCTATTTGTGCTCCATAAGCTTTTAAGATATTTCTTCTCTCAACACTCATTGTTTCAGGCATTGTAAGAATTACCTTATATCCCTTTGAAGTACCTACAGATGCAAGTCCTATTCCTGTATTTCCTGATGTTGCCTCTATTATAGTGGCACCGGGCTTTAGCTTTCCTTCTTTTTCTGCCGCCTCAATCATAGCAAGTGCTATTCTGTCCTTTACAGAACCTGCCGGATTAAAGTATTCAAGCTTTACCAAAACTCTTGCCTTAAGACCAAGCTCTCTTTCAATATTTGAAACTTCCAACAATGGTGTGTTACCTATTAATTCACTACTGCTTTTATAAACTCTGGACATAAATACCTCCGTTTTTCTATTCCTTTATTCCTACTTGTTTTATAGGTTTATAATAATCTATTTATTTTTATTTGTCAAGCAATATTTTATGATATTTATTTTTTATTTAATTTAAAGTTCAGGTACTATATATCTTGATACTTTTAATTTTACGATCCTTGTAGCGTTTAACTCTTTTGTAAAATATTCTCTATCTGCCTATATAAAATAATCTCTTTATAAATTTCTTTGTATAAAAATAAAAATACACTTGAATAATATTCTTTTTTAATGTATATTTATAAATATATTTTATAGCTTTTATCATTTAACAAGCTATGTTACTATATTTTATTCGTATTTTTATACATAGGAGGCTTTATGTCAAAGGAAAAGGTTGTACTTGCATATTCAGGAGGTCTTGATACCACAGCTATTATCCCATGGTTGAAGGAGCATTTTGATTATGATGTTATATGTTGCTGTATAGACTGCGGTCAGGGAAATGAATTAGACAGACTTGAGGAAAGAGCAAAATTATCCGGAGCCGAAAAACTCTATATAATAGATATGATTGATGAATTCTGTGATGATTATATAATTCCATGCGTACAGGCAGGTGCCGTATATGAGAATAAATATCTTTTGGGAACATCAATGGCAAGACCGGGTATAGCAAAAAAGCTTGTAGAGGTCGCAAGAAAGGAAAATGCCGTTGCCATCTGTCACGGCGCTACAGGAAAGGGAAATGATCAGATACGATTTGAGCTTGGTATCAAAGCATTGGCACCTGATTTAAAGATTATTGCTCCATGGCGTATGACAGATATATGGACCATGAATTCCCGTGAGGATGAAATAGCCTATTGTAAGGAACATGGTATAGACCTTCCGTTTTCATCAGATTCCAGCTATAGCCGTGACAGGAATCTATGGCATATAAGCCATGAAGGATTGGAACTTGAGGATCCTTCACTTGAACCTAATTATGATCATGTGCTGATGCTTGGTGTAACACCTCAAAAAGCGCCTGATAAGGAAACGAAAATCACTCTTAGCTTTGAAAAGGGTATTCCTGTAGCATTAGACGGTGAAAAGATGAAAGTCTCAGAGATTATTACAAAGTTAAATGAGCTTGGAGGAAAAAACGGTATAGGCATCATTGATATCGTTGAGAATCGTGTTGTAGGTATGAAATCAAGAGGTGTTTATGAAACACCCGGAGGTACAATACTTATGGAGGCTCATGATGCAATCGAGGAGCTTGTACTTGACAGGGCTACCTTTGAAGTAAAAAAAGATATGGCAAATAAATTTGCTCAGATAGTTTACGAAGGTAAATGGTTTACACCTCTTCGTGAGGCTATACAAAGTTTTGTTGAAAGTACACAGCAATATGTTACAGGTGAAGTAGTGTTAAAACTTTATAAGGGAAATATTATAAAGGCAGGCACAAGTTCCCCATATTCACTCTATTCGGAATCTTTAGCTTCATTTACTACAGGAGATTTATATGATCACCATGATGCGGATGGATTTATCACATTATTCGGTCTGCCGCTAAAGGTAAGGGCAATGAAAATGGCAGAGCTTCAAACAAAAAAACAGGTATAGATAAACTTACAATAGTCTTACCTAAAAAAATCCAAAACAGGGGCTGAAAAATCAGCCCCTGTTTTTATTTATTCTTATTATTTACATAATTTACAAGTCCGCCGGCATTTATGATATTTTGCATAAACTCAGGGAATGCCTGACCTTTATAGCTCTTACCGGTTGTAATATTTGTAATAATGCCGGTATCAAAATCCACCTTTACCTCATCACCCTGATTTATCTCTTTTGCCGCCTCAGGGCTTTCAATAATAGGTAAACCTATATTTATAGAATTTCTGTAAAAAATTCTTGCAAAGGTATCCGCAATCACCACACTTACTCCGCTTGACTTAATTGCCAGCGGAGCATGTTCTCTGGATGAGCCGCAACCGAAGTTTTTTCTTGCAACTATAATATCCCCTTTTTGAACCTTATTTACAAAATCCTTATCAATATCCTCCATACAATGCTTTGCCAGTTCTTCACCTGTAGTTGCATTCAAATATCTTGCAGGAATTATTACATCTGTATCTACATTTTCGCCATATTTAAATACATGTCCTCTTGCTTCCATATTCTACCTCTCTTTAAACTGTCGGTGCCACTATTTTACCTGCTATTGCACTAGCTGCCGCTACTGCAGGAGAAGCAAGATACACCTCTGATTCCACATGTCCCATTCTTCCTATAAAGTTTCTGTTGGTGGTGGATACACATCTCTCACCTGCCGCCAAAACTCCCATATATCCTCCCAGACACGGACCGCATGTAGGAGTGGAAAATATTGCACCCGCATCTATAAAAATATCTACAAGCCCCTCTTTAACAGCCTGCTTATATATTTCCTGAGTTGCAGGAATTACAATACATCTTACATCCTTTGCCACCTTCTTGCCCTTCATCTGTGCCGCCGCACTTCTAAGGTCTGATATATGCCCGTTTGTACAGGAACCTATTACAGCCTGATCAATCTTAATATCACCAAACTCACCCACTACCTTGGTGTTTTCAGGCAGATGCGGGAAAGCTACAGTCGGTCTTAGTGCCGACAAATCAATATCAATCACCTCATCATATACAGCATCCTCATCAGCTTCAAATATCTTAGGTGTTCTGCTTGAATGCTCTTTGATATAACAAAGAGTTATATCATCCACAGGGAAAATACCGTTTTTTCCACCGGCTTCTATTGCCATATTGCAGATGGTGAATCTGTCATCAATTGATAAAGATGCCACACCTTCTCCTGCAAACTCCATGGATTTATAAAGTGCACCGTCAACTCCTATTTTTCCGATGATATGAAGTATCACATCCTTGCCGCATACATCCTTTGACAGCTTACCCTTTAAATTAAATTTTATGGCACTCGGCACCTTAAACCATGCCTTTCCTGTAATCATAGCTGCCGCCATATCGGTAGAACCTGTACCTGTTGAAAATGCTCCCAAAGCACCATAGGTACATGTATGGGAATCCGCTCCTATTATGCAATCCCCTGACACGGTAAGTCCCTGCTCGGGAAGAAGTGCATGCTCTATTCCCATTCTTCCCACATCAAAAAAATTGACTATTTCATTTTCATTTGCAAAATCTCTACAGATTTTACAATTCTCGGCAGATTTTATATCTTTGTTAGGAGCAAAATGGTCCATAACCAATGCTATCTTTCCACCATCAAATACTTTTTGATTTTCAAATTTCTTCATCTCATTTATTGCTACAGGTGATGTGATATCATTTCCGAGCACCAAATCAAGATTTGCCTCTATAAGCTGACCGGCTTCTACAAAATCCAATCCCGCATGGGCAGCCAAAATCTTTTGAGTCATTGTCATTCCCATATTTTTTCCTCTTTTCTTTTAATTAATGTTGATTGTAACATATCAAATGATATAATAGCGATATGAATTTAATATACCAAGCATTACATTTGGTTATACTTATTGTAGTCTAGCCATAAAAACTGTGTATATAAATAATATAGCGGCGGAGGAATATGGAACAGCATTTATCACAATACAGAATTTTTTTTGAAGTAGCCAAGGCAGGCAGTATATCAAAGGCGGCAAAACTTTTATATATCAGCCAGCCGGCAATATCAAAATCTATTTTAAGATTAGAGGAGAGTCTGGAGATTGCTCTATTTGTAAGAACTTCAAAGGGAGTAAGCCTGACAACGGAAGGTCAAATTTTTTATGAATATTTACAGAATGCATTTTCAGCTATTGAGGCGGGAGAAAATCATCTTACAAAAATAAAGCAGTTTAATATAGGCAAAATAACTATAGGAACCAGCAATACACTTTGTAAATACATACTGCTCCCATATCTGAATAATTTTATGAAGAAAAACCCCAATACAATGGTGAGCATTTTTACACAATCATCCGATGAAACCAATTTCCTTCTTTCGGAAGGTAAAATTGATATAGGGCTTGTAGCAAAACCTGCTAAAACCCATAATATGTCGTATATCAGTATCTTAAAAATACATGATGTCTTTGTAGCCACACCTGATTATCTAAATAATTTGAAAAAAATATTTAATAATAATTTTGATCCTTTCAGAGACGGAAATATAATGATGCTTGATAAAAACAATGCCACAAGAAAGTATATTGACAGTTGTATCGAAGGTTCAAAACTGCAATTAAAGCAGTCCATTGAAACCGGAAATATGGAGCTTCTTATCGAGTTTGCAAAGACCGGCGTAGGCATTGCCTGTGTTATAAAGGAATTTATACAAAAGGAGCTTGAAGAGGGTACACTCGTGGAAATAGAAATGCCTGAAGGACTAAGTATACCAAAAAGAGAGATCGTATTTCTTTATGATGAAAAAAATATCAATCCCTCTTTGGCAAATTTTATATCCATGTTAAAAGTATAAAATACAGGCTGTTACAGGAAAATATTATCCCGTAACAGCCCTCTTATATTTTAAATCCCTTTTATAATATCAATTATTTCATCCGGAGTATTTATAATAAAGTCGGCTTTGTTTTCTCTAAGCTCCTTTTCATCTCTAAATCCCCAAAGTACACCAACACTTTTAACTTCTGCCGCAAGCGCTGTAAGCATATCTGTAGCGGTATCTCCAACATATAATATCTCATCCTTTGAAAGTCCGAGTTCTTTTATAATCATATTTAAAGAAGTGGGATCCGGCTTTTTAGGAATGCCCTCCCTCTCTCCGTATAACAGATCAAATACATTCTCTCCGATAATATTATTTATATTTTTTTCAACACCCTCCTGAGATTTATTTGATAAAACCACAGTCTTTATATTAAGTTTTTTTAGTTCATCCAAAAGTTCTGTTATCCCTTCATAGGGTTTTACATCCACAAGACAGTATTTGGAGAAAAAATCATTATAAACTTCATAAGCTTCCTTTGAAAATTCCAAATGGGTATCACCATTATATATAAGTGATCTGTCTACAAATTTTTTGGCTCCCTCACCTACAAAGTACTTTGTATGCTCTTTATCTATATCCTTAAACCCGAAATATTTCATTGTCAGGCTCATGCAATATGAAAGAGCATCCAATGTATTCAGTAAAGTACCGTCCAAATCAAAAACAACAGCCTTAATCATAATTATACCTCAAACAGCAAATCGCCATAGCTTGGCATAGGCCAAAGATCCTTATCCACAATCATTTCCAAAGTATCAATAGGCTTTCTGAGCGCCTCCATAGCGGGAACTATTACCTCATGCATATATCTTGCATGCTCTGTTACATCTGTAATTACCGATACATCATCCATATATTTTTTTAGATTCTCAAGCGCCAGCTTTGACTCCTTCAAATGATCGTTTACCTCTGATAAAATAGAGCATTGTGCATAGGGCTCTATACCCTCCATAGCCTTTTTCAGCTTTATAATGGAATCAGCCAATCTTGTCGTATATCTTATAACTGCCGGTATTATTGATTTTCCGGCAATATCTATCATAGCCTTTGCCTCTATATTTATAGCCTTTGAATATGCCTCGTATTCTATTTCAACTCTTGATTCAAGTTCTTTTCTGGTAAAAACCTCAAACTCCTCAAAAAGCTTAACCGAAGAGTCATAAACCAATGCGGGAATAGCATCCACCATACTGGGCAGATTGGAAAGTCCTCTTCTTTTTGCCTCCCTTACCCATTCATCCGAATATCCGTTACCGTTAAAGATAATCCTTCTGTGGTTTATAAAGAGTTTTTTAATCATATTATGCACAGCCTCATCAAAATCATCGGCTTTTTCAAGCTCATTTGCGGCTTCTTTAAAACTCTCAGCCACTATTGTATTAAGTACAATATTCGGAGATGCTATAGAATCCGAAGAGCCGACCATTCTAAACTCGAACTTATTATTTGTAAATGCAAAAGGAGATGTTCTGTTCCTGTCGGTAGCATCTTTTTCAAAATCAGGAAGAGTGGTTACACCTGTTTTTAATATACCTCCCTGAAGTGAATGTGTGGCTTCGCCTGTGGAACAAAGCTGGTCTATAACATCCTCCAGCTGTTCACCAAGGAATACAGAAATAATTGCAGGAGGTGCCTCATGTGCTCCAAGTCTATGCTCATTTCCCACACAGGCTGCAGATTCACGAAGCAAATCGGCATGTTTGTCAACCGCCTTTAAAATACATGCAAGTACAAGTAAAAACTGAATATTTTCATGTGGTGTATCTCCGGGATTTAACATATTTATTCCGTCATCAGAGGTCAAGGACCAGTTATTATGTTTTCCGGAGCCGTTAACACCCGCAAAAGGTTTTTCATTTAATAAACAGGTAAGACCATGTCTTCCCGCCACCTTTTTCATGGTTTCCATAGTAACCTGATTGTGATCTACGGCAATATTTACCTGCTCATACACAGGGGCAAGCTCATGCTGTGCCGGTGCCACCTCATTATGCTGGGTTTTGGAAGGAACACCCAGTTTCCAAAGCTCATGATTGATATCATTCATATATGAGGCTATTCTCTCTCTGATGGAGCCGAAATAATGATCTTCAAGTTCCTGCCCCTTTGGCGGCATAGCTCCGAATAAGGTTCTGCCTGTATATATAAGATCTTTTCTTTGAAGATATTTTTCTCTGTCAACTATAAAATACTCCTGCTCGGCACCTACGGACGGTATTACCCTCTTTGCGGTAGTATTCCCGAATAATCTGAGTATTCTGAGAGCCTGTGTATTTATAGCCTGCATGGACCTTAACAGTGGAGTCTTTTTATCCAGTGCTTCGCCTGTATATGAACAAAAGGCTGTAGGAATATATAATGTCACTCCCAGAGAATCTTTCTTTAAAAATGCCGGTGATGTACAATCCCAGGCGGTATATCCCCTTGCCTCAAAAGTTGCTCTAAGACCTCCGGATGGGAAACTTGAAGCATCAGGCTCACCCTTTGTAAGCTCTCTTGCTGAAAATTCCATTATAACCTTGCCATTGTCAGGTGCCGAAATAAAAGAATCATGCTTTTCAGCAGTTACACCCGTAAGAGGCTGAAACCAGTGAGTGTAATGAGTCGCTCCCCTGTCTATTGCCCATTCCTTCATTCCATGAGCCACAGAATCCGCAATATCATTATCAAGTTCCAAACCGTCTTCTATAGTCTTTTTTAACTTTTTAAATACTGCCTTAGGCAAATATACCTGCATAGCCTCATCATTAAATACATTGATTCCGAAAATCTCTGTAATTGTATCTTTTTTCTCCATATACACCTTTCATAAATATAGGCAAAACCTAGTTCCAAAGATAAACTCCATATCCCAACTATCACAGTTTTCCGAAGTTTTCGCAAAAATTATAGCATATAAAAAATATTTTTGCATCTTTGAATATCTCTAAAATAAAAAAGACTGTCTGCAATGCAAACAATCTTTTTTACTTTATGCTAAAGCTCTACCGCCTTCTTTTGATATCACCGGTGCAAACACATGCTTTGCAAAGCATAATGCCGCAAATACAACTCCGGCTATGGCGATTATTATTTCTATATTTACAATTGCAGGCAATACAGGTCTAAGCCCCATCTCTACATTCATCTTTATAAGTACGGCATTAAACTGCTTAGCTGCTATGGCACTGATAACAAAGGGAAAGGTAAGCCCCGCAAGGCTTGGATAAAACTTAAACTCATTATTCTTTGCAAAACTTGCAAACAAATCAATCGCCGCAATTATTCCGACCAAATAAATTACCAGAGATAAAATATATAATAATGTCAAAAAATTTATATTTTTTTGCTCGAATGAATTTATATATCCCGCTACACAAAGGCTTGCCGGTGCTGCATATATACATGCAAGCGCCTTTGCCTCGATATTCTTATTTCCAAGCTTTATATATCTGTAGGATACATAAACAAAAAGAGGAATATAAAGAATAAAGCCAAGCCAAAAGCAAATCTGCCCAAGTGCAATATTTTGAAAAGCCGGTGCGGTCACAGATACAACCACAATACCTACATATACGATAAAATAGCTGGCAAAAACCTTCATCAAATCATCCGGTATCTTTATTTTTAATATAAAATTTAATGTAAAATAAACCATAAGTGCAAGATGTATAACAATGGCGGCATACCATATAATAATTGCAATAAACGGTAAAACCGGCTTTATATAACCTGCCAAAAGCATCATTGTCATACTGTATGTTCCGAAAACACTTGCAAGTACAGGATTTTTCATATCTGTTTTAAAAGCATCCGGTGCTGTAAGATACTTACATTTTACAAGCATTATGCCTACAAATGCCAATATCCCGCAAAGTATTTTTAAATATGGGCTGTAAGCTGCCAGTATATTTCCAAGTGCCGCAATACCCAGTGCAACACCACATAAAGGCAGTGGTACTCTTTTTAAAAAGTTCATAATCACATCCTATATATCAATATTTTTTAATCCTTTTTCTCTTACAATTATCTCCGCAACCTTCTTTGCAGCTATACCTGTAAATCTGATACATTGCTCTTTATGCTCGCCTGCACCCATATCAAACTCTCTTGTAAGAACTCTACAACAGTTTGAATGTTTTCCGTTAGCCTCTTTAAAATAATCATGCAGTTCATGGGTGAGCTCCATGCACTTTACCACCTTGGGATCCTTAGGACCGTTTTGCTCAGTTCTTCCAAAAATCATTCCAAGAGCCAATACGCCTCCGTTTAGAGCACCGCACATACAACCGCTCTTTCCTGCTCCCACAGCCATACCTGATGACATAGCTATAACTTCTCTCGGAACATCCAGCTCAAAATTGTCTACAACTGCCGCCATGAGCGCCTCACAGCAAAAGTATCCGTTTCTGTAATTATCCTCTGCATCCTGTCTTACTTTGTCCACACTGATTTCACTTTTGATATTCATATTTCCTCCTAAAAGCTTTTACATAATTTTAACACTAAAAAATATTTTTGTACACTAAAAAAAGTACAGGTTTTGTGTACCTGTACTAAAAATCCCGAAATTTATTATAGTTTTTTCTAATAAATTAATGCATCTTATATGTTTTATCGATAATGCTATAGAAATTTTAGATATATAAGTATTATATATCTATTCTCCCAATATATGCCTTGCTACAAATACACCGCTTGCTGAGGCATGTGAAAGTGAATGAGTAACTCCGCTACCGTCACCTATAACATATAAATCCTTGTGAATAGTTTCAAGATTATTGTCAAGCTCCACCTCCATATTGTAGAACTTAACCTCCACTCCGTAAAGAAGAGTCTCATCACCTGCAGTTCCCGGTGCAATCTTATCAAGTGCATAAATCATCTCAATAATATCATCCAAGATTCTCTTCGGTATGACTAATGACAAATCACCCGGAGTTGCTGTAAGGGTAGGCTGCATAAATGATTTATTAAGTCTTCCCTCGCTACTTCTTTGTCCTCTGATAAGATCTCCGAATCTTTGTACCATCACACCGCCGCCAAGCATGTTTGACAATCTTGCAATGCTCTCACCATATCCGTTGCTGTCTTTAAAAGGTTCGGTAAAATGCTTTGATACGAGTAATGCAAAGTTTGTATTTTCCGTTTGAAGAGCAGGATCCTCATAGCTATGTCCGTTTACGGTGACAATACCGTTTGTATTCTCATTTACCACGGCTCCCTTTGGATTCATACAGAATGTTCTTACAAGATCCTGATATTTTTCTGTTCTGTATACTATCTTACTCTCATACAATTCATCTGTAAGATGCTTAAATATTTCAGCCGGCAGCTCCACTCTTACACCGATATCCACACGATTTGACTTGGTAGGAATCTTTAAATCCTTACAAATCTGCTCCATCCATTTGCTTCCGCTTCTTCCTACCGAAACAATACATTTATCCCCAAAAAATTCTTCATTATTTTTTGAATATAATTTATATCCTGCATCCAGCTTTTCTATTTTTACTATTGGTGTATTAAAGAAAAACTCCACTTTTTCCTTTAAATCATCATATATATTCTCAAGCACTTCATAATTTATATCTGTTCCCAAATGGCGGACACTGGCATCCAGCAAATGCAGATTATTCTGCAGACAAAGACGCTTTATATCTGAATTGGCTGTAGTATAAAGCTTGGTCTTTCCTCCACCGAATTTTACATTTATTCCGTCTACATAGTTCATAAGTTCTATGGCTTTTTTCTTTCCTATATATGCATGCAAAGTACCGCCGAATTCATTTGTGATATTGTACTTTCCATCGGAAAATGCTCCCGCTCCTCCAAAGCCGTTCATTATTCCACAGCTCTTACAATGAATACAGGACTTTATCTTTACTCCGTCTATCGGACAATGCCTTTTCTCAAGAGGATTACCATACTCAAAAACTGCAATCTTTAATGAGCTGTTTCGATTTATCAGTTCATAAGCTGAGAAAATACCTCCGGGGCCTGCCCCTATTATCATTACATCATATTTCATATTTTTCCCTTTCACAAAAGTAACAACCATATCTTACATAAAAATGGCGATATCTCTTTTGAAACATCGCATGCAGCACTCCCATTATAATCTTTCTTTCACTTACTCGCAATATAATTTATTTAACATATAATAATTGATTATATAATGCCGATATATCTTTTAAAATATTCATAATTCTTTTACTTTACTATTTCTTTCAATAGAGGCATAATATAAGAATGAACGCTAAAATTTTCAAGAAAACTATAATAACACTTTTTTTAACATTTATTACCGTACTTTTATTGCCACTGAAGGCACTTGCCTATGTTGACTGGCCGGCAAATGCAAATATTCTTTCCGAAGGTGCCATACTTATGGATGCCGATTCGGGAGCCGTGCTATATGGTAAAAATATCCATGAGCATTACTATCCGGCAAGTATTACAAAAATCTTGACCGCTTTGATAGTTGTGGAAAATTGTAATCTGGATGATGTTGTTACATTTTCAAAAAATGCGGTATACAATGTGGAGGCAGGCTCTTCCAGTGCAGGTCTGGATGTTGGAGATACTCTCACCGTAAGAGATTGCCTGTATGCAATGCTTTTACAGTCTGCAAATGAAGCCGCAAACGCTTTGGCTGAACATACTGCAGGAAGTATAGAGGAATTTGCAAATATGATGAATCAAAAAGCCTCAAATCTTGGCTGTACGGATTCACATTTTGTCAATCCCAGCGGATTAAACAGCCCGGATCACTATACAAGTGCCTATGACTATGCTTTAATCAGCCGTGCAGCCTTTATGAATCCAATCGTTACCGAGATAGATTCAGCCACATACTATAATTTACCTCCCAGTAAAAGGGTGCCTACAGGTCAGACCATATATAATCACCACTCCATGCTTAGAAAAACTTCCGGTAATTACTATCAAAATGCTATTTGCGGTAAAACCGGATATACCACACTTGCAGGAAATACCTTGGTAACTTATGCAAGGAATGATCAGATAGGCCTTATTACCGTAGTATTAAACGGAAATAAAACACATTATACAGATACACAGGAATTATTAAACTTCGGTTTTGCAAATTTTAAAAATATAAAATTAAGTACGGCAGATATTACCACAAAGTTTTCAAGTAATATCTCTATGATACCGGATTTTAATGAGTATATAATAGAGCCTGATGATAATGCTTCCATATCATTGCCCAATAATGCGGATATAAATGATATAAAATCCACTATGGATTTTGAATCCGTTGCAGGTCTGCCTGCCAATGCACTTTGTAAGGTTGATTATACATATAATGATTATCCTATAGGTTCGGTACATATACTTTCCAATAAAAATGCAAATTATGTACCTGAGGAAACCAAGGTTGTAACAATTGAAACAGCACAGTCTGAGAAGAATAATAAAAACATCATACAGATAACAGGTCAAAACTTTTCAAATATAATACTCAGTTTCTCAAAGAAAAGTATTATAATTGCCGGTGTGATAGCTTCTCTTATAATTTTACTTATAATCATTATTTCGGTGAGAGTACATATGGCAAAAAAAGAAAATGATTTCAGCGACCGTGAGCTTCGCATATACAATCTTTTAAAAATCGGTTGGACCGCTTCCGACTGTGGTATAAGTGAGGATGAAGCAAAAGATATACTAAAAAAGCACTAAAACAGTGCTTTTTTTGTTTTTCTTTAAGAAATTGTAATATCTGTTTTCCTAATTTACTTGAATTATTTTTCATATAGCTATACAATTTATAGATACATATTGACAATAAAGCAAACAAAAGTTTAGGGGATATTATGAAAAAAATAATAGAAGCATTAAAAAAGTATAGACATGCATGGGTATTCTTATATATTTTAATATATATACCTTGGTATATATATCTGGAAAGAACTATAGTACATGAGTATCATATATTACATACTTGGGTTGATGATATAATTCCTTTTAATGAGTACTTTATAATTCCGTATTTTATATGGTTTATATATGTGGCATCAGTGCTTCTCTTCTTCTTTTTTAAAGATGTGGATGAGTTTTACAGATTCGGACTGTATTTGGCACTTGGTATGAGTATATCACTCTTTATATGCCAGATATTTCCAAACGGAACCGATCTCAGACCGACAAATCTGAACCCCGGTAAAAATATTTTTACACATTTGGTAGCCTTTATCTATAAAACAGATACGAATACCAATGTGTTCCCAAGTATCCATGTGTTTAATTCCATTGCAACACATGTAGCCATACTCCGATCAAGATTCTTTTATAATAATATGAAGGCAAAGGTAATCTCATTTATTATTATGATTTCCATATGCCTCTCCACATTATTCTTAAAACAGCATTCCTTTATAGATGTTGTGGGAGCTACAATACTCTCCTATGTTATATATCAGCTCATATATGCAAAGATACCATTACCTATAGGTCATGAAAGCAGAGAAAATATAAGAGTATAGTAAAAAAGTCATTCGGAATCACTCCGGATGACTTTTTTAATCAGGGGCTTTTAAAAGCCCCTTTTATTTTATCTCTTATCTGCCTGCATTAGTTCTATTGTCTGCTTGCATTTGAAGAAGTTGCCGTACTTACCGCACTGAGATCTCTTCTGTTTCTTCTGCCTGAAGAACTTGATGAATTTACTTCTACATCCACTCTTATAGTTTCAAAATTATCGGAACTTATAACCACTTCATTACTTCCCTGATTGAAACCGTCAAGTGAAAGATCTATATACTGATCATATCCATAGGTCATATTTGATGAAACCTTATATGTAGTATTGGCACTTATATTAAAGCCCTTATTATAAGTAATACCGTTTACAGTAACTGTAGCATTGCCTGCCTTTATTTCTTTCATAAATGTTTTGAGTACAGTTCTATCAGAGTCATCAAATGTTACTCTCACATATCTGTCAAAGAAAGCCTTTACAGCCTCTGAAGATGTTACCGCAGGTGTAGGTATTTGGGACTCTGTTGTATAGCTTACATCATCATATCCGTCAGCCTTTAAAACTATATTATCTGAAAGACCTTTGAATTTATTTGATTTTACATATACCTTATCATCTGTCACTGTAAATCCGTCACCGCTTAATGAAGAAATTCTGTTGAGCTTGCCTACGCTTACACCGTTTACCTCTACTGCCGAAAGTTTCTCTGTAAACTCGGCAATCTTATCTGCATCACCCTTTAAAGTGATAACATAGGCATCTGAATAATTTACTCTGGTAGCCTCCACCTTTTCAATTTCTACAACCTTTGCTGCCGGTGTAGGTACGGAAGGTGTTGTAGGAGCTGTTGCCTCTGCAATGCTTCCGTCAGCATTCAATGTAAATGTAAGATCCTTATATCCTTCAGCCTTTACGACAAAATCATACTTGGCAGCATTAAACTTGCCCTTCTTTCCTTTAACTGAAAGCTCACTTATCTTGCCGCCATAAGTTGCATTTGAATGCGCCTTAAACTCGGCATTATCTCCAAATCCGAAGCTGCTTGTCTTTGTAAACTCTTCACCGTTTACACTTACTTCATTTACAGCCTTCAGATATTTCTCAAGGTCTGCCGCATCCATGCCGTCAAACTTAACTGTAAGCATCTCGTAGAAGAATGTGCTTGACTTTCCGCCTGTTTTTGCATTCGGAGCCTCGGCATCCTCTGTTACTCCCGGTGTTACAGGAGGAACAGCTTCTTCTTTTTGTGTAAGAGTTACCTTAATGGATTTTACAGGATAGTTTCTGTCACTTGACTGTAAGAATATAGTATATTCTCCCGCTGTCTTAAACAGACCTCCACGAAGTTCAACCTTACCGTCAGCTACTTTGTAAACCGAATCTGAATCCATTCCTCCTGCAGCTGCTGAGATTACATCTCTTAATGTTCCGTCAGGATTTTGTATCTTAACACTGCCAAGCTTACTTAAGAAATCACCCTTCTTTGCATCTCCATCCTTAACAGCATTTATTATTATAGATGAACCTGTTTCATGCTTCTCACTTACATCTGTAAGCTCAACTTCCTCAAGGGTATCTGTGATGGTCAAGTTAACAACCCCCATTTCAAATGGGGGTTTAATTTTAACCCCTCCGGGGTATTTCTCCGGTTCCGCCAAGGGCGGGATTTCGCAGTACCATTTTTATCGGTAGCCTCCTAAAGAAGGCTCTTCTACTTTCTTCCGTCCGCTACCTTATCATTTTCTTCTTGTTCCTTAATATATTTCAAGATTGTTTCTTCATTTACATTTCCTACTGTTGATACATAATATCCTCTTGCCCAAAAATGACGATCGCCCCATTTATTTCTATACTCAGGATGTCTATCAAATAGCATTAATGCACTTTTACCTTTTAAATATGACATGAATTCCGATACACTTATTTTTGGTGGAATTGCTATATACATATGAATATGATCTATACATACTCTTCCATCTATCAACTTTACCTGTTTCATCTCACACAACTTTTTTATTATTTCCACCAAATCTTTTTTTGTTTCTCCATACATGATTTTTCTTCTGTATTTTGGTATAAAAACAATATGGTAAGTGCAATTCCAACGTGTATGTGTTATACTTTGATTATCCACTTGGATACCTCCTATGCTTTGATATGGCCTGCGAAACCAATATCATTATAGCATAGGAGTTTTTAATACTCTAAGTAACGCTTCGGCTTTGCCGGTTCCCCCATCTCAGATGGGGGATTAATAGCTTTTTTCATTCAATCTCAACCTTCTCAAAACCTGTTGAATCAAATACCAGTTTATGTTTTCCGACAATAGGTGCAAGATATCTGTTAAATGCACTATTATAAATTGTTATGCTCTTATTCTCAAGATTAACTTCATACTGCTTAAGATAGTTATCTCCTCTAAGCGGTGATGAACCGTCCATAACTATTGAATAAAGATTCTTTAAGAAATCCACATTATCTGTTGTTATTGTGTAGCTCTCACCCTTTGGCTGTGTAAGTCCCTCAAATGTCGGTGCAGCCTCTCCTATAAGATTTCCGTAGCGATAAATTGTACCAAGCTTACCGTTTTCGAGAACATTCTTGATATTGCCGATACCTTCTCTGGTTCTTGCATCCTCAGACTTTATATAATCCTCAAATGTAAGGACATTTCCCTCAAGTCTTGCATCATTGTAAGCATCTACAAAATCGTTAAGACGATATATCTTGCCCTTATCATCTCCTACTATCGCCTTAGGAGACTGCTCAAGCCACCAATTCATTACAGCATCAGATGCCTTGGTTCTAAGTCCGATTTCATTTAAAACAATAGCATTTGTAAGTAAATCATATTCATACAATAAGTATGAATTTATCATCATACTTCCGCTTGCACCTGATGTGGCATCTGAACTTCCACCCGACTTTCCTGTAGCACTTGATACACTGTCAGCCTTCTTTCCTGTACTGCTTGAAGAACCGCCTGTGCTGTGTCCTCCTACAAGAACTGTTGAACCACCTTTATATGAATCTCTGTTTCCTGAATGTGTCTTTGTCACTGTAGGGCTTGATATGGCATCTATAGTCTTCGACTCATCCTTTACAGGATTTGTAGCAGCTGATGTACCGTCATTTTTTAACACTTCAAATTTCTTTGTCAATATCTTATAGCCCTTGGTATATATTGTAGCTGTATAAACTCCTGCCACATCTGTATATACCTTGCCTGATGTACTGTCTGTACCTGTAATCTGTACAATATCGGCAATATTATGCCATCCTGAGTACTTAGGCAAATCAATAGTTGTTCCGTCAGGTTTTGTAAGAGTAACTCTATACATTACAACACCAAGATCATTTCCAAAGCTCTGATTTGTCTTTGTATCAACTATTCTAAATCTTATATCTCCGCCAATCTTCGGATTAGGTGTTGTGCTGTCACGCATTACCTTAAAGTTTGTACTGCTTACAAGAGATATAGGAAGACTTATTCTTTCATTACCCTTTGAAGAACCTATGCTTACATAATAGTCGCCTCTGCTTCTTGCATTGTTTTGCGGAAGAGGAATATTTATAACTCCTACTTTTCCGTATTTTGTCTCTATATCAGTGGTATATACAAGATTTGAATTTACAATATTATGATCTTCACTGAGCAGTTTAATATTGTTTAATCCGCCAAACCATGTCTCCTGCTCCGCATTCTCCAACTGAAGCTTTATTTTTATGCTTCCGTTTCCTACACTGTCAATCTCCGTTACAGGAATATAATACTTTGAAGGAACCGCAGCAGTAGCCGAGTCGGTCTTCTTTGTCTGTAATGTAAATGTTGTCTTTGAAGCGTTCTTTCTTACCTTACCCTCATTATCATATGTCTCAAGGAAATAATCAAACTTGGTAATAGGTCCGTTTGATATTACATATTTCGGTGCCTTGATTGAAGTCTTTGTTATAGTCTTTCTCTCTCCGCCCGCAAGTGTAATATCCTGAGTATCATTATCAGCCTTATTTACAATCTGTAATGCTGAAGGTCTTGATACACTTGAAAGCCATTTAACCACATGTCCTTCATCATCAACCTTTGTCATATCGGCTGTGACATCTACTCCGTCTACCAATACTTTGTAATTATCAATAGTGCCATATTTAAATGCAACCACTACATACTCACCAAAGTCTGTATTAACATTTTTTGTATATTTTACATATGCAAACTTATCATTATTTGTTTCCTCAGGCTTTTCGGTATTTGCAGTTCCATTGTTTTCCGTTTTATCTTCATTGTTTGCAGTGTCATTTGCTTTAGAGTCCGCATTGTTTACACTGTCATTTGCTTTAGAATCTGCATTGTTTACACTGTCATTTACTTTAGTGTCTGTGTTGTTTACACTGTCATTTACTTTAGTGTCTGCATTGTTTACACTGTCATTTGCTTTAGAATCTGCATTGTTTACACTGTCATTTACTTTAGTGTCTGCGTTGTTTGCAGCTTCATCTGTTTTACTGCCTGCGTTGTTTATAATCTCATCCGAATTGTTTTGTGCCTTATTTTCTATTTTGTCTACACTCTTTTGTGTATCGGCTGTGGTATCGACTTTATTATTTACCTTATCCTCCGCCTTACTTGCGTTATTTACATTATTTTCTGTATTAGCCGAGTTGTTTGCTGCTGTATTTGCATTATTCTCCACATTCTGTGGTAAAACAGCCTTATTTTCTGTTGTAACTTCAGAATTTACCTTATTATCTTTTGCTACTTCAGAACTTACATTATTATTTACTGTAGTATCCCTACGTGATCGGGAAGAGCCGCCTCCTCTTGATGAGCCGCCACCACCTGAGCTGCCTTTGCTGCTCTTTTTAGCCGGTTTATCTGCTTGTGCTTTATTGTTTGCCGCACCGACTACAGAAGGAAGTCCCTTACCCTGCTCAAAAACAACCTTCCCGTCTTTTTCCCATCTACCGTCGGCATTTACCTGAAATCCGTCAGGTGTCTTACCGTTTGCAAGCATTTTACCCTGATCAGGTCCGCTCTCATTATTAAAATAATAGCAATACCCGTCTATCCAGTTCCAACCTGTAAGCAATTGCCCTTGAGCTGCACCTTCAGCTGTACTTAGGAAGGTCCAGTTTCCCTTTTCATCCTGTTGCCATCCGGTCTTCATAACCCCGCTGTTGGCGTCAAAATAATACCATCCGCTTGGAGTTTGAGTCCAACCTGATGCCTTACTGCCATCATCTTTTATATAATTCCATCCACTCTTGCCGTTCACCCACGAACCTGCAAAAGCCGGTGTAATCTGTGTTGCCGCCATCAATATACTTAAAGCTCCAACACCTATATTATAAAATAGTTTCCTTTTCATAAGTCTCCTGTTGCTTCTTGTTAGTGGCCACTAACTTTGTTAACTTAAATAAGGGAATGTTGCACTACAATAAGATATCTAAATCACTGTGTAAATCTGCACTTTGACTAAATACTCTTGCAAAAACACTTCCCTTTACATCTAAGTTCCAGTATGTTACGCTCGTTAGCCTTTGCTAACAGATGTAAGTATACTTGAAGCTTTATTTTATTTCAAGCTTTTTTTGTGTATTTTTTTTGTATTACAGTACTTATTTAAGTACAATATATCAAAGAAAATGTATATTCTTTCAATATATTGTTCTTATTTAATCACTTGTGTTTATTATCTGAAAACATTTATCTAAATTTAATATTGATAATATTCTCTAATCCCTGCCAAAAAGGTCTCTGGTATATACCCTGTCTTTTACATCATCCAAACATTCATCATATCTGTTTGCTATAATTGCATCACTTTTTTCTTTAAAAACTTCAATATCATTTATAATCCTGCTTCCGAAAAATGTGCTGTTATCATCAAGTGTAGGCTCATATATAATGACCTTTGCTCCCTTTGCCTTAATTCTTTTTATAACACCTTGAATAGAAGATTGTCTGAAATTATCGGAATTGGATTTCATTGTAAGTCTATATACACCTATTACAACCTCTTTTTCCATAGCCGGATCATAGGCACCTTTGTCACCGTAATTATAATATCCGGCTTTTTGCAACACCTTATTGGCAATAAAGTCCTTTCTTGTCTTATTCGACTCCACGATAGCCGAAATCATATTTTGAGGTACATCCTCATAATTTGCCAAAAGCTGCTTTGTATCCTTTGGCAAACAATATCCTCCATAACCAAAGGAAGGATTATTATAATGTTCTCCGACTCTTGGATCAAGGCAGACTCCGCTTATAATCTCCTTTGTATTAAGTCCTTTCATTTCCGCATAGGTATCAAGCTCATTAAAATAAGATACACGAAGTGCCAGATATGTATTTGCAAAAAGCTTTACAGCCTCAGCTTCAGCAAATCCCATAAGCAGTATATCTATATCCTTTTTAACGGCACCACCCTTTAAAAGATTTGCAAAAGTGTCCGCCGCCTTCATAAGCCTTGCATTCATAGTATCTGTACCCACAATTATTCTTGAAGGATATAGATTATCATATAATGCCTTTGACTCCCTTAAAAATTCCGGAGAAAAAAGTATATTGTCACAGTGAAATTTATTTCTTATATTATCCGTATATCCTACAGGTATAGTGGACTTTATCACAATGATTGCATCAGGATTATATTTAATAACAGATTCCACCACATTTTCTATAGCCGAAGTATCAAAAAAATTCTTCTGTGTATCATAGTTTGTCGGAGCCGCTACCACAACAAAATCCGCATCGGTATAAGCCTCCTTTGTATCCAAAGTGGCTGTCAGATTAAGTTCTTTTTCCTTAAAATACTTTTCAATATACTCATCCTGAATAGGACTTATTCTGTTATTTATTTTATCAATCTTATCAGCAATGATATCCACCGCCACCACTTCATTATTCTGCGCCAGCAAAGTGGCAATTGATAAGCCTACATATCCTGTTCCTGCTATTGCTATTTTCATATGCTTCTCCTATTTTTATAGTTTATTTTATTTATAATAGCGATTTTTATATCTGTTCTAAATATTAATATATATATGGCTGTTAAAGCACAATATACAAAAGAACCTACCAATAATTTTAATATCAGTCCTAATAATGATATACTACTGATATTATCTACATATCTTATACACAGTAACATTACTCCCCCAATTAAAATAAACGGTATAAGTTCGCTTAATATTTCTTTTATTTTAACAAACTTTCTACATAGAACTATTTGTACTATTAATCCAAATATCTCTGCAGATACAGAACCTACTACGGCGCCGAAAACACCTATTAACGGAATTAAAGACACACTTAGAATCAAATTAATAATTGCATTAAATATAATACATATATTAAATTGTTTATCCATATGATTAGGTATCATATATTGGGTTCTTATTATATCTCCCGCACCGACAATATAAATAAGCGGTGCCATATATACAATTATTTTGCCACATATTCTAAACGAATCACCATAGTATAAAATTGAAAATACATCTGAAATTCCTATAAGACCGAACAAAGCTGCCATACCTAAAAAAGAAGTAATAAAATATGAATATTTAATATACTTTCTTTGCCCGATAATATTTCCTTCGGCTGCTAATCTACATGCTCTTGGAAACATAACCGTTCCGGTTACCCCTATTATAGTCTTAGGAACACTCACAATCCTATTCGAATATTCATAAAACGCGACACTCTCTTTTGTACTCATTATTCCCAAAAGTGTTTTATCGAATACTGTATACATAAATGATGCAATCACAGATATTGAGAAAACAAGTAATGGTTTTATATGTTCTTTAGCGTCATCTTTATTAAATCTAATCGGTCTTACCGCTTTAATAGCTTGTGGAAGCATAATTGCCTGACTAATTAATATAGCACTTGCATTTATAAATGTATAAATACCCAAATCATTTGGACTTTTTACAAAGATAAATACAAAAGCACATTCGAATATTTTTATTAATGTATTTTTTATTACGACACTTTTAAAATTCTCAAGACCGTAAAATAACCATGTAATATCAAACAACGCTGATGCCACATATAATATCTCTATCCTAAATACTACCCTGTCACTTTTTATAAAAAAGACTACAAATAGTGAATAAAGAATTATCGATATTACAGATACTATAATATGTACTACAAACAAACTCCAAAATGCTTTTCTCAATTTTATATTATTATTTGCATTTTCAGAAATTATCCTTTGTCCATGTCTTGCAATTCCAAGCATAGACAATGTAACAAAATATGCCGCTATAGAATTCGCATAAGAAAATATACCTAGTGCCGTTTCTCTAAGTGTTCTGGACAAATATGGTGCTAAAACCAGTGGAATTACCAGTACCAATAGTTGATAAACATATTGGAAAAAAAAATTTTTTGATATACTTTGTTTGTTAATCATTTTTTGTTTTTCCGTCTTTATTTTTTGGGAGTTTCCAATAATCTCCAAGGACTTTGTCATATTCTTTGGGGATAATAGGATCTAAACCGCTTCCATTTGTAAATGTCATTTCGCCAAAATATATTTTTCCGTCAATATTGTAAAGGTCAACTCTGACATGAGAAAATCCTTTTGATAATATATTTGCTATGTCTATCATCATGTCAAAATTCTTAGGCATTGGTATATCATAATTTGCAATTCCGTATGAAGCTTGAGTCCATGGTTGTAATTTCCAGTTCATGTCAAATACCGTTCTGGTATGTTTTGAATATCTACCTAAATCAACCCAACAAAAGCATGGCTTTCCGTCAAAGCATAAGAATTTATAGTCCTGCAGCTCTCCTAAGTTTGTTTCCAAATATTTTTCTGCAATTATTTTTCGTTTAATATCCCTATAATGTAGTTGTAAACTGTTTGTAAAAGCATAATCGGTTTTCATCCAATCATCAAACATACGTTTTGCTCTTCGCATATTTATTTTATATTTATCTTTTACGATTAAATTAGTTCCCGTTCCATGATTTGTCTTTAAAACAAATTGCTTAGGCAATAAGTCAAAATCTATGTTGTCAAAAGAGTCCCACACACCTATCAATGGAATCAAATAATCTTTACCGATTTTACCTTCAACCCATTCTCTTACAGCATATTTATCTGTTAAAGTTGTTTTTATCGGATTTTTGTCATATATTTTTTCCCATTGCATTTTTTCTGTATATGTTCTTAAATTATTCCAATCTAAAATATTACCAAATACTTTCAGGTATTCTTTTTCTATTAGATCATTATATTTTTCTTCCGGCAGACTTTCTAATCTCTTGGCATTAGCTAATACTTTCATGCGTTTCATATGCTGATAGTAATCGTATAGACCCGGAAACTTCTTTTTTAATACATCCAACAAACTTTTTTCCTCCAACTTTTTAAACCTTATTTAAATTATATTTCATATCGCTATATTTATTCCTACTGATAGCCAATAAGAGCCATAAGATAGCATCAAAAAAATATGATTCTGCAAAACCGTTAATAATTAAACATATAAGCATTGCTATAAATAAATATGCTCTTTTATGCGTTTTGCATGTACTATAAATGTTTTTCAAAGATTTTTTTATTATTAAAAATAAAGTCAATACTCCAATAATTCCAAGTTCGCCAAAAGCTTCTAAAAATGTATTGTGAGAATGTGCATAATCCCATCCTATCAATGACATTATTACTATACGACTACACTCATGCCCGGGACCATATCCTAACTTCCAATATCCATTTTTTATTATGTAAGGAATTAATGAATTATAAATAAGTGTTCTGCGTGAACCACCGGATGATATAACATCTGTAACATTGAACCTGCCTACATCCAGTCCAAATAATATAAACAGAAAATATATACCGGACAGAATTATAGTTCCTAAAACTGCAAATCTAAGCATAGCTCCTATTAATCTACCATTTATTTTCTCATACATAATAATTATTATCACATTAGTCAATACAAATGCCAATACTGCCCCTCTTGAGCCGCTTAGAAATGCCAATACAATAACCGCTGCACATAAAAGCAAGTTGCTTTTCTTATGTGTTTTATTAAGGAATGAGTCTGTTAATAATACACTACCCAACTGCGCACATGACATACCAAATGTGTTTGTATTAACAGTATTTGCTATTGTTAATCTTCCTTCTATAATAGAACCGTTAACTAAAACACTAAAAATATAACCACTGATCATTACACTCGCTATTTCCGGCAATATATTACACATTAAATCTATTTTAAGCTTAATAGTATTTCCAAGTATTAAAGATAAAAATAGTAAATATAATAGTCTGACCAATCCGTTAAAATAATTAAATTGTGATATGGAATAAGAGAAGCAGGATATTACACTTAATATAACTATAAGGACAACGCTATTCTTATTGAATTCCATTTTACCTTTTTGCATAAACAGAATTCTTATAATTATCAATATCATAAGTATTGTGTATATACTATAAACACCTTCATATGCACCTGTAAAATAATATGATATTGTTGAAAGCATTAAAACTATCACAACATAATGCTCAATAGAATATATAAAAGGAAATGCCATGATAGTGTAAAGGACAAACAACATAATATTGAAATCTTGGCTAAACAGTGAAATCAAAAGTATAGCTAATATATACACATATGACCATAAACTCATAAATCGTTTACTTTTAATATTCATCAATCTATTCCTCCGGAATATTATGTTTATATTTATAATTTAAATATATAATTTTTATTAAAAATGCAATATACTTATATAATTACTATACATTACAAAATATTCACTGAAATTTTCTAAAAAACTCTAAAAATCCATTTTTTTCAATCACTATTTTTATATGCATGATTAGCATTGCAACAAATATATATTGTTTTTTTAACAGAATAAATAATATTTTCTGATAACGCCCTAATGATAGTGGCATAACAACTTTTAAAATTTGTGATTTTTCAATTTGTTTTTTAATCCATTTTAATCTCTCTTTTCTATTAAATTTCATTTTGGGTGAATATGATAATTCCAAGGCTTTGATAATATTACAAATATATTCATGCTCTACTATTTCCCTTGTTTTTTTATCCTCATTATTCCATGCTAAAATAGTTTCTTGACGTATCTTATATAAACCTATCACAGCATCTACATAGTCAACAGGATACTTATCCCATTCTTTTTTTAAATCATTTAAATAATGGCTGTATAAAACATCATTTATAAATCGAATTTCTTTTGTGTGACAGACATAACTACTAATAAATCCTTCATCCTGATGACGTCTCAACCCCGGATATTTTATGGAATATTTTTTTACAATATTTAAGTCGAAAAACTTATTCCAAGGTGCTCCCTGTATACCATATTTTCTGGTTGACAGCACATAGTCCGAATAATCTTTACGAACTTCTTCCCCTTTTTTTATCATATTTGGATATTGTTTCTCCAAGTATATATTTCCCTTTACATCTATACTCTTATATCCAAATACAACCATATCAAAGCTTCCTTTTTTCATTGCCGAAACCAAAATAGAAATAGAGTCTTTTTCAAGCTTATCATCAGCATCAGGAAAATAAATATATCTACCGTTTGCATTCTCAATCCCTGTATTACGTGCCGGACCTGACCCTCTATTCTCTGTATGATATACTAAAATTCTACTATCTTTCTTTTTTAACTCATTACATATTTCAAGACTATTATCTGTCGAACCATCGTCAATCAGTAAAATCTCTATATTGGAATATGACTGATATAATAATGAATTCACACATCGTTCAAGAGTGTTCCCCATATTATATATCGGTACAACTATACTTACTAATTCTTCTGACATTACTTCTTATTCCTCTTTATAAATTCAGTATTGGTTATATTGATTTAAGCTATCTGTTTGAATATTTTCTATTAAAATCTTTCTTGATTTAATCTCATTAACAATACCGATCAAAGTTTACCATTTTATGCTCTGAATAATTTTTAAAATGGTTTTCTTTAATGCTAACACACAAGCTTTATGGCTCCCAAATAATGCTTTACAATACGCTATACCCCTATAAATTTCACCATTTTTTATACACACATATCCAAGTTCGTATTTATGCATTGCAATAACACATTTTCTTTCGCTTTTACTTAATAATTCCATCACCGGTTTTATAGATTTGAAAAAATCTTTTTTATATTTTACTAATTTATAAGCATCCGGTCTATTTTGCGTGTCTGAAACATCTACACAATGTAAATATTGATTTACTTCCTTCAACTTATACTTTGATGTGAAATCAACTAATAATTGAAGGTCTTGATGTCTTGACAGTTTTTCATCAAAATATCTTGTTTTATCAAAATAATCATGCCTTAAAAGCAAAGTTCCTGTGGCTACATCTGACATAAGATTTAAAATATCTTTATATATATATCCATCTCTATATTTTAATGTTTTTCCAATAAGTCTTTCATTTTGATCGTAAAACTTGAATTTACAAGATACTCCCCCCCAACTGTCATCAAGACATTTGAATATTTTTATCTGCTCCTCTAATTTATTTAACTCCCACCAATCATCATCATCTAAAAATGCAATATACTCTCCCTTTGATAATCGTATACCTATGTTTCTTGCCACTGCTCCATTAATATGCTTATCTTGAATTATAAGGTGTAATCTATCATCATTTATATAACGATTTAATTTTATCTTCAACTCCTGTGTATACTCATCAAATGGATCGTTATCATTAACTAATAATAATTCCAAATGACTATAAGTCTGATTCAGCACACTATCTATTGCCCTAATTAATTTTTCTGACCTTTTGTATGTAGGCATAACAACACTAACTAATCCCTCTACATACTTCATAATACCTTTTCCCTCGCCAGTTTCCTAAATATAAATCCCCTTATATTGCTTGGCATTAACTTTTGAATTACCAATCTCTTTGCTATATTTTTAATATATAGTGGATATGAAATCATTCCATATTTCAGCATATAATCCTGAATTTTTTTCTCACTTTTAAAATACTTAGAACCTCCACGTCGTTTATACATATCCGTTCCGACACGAACATTAACAAGTACACTTCCGGTATTAGCAAATACTGCATTCTTCATCCACATTCTTATCCATAAGTAGTAGTCTTCATTCCAAAATAAATCCAGGTAGCCTCCCGCTTGCTTTACAGCTTCCTTTTTGTACATAACAGAGACGTGGTTCATTCCACATCTTTCTTTCATAAATTCTCTAATACAGTCATTAGATAATGGAACGGCTCTCTTCCCTACAATATTATGTTCTTCACCAATAAATTCTGTAATATCTCCACCTAAAACATCTGTTTCAGGTTTCAATTCAAAATATGCTAATTGCTCTTCAAAACGTGTAGGTACTGAAACGTCATCACTATCCATTCTGGCAATTAACTCATAAGTTGAATTTTCAATTGCAAGCTTTAATGCCTTTCCCAATCCAACATTTTTTTTCAGTCTGATAACTTTAAATATCCCATATTTTTTTGTATATTCACTAATAACATCCTCTATCTCTTTACTTATAGGTCCATCAACAACCAACACAATTTCATTTGGAATAATTGTTTGACTTTCTGTAATACTATCGAGTGCTCTACTAAAAAACACAGCGTTATCATTTTTATATACTGATATAATTACAGAAAACGGGACATGATTGCGAGAATCTATTTTACCGATTTCTTCAAGAATACTTTCTTTATTTAAAATCTTTTCTGCTTTAGATTGGTTCTTATTATATTCCTCTTCACTCACTTTACCATTTTTAAGTAAATAATCTCCAAGGTCTTCTGCTGTTGCCATATTTCCATCTGTAATGCCTTCATTATTAATAATAGCAGTTTTTATAGTCTTTAAAATAATATGTAAATCATCTAAAAAAGAAATATTTTTAATATATTTTAAATCCCAATCCAATTTTTCTTCCCATTTTATTGCATTTCTTCCATTTACCTGTGCCAATCCTGTCAATCCCGGTTTTGCAGTATGACGCATGCGTTGTTCCTTTGTCATAAATGTAACATCTCTAACCAGTTGTGGACGTGGACCACAAATGGAAAGTGTCCCATTTAAAATATTAAATACTTCAGGAAGTTCATCTAAACTTGTACTTCTAAGCCACTTACCAAATGAATTCAAACGATCTTTATCCGGTAAAAGTTCTCCTTTTTCATCTTTTTCATCCGTCATGGTGCGGAATTTATATATTCTAAAAATAGATTCTTTTCCATCTTCACCAATAATACCCGGGCGATCTTGTGTAAACAAAATTGGACTTCCTAATTTCATTCTAACTAAAATTGCCACTAATATATAAACAGGACTAAAAAATACGATTGCCGCTATAGAGCAAATAATATCAATTCCTCTTTTTATGTACTTCTCATACAACCCTCTTTTTCTAACTTTAATTGATTCGATAATATAGGCTTTGTAGGTTGTCTTTTTTTCTGTTTTTTTTATAATATATAAAATAATTGCTACTAATATGATAGATACTGTAGCTAAAACTCCCATTCTGTTTCTTTTATTCACCACTGTTTGCTCCCATTTTCTACTCAAAACAATCCCTTATTACTTTTATTACCCTGTCCTGTTCTTCTGCCGTCATCTTATTATCGCTTGGCAGGCACAGCCCTCTGTCAAATATATCCATACCCACATCTGTTGCCTCACCGGATATATAGGCATTTGTTTTGGCTCTGCCATTTCCGTCAGATGTGATAAAAGGATTCATTCTGTAAATAGGCTGATTATGCATTGGCTTCCATATCGGGCGACCTTCCGCATTTATTAAAGATATCGCTTCCAGTATCTCTGTCGGACAGCTTTTTCCCTTTTCTTTGATATAGCAATTATCACTCTCGCTTCTTACCTGCTTGCACATTGCAGCCTTATCTACAATTAAACAGGATAACCAGAAATTAGGATTTGATTTTTCTTTATCAAAAGGATTCATAGATACAGGTAGACCTTTAAGCCCTTCCTGATATCTTTCATATATTTTCCTTTTCTTGGCTATATGTTCATTAAGATACGGGAGCTGACCTCTTACCACACCTGCAATCACATTACTCATGCGATAATTATAGCCAATCTCCTCATGCTGATACCATGGAGCTGCCTCTCTTGATTGTGTGGACCATTTTCTTGCCTTCTTTGCCGCCTCCTCATCATCTGTCAAAAGACAGCCTCCGCTGCTTCCCGTGATTATTTTATTTCCATTGAATGATAAAATATTATAATCTCCAAATGTTCCTGTTTGACTTCCTCTATATGTTGCCCCCATTGACTCGGCGGCATCCTCTATCAGTATTGCATTATACTTTTTTACAATAGTATTTATTTCATCTATTTTTGCCGGAGTTCCGTAAAGATGTACAAGTACCACTATCTTCACATCAGGATATATCTCAAATGCTTTTTCCAAAGCCTTCGGATCCATATTCCATGTATCATATTCGGTATCTATAAATACCGGCTCTCCACCCTCATAAAGCACTGGATTAACTGTAGCCGAAAATGTCATATCTGAACAAAATACCTTCTTACCCTTTAAGCTTACTATCCCGGAGCCCGGCATTCCGTATGCTTTTATTGCTGCCATCTTTATTGCCAGATGAAGTGATGCTGTTCCTGATGCCAGAGCTATGGCATACTTTGTACCTATATATTCTGAAATATGTTTTTCAACTTCATCAATATTTTTTCCGACTGTGGACATCCAATTGCTCATATATGCTTCTTTTATATATTCAAGCTCATCTCCATGCATAGTCGGACTGCTTAACCACACATGCTTATCATTTTTTTCATATATCTTATCTGTATTAAACATTTTCACCTCATTTTAAGGATTACTTAGATTTACAACATATTAAATCTATAAAGTTAAAAAAGCTTACAAGACTGCTCCTGTAAGCTTTTTGAGTTGATAAAATCAATTTGCCGCCTGTGGTAAGTCTTCATGATGTAATCCGTCTGCAATTTCATTTTTATTATCAAACAATTCACTATTTATACTTTCAACATGAGCTGTATGATATGTCGTTACTATCTGCTTTATATGTTCACGAATATTTCCATTATTATCTCCCATATATACAGCTAATAACTTAAGCTGTCTTAAGAACTTGTCCTCATTAAAGTCAAGCGGCTTTCCTATACTTATAAGTTTATTAGGAGTGGTCTCAAGTCCCTCCTCCGACATAAGTCTTTCCTCAAAGAGTTTCTCACCCGGACGAAGACCTGAATACTCCACCTTAATATCTATATCGGGACGAAGACCTGATAGCTTTATAAGATTTCTTGCCATAGTATCTATCTTTACCGGAGTTCCCATATCAAGGACAAATATTTCACCGCCCTTTGCGTAGTTTCCTGCCTGTAATACCAAGGATACCGCCTCTGATATAGTCATAAAATATCTGATAATATCAGGATGTGTAACAGTCACCGGTCCGCCTGCCTGTATCTGTTTTTTAAACTTAGGTATAACCGAGCCGTTACTTCCAAGTACATTTCCAAACCTTACAGCTGCAAACTCGGTCTCAGGATTTTTAACAGTGGTATAGCAGTAATCATCCATTTCAATAATTCTGTTATTTCTTTGGACATTAATAGGTCTAAGATCTGATGTTTTTTTAGCCTGCACCTTTCTTGCAAAGGTCTGTATAATCATCTCACACATTCTTTTACTTGCACCCATAACATTTGTCGGGTTTACAGCCTTATCGGTAGAAATCAGTACAAAGCGTTTGCAACCGTAGTGAAGTGCGGCAAGTGCGGTATTATATGTACCCATTACATTATTTTTTATAGCCTCGCATGGACTGTCTTCCATAAGAGGTACATGCTTATGTGCCGCAGCATGATATACAACATCAGGCTTATATGTGCTAAACACCTGCTCAAGCTTTTTTAAATCTCTGACCGAACCTATTATTGTCTCAAGATTCAGTTCCGGATAATCCATCAAAAGTTCCTGCTCTATTTCATAGGCATTGTTCTCGTATATATCAAAGATTATAAGCTGCTTTGGTGAATGTGCCGCAATTTGTCTACATAACTCACTGCCTATGGAACCACCTCCGCCTGTTACCATTATGGTTTTTCCGTTTAAATAGTTAAATATTTCATCCAAATCAACTTTTATCGGCTCTCTTCCAAGCAAATCTTCAATATTTACATCCTTTAGATCCTTTACTTCCACTTTTCCATTGGCAAGTTGGCACATTCCCGGTAAATTCTTTAATACACAGTCCGCCTCCTTGCAAATATTAAGTATTTTACTGAGCTCCTCCGATGTACTTCCCGGTATTGCCACATAGATTTTATCTATTCTATAGCGCTTTACAGTATCAAGAATACTTTCTCTTCCACCGGCTACAGGTATATTATCTACAGTCTTTCCCCATTTTAAATTATTGTCATCTATAAAACAAACGACTATATCGTCACAATCTTTTGTTCTTTTAATATCTCTTAAAAGTAATCTTCCTGCGCTTCCTGCGCCAACTATCATTACTCTGGAAATATCACCCTTTAACTTTCTTTCATTTTCCCTGTCTGAACGAAGTAAAAGTACAAAGCGATAAGAAAAGCGACTTCCGATAATTGCCAAAAACTGCACTATTGCACCAAGTAAATAGTATGAAATCGGCATTCTCTCAATCAATAATGTAATCAATATTGTATGCAATATTCCTGTGATAATACTTGTATACAGCACATGCTTTAATTCAGTGTAACCGGCAAACTGCCATATACTTTTATATAATTTGAATACAATAAATGTAGCCAATGATATAAGAGTATATATCGGAACAAATTTTGCCCATGCCGTAATATAATTAGTCTCAATACGTGAAAACTGTAGGTCAAACCGCAGCCACAGTCCTACAAGATATGACAAATTCACCGCGATCATATCATAGATAACAAGCATTACAGCTGCTCCATGTAAGTAATTTAGTTTTAAGTCCCGTTCTTGCATTTCTCCCCCATAGACTTTTTTCTTGCGAATCTTTATTTATATACAACACATATTGTTGATGAACCGTTTATCAAAATATCTAAACTCTTTTTCTGATAATTCAGTCCCAGTACCTGCGTAGGTCCCCATAATCCTGTGATATTTGTATAGGCGATAACCTTTATATCCTTTCCTTCAACCATATTAGGAACATAGATACTGAGCTTTGTAGGAACATCCAATATCTTTCCTGTTGCATCGGTTGTAAGTATTGCCACCGTCTTGCCTAATGCCTTATATTCGGCAAACTCTTTTAATCCTGTAGCCTCACTGATACTTTTGCCTTCATTAATACTTTTTATACTTGCTACTACCTTTTCAGGAAGACCTGTTGTTTCAGCTTCTAAAGGTGCAATCATTGCATGCCCCTTATCCAAAGCACCAAAAAGTCCTATAGTCTTTGCTCCGGCACCTTGAATGCTTGGCGCTCCGAAACTTGTTATTGCCATTGATATAACAAGTACACATGATAATATTGCCATAATAATTTTCTTCATATCTCTATCCCTTTCTTTATTCCTCCGCATAAAACAAATCAATAATCTTATTCATTGCCATGTCTTTGTCCATATAAAACTCATCATAAATTTCCGTCTTTTTGTTTTCTCCCTCCAATACATACATTCTGTCTTCATTAAAGCTTTCATCTGCCATAGCACAGGCGGCAAGCTTTAAAATCATATCTTTTTGCATATCAGTATAATAATAGGGGCTTATCTCTTTTAAAATTTTTTCAACCAAAGAATCCCCTTTAAACTGTCTAAGTTTTTTCTGATAAGCCGCCAGATACACTTTATGTGCTTCTATTCTGGTCATTGCTGAAAAATCACTGTCCGTATCCCTGTATCTTAAAAACTTTTCAGCCATATCTCCTTTAAGTAACACCTTTTCGCCCTTTACAAATGAGGCATCGACTTTTTCCATACCTTCATATGGTATAACCAGCTCTACTCCGCCTATTGCATCATTTATACTTTTTATTGCTGATGTATTTACAGACAGATATTGGTCGATTGAAAGTCCTTCAAAAAGTTCACTTACCGCCTCCTTCATAAACTCTCCACTGATTTCATTTCCATCACCAAAGGCATATGCCATCGTTATATGCTGAAGAGTTTTCCCGATAATGTTTCCACCGACATCTGTTACAGGTATCTGTGTCATCGTATCTCTGGGTATCATTATCATATCCAATCTGTTATTTGCAGTATCCCATGCAATAAGTCCTATACTGTCGGCCTGCCCTCCTGAGCCTGCATCCTGCGTATAATGCATATCTACATTCGAGTCTATTCCCAGTACAAGTATTGCCTTTACATAGCTCTTTCTTTTATATTTTTTTCCATCCTGAACTATATAAGTTTTATCAGGTTTTGTTTCAGCATTTTCATTTATTGTCGTTTTTATTATTCCTGCATTATTTTTCCAAATGCCTATAGCAACAAGTATTATTGTCGAAACTACAAGCAATGAAATAACAAAGCACTTTTTGATTGATACTCTCATTTTTTATAACTGTAATAGTCTCCGTAATACTTATAATGATAGCTGTTCTTTTTCATCTCAACTCCGTTTAAAACCGCTCCTATAATTTTACAATTCACTTTTTCAAGCTGGTCTTTAACTCTTTTTACCATCCTTTGACTTACTGTTGAACTCCTCACCACTATTACGGCTCCGTCAACACATCTTCCTATAATCGCCGCATCTACAATATTGCTGATTGGAGGGGCATCAATAATGATATAATCATAAATCTTTCTTTGCTCCTTTATAAACTCATCCAGTTTTAGCTCATATAAAAGCTCTGCGGGATTAGGTGCATACGGTCCTGAAAATACCACATCCATATTTTTTATATTTGTTTTATATATGATATTATCAGTATTCATACCGCTTAAAAATTGACTGAGTCCCTCTACTTCTTCCTTTATCCTATATCTTGTTGTAAACATTGACTTTCTCATATCTGCATCAATATAAAGTATTTTTTTTTCTATTTGAGCCAGACTTCTTGCCAATTGAAAGCTTGTTTCAGACTTCCCCTCTCCATGTATTGAGCTTGTAAAAAGTATTACCTTTAAATTTGCACCTGAAAACTGAAGATTTGTTCTAAGTATTCTTACAGACTCTTCATACAAAAAGCCCTTGTCCATTCCGTCCAAATTGAATAATATTTCCAATGTTTATCTTCTCCTCTCAAGTTACTTACTTTTTTTATACTCAGGTAAGCTGGCAAGAATTGTAAGTCCAAGATTCTTTTCCAGATCATCCTCGCTCTTTATGCTGTCATCCAGTAATTCTATAGTTATAATAATGGCTGAAATCAGGCAAACGCCTAAAATCCCTCCAAGTACTGCATTTTTCTTTATACCGGGACCTGATTTTTCATACGAAGCTATTCCAAACTCGATAATCTTTGGTGGAACCACCTCCATCAAATCACCTATATACTGTGATGATGACATTGATATCTGATTTACAATCTCTTTTGCATTCTCAGGATCAGGATCCGTAACAGTAAGCGAAAGTATTCTTGTATCCGATGGATTGTCAATCTTAAGCTTACTTCTTAGCTGTTTATAATTTATATTAAGTCCCAGCTTTTCAATAACTTTCTCCAGCACCGGTCTGCTCTGTATTATAATCTTATAGTCCTTAGTCAGTTGGCTGCCTATTTGCAGGTCTGCCAATGAATTAAGTGTGGTTTCCTTTGATAAAACATACATCTGTGAGGTGGATTGGTATTGCGGTGTGATTAAAAACATATTGATTCCTATAGCCGATGCACAGCCAAGTATTCCAAACAATATAATCATCCACCATTTCCTTTTTAAAACAAAAAGCAATTCAAGTAAGTCTATCTCTGTGTCTTCATTTATCATTCTGTCACCCATCTGCCTGCTCCATTCTATTTGTTTAAAATAATATTATTTGCATTATCATAGGTTATTTCCCTAAAATGCTTTTCTACTCCTTTTGAAAGCCATCGTAATGCATTTGCTATATCCGGTTCTCTGCTGCCGATTCTATGCATATCCGTTGCCATAAAGGAAATGTATCCGTTTTTTATCTGCCTTTTACACCAATAAGCATCTATATCAAAGATCCCCCCTTTTATGCTGCCATAATTCATTTGAAATAATGCTCCCATATCCATTATCTCTGTAAATCGGTCCGACTTTCTTAAGCAGATATAGCGCTCAACATGTGCAAATATCGGAATATATCCTGCAAATATAATATCTCTTGTTGCCCTCTTTAAATAACTAAAGCTGACAGCAGGTTCAAATTCCACGAGTATATACTTACTGTTTGCCAATGTAAGATACTCACCTTTTTTGATTTTTTCTATAGCTGAACCGGAATAAAATATTTCCTGTCCGGTATAGATTTCACAGTCCATATCCCTCTCATGAATTTTTGACCTTATTATATTTATTTTTTCTATAATCTCCTCCGGCTTTAGATTCGGCATTGTATGAGGTGTTGCTATTATTTTTTTAATTCCCTGCCCCCTTGCCATATCTATAAGCTTAAGAGATTCTTCCAAATTCCTTGCTCCATCATCCACATCAAAAACTATATGTGAATGGATGTCTATTAAATACTCATTACCTTTCATATTCCTTTATTTTTATTTTCTTTTTTATTAACACCTGTTTTGACTTCTCTATTATACTGCTAGATATAATTTATTCAATGAGAACTTTATCTTTACTTAACTATATATTAATATTTTTGTTAACTGTGCTTAAATATTGCTTTGTTCTTTCAGTTTGGGGGTTGTTCTTCGGGATTTTATATAATTATGAGTGTTTATTTAGCATTTCAGCCAATATCATTATTTTTTTCATTCAGAAATTTTGGTTCTATATGTATTTTAACTGTTGATATTCATTGAAATTCATTGTATCTTTATATTATTAAAAATTTTGGGAGGAATTGATGAGACTTTTAATATGTGAAGATGAAGAAGATATTTTGAACGGACTTGCAAAGGGACTTCGCAAACTGAACTATTATGTCGACACTGCTATGGACGGTGAAGAAGCTCTTTCTCTTTATTTTGAGTCCGAATATGATCTTATAATACTTGATCTTAATATGCCCAAGCTTGACGGACTGGAGGTTTTAAAGACTATCAGAGAGGACAATGCGGAAAGTAAGGTTATTATTTTATCTGCCAGAGATACACTAAATGATAAGGTACTTGGACTTGATCTTGGTGCAAATGATTATCTGGTAAAACCTTTTCATTTTAGAGAATTGGAAGCAAGGATAAGGGTGCTTTTGCGCAATAATTACAGTACAAATGATGATACTATACGAATTGAATCTCAGGATATCACTCTCTATCTCAGTAAAAAACAGGTACAAAAAGGCGGTGAGATAATACCTCTTACACCTAAGGAATATTCTATATTTGAATATCTTTGTATAAACAAGGGGAATCTGATTTCTACAGGAGAACTCCTTGAACATAATATTGATATGAATGCCAATGATGCTTCAACCGTAATAAAAGTACATATAGCCGCTATCAGAAAAAAACTTGGAAGTGATGTAATAAAAACAAACAGAGGTATGGGATATACTATAAATGATTAGTATATCCCATACCTCTTTAATATTTTAGTTTATATTATCATATCAGCCTTGTTTAGCCAATATTTCATCAACTATCTGTGTGAAACCTTCCAAATCTCTTGCACCCTGTATTCCACCGATTATATTTCCGTTTGAATCTATAAATACAGTGGTAGGGAATGCCTGCAGACTCATTACAAAACCTTCCACATCTCCCTCAGGGATTATATTGTGATAAGTAACATTGTTCTTATCAAGTACTTCCTTTACAGCATCAAAATCGCTTCCTGAATCCTGTGCTATTCCGACTACATTTACATTTTTTTCCTTCATGTTTTCATAAAGCTTTTGTAATTCCGGAATCTCATGAACACATGGACCACACCAGCTTCCCCATATATTCACAACAGTAAGCTTACTGTCTTTGAATATATCACTGCTTATTTCTTCACCTGCTACGGTTTTTGCATTAAACTCAGGGAACTTTATATCTTCCTGCTCTGAGCTTGCCTGCTTGGAATCGGCTTCCTTAGATTCAGCCTGCTTTGTATCATCCTGCTTAGACTCAGCCTGCTGTGACTGTGTACTTGCAGCATCATTTGAAGCTGTACCCTTTGCATTACAAGCACTTATAGAAGCTGCCATCATCAGTGCAAAACCCAAAACTAATATTTTCTTTTTCATATTAACTCCTTATATAGTTTGTTTTCGTATTATATCATATCTTTATTAAAGCTGACATTAAAAATATTTTAATTATCTTAAGAATCTATACTAATTTTATATAGTATTTATAAATATTGCTTAATCCACTCCGGCTGATCAAAGATTTTATTACATTCAAATAGGACCGCTTTTGCGATCCTATCGATATCATGCTATATAGTTTATATTATTTTATCCATGCGCCGTCAAATCCGATTTTATATTCACCTACTTTTGTACTATATGCCATACTACCTTTTATATGACCTTTTTCAGTATTTTCATACATATAATACCATTTATCATTTATAAGTTTCCAACCGGTTGCCATATATCCCTGTTCATCAAAATAGTACCAGTTTTTTATACCGTTATAATCTATCTGTTTCCATGTTGATTTAGGATATGCTCCGTTTGGTTCCTTATACCACCATCCCTTTGCATCATTTATCCATGTGCCTGCAAGCGGTTTGTTATTGTTTTTTGCGCTTTTATCCTTTTTTGAATCTCTACCTGAACCTCTTCCTGAGCCTCCGCCTGAATTTCTTCCTTTTCTTCTTCCGCCTCCACTATTGTCGGGCTTTTTAGGTACAGAAGGTGTAGCTTTGCCATGCGCTTTATTATCTTCTGAACCTGATTTGCCCGGCGTTAATATATCTGAAGGCTTTTTCTTTTCAGGCTGCTGCGGTATCTGAGGTTGTTTTTCAGGTGTTTGCGGTTTATTAGGCTTTTTTTCCGGAGTTTGATTTTGCTGCGGTTTATTTGGTTGTGTGTCCGGTGTTTGTGGTTGCTGTTGTGTACCCGGTTGCTGTGGCTGCTGTGTTCTCGGTGTCTGCGGTTGCTGTGGATGCTGCTGTGTTCCCGGTGTTTGTGGCTGTTGTGGATGCTGCTGTGTTCCCGGTGTCTGCGGTTGCTGTGGATTTGATTGTGCCGCTTTGACCTTTAGTACACCTCTTAATGCTGTACTTGCAGGCATATAATTATTTGTATAATTTATAGCTGTAGAAGTTGATATATTAAACTCTCCAACGGATGCTCCATCCGTCCCCCATGTAAATGAAGGCATCTGCATAATCGCATCTTCTCTGTTATCCCCATTTGCAAGATTGCTTACATTATAGTCTGAAAAATCATTTGGCAATGCTTCATTTACATTTATTTCCTTATCTGCCACTTCGACAGTTACAGGTCTTTTATTTATAGTGAATTTCCCAAGATTCACTTCAAGCTCGTCATAAGTAGGCGACAGCTTTGTTGTAACTTCATACTCTCCTGCATTTACAGGTTTATCACTGCTTATATTGCCCTGCTCGTCCTTATATTTGAATTCTATATTGCTATGATCAGGTGCTTCGAAATTATCGACTCCATGTCCGCTCTTATCATAAACAGCATCGGAAACATTTGGAAAATCTATATTCTCAACTGCTGCATCTTCAAATACCGCACTTCCGCTTTCTCCATTACTGTTGGTATACCTTATAGCGGCTTTACCGTTCTCGCTTATCCACATAGCCTTTGTTTGAGAACCCGGATAAGCCAGTATATCCCTATTGTCATGTTCTGCAACATATCTTATCACCGGAGTACGATTATTATAAACTGTCTTGTTCCAGCATATTATATTTGTTCTTTGTGTATCTATATCTACAATACTGTTTATTGTAGGTGGCGCCGCAAGCTCTATCACATCATTATTAGCCTTTATATCGGTAGCGTTTTTTTCACCGCAGGCTAACAAAGTTCCACCTGTTATGCTGTGGTTTGTATCAGCTTTAGGCTGTATAATCAGAGCATTATCTGCTGCATAGTTTATTATTGTTCCACCGGTCATATTAAACTGACCTTTTCCGTTAAAGTTCACTGTAGGAGCACTTGCATGCTTTCCGCTTATAATTTCTCCACCCTTTATAGTGAAATTTGTATAACCGTTTATGTCTGTAGATGCAAGCGCTGAATGTGCTTCAGACCTCAGTGTTCCTGAAACCATTTCAAATTCTCCACCCGTTCCTGTTGACTTTATCTTTAGCAATACATTTGCGGCTGATCCTGTAATACTTGCTTCCCATATAATCTTTTTTCCCTGAGGTATAGTAATTTCTATACTGTTTGCGGTCGGTTCCATTTGTGCATTACCGCTGACTCTTACAATATCATGAGACGCCAATGCATTTTCTATTGCTGTCTTTATATAAGAAGCCTTATCTGTTGTTCCTGCCGGAGGCGTTATATCTACATTATGTGCAGCCACATCTGCCATAGCACTTATTTCAAACGGTGTTGTTATACCAAGCGGCATAGACGCCGCCAAACAACATGCCAAAACTACACCCTTAAACTTAAATTGTTTCTTTTTCATTATCATTTCCCTTATATAGTCCTTATTTTGTCACAGATAAGCCTTTATTCCCAAGGCTTATCTGTATATTCACTTACAATTCTTAGATATCTTTTACTTTAAAATAACCACTCTGTTTGTCTTTATCTTAGGCATTTCTGTACTTGTAGTTGTAATCATAAAGTTCTCTGACCATAAAAGACATCTGTCTCCCTTTTTAATCTCGGAAAAATCCACTTCCTCGCCTGTTGATGCAAGCACAGGTTTTACGGATTTATCTACAGTCCATTTAGCATTGTTTAAAGTATCCAAAAGTTCAATATTGCCGTCTACTTCCTCAGCCTTTTCAATACCGTCTGTGTACATAGGCATATGGAATCCCTCTTTTGCATTGGTAAGTACCACATATGAGTTTACCTGTGGAGGCATACTTGCCATATATTCAGGTGCTACCCATGCATAGATCTCATCTCCCTCCTTAGGTGCATCACTTACAAGACCTGTAGCCATATCTACGAAATTCAAACCTGCAGGATCAAGTACCAGGTCAACTTCTTCAGGAACCTCATTTTCTTCCTTTGTATTTGTACTTTCACTGCTTTCTACCTCATTACTCACATATGATATTCTCTCTATGCGGATAACCTTGTCTGTAACCGACTTTACCTTTCCGTTTTCAGCGCCCGGTAAACTTGGCATATCATCAGGCATCTGTGCATCTGTTTCAATAGTCATTCCTGCCTGTCCTGCCTCTACACTCTCCGGCATAACACTCTCCGTCTCTGCTGTTTTTGTTTCAGCCGGTTTTGCATTACTTGTACATGCCATCAATAATGATGCGGCTGCCGCTGCCATAATAAGCTTTTTCAAATTCTGTTTCATATTTATCTCCTTTATATTAATATTTTTATTATTTGAATATCACACTTCATACTCATAAATATCGCTACAACAAGCATTTCCCCATTACATCTTGTTTAAAGCATCCTCAACTGCCTTTGTAAATGACTCAAGGTCTCTTCCGCCCTGTATTTTATCAACTATATTTCCTTCAGAGTCTACCAAAAAGGTACTTGGGAATGCTTGAATACTCATTACAAAATCAGTAACAGCCCCCTCAGGTACTACATTCTGATAAGTAACCTTGTTCTTCTCCAAAATATCCTTTACCGCGTCCATATCTGTTCCGGCATCCTGTGCAAGTCCTACGACATTTACACCTTTATCCTTCATATTCTCATAAAGCTTTTGTAATTCAGGTATTTCAGCTACACATGGACCGCACCAGCTTCCCCATACATTTACCACTGTCAACTTATTGTCTTTAAACACATCGCTGCTTATATCCTCACCTGTTACTGTTTTTGCCTTAAACTCCGGGAACTTTTGAGACTTCTTATCTGTACTTGCCGCCGTACTTTCAGTCTTGGCATTTCCTCCGTCTTTGTCTGTACTGCTTTGACTTCCACAAGCTGTAGCACTTGCCATCATCATCAAAGCAAAACCTAAAATCAATAATCTTTTTTTCATGTTTATTCTCCTTATGAATTTCTTTATCTTATGTCTATATACTAACATGGCTTTGGTTAAGCCTAAGTTAAGATTGATAAAACTATATCTTTTTAATATGCATAATTTGTTTTTGTTTTTAAAAGCTTATAGAGCATGGCTCCAAGCGGTAAAAACATGATTATTGTAAAAGCCACCCAGATCAAATTTGAGGTAAGCTCATATGTTGCCAAAGTGTTTATAGTTATATGTATTAAAATGGACCACCTGAGTTTTCTTGTCTTCATATATACAATACCTGATATCAGCCCCATAATAGTTGCATATACAGACTGTACAAATGATAAATGTATAATTCCGAACATCAGTGATGAAACTATAAGTGCATATTTTGTATTCACTCTTTTTTCAAGGAAATTAAAAGTTACTCCTCTATATATAATCTCCTCATTGATAGGTGCAAGAATTCCTGCAACCACCAGACTTATAATAAATGATACAGTTGATTTATTTGCTGATGAGGCATTCAAATACTCCAGACTGCTCTTTATAAAACCTATATTTGACAGTGCCGTGTTTTTTAAAAACATTACCCATAATGTAGATATACCTCCAAAGGCTATACCTGCCATTATGCTGCACACCACTCCTGTCTTTATATCCCAATGTACTTGTGCTTCCTCCTTATCCTTATTTATCCATTTAAAGAATATAATTGAATATACAAGAATTGATAAAGGATAAATCACCAGATAAATCCTGTCCATCTCCTGTGGCAGAGTCAACCAGTCAAGTACCGCATTTCCGGTCTTATTATAGGCAAAACCTAAACTGATCATCACAAGATCCGTAATCACAAAAAATATAAATCCCAGTAAAACAGCTATAAATGTAGCCCATGCAATCTTTAGTATTTTCATTTCTTCCCCCTATCCTATGCCTATACATTCAAGGCATATATTAACAGCTTTTTTTAATACCACCAGATGTTCATCTCTCATTACACCTGCAATAATCATTACCACACCTACTCCCAGCATAATATAAGGAAGTGCTTTATTCTTTTCCAACTTTTTTAAAATCTCTTTCATATTTTCATCCTTTAAAATCTATTATAAACTCTACAAAATCACCATCTACGCTGTTTGCACTTATTCTGAATTTATGTCTGTCCAATATTTCCCTTACTATGGCAAGACCAAGACCGCTTCCACCGAATTTTTTAGCTCTGGACTTATCCACACAGTAAAAAGCTTCAAATATCTTTTCAAGACTCTCTTTCGGAATACTTTCTCCGTGATTTTTTATACTTAATAAATTATCTCCAAGCTTTATTTCTATAAATGCATTTTCCCTTGAATATCTTATGGCATTATGTACTATATTAAAGATAGCCTGCTTTATCAAAACTCTATCGGCATCTATAGCCATATTTTTATTATCACAAATAAACTCTATATTCTGATTTTTTTCTTTGATTTTATAATCTAAATCCTCGATTATCTCATTTATAATTTTATACAAATAAACCTTTTCAATATTTAAGCTCTCTTCATTACTTAAAAGCCTAAGTCCCACTACTATCGAGTTCATCATCTCGATCTGTCTGCCCACAACTTCCACAAAGTCTTTATAATCCTCTATCTGCGGCTCTTCATCCAGATTTAATACCTCCAGATTTGCCCTTATTGCCGCCACAGGAGTCTTTAATTCATGGGCGGCATTTTGCGAAAACCTTTTTTGCCTTTCATAGGATTCCCTTATATTTCCAAGCATATGGTTGAAGGCATTTTGCAGATCACCCAATTCATCAGTGCTTTTTACTATATGTATATCATCATTAATTTTAGTGATATCAAGCTTTTTTATTTCTCTGCTGAATTTATTGAGCGGCATCAAAACCTTACCTACCACCCACCACATCAAAGCGGTTCCCGCGACGGAAAATATTATCAATGTATAAAGACTGTTAATCCTAAATACACGCTGTGCAATATCAAAATCAAAGGTAAAGCTCGCATCACTGTTAAAAGGTATATCCACATTATCGGGTATTATAAAAATATTGGATGCACTTTCTATATTAAATAAGAATAACAACACCGAGATTACACAGAGCACTGCAGCTGTAAGTAATGTTACCTTTATTCTTATAGACAGTTTATTCCACATTTGCACATCCTCTGCAACCACTCTTACAAGCTTTTACAGGAGCAGGCTTTTCTTCTTTTTTCTTTCCAAGACCTGCATATGTCATCACTAAAGCATCATGTCTGCAGGCTGCAGTACATGCACCGCATCTGATACATTCCAAAGAGTTAGGATTAGCTCTTACATTTATATCCATCTTACATGACTTTTCGCATAAGCCACAGTTTACACATTTATCGGATACAAATTCCATCTTGTAAAATCCTATTTTATTAAAGAAGGAATAAAAAGCTCCAAGCGGGCAAATATATTTACAAAATGGTCTGTACGTAAATATTGATAAAGCTATTATTACTATTAAAATACTTAGTTTCCAAAAGAATAAAAATCCTATTGTATTTCTAAGTCCTTCATTTTTAGCAAGTAAAGGTAATGCTCCTCCAAGTGTTCCGGCGGGACATATCAATTTGCAAAAATACGGTGCGCCAAGCCCGAACTGATTTGTCAAAAACATAGGCAGCAGTATTACAAATACTAAAAGTATAACGAACTTTAGATATCTGAGCGGTCTGTCCACCTTTTCCGGTATTTTAAACTTCGGGGTAGGTATCTTATATAAAAGATCCTGTACAAAGCCGAAAGGACATAAAAGTCCGCATACCAGTCTGCCAAATAATGCTCCTATAAGTATCATTATTCCAAATACATAATAGGATATGCTGAATTTTTTACTTCCTATTACCGCCTGTAATGAGCCAATCGGACAGGAACCTACCGCTCCCGGACATGAATAGCAGTTCAGTCCCGGAACACATGCCACTTTTGTATTTCCCGTATATATCCTTCCCTCAAAAAAGCCCTTTAAATTCGCATTGGTAGCAAGGCTCGCCAATGCCTGTATAATATTTTTCTTCCTCTCTTGAAGCTTTGTATATTTATTCTCGAAGTATTTCATTTCTTGTCTCCTACAAATTTTCTTTTGTATATATTACCATGTTTTCGGTTAAGATAAAGTAAATTTTTTTTAATAAAAATAACTCTATCGGAATTAGCTTCATCCGATAGAGTTATTTGAGTTTCTTTGAAAATTCTATAAAGCATCTAAAGTCATCTGTTTTTGAAACTCCTCAACTTTTATAATACTTTCTAAAAATTTCTCTTCATATGTAGATTTAAAATCCACTAACTGATCTTTAAGCAATGCAATATTTACAACTGTTTGTTTATGTGTTCTTAAATAAGAATCTTTATGCAAAAATGTATAAACCGAACAATCAAGACTTATGTCATAAACAGGGTTTACCTTACTTTTATCAGAGATTGATGATATAGGCAAAACTACATAATCACCTACATCTGCCTGACCGATTATTAAACATGGCCTACTTTTAAAACTTTGTTTGCGAGCAGATCGATCATAATAAGGAACAATAGATTTATAAACTTTTCCTATCATTCAACATCCTCATAATCTTCAAATTCATCCAGATACATATCCCATATGTGGTCATAAGGCCTAACCTTTTTGGCATCATTTTCGATATCCTCCAAAGATAGTTTGTTGTATCCGTTTTCAGATGTACTCAAACCTTTGCGTGCATTTTTCCATGAAGTCTCATCATGTGAAAGTTTGCTAAGTTTCCATGATGCCAGCTCTCCATACTGTGCTATCACATTAGAAACAATGTATATATCTTTATCCGATATATTTTCCGTTTCTTTGGAAATAATTTCTCCATCAAAAAAACTCTTTCGAACTGCAACACAGACCGGACCGTAACGCCATCCTTCAAATTCATCAATGAAAAGTGGCTCCCCTGTAATTGCAAAACTTTCTCGCTGTGAAAAATAAAGCAGCTTGTGCAATTTCATTTCGTCAATTGCTTCACCTGACATTTTGCGATATTCGTCGCAAATATATCGTGCAACATTAATCGCTCTTTCCATAGTTTTTCCTCCATTCTTTTCTTGTGAAATCTGCCATATAAAATGGCACCAATAAAAATAGCAAGAAAAGACTTATCTATGAACATATGATATCACAATTGTAGCCTTTTATATGTTAAATTTCAATGAATTTTAATATGTGGAATTATCATCCCCCTTATTCCATCATCACCGGCTGCCCTTTGTTTATTTTAAATTTCCGCTCATCTATATTTACATTGTTTTTTTTATCAATACTGATTCTTAGCATAAGCCCCTCATCAGTGCCCCTTTGTATCTGCTTATCAAATATGCAATTACCCAGACTGTAATAAATATATTTGTCTTTATAAACCTCACTCTCCTGTATTACATGAGGATGGGCTCCCACTACGAAGTCCGCACCGTTATCTATGGCATATCTTGCAAGATTTTTTTGCATCTTGCTTGCAAATCGTTCATATTCAATTCCCCAGTGAAAATATACTATTTTAAAATCAGCTTTCATATTTTCAAGTTCAGTTTTTATTTTGTCGGATTTATTTCCGTCATAATCTAAAAGATAATTTATATTGGCTTTATCCGCATTGTATACAAAACCTTCCGGCGGAAATATGCTGTATGCCAAAATCCCCAGCCGAAAACCGTCCTTTTCAAAAATATAGCTCATATCCTCACCGGCATTTTCGCCGGCTCCCACATATGAGATACCGGCTCTTTCCAGTTCATCCATAGTATCCTTTAATCCCTCGGATCTATAGTCCATTGTATGATTATTTGCCAGGTCACAGAGGTCTATACCCGCTTTTTTCATAGCTTTTGCATTGTCGGCTGAGGCTTTAAACACAAAGCGACTCGCCTTATTGGCTCCACGGCTGTATTCGGTAATAGGACATTCAAGGTTAACTATTGTAAGATCATCCTCTAAGAAAATATCTTTCATATTCTCATAGAGATGATCATAACCTCTCTTTTTTATATAGCTGTCCACCCCTCTTGAAAGCATGATATCACCTACAATTGTAAGTTCTATACTTTTATTTTTTTTGCTTCGATAACAGTGAACAGCTATACCGGATACGGACATTACAATTAAAATCAATATAAAAATATTTTTTTTATTTTTTAACATCCTGAACTGTAAGGAACTTCAGGAGTTATTATCTCCTCTCCCTCCTCCTCTTGCATATAATCTTCTACAAACGGAGGTCTCTTAGGCGGTCTTTTAACCATATTCTGCCATGCCTCATCCGTCAGTCTTTCATTACCTATAAATTCAAAATAATCAAACACCGCACCTCTGGTCAAATAAAGCTTGCCCTCTATAGGTACAACAACATATATTTCAGCGGCATTTCCTACACCTACTTCAAGATATCCCATACCGCCGCTTGTACTTGCAGAATGAATATCCGCTATCTGTGCCATATTCTTATCTGTATCGGACTCTACCTGATACCAGTCTTGAGCCTCTGCAATACTGCTGCTTAAATACTCAAGTGTACCTCCATATGTCATTAATGTATCATTCTCTTCATATGTAAGGCTTTCTCCCTTAAGTTCCTTTATGGAGCAGTTCTTTAAAAACTCAAGCAGCTCAATTATATTTTCACATTTATTTTTCATGCTGTCACTTATTCCGTTTCTTTGTGACAGTCCCTCCATAGTCTGCTTTGTAAGCCATATAAGTCTGTTATAAAACTCAGGATTTGGCTCCACATATCCTGTAACTTTTGGCGGCTCCTCTTCTTCTCCTCCACATTCCACACTGCTTTGGGCACCGTATAATATGGTATCATGTCTAAGCTCCGCCCAGCTTCCCAGTGCTGTTGCAAGTGATTTGCTCTCCCATGCCTTATTTCTCATAAAACTCGGATAACCTTCAGGGAATCTTTGATTTAAACTCTCAAGACTGTAAAGCCATGTAGTATATATATTACCCGTCTTATCCTTAATGCTTCTTTCATCAAACTCTGCCTTTACCTTATTATATTCATCTCTATATCCCGGCCATTTCTTTGCAGGTTCATAAAGCGAATCCAATATCTCTTCCGCTCTTTGAGATCCGAATACAGCCATAACATCAAGTCCGCTCGGGAAAGGTCTTTTTTCATTTGACAGTCTGCTTAAAATTTCCGAATCAGGTATATATCTTTGTCCCATAAATCTAAAACTCAAATCTATGGAACTGTTCTTTATCTTTGCCTGACTTACTTTATCAAGCTCGGCATAAAGCTTATCCATACCGCCCGCTATATCTTTCGGCTCAGGCATTTCCCCATAAGCAGCTTTAACTATGGCACCAAACTCCAAAGGATTTATATCATTTGTACTTCCCACAAAGAACTCTGTGATCGTATATATATCTTCCCACAGCTCCATTCCTTTTTCCTTTGGCAGCTCCTCCAAAGCCTCGGTGGCAATGATTGACATATATGCTCCGTCTTCATTTCTTTTGCCTACTGAGTTGGATAAAACAAAGGGTACAACACCATACATACTCATAGCACCGAAATACGCCTTTAATTCATCACTTCTGCTATAATGTCCCCTTACTTTAAACAAACTGTAGTCAACATCACTGCCGGTGATTGAAGATACAGTTTTGCTCTCCGCCCCTACATTTGCATAATCCGCTTCTACAAGTGTTTTTATTTCATCCGGCAAACTGCTGCCTTCGCCCAAAAGCTTTTCACATAGGGCAAAATATGCCAATGTCTTTCCGACAAGTTCTTTATCCTTTTGATTCTTTGTATCCTGATATTTTTGATTTAAAATATCCACCATATTTTTATTCAGCTCTTTAAGTTCTATATAAAGCTTTTCAGTCTCCGTCTGCCTGAGAGTATAATCATAAAAGATATGATAGAGCTGTAAAACGGAATCTGTGGTTATAAAACTTGGTATCCTATTATATGTATTTGCCTCATATATGTAAAACAACTGTTGGCTGTCCGTAGGATTTACAACAAAACCGTTTTTTTCAATCATTTCTTTTTGCACATCATTCAAATTCCCGAACTGACTTAGATTTTCAATATTTGAAAGACCGCTTTGTATATTAATATCAGGAACATTTGCCTCTATTTCAAGAGGAGTATACTCGCCTCCTGTAGAATAAAATTCCTTTGGCTTTGGCAATTCATAGTCAAGATTTTTGACTGTTATATTGCTGTTTTGACTGCCATTATCTACACTTTGATTTTCTTTATCCTTTCCGTTATTATGTACCTTTATATCAATACTGTATCTGCAGGAAGTTAAAATCAATATAATAACTATCATCACCGACAAAAATCGTTTTTTCATAAATTTATCCCCTTTTTTATGTTTTTACCTCTTTATTCCAAAAATAAATTTTCTTTTACTATTTTCACCTCTCTTTCTTTACCGTCCGCTATAACATTTATTCCATCCTTATTATTATCAAATTTTATTTTTTTAAATTCTTAACTGCCCTGAATAAACAGGTTAAATCCGAAGCCCTCCCATTTATATACTGCCAAAATCCTCTTTTTATTCTCAAGTTCTTCTATCGCTATAAGCTCAGCTATACCGTCATTATCTATATCCGCCAATATAATATCATCAAAAGGTTTTGACAGTCTTGAACCCAGCCAGAGCGGTATAAGTTTTTGGGAATCAAAATTATAGAAAAAAGGTCTTTTTGCCAATGCATTGTGAAACTTTACCTTTTTATACATTATAATATTTATATCAGCTCTTTTATCGCCGTCCACATCACCAAGCTGTATCTTTGAAGGCTTCATATTTGAGAAATCAAATCTGTAATCCGGCTCTTCCCCCAATACTACGTTGCCGTCCAATAATTTAAAATCTCTGTATATTTCTATAAATTTGCCATATGGCTCTCCGCTTGGCAGCCTCTGTCTTTCTCCACCGTCATTTATCGCAATAAGTTCATCATCACCGTCCATGTCTATATCTCCGATACTGTATGAAATGATATCTTTATTTGATATATTTGATGATTCTACTTTACTACAGGATGAAAGGATAAAAAGTATAGAAATAAATATGGCTGTTTTTATTATACAATCTCCCATATATACCCCTTACGAACTCTTAATATATTATTATTATAATTGCTGTAATGATTTTTTACAACAAAAACAGGCTCCCAATGGGAGCCTGAGCAAAACATAAGCCGGGTTATGTATTAAACGGTCATCTATCTGGTCCTTATGTCACCACAAGGCTCTAGCGACCTACCTGAATATCGGACGGGCAGCCCTATTCGCTTCGGTCTTGCTTTGGATGGGGTTTACACTGTCCCCATATGTTACCATATGAGCGGTAGTCTCTTACACCACCTTTTCACCCTTACCTTTCGGCGGTTATTTTCTGTTGCACTTTCCTTGGAGTCGCCTCCACCGGATGTTATCCGGCATCCTGCCCTATAAAGCCCGGACTTTCCTCACATTCGTGCGACCGTCTGTTTTACTAAAAGATACTTTAACATCCCGAAAAAGATTTGGCAAGATGAAATTAGAGTATTACCACATTACTTCTATAAGGATTTATAAGACTTTCTCCATATTTCTCAAAATATATTGAATTATATAAAAAATCTGCGTATATATTGTTTTCAAATATTTTAAGGCTTTTTTCACTTAAGATATCCTTTGCATTACTTATTTTACTTATAATAGGCATTTTGCTTCGCCTTTTTAATTCGGATAAAAGCTCTGATGATTCTTTTTTAAATCCCAGAAGCAGGGGATAGGCTGATATATTTTCTCCCGACTTTATTTTCTTTAAATCCTGCTTTTTATGATTTAAAAGAATATGGAAAAGAGCACGACTGATTCTTGTATATGTAAAATTCTTGCTTTTTAGATTTAATATAAAATCTGTATAACTCCTGCTTTTAAGCTCATATATGTTTTTTTCTACGGTATTGGCAAGCTCCTCAGACATATCACAGTATTCTGTCAAATTCTCACCCCGTTTTAGCTTATCAAGTATATTTCTTTGCAAAGTGAATAAAAAATCATCTTCAAATACAGGTTTGTTTTTTTTAAGAAGATCAATATTTTCTTTCGGTACGGCTTTTATTATATTTTGAGTAAAATCTGTTTCTTTACGGTATCCCCTCACAGCCATAAGTTTTCTTATAGCGGTGGCTGATGAAAATTTATTTTCCTCTATTTCTTTTTCATGATATCCGCTTCCGCATCTGCTAATTATAACCGGCTCTATGTCAAAATTTTTTAATTTTATATTTTTTAAATACTCTATTGCCAATATATTATTGGGGGAGGCAAGTATACTCTCTATCTGCTCTGTATTATTGCCTTTTAATTCCTTTATTATAGCATTATGCCTTGCTTTGGCATAATTTAATCCCGATGAAATATATTTTTTTATGTTGGATTCCAAATCTCCGTAAAGTAATATATCCGCTACATCATTAAGTAGCTTATAATCATTATTTTCCGCACCGAAGGATATATAATCCGCACCGAGTATTTGAAGCAGGCTTATACCGAAATCCGCAAAATCAGGAGCGCTTGCACAGGAAAAAAAGCTTGGCATTTCAAATACGGCATCCACCCCAGCATTTAATGCCATCTCCGCCCTTGTTTTTTTATCAAAAACAGCAGGTGCACCTCTTTGAACATAATTACCGCTCATAATAACTATTATATAGTCGGCAGCCGAAATCTCTTTCGCTTTTTCTATCTGATATTTATGTCCGTTATGAAAAGGATTATATTCCGCAATAATCCCCAATATCTTCATATTCACCTCTACAAAAAAGGCAATCAGACACCTGATTGCCTAAATAATAATTTTAGATAATATCACTCATATCATATAGTCCTTTACTTTTTCCATTCAGGAATTTTGCGGCGGATATTGCTCCTTTTGCAAAAATCTTTCTGGAATATGCTCTATGACTGAATGTAATAACCTCATCCTCACCTGCAAATATCACATCATGATCACCTACTATAGTTCCTCCCCTTATAGCACAGAGCCCTATCTCATCAGCTCTTCTTGGCTCATGTCTTTCACTTCTGTCATAGGTGTATGAGAGTTTTTCTCCCATATTTTCATTCACTGCATCTGCAAGCAAAATCGCTGTACCGCTTGGAGCATCCAGCTTTCTTCTATGATGTGCTTCCACAATCTCTATATCAAAACCCGCCGCCCTAAGCGCCGGAGCCACATCCGATAATACCTTTGATAAAATATTTATTCCAAGAGACATATTTGCGGATCTGAGTATTGCGCAGCTTTTTGAAATTTTATTTATCCTATCTGTCTGTGCCTCACTAAGACCTGTAGTACAAATCACGGCAGGTATTTTTTTCTCCTCGATAAAATCAAGAAGATTATCCACTGCCTTTACTGATGCAAAGTCAATTATAGCATCTGCAGCGATATCGACTTTTTTAATATTATCAAATACAGGAAAATCATATTTTGACTCGGTATTCAAATCCACTCCTGCCACAATCTCTATATCGGAATCGGCAGCTGCAAGCTCAGATACCACCTTTCCCATTGCACCGTTTGCACCGTTTAATATTATTTTAGTCATTATAAAATACCATACTCTTTCATAGCCTTAGCCAAAACATCTTCATGAGGCTTTTCCATCTGTGTCAGAGGGAGTCTTAGAGGTCCGACATTTTTACCCTGCAAATTCATTGCTGCCTTTACAGGTATAGGATTTACCTCTGTAAACAGATTTTCAATCACATCAAGTGCCTCTATCTGCATTTTTCTTGCCTTCACAAAATCTCCGTCAAGTGCGGCACGACACATATCATGTGTCTGCCTTGGAGCCACATTTGATAAAACAGAAATAACACCCTTTGCACCTATACTCATAAGCGGCACTACCTGATCGTCATTTCCTGAGTACATATCTATCTCAGGGCATAATCTGAGTATTTTTACAGCATTTGAGAAATTTCCGCTTGCTTCTTTTACACCGACTATATTTGAAACACTATTTACCAGGTAGGCAATAGTTTCAGGCTCTATATTAACCCCTGTTCTTCCCGGAATATTGTAAAGAAGTACAGGAATATATATAGAATTTGCTATTTCACTAAAATGCCTTATAAGACCTTTTTGTGTAGCCTTATTATAGTAAGGTGAAACGACAAGTACACCGTCTGAACCGTATTTCTGTGCTTCTTTTGAAAACTCTACAGCTGTTTCTGTGGAATTTGAACCTGTTCCCGCAATAACGGGAATCCTCCTGTTTACCATTTCAACTGTTCTTTTTATAACATCAAGATGCTCCTCCACAGTGAGAGTTGATGCCTCACCTGTTGTACCGCAGATTATTATACAGTCTGTACCTCCTGCTATCTGCTCCTCAATTATTTCTTCTAATTTATCATAATTTACGCTGAAGTCTTCATTCATCGGTGTTATAAGCGCAACACCGGCTCCCTCAAATATAGCCATAAAATCCTCCTAAACTTTTTGTCTTTTTTTCCTGATACTTACCGCATCCGAGCCCAAATATCTTGCCTCAGTTTTTGAATATGCAAACTTTTGTGAACTGTACAGTCCATAATAACCTGATAATACAAAACTGACTCCCACTACTATAGCATAATAATTTAAGCCAAGGCTACCACAAAATTCTATTCCCATAAATATCGAGGCAATCGGACAGTTTGTAACTCCCACAAAGCAGGCAATCATTCCGCATACTGTACATAATTCGTATGGAAGTCCGAATACTTTTGCAAAAGCGCCTCCAAAGGTTGCACCGATAACAAATGTCGGTACTATCTCTCCACCTTTAAAGCCTCCTCCAAGAGCTAGAGCCGTAAAAAGTATTTTCATAAGAAATGCTTCATATCTTACATCTCCCTCCATACTTCTTTCAATCAGCCAAAATCCGCCTCCGTTATAATCTCTGCTTCCTGAGATTATAGTTAATATTATAAATAAAATTGATGCAACTACAATCCTAATATAATGATTTTTAAAATATTTTTTATAAAGATCCGCACTTTCATGCATTGCTACAGAAAATAATATTGCCACCGTTGCACTAAGAGCCGCAAGTAACATCATAAATAAAACCATTCTAAGACTCCACTCCGGTGCACTTTGCAATATAAATTTCTCCTCAGGTGTATGTAAAATCCCTGCCACATATACGGCAATATATGATGAGAGCAGACATGGTATAAATGCTGCATGATACATTACACCTACACTGAATAATTCCATACTGAATATGGATGCTGCAATCGGTGTACCGAAAAGCGCCGAAAAGCATGCCGCCATTCCGCACATTACCGCAATATTTATATCGGCTTTATCTGAAAATCTGCTTTCTCCAAGCTTTAGCATTCTTCCGATAAAGCTTCCGATACTTCCTCCAATCTGCAATGCCGCACCCTCTCTTCCGGCACTTCCCGATGCCAGATGGGTAAGAAACGAAGATATATAAATTGCAGGTGCCATCTTTAGAGGCAGTCTTTCTCCTGATGATATCGAATCAATTACATAATTAGTTCCTCTTGGATTGTCCGCATTTATAAAATGATAAAGTCCTGCGATTATAAGTCCGAATACCGGCATAAGATAAAGTGTATAGCTGTGAGTTTTCCAGATTCCCGTGGCAAAATCTATAGCATGCCCGAAGCTTGAACCTGCAATCCCCACAATTACGCCGATTATAAGCGACACTATTCCCCATTTTATACAATAGATCAAATTGGTTTTAAAATGAAATTTATTTAAAAATCCTCTGAAATCTACATTTACTTTTTCATCAAGCATTATAAGTTCCCTTACTCCTTACAAGTTTTGGTCTATATCCCTCTTTATTTAATCTCTCAACTATCTCTTTTTTATGTTCAGTGCCATAAGCCTCTATGGTGATTCTAAGCTCCACAGCCGCATTTCTGTTAATACTTATAAACTGATTATGCTCAAGCTTTACAACATTTCCTCTCTCACTTGCCAAAAGGTCCGCCACCTTTGCAAGCTCACCCGGCTTATCCGGCAAAAGCACCGAAACGGTAAATATTCTGCCTCTCTCAATAAGACCATGCTGTATAAGTGATGCCATTGTTATAACATCCATATTTCCGCCGCTTAGAATTGACACTATCTTTTTTCCCTTTACATTCAAATGTTTCAGAGCGGCTACAGTTAAAAGCCCTGAGTTTTCAACAACCATCTTATGATTTTCCACCATATCAAGAAATGAAACAATAAGCTCATTGTCATTGATTGTTATAATATCATGTATATTTTCCTTGATATATTTAAACAGCTTATCTCCGGGGGTTTTTACCGCGGTACCGTCCGCAATTGTATTTGCGGATTCTAAGGTCACTATATGATCTTCCTTTATGGAAGCCTTCATACAGGCTGCATTTTCAGGCTCAACACCAATGACTTGTATACTTGGATTCAGCATCTTTACAAGTGTTGCCACTCCTGCACATAATCCGCCTCCTCCGATAGGCACCAGTATGATATCTACGGTAGGCAGCTCCTTTATTATCTCCATTGCAATACTGCCCTGTCCTGTAGCCACTGTAAGATCATTGAACGGATGTACAAATGTCGCACCGCTCTCCTTTGCATATTCCAAAGCTTTTGATGCCGCCTCATCAAAGACATCACCATAAAGCTCCACATCGGCTCCGTAGTTTTTAGTTCTGTTTATTTTTATAAGAGGTGTGGTGGTGGGCATAAAAACAGTAGCCTTGATACCTGAGAGCTTTGCGGCATATGCCACTCCCTGTGCATGATTTCCCGCTGATGCCGTCACTATTCCTTTTTTCTTTTCTTCTTCCGATAAAGTAAATATCTTATAATATGCACCCCTTACCTTATATGCCCCTGTATATTGCATATTTTCAGGCTTGAAAAAAACTTTATTTCCGGATTGCTCAGAGAAAAATTCACTGAATACCAGCTTTGTCTCTGATGTGACCTTTTGTACAAGCTCACTTGCCTCTTCAAATTTTTCTAATGTAAATTCTTTCATGATTTCCTCGATTCTATTTTACATAAATTGTAATAGCTTTTTCGATTACTCATTACTAAAGAGTGCATCCACAAACTCCTTTGAATTGAATTTGTGTAAATCATCTATTTTCTCACCCACCCCGACATATTTTACAGGAATTGAAAGTTCCGCCTGTATTGCCACCGCAATACCTCCTTTGGCACTTCCATCCAGCTTTGTCAGTATAATTCCTGTTATATTTGCAGCTTCATTAAATACTCTTGCCTGCTCCAATGCATTCTGCCCTGTAGTACCGTCCAGTACAACCAATGTTTCTCTGTATGCATCCGGATATTCTCTCTCAATGATTTTATTTATTTTCTTCAGCTCCTCCATAAGATTTTTCTTATTATGAAGTCTTCCTGCGGTATCAACTATCATTACATCGGCATTTCTTGCCTTTGCAGCCTTACATGCATCAAATACCACAGCACCCGGATCCGAGCCTTCATTTTGTGCTATTATATCCACTCCGGCTCTCTTTGTCCATTCCTCAAGCTGTTCTATTGCCGCAGCCCTGAAAGTATCCGCCGCAACCACCAATACTTTTTTGCCCTCATTTTTAAGCTGACTTGCAAGTTTTCCTACCGAAGTTGTCTTTCCGACTCCGTTCACACCTATAACAAATACAACGGATTTTCTGTTTTCAAATTCATAAGCATTTTCTCCCAAATCCATTCTTTGCTTTATAGTGTCAATAAGTACATCCCTGCACTGTGAGGGTGAATTTAAATGGTCTTCTTTTACTCTTTTTCTAAGCTCCTCTATGATATCTGTGGATGCTCTGATTCCGATATCTCCCATTATGAGGGTTTCTTCCAGCTCCTCATAAAAGTCCTCATCTATTACATCATATCCTAAAAAAACATTTTCTATTCCGCTTACAACGGCATTTCTTGTTTTTGTAAGACCTTCTACAAGTCTCGAAAAAAATCCTTTTTTCTTTTCTTCCATATCAGCCTCCTAATTATCTAATTCATTCTCTATAAGATTTACCGAAACAAGGGTGGAAATGCCCTTTTCCTGCATTGTTATTCCGTAAAGCCTGTCTGATGCCACCATTGTACCACGCCTGTGAGTGATCACTATAAACTGTGTATGGTCTGTAAGCTTATGCAGATATTTTGCAAATCTGTCTACATTGGAATCATCAAGTGCAGCCTCTATCTCATCCAGAAGTGCAAATGGTGAGGGTTTAAGATTTTGTATGGCAAATAAAAGTGCTATTGCGGTAAGTGCCTTTTCTCCACCTGAAAGCTGCATCATATTTTGCAGTTTCTTTCCCGGCGGCTGTGAGATTATCGTAATACCCGCCTCAAGCATATCTCCCTCTTCTTCAAGTACAAGCTTTCCGCTGCCTCCTCCAAAGAGTTCTTTAAACACCTCATTAAATTCAGTCGCAATCTCATCAAATTTTTCTGCAAATTGCTTTTTCATTGCAATATCAAGTTCTTCAATAATTTTTATCAAAGTAGCTTCCGCTTCCAAAATATCCGAATGCTGCTTTTTCATCAGCTCATATCTTCCCGATATTTCATTATAGTCGGAAATTGCATTAATATTTACATTCCCAAGTGCCTTTATTTTGCTTCTGAGTTCCTGTATCTGCGCCCTGATATCATTTAAATTCATATTGATATCGGTCTTTAATTCCAGTGAGGAATTATATGTAAGCTCATACTCATTCCACATATAATTTGTTCGCTCTGAAATTCTCTCCTCGGATTTTTCTATCTGACCTCTAAGCCTGTATAAATCCCTGTCAAGAAGTGAAACTCTCTCACTGTAGGTATCTCTGTTTTCAAAGATCTTATTTTGAGATTTAGACTTTGTATCTTTAAATGCAGCCAGCTCTTCTTCTTTTGCCTTAAGAATCTCAATCTTTTTTAAAAGTTCCTGTCTTTTTTTATGCTCTTCTTCTATCTTTAAGTTTTTCTCCGATATATTTCTTGCAATATCAAAAACCCTATCCTTTAAACCCGCTTTTTCAGATACAAGTGTTTCCATATCAGCCTTGGTTCTGCTTACATTTTTTTCACTGAACTCAAGTCTTTGTGATATATTTGCATTTTCAAGCCTTGAAGTATTCAGCCTCTCCATTATCTTTTCTTTTTGATTTCTATGATTTTGAATCTCTCTTTCAAGACTTTCCATATCTTTTCCGACTTTTCCGAAATCCTCACCCACATTGATAAGGCTGTTATCAAGCCTTTTGGTCTCATTTTCTATTTCCAAAAGCTCATTATCTATATTGTCAAAATCATTTTGAACCGATATGGATGATGCCTTTAATTCATCCAGTTTTTCAATCAGACTTCTTTTTCTGTTCTCTATATTATTCTTTTCGATAATAAGATCCTGATTGATTTTCCTGTTTTCCTCAATCTTTAATAAAATATCCTCTCTCTGTGCTTTAAAGGCTTCCACCTTATCATTTGCCTGTGCATAATTTTTTAAAAGCTCCGATACACTGATTTCAAGCTCATCTATTTCCCTCTTTCTTCCAAGCAGATTTCCGGCACCCTTAAAAGCACCCCCGCTTATAGAACCTCCGGGGCTTAATGACTCACCGTCAAGTGTAACCACTCTGTACTCATATGCAAACTTTTTTTCAAATGCTATGGCATTATCTATATTGTCAATAACTACAATCCTGCCAAGCAGACTTCCCACAAGATTTTTATAATTATCATCATACTCCACAAGGTCTGAGGCTATACCTATAACACCTCTCTCCTTTAGAAAACCTGTATTTGAAAAAGTGGAGTTTCTTACAGATGAGAGCGGTAGGAATGTGGCTCTTCCGTATTTATTTTTTTTCAAATATTCTATCAGTATCTTTGCGGTATTTTCAGAATCGGTAACTATATTTTGAATCCTACCTCCGAGTGCAGTCTCTATGGCTATTTCATACTCTTTTGATGCCTTAATAATATCCGCAACAACTCCGTGAATGCCTCCGATTCTGTCTCTGGTCTCCATTATCTTTTTTATGGAATTACCATATCCGTCATATCTTTCGGCTATATTTTTTAATGATGTCAGCCTTGCAGACTCTCTTTGATATTTTATTTGCAGATCCGATGCCACTTTTGAAAATCTGGTTATCTCGGCATGAATACTCTCACCACTACTTTCAAGTTCATTTCTTTTGGCTGCTGTAATATCAATGGACTCATTTATTTCATTAAGGCTTTTATCCTCTTCATCTATTTTTATCTCCAGAGTATTTTGTCCGGTTTTACTCTCAAGCAATCTTTGAGTCATTTCGGCTTTTCTAAGTCTTACCTGCTCTAAGATACCTCTATACCTTTCTTTTTTCACTCTTAAATCGGCATTTTTTGAAGTGAATTCTTCAGAAGTAATTCTTAAACTTTCAAGTTTCTTTAAAAGTTCATTTATTTTTTTATCGGTATCTTCAAGTTCATTAAAGATACCGATTTCCTTTTCACTGCTTTCCTTTAAGAGTATCTGCAGTGAGTTTTTTTCTTCCTCAAGGGCGTCAAGCTCTTTTTGTTTTTTCTCTATATCACTGTCTATATTTTCACTTCTGGATGATAAACTCTCATTATTTTTATTTTCCGAGTTTATCTGCTCCTTCAATATTTCAATATGTGAGGTAATTTCCTGTAATTGTATTCCTGCATTACTTCTTATGTTTTTTACTTCATCCAGCTCTTCATCCAGCCTTCTTAAATCTGCACTAATACCCTCATAGTCCTCTTTTGATTTTTCAAATGCCGCTTTTGCATCATTTAAATCATCCGATAAAAGTTTTTCTCTTTTTTTATACTCATTCAGATTTTGTGTAATACTGTCATACTCCATTACATAACTGTTTACATCAAATATCTTTAATTCCTCACGCAAACCTAAAAACTCTTTGGCAATCTTAGCCTGCTTTTCAAGCGGACCTACCTGCTTTTGCAGCTCTGAGATAATATCATTTACTCTTACAAGACTTTCTCTCTCAGATTCGAGCTTTTTTAGAGCCAGTCCCTTTCTTCTTTTAAATTTGGTGATTCCTGCAGCCTCATCAAATAATTCTCTTCTCTCCTCGGGCTTTCCGTTAAGTACCTTATCTACCTGTCCCTGACCTATTATAGAATATCCGTCCTTACCGATACCGGTATCAAAAAACAGCTCACTGATATCCTTCAGTCTGCAAGCAGAGCCGTTTATAAGATACTCGCTTTCTCCCGATCTGAAAAGTCTCCTTGAAACCGTAACCTCTTTAAAATCTATATCAAGCTTATGATCCGAATTATCGAGGGTGATGGCAACATAGGCAAATCCGAGCGGTTTTCTAAGTTCCGTTCCGGCAAAAATAACATCCTGCATATTTCCGCCTCTAAGCTGCTTGGCACTTTGCTCACCGAGAACCCATCTTACCGCATCCGAAACATTACTTTTTCCGGAACCGTTGGGGCCGACTATACCGGTTATTCCATTGTGAAAATCAAATACAATTTTATTTGCAAAGGACTTAAATCCTTGAATTTCAATACGCTTTAAATACATCCTTCAATTTTTCCTAATTTTTTTAATGCTTCATAGGCGGCTGCCTGTTCCGCAGCCTTCTTGCTTACGCCCTCACCCACTCCGGCTCTTTTACCGTCAATATTTACAGCTACAACGAACTTTTTTAAATGATCCGGTCCCTCTTCTGATAATAGAGTGTATTCCACAGGTTTTGAATCCTGTGATTGAATAACTTCCTGTAAAATAGTCTTGCTATCATAAAAGAAGACTTTATTCTCATATTCATTTAAAATGAATTTTAAAATCACCTCTTTTGCACTAGCAAAACCACCATCCAAATAGATGCTTCCTATAATCGCCTCAAATGTATCACTGATAATACTCGGTCTCATTCTTCCACCGGTATGTTCCTCACCTTTTCCAAGCTTTAAAAACTCACTGAGTTTTATATTTTTAGCGCAGTCCACCAAAGCCGGCTCACAAACAAAGCTTGCTCTTATTTTTGTAAGCTCACCCTCCGGCTTTTCAGGATAAACTCCGTAAAAAAACTCACTGCTGACAAGCTCCAATACCGCATCTCCCAAAAACTCCAGTCTTTCATTGGAGCCGTTTTTACCAAGCTGATGCTCATTGGCATAGGAACTGTGTGTAAGTGCCTGCTTTAAAAGTTCTTTATTCTTATACTCATACCCTAATAATTCCTGCAATTCTTTTAAATTATTATTCATATAAATCCTCTACATTCCAAATCTATAAAAGAGGCTATTTGCATAGCCTCATTATCTCTTATCTAAAGGAGTCTGTTGCCTTCTTTATTTCTTCTACCGCATCCTGCACAGTATGAATATTCTCTGCAATTTCCTGAGGTATCTCAAGTTCAAACTCCTCTTCAATTCCTGTAATAATCTCAAATAAGTCAAGGGAATCCGCTCCCAAATCGTCTACAAAAGAAGAACTCAGCTCAATTGTACTCTCATCAATATTTAAAACCTCAGCGATAATCTTTTTTAATTTCTCAAACTCCATTTTATTCTCCATTCTAATTATTTGTCATTTTTTCTCTTATAATATCACTTAAAGCTTCTTCTTTAAAGCTCTTACATTGCAAAATCGAATTACAGATTTCATTTGCCTTTGAATTTCCATGTGCTTTAACGACCAGACCGTTAAGACCTAGCAGAGGTGCTCCGCCATATTCGCTTGCATCAAATGATTTTAAAGTCTGCTTTAATGAAGATTTTATCATCATTGCACCTATTTTTGTGAAAACATTCTTCATCAATGCTTCTTTTATTTTTCCTATCAGCGTGGAACCTACACCCTCATATAATTTGAGTATTACATTTCCCACAAATGCCTCACAGACTATAATATCCGCACCGCCTTTCGGGATTTCTCTGGCTTCCACACTGCCGATGAAATTGATATCATCGCATTCCTTTAAAAGCGGCATGGTTTCTTTTACAAGAGCATTACCTTTTTCTTCCTCGGCACCTATATTTACAATACCTACTCTTGGATTTTTAATACCTATGACCTTCTCCATATATAAAGAACCTATTCTGGCAAACTGAACCAGATGCTCGGCTCTTGCATCCACATTTGCACCACAGTCAATAAGCAGTGATACCCCCTTTTCAGTGGGTAAAAGCGGTGCCAGTGCAGGTCTTAGTATTCCCTTTATTCTTCCCACTATCAGCTGTCCTCCGACAAGTACCGCTCCGGTGCTTCCCGCACTTACAAAGCCGTCAGCCTTACCCTCTTTTACAAGATTCATGCCTACCACTATGGATGAATCCTTCTTTGCTCTGATAGCAGCTACAGGTGCTTCCTCATTTGTTATCACCTCTGTGGAATAAACCACAGAGCATCTGTCTTCAAATTCTTTGATTACCTTCCCCTCTAAAACCTCCTTCTTACCGACTAAAATAACTTTAATGTCTTTATCTTTCTTTAAGGCATCAAATGCCCCCTTTATTATTTCTTCGGGTGAATAATCTCCACCCATTGCATCCAATGCAACCGTAACCATAATACACCTCGAAAGTAAGTTTTAAGTTTTTATCTTAATACCATTGTATCATATATGAATAGAAACATATTCGCAAGATAAAATTTAAATATGGGAAATTATTTTTTTACTGTTACATCCTTTAATACAATAAGACTTCCTCCACGCCATAGATATACCGCTTTGGCATCTGAAAGTTTTTTTCTTATATTTCTGCCTTTCTCTTCCAAAGCCCTCCCCTCTTCTCCAAGCGGAGTTATAACTCTATTGTCTTCTATGATACAGTCCACATCATCATGATATAAATCAAGTAAAAAACTTTTATAATATTCTATCCTTTTTAAATCTTTTTCATATTTTTTATCCACTATAAGATATATCATATCATGACCGCCCTATTGCTACAGTCATTCCGTCTTTTGCCGTCTTTTTAAGTATTAACTTGTCACATTGTATCAAAACCGCTCTTTCGCAAACATTTCCCACTCCTACGGTTTCTTTTACAAAATCCGACTCATTAAACTCTCCCTCCACCTTTTTTAATTCATCCTTGGTGAAGGTATAAAACGGAACCGATAAGCTGTTTGAAAGTTCAACTATAGCCCTTTCATCTTTTTTTATATCAATGCTTCCGATGGCTTTTATCGCCCTTATATCAAGCCCTTTACCTCTAAACACCTGATAGATAAAATCCAGCATTTTTTTTATATCTGTATTTTTTTTACAGCCTACACCTATATATAGATCCTTGTGTATAAGAGTCAGTACATTTTCATCATAGATTTTATCCGTTATTCTTACAGTAAGATCACATTTTGAATGTGAAGGATTTAATTTTTCCCTTATACCCGAAACATCTATATCCTTTATATCACTGTCAATATCTACGGGCTTACCGTCAAGCAGTGCCGCACTTACATCCTTTGCAAGTTTTCTTGATGAAAGTATCAAATCATACTTTTTTGCAAATACATCCACTGCAAAAGCACCATTGATATCTGTAGCTGTAGTAATAATAGGAGTGGCACCAAGTGCCGCTCCTATATATTCCGCTAATTCATTTGCACCTCCGACATGACCGGAAAGCAATGGTATCACATATCTTCCAAGTTCATCTATTACAAGTATCGCAGGATCGCTGAACTTATCCTTTATATATCCGGATATGCTTCTGATTGCAATACCTGTAGCTCCGACAAATATAATGGCGTCATCACTGAAATGCTTTTTTACTTTTTCTTTTAAATCAGTTAAGACTCTCATTCTTTCATCTGTCAGATATTTTTCCAAGGTATATGATGATATATTATTTTCTTTCAGTATATCCATCAACCGGATATTTATTTCTCCACCTTTTTTTGTAAATGAAAAAATACTTATTTTTTTATCTGTCATAGACCGTAATCTTCTGCTGCAAGCTCCCTATTTGCCGGTTTTTCCTTACATAAAAGTATCAAAAGTATAATGCTCGGAATAATCATCAGATATGTTACATTGCTTATTAGAGTGTTTATCGCATCGGTATTGAGTGCCGGCGGCAGATTGCCGATGGTATTATTTATAATATGTATCAAAATAGTGTAAAAAATATTTCTTGTTTTATAGTAAATAAGTCCCATAATACAACCCATTACAGCGGTATAAACACTCTGCACAAAAATCATATGCCATATACCGAACAGCACCCCTGAAACAATGATTGCAAACCATGGACTCTTTGTTATTCTCTCAAGTGAGTTAAATATCAACAGTCTGAATAATATCTCCTCTACAACAGGACCTATAATTGATATGGACAATAGTGACCATATATAGGCACCGGATTCCAAATCATCATATACACCTGAAAAATATTCAACATTTTCGGCAATAAAAGGAATTGCCACCAAAAATCTGTCTACAAGTTCAAACCAAAGCCCTGCTATTCCGTAGAATGCAAAGCCCATTACAAGACAGAAAATAAAGCCCTTAACATATCCAAGCTTTACCCCCGGTTCATGCTTTTTAACTATAAATACCGCCAATATAAGATAAATAACAATAAGTATTGCAGAAATAAATGTATCCACAAATGCATTTATACTCGGAAGTAATGCTTCCGGCACTACGCTGTAATTTACATCAATATAGTTAAAAGCTCTAAATATTACATCACTGAGCCTTTCATAGCTCAAATATAAAAGGACAACAACAATTGCCCAAAAAGCTGTTCTTTTATAGTTTCTCTCCATATAACTCCTTATAAATCAGATAAAAAGGTCGCAGATGAAATCCACCTACGACCCCCGTTAACTAAATTTTTATTCCTCTTCAGACTCGGGATTTCTTGCATTCTCTTTCTCAAGCTCTTCATTTGCCTGAGTTAAAGCTTTAATACTAAGTGAAATCTTCTTATCCGCCTCATTGAACTCAACGATAACAGCCTCAACTTCATCTCCTACCTTAAGTACATCAGAAGGTTTTTCCACATGATCATGTGAAATCTGAGATACATGCAATAATGCATCAACTCCGTTTGAAATCTCAACGAATGCACCGAAATCTGTCATTCTTGCAACTCTGCCCTTTACAACATTTCCGCGTGCAAACTTCTCTTCAGCATCAAGCCATGGATTCTGGTCAGGGAACTTCATTGAAAGCGCAATCTTTTCTCCTGAGATATCCTTAATAAAAGCTGTAACAGTCTCTCCTGATTTGAATACCTTCTTTGGATTCTCCACTCTACCCCAGCTCATCTCTGAGATATGTAAAAGACCGTCTGCACCTCCAAGGTCAACGAAAGCGCCAAAGTCTGTAACATTCTTTACTGTACCCTCTATTACATCTCCCGGTGTTATCTTCTCAAATAAAGCCTTCTTTTGCTCCTCTTTCTTAGCTACAAGAAGCTGCTTTCTGTCACCGATAATTCTTCTTCTCTTTGGATTGAACTCTGTGATAACGAACTCAATCTCAGTATCCTTATATTTAGATAAATCTCTCTCAAAAGTATCTGATACAAGTGAAGCAGGTATAAATACTCTTGCATCCTCTACAACTACACTGAGACCGCCCTCAACTACCTGTATCACTTTTCCTGTAAGTACTTCATGATTGTTGAAAGCATCCTCAAGCTTCTTATTACCTCTATCCTGAGCCAACCTCTTGTATGAAAGGAGAACCTGACCTTCTCCGTCATTTATCTTTAAGACCTTTGCCTCCATGTCGTCACCGACATTTACAACTGTTCTTAAATCTAAACTGTTATCATTACTATATTCACTTCTTGTGATGATACCGTCTGACTTAAATCCGACATTAAGAATAATCTGATCTTCCTTAACATCAATTACCTTACCGTTGACAACTTCTCCCGTGTGTAGAGTCTTGAATGACTCATCTAACATTTGTTCAAAACTTAGATCTGACAATATTTTGAACCTCCTCAATGATATGTTTTGGGGTTGACGCCCCTGCCGTAATACCTACACTATCCACAGAAAGTAAAGCATCATAGTCCAGGTCCTCAAGAGTTTGAATAAAAACTGTATTCTTACATTCTTCCTGACATATTTCCACAAGCTTGGATGTATTGGAGCTTTTTTTATCTCCGATAACTATCATAGCATCCACATTTGACGCTATATTTTTTGCCTCAGCTTGTCTTTCCTGTGTTGCATTGCAAATCGTATTAAAACATCTTACATCATAACCTAAAAGCGATATTTTATCAATGATTTCTTGAAATTTTTTATGATTAAATGTAGTTTGAGCTACGATTATGATCTCTTTATCCTTTTTTAAGTCTAATTTTATAAACTCATCTATGTTTTCCACCGCATAGGTGTTTTGATCTCCCCAGCCTCTTATTCCTTCCACTTCAGGATGCTTGGGATTTCCTATTATTACTACAGTTTTTCCTTTTCCGCTTTGCACGGAAACTATAGCATGTATTTTTTTTACAAAAGGACAGGTGGCATCCACCACTCTATGTCCGCTTTCCTTTACATAATTGTATATCTCTTTGCTTACACCATGTGAACGGATAATTACGGTTCCCTTTGGCATGGAATGTAAATCCTCTATGGCAACAGCCTCCACACCTCTTTTTTTCATATCCTTAACGACTTCTTCATTGTGAATTATAGGTCCCAAAGTATATACAATATCATCATTTTTTTTTGCTTCTTCATATACGGTATTTACCGCTTTCTCCACTCCGAAGCAAAATCCTGCACTTTTAGCCAGCTCGACTTTCATTTTTCCTCTTTCACCATTGTAAGTATCTTTGATACCACCTCATCTATAGACATTTCTGATGAATCCAGATAATAAGCATCTTCTGCCTGTTTTAGAGGTGATATTTCCCTGTTCATATCCGCCTCATCTCTTTTTATTATTTCATCCTCAATAATATTTATATCCAAATCTTTAAAGCCCTTTTCCAAAAGTTCAAGATATCTTCTTTTGGCTCTGATTTTGGAGCTTGCACTCAGATATATCTTAAGATTTGCCTTTGGTAAAACCACAGTACCTATATCTCTGCCGTCCATTACCACATTTTCTTTTTCTGCAAGCTTTCTTTGCAAGGCTACAAGCTTTTCTCTTACACTCCCTATGGCACTGAACTTACTTGCAAACTTACCTATCTGCTCAAGCCTTAATTTATCGGTAACATCATCCCCGTTTAAAAAAACTTTCTGTATTCCGTTCTCATACTTTATGCTGATATCAAGTTTTTCTAAAAGTTCTTCCGCTTTGGCATCATTTCCATCCTCCACATTATTGTCAAGAAAGAATAACGCCACCGCTCTGTACATTGCTCCCGTATCTATATAAATATATCCAAGCTTTTTGCTCAAAGCTTTTGCTATACTTGATTTTCCGGCACCTGCCGGTCCGTCTATTGCTATACTGTTCATTCTCCTGCTCCTTCTCCTGCGGCATATCCTGTGGACCATGCTATCTGAAGATTATAACCTCCTGTAAATGCATCCAGATCAAGCACCTCTCCTGCAAAAAATAATCCCTTGATTTTTTTTGATTCCATGGTCTTTGGATTTATTTGTGAGACTTCCACTCCTCCCTTTGTGATTATCGCCTCATTAAAGCCTCTTGTGGAGCTTATAACATATTCGAGATTTTTTGTAGCATGTACAAGCCTTTGCCTTTCCTCTTTTGTAAGTAAATTTACCTTTTTTTCAGGATCTATTTTGCTCTGATATATGACCTCGTCTATAAGTTTTGCCGGAAAAAGCTTATTTAATGAGTTTTTCAAACTTTTGTTTTTTTGCTCAGTGAAATCTCTTAGTATCCTCTCATCCAGCTTTTCCTCATCCAATGCGGGCTTTAAGTCAATACAGAGCCTATAGCCCTTTATATTTTTATTTCCTATGATTGCAGATGCGGATATTATCACAGGACCGCTTACTCCAAAATGTGTAAAAAGCATTTCACCGAACTCATCATATACAAGGTTTTTTTCATTATATATATATACATGTACATTCTTTAGCGAAAGCCCCTGTAATGCCTTTATTCTCTCCCCCTCGATATTAAAAGGTACGAGGGACGGATAGAGCTTGCTTACACTAAGTCCGGCCTCTTTTGCAAATCTGTAGCCGTCACCGTCAGAGCCTGTAGCCTGATATGACATTCCGCCTGTAGCCACAATAACGTCATCAGCCATAATTTTACTTTTTCCGATTAACACACCTTTGCATATATCATTTTCTATTAAAAGAGAATCCACCTTTGTATTCAGTCTGATATCAACATTCAAAGCCCGAAGTGCATTTTCAAGAGATTTTATTATATCCGAGGAATGATCACTCACCGGAAATACTCTGTTTCCTCTTTCAATTTTAAGTTTGGTGCCGTTTTCTTCCACCAGTCTCATAATATCTTCATTTGTAAATTTTTTAAAAGCACTGAATAAAAATCTCTTATTGCTTACTACATTTTCCATCACAGTATTCATATCGGACGCATTTGTAAGATTACATCTTCCCTTGCCTGTAATAAAAATCTTTTTTCCGAGTTTTTCATTTTTTTCAAGCAATATTACCTGCTTTGATGTTAAAGCAGCGGAGTATGCTGCTATCATTCCTGCCGCACCTCCGCCTATGATTATTACTTTTGCCATATTATAATACCGATTTTACAAACATATCATATATTGCCTTTATAGTTGTTTCAAAGTCATTTTCCTTAACACCCACAATGATATTAAGCTCTGATGAACCCTGATCTATCATCTTTACATTCACTCTTGCATGTGCAAGTGCCGAGAATATTCTTCCTGCTGTGCCTCTGTTTGCCTTCATTCCTCTGCCTACAACTGCAATAAGTGCAAGCCCTGATTCCATCTCCACGGTATCCGGACCTACAGCTCTATGTATACCCGATACTATCTGCTGCTCATGCTCTTCAAACTCTGATTGATGTACAAGCACTGTCATAGTATCAATACCTGAAGGCATATGCTCTATTGAGATATTGTTTTTTGCAAAAACATCCAATACTCTGGAGCAAAAGCCTACCTCTGAGTTCATCATTGCCTTATCCACATTTATCGCACAAAATCCCTTTTTACCGGCGATACCTGTAATTGTAAACTTTGAGCTCTTACAGGTACTTTCCACAATCATTGTACCCTTATCCTCAGGCTTATTTGTGTTTCTGATATTTATCGGAATACCCTCTTTTCTTACAGGAAAGATCGCATCCTCATGTAATACTGAAGCACCCATATAAGCCAGTTCTCTAAGCTCCTTATATGTTATTGATTCAATGGTCTCAGGGTTTGGGATTACTCTCGGATCAGCCACTAAAAATCCTGATACATCGGTCCAGTTCTCATACATATCAGCCTTTATACCTCTGGCAACTATGGAACCTGTGATATCGGAACCTCCTCTTGAGAATGTTCTGATTTTTCCGCTATGGTCACTGCCGTAAAATCCGGGTATTACCGCTCTTTGAACTTTTTCAAGTCTTTCCGCAACTTCCTTATTTGTAGCCTCCGAGTCAAATGTACCGTCCTCAAAGAAAAATATCATTTCAGCCGGATCTACAAACTCCACCCCCAGATATTTTGCCATTATAAGACCGTTTAAATATTCTCCTCTTGATGCCGCATATTCTCTGCCTGCTTTATTTAAAAAGTTTTCCTCTATCTTTGCAAACTCAGGTTCAAGATTTAAATCAAGTGAAAGACCGTCTATAATCTCCTCATATCTTGCCTTTATTTTCTCGAATTTTTTCTTATATGAAGCTCCCTCTGCCGCAGCATCATAAGTCTCATATAAAAGATCCGTTACCTTCTCATCCTTTGCATTCCTTTTTCCGGGTGCGGAAGGAATCACAAACTTCCTTGACTTATCAGCCTTTATTATATCTCCCACTTTTTTAAACTGATGTGCGCTGGCAAGTGAGCTGCCTCCAAACTTTACTACTTTTATCATAATTTTTAATCTTCTCCAAAACTTTTTATCTGAAATATTTTACAACAGATTCAAAGATTTGCAAGTACTGTTTTAAAATATTTATAAAAGTCTTATAAATGAAAAAAGCTATTAATCCCCCATCTGAGATGGGGGAACCGGCAAAGCCGAAGCGTTACTTAGAGTATTAAAAACTCCTATGCTATAATGATATTGGTTTCGCAGGCCATATCAAAGCATAGGAGGTATCCAAGTGGATAATCAAAGTATAACACATACACGTTGGAATTGCACTTACCATATTGTTTTTATACCAAAATACAGAAGAAAAATCATGTATGGAGAAACAAAAAAAGATTTGGTGGAAATAATAAAAAAGTTGTGTGAGATGAAACAGGTAAAGTTGATAGATGGAAGAGTATGTATAGATCATATTCATATGTATATAGCAATTCCACCAAAAATAAGTGTATCGGAATTCATGTCATATTTAAAAGGTAAAAGTGCATTAATGCTATTTGATAGACATCCTGAGTATAGAAATAAATGGGGCGATCGTCATTTTTGGGCAAGAGGATATTATGTATCAACAGTAGGAAATGTAAATGAAGAAACAATCTTGAAATATATTAAGGAACAAGAAGAAAATGATAAGGTAGCGGACGGAAGAAAGTAGAAGAGCCTTCTTTAGGAGGCTACCGATAAAAATGGTACTGCGAAATCCCGCCCTTGGCGGAACCGGAGAAATACCCCGGAGGGGTTAAAATTAAACCCCCATTTGAAATGGGGGTTGTTAACTTGCAATCTGTCTTGGGCTGATTTTCTATGAGTTTTATGAATTATTTTTGTTAATATTTACTTTAAACTTCTTATATGACTCTGTATACCGTCACATACAATATTTGAAAGTTCGCCCATTATAAGAGGTTTTGCATACTTTATAAACTCTTCCTTCACGCCAAAGCCGTCATCAGATATCCATTCCCTCGGTATTTCCTTTTCAATATTTGCAACCAAATTTATATCACAGGATTTTACGGTTGAGGAATACGGAGCTTCCGGCGTTCTCTCAAAATACATCATAACTCCGGTTTTTCCCTCAATGCCTGCTTTTACTCCCAAAAATCCTATATTAAACGCCTCATCTATATCGGTTTTACTTTGAAGATGTGCTGCCGCTCTTTGCAAGGTATTTATCTCCACAGCTCTTGTTTTTACCGAAAGTTCGGATTTTATCTTTTTAGCAAGATATGCTGCGGTGCCTGAGAGCATTTTATGTCCGAATGCATCCACATTTCCCTCATCTTCACTTATATAATTTCCGTTTAAATCTTTAAGTCCCTCGGATACGGCAACTATAATATTATTTTTATTTGAAAGTTTCTCATCGAGTATTTTTATAAAGCCCTGTAAATCAAGACCTATTTCAGGCAATAATATAAAATCGGCTCCGTCATTTAAGCTGTTTTTTGCCAATGCGGCTGCGGCTGTAAGCCACCCCGCATTTCTGCCCATAATTTCTACAACTGTTACACTCTTTAGATCATATACATTTGAATCTCTGACTATCTCTGAAATACAGGTTGCAATATATTTTGCCGAACTTCCATAGCCCGGAGTATGATCTGTAACAGGCAGGTCATTGTCTACAGTTTTCGGAACTCCGATAAATCTGATATCACTTCCGATAAGCTTTGCATAATCTGACAATTTTTTTATAGTGTCCATAGAGTCATTTCCGCCTATGTAGATGAAAATCTCAATATTATACTTTTTAAGTATCTCAAATATTTTCTCATAGACCTCATTATTTGCTTCTACCTTGGGCAGTTTATATCTGCAAGAGCCAAGATATGAGCTTGGTGTTCTTTTTAAGAGTTCGATATTTAATGAATTGTTAAGAGTATCATCAAGGTCTATTATCTTTTCCGATAATAATCCTTCAATACCGTATCTCATACCATAGACCTTTTTAAATCCTGATTGCTTTGCCCCTTCATAAACTCCTGCCAGTGATGAATTGATAGCCGCAGTCGGTCCGCCCGATTGACCTACAATCAAATTTTTTCTCTCTATCATAAACTTCTCCATATCCTAAATATTTTTATCTAAATTTATAGCATTTAGACTGATTTTTAATAGTTCTTCCACTTCATCCTGTGGTATAAGGAGTCTGTCGGAAAGCTCCTTGGCAGTAGCTTCTCTACCGTATTCATTTGCCAAAGCACTTGATATTTCCATCAACTCGTTAAGCCTGTTTGTAAGCTCGTTTGAATCATGCTTTGCTCTGTTTTGTTCATCTATTATCTCATTTAGTCGCTTTTCAACAGCCTGTCTTATTTGAGCTTTTAAATCTCCGGACTTATACTCCGTTACCGCCATAGTAAGTGCCAAATGACTCTCACTTATTAAATCCATTACTTCCTGGCCGCATCCCATAAACGGCTGTACAAGCTCTGCAGCATACATCATATGCGCTTCTATAAGCCTGTTTTTGGCATTATTATCACCTGTACACAAAGCTTTAAGCAAATCATCTTTTTTTGCCTCATCAAGCGGCTTTATATTTTTCATATCCTCAAGATACATCTCAAGAATTGTTTTATCCTTCACTGTCTGCTCCCATCTGTACCAATGTAATATTTATTTTCTTAAACATATCCTTTACATATAAATCAAAGGTATGCATTATATCTCTTTCAAGTAAAAATGACTTAGGCGAAAATGAACTGATAAGATTCAATCCTTTATCGGCATATCTTATATTCAGATACATATCCGCATCTATATCCTTTGTTGTATTATCCGCAATCCATTTTTTTGTAAACTCTTTTGAAAATTTTAATATGAGTTTGAAAGCTGTAGGCGGCTTTTTCCCCTTTATTATTTCAAAACAAATATTTCTTATTTCGCTCCAGCTACAAAAATCTCTGTTTTGTTCCTCATCAAAATAAGACTTATTCAGATTACCCTTTATATCAAATTTTACAAAGGTGGTAAACTCCGCCTCCACAACACTGAATTTATCAAATAAATCAGTCATAAAAAGTTTTTTGGTGAATTCCTTCACATCTAAAATCTCAAAGGCCTCCATTTTCTTCCTCCGACCAAAGTGTAAAGAAATCTCTTCCTAAAAGAGTAACATCAGGAGCTTTACAAACCTTTTCAAATTCATTTTCATTTATATCTATTGGATTTTCCCTTGCATAATTATTATATAAATTTAAAAGATAAGCCGATTCTCTTTCTTCTTTTATTCTTTTTTTATTTCTTCTTGTGGCATCTTCATTATAGCCCTTTACACATTTATAAAGCATATACTTACCCTTATCTGTGACAATCGGGCTTATACCGCCGTCAACCAAAACACTTAAAGCATTCTTTACATCATCGGATTCATTGTTTATAGCTATACTTCTTGAAATTTCGTCACTTTCCGAAAACTGATTTGCAAGTTTTACACAGTTTTCACCATTGTTAAGTCTTTCCAAAAGTGTTGTTGCAAGCTCATAGTCTGAAACTTCAATCACATGAAAATCCATTATTCTGGCTTCACTCTCACTTACCTCTTTGACATTTTTTTCTATCAGATTTTTCTTTGTCTTATTTACCAAAAAATAATCTAAAAATACGGTATCACAATCCTCCCTGCTAAGTTCCGGGAAGTCTTGTGTATTTTCCACATTTTCATCATAAAATATTTTTGAGAGCTTCAATGCTTTATTTTTTTCCTGCTCTGATAAGGTGATTTTATAATTTCCCGCCACCTTCTTTAATACTACCAATTCCTTATAATAATTTTTCAAATCATTATAAAAATTATCTCTGTAGGTAAGATTTCTCTCTCTGTCAACATAGCTGTCCCATATTGCATCTGTGTATGTATCTGTTACAATCTGAATCTCCGATACCGCAGGAATAAGCATCTGGCTGTAATTATAGCCTAAACTGTTTTCTGTAAGATTGATTTTTATATTTTCACTGATACTGTTAGTCTTTATTCCACAACCGTAAAGACAAATAGCCATTATAAAGCCAAACAAAAATTTTCTTTTCAACTTAGTCTCCTAAAGCAGATAATTTAATATTTTTAAAACACCTGCATTTTCATTACTGTCTGCCATAAATCTTGCAGCTTCCTTTGCTATGGGAGCTGCATTTCCCACTGCAAAAGAATAATATGCCGCTTTAAACATTTCAACATCATTATCCTGATCTCCAAAAACCATTGTTTCATTTTCGCTTATATCAAATGCTTCCTGAAGTTTTCTTAAAGCATTTCCCTTACTCACACCCTTTGCCGTACAATCAAGCCACATTTTTCCGGCATAATTTACCAAGAGCTTATCACAATATTTAGCTATAATATGATCCGCCTTTCCATATACACTTTCGGAATATGCTGAAATTTTTATTATATTTTTTATCTTGGTAAGATCCTCCACAAGTTCTATTCTTCCTCTGTATCCGCCCCTGATCCAGTCTATTAAAAACTCATTATTCTCTTCGATATAGTAAGAATTCTCATCCGCCACCATAGCAATCAATTCGCTGTCTTTTCTTATATCTAAAATCAGATCCTTTGCTGTTATTTCATCCATTTTATTTATAAAAAGACTTCTGCCGTTGATCCCTATATAGGCTCCATTATCCGAAATATAAAAAATCTTATTCTTTACCTCTTCAAAAACATTTTCTATACTTACCCACTGTCTGCCCGATGCGACAGCAAAATGTATCCCCTTATCATGGAGAGCCTTTATAGCCTCTACAACTCTTTTATCAAGCTTGCCCTCACCGTCACCTACCAAGGTTCCGTCCACATCCGAAGCAATAAGTTTTATCATTTTTAGTATATACCTCCAATTATAAATGCTATAACTATACCCAGTATTGCACCCATAAATACCTGTAACGGTGTATGTCCGACAAATTCCTTTAATCTTTCTTCAAAATGTTCAAAATTGTCTTCAAATATATTGTTCTCCAAAATCATATTAAGGAGCTTTGCCTGCTTTCCGGTTTCTCTTCTGACACCCATGGCATCATACATAACCACCAATGCCAAAATAAAGCTGACCGCAAACTCAAATCCCGAAAAGCCGTATTTTAATGCACTTGAAGTAGCCAATGCACAAACCGTGGCGGAATGTGAACTTGGCATACCCCCGCTTCCCCAAAGTCTGTCCGGTGAAAAAGATTTATTATACCATATATCTATAAGTGTTTTTAAAAGCTGTGCAACCAACCATCCGAGAGCCGCACTGATGAGCACCTGATTTGAAACTATCTCATCTAAAATACTCATACAGCTCCCTCCCCTGTTCTGGTGATCTTTTTCATATTTTTAATAATTTCATTTATTGAAACCGACTTATCAGCCATAGTCAGCACCCATCCCTCCGGTGAAAGCGGAGGGAGAGGGGTTAAAGGAAACATATGTGTTTTTATCATACCGGCTTCCATATTTGTTATATTAAAATATTTTTTAGCATTTTTTGCCGCCTTAAAAGGATGTGTCAATCCATGCAAAAATGCTCCGGTCTCCTTAACCGGTCTATGCCAGTCATAGAGGTAAAAATCATGTAGAAGTGCCGCTCTGGCAGCAGATTTATAATTTAAATTAAGTTTCTTACATACCGAATATGTAGTATATGAAACAGCAATACTGTGCTCCATCGTAGATGTTGAACCATGCTGAACAAACTCATCGGTTTTTTTGAAAATATCGCTGCACAGTATGTCTTTAACACATTCCATATACTCTATATCTTTTAAATATTCTTTCATCCTATCAACCAATCATACAGAGCCTGATATTCAAGTGCGGACTGTCCCCATGAGAAATCCACCGCCATTGCCCTGTCAATCATTTTATTCCATTCTCTTTTTTTATCATAATAAATATGCTTTGCAAAATTTATCCTGTCAAGCATCTCATGTGCATTATAATTTGCAAATGAAAATCCTGTACCCTTTGACTCAAACTCATTATAGCTTTCCACCGTATCGCAAAGACCGCCCGTTTCACGAACTATCGGAATAGTTCCGTATCTGAGCGACATAAGCTGACTGAGACCGCATGGCTCAAAAAGCGAAGGCATAAGGAATGCATCCGCTGCCGCATATATCTTATGTGACATCTCCTCGGAATAATAAATATTTGCCGAAACTCTGTCAGGATACTTCCATGCATAATGCCTGAAGAGATTTTCATATCTGTCATCTCCGGTTCCAAGTACCACAAGCTGTACATTTTCCTCACAGATCTGCTCCATCATATATTCAACCAAATCAAATCCCTTTTGGTCTGTAAGTCTTGAAACCACCGCCAACATAAATTTATTATCATCCACAGTGATTCCAAGCTCATTTTGCAATGCTCTTTTATTTTTAATTTTTTCTTTTCTGAAGTTTTTTGCATTGTAATTTGCATAAATAAGCTTATCCGTCTCCGGATTAAACTCATTATAATCTATACCGTTTACAATACCTCTAAGATCATTTTGTCTTGCTCTTAAAAGTCCGTCAAGCCCCTCTCCGTAGAAAGGATTTTGTATCTCTTTCGCATAGGTTTTTGACACTGTTGTTATAGCATCGGCATATACAAGACCTCCCTTTAAAAGATTACCGTCCTTAAATGCCTCCAGCTTATCCGGAGCAAAGTAATAATCGCTCAGTCCTGAAAAATACTGTATTGTCTTCATATCCCATGTTCCCTGGAACTTAAGATTATGTATCGTAAATACTGACTTTATTCCCTTGAAAAAATCACCGCCCGCAAATCTGTCCTTTAAATAAACAGGCACAAGTCCTGTCTGCCAGTCATGACAGTGAATAAGATCAGGTCTGAAGTCCACAAGCGGCAGGGCACAAAGTGCAGCCTGTGAAAAGAAGATAAACTTTTCTATATCATAAAGCCAATCCCCATAGGGTTTTGGTCCTCCAAAATACTCTTCATTGTCTATAAAATAAAAAATCACACCGTCTATTTCTTTTTTCAGTACACCGACATACTTACTTGTACCGGCATAATCTATATAAAAATCACCTATATATTCCAGTGAGTTTCTTATTTCTTCTTTCATACACATATATTTGGGCAAAATAACTCTGGCATCAAAATATCTTTTATCCAGATATTTCGGTAAGGAACCTACAACATCCGCCAAACCTCCTGTTTTTATAAAAGGCACTGCTTCCGATGCAACAAATAATATCTTTTTCATAGCTGTTTCCTCCTCATCTTCTTGAGTCCGCTTCCTGTATCATTTCCCTTGCTGTTTTTAAAACAACCTCAGTCAAATTGTTTCCGCCTATCAATCTGGCTATCTCTCTTATTTTACCATCCTTATCCAGTAAATCAATATTTGTTTGAGTAGTCTTCCCGTCAGTTGATTTTGATATAAACAGATTTTGATCAGCCATCACCGCTATCTGCGGTAAATGAGAAATACATAAAACCTGATGTCCCTTTGAGATATTACTTAACTTCTCTCCTACCTTTACCGCCGTCTTCCCGCTTATACCGCTGTCTATCTCATCAAATATAAGAGTCTGAATATCGTCATTATTTGCAAAAACACTCTTTAATGCCAACATTATTCTGGATAATTCACCACCGCTTGCCACCATCTGCAAAGATTTTAGCGGCTGACCGGGATTGGTGCTTATCAAAAATTCCACCGCATCATATCCGTCCCTTGAGATTTTATCCTTCCTTGTAAATTTTATTTCAAATTCCACACCGAGAAAGTTTAAATCCTCAAGTTCTTCTTTTATCCTCTTTGTCAGAGTAATTGCCACATTTTTTCGTATTTCACTGATTTTTGTACATTCCTTTAATATACTTTCTTCAAGCCTTGATGCACTCTCCTTTAATATACGAACTTCACCTTCAAAATCTTTTAAAAACTCAAGTCTTTTTTCTTTTTCTTTTAAAAGTTCTCCGATTTTTTTATAATCATTTGAGTATTTGGATTTTATATGCCTTATCGTATCAAGCCTTTCTATAACCCTGTCATACTCCTTCTCATTGTATTCAAGACTGTCAAGATATCTGTTGGTATAATGTATGGTTTCAGATATCAAATCCTCTATTGTATTAAGATTTGATGATATGGTCTCAATTTCTTCATCCAAAGCTGCAATCTCCGATACTTCCCTGATATTGTTTCCGATACTTTCATTTTCAAGGTCTTCAAGCATATTTGAAAGTACATCATTGATTTTTGAAATATTCTTACTCTTTTTAAATATCTGCTCCAGCTCTTCTTCTTCATTTATTTTTATATCGGCAGTCTTTATTTCGGATATTTCAAAGTTTAATATATCAATCTCTCTTTTCCTAAGCCTCTCATCACTGCCGCCCTGTATTTTTTGATTGATTGTTTTTAATTCACCATAATTTTTTGATAAACTCTTTTTAAGTGTGATAAGTTCCTCAGGGCAAAAAGAATCAAGTAAAACAAGATTATTGCCCGCACTAAGAAGTGATTGATGCTCATGTTGACCATGAATATCAATCAGGGTATCCGTAATTTCTCTAAGTTTTGCTAAAGTTACGGTTTCATCATTGATTCTGCATACACTTCTTGAATTACTTATTTTCCTTGTGATTATAAGTAAATCGTCCTCAAATGAAATATCCAGATTTTTTAATTTTTCTTTTCTCTTTTCATCCAGTGTAAAAATAAGTTCTACAAAACCCTCATTTTCACCGGTTCTTATAATATCCTTGCTTGCCTTTGCTCCAAGTGCCAGATTTATTGAATCAATCAAGATGGATTTACCTGCACCTGTTTCACCGCTTAGTACACTAAGTCCTTCTTTAAAGTAAATATCCGCCTTTTTTATAAGTGCAAGATTTTTTATATGTAATTCTATCAGCATAATTCTCCTTTTAGGTACTACCCTGATATACTAATGTCTATTCGTTTTTATAAACAAGTTTCCTTATTCTCTCCATAACTACTACGGTATCATCTGTGCTTCTTATAGCTGCCATGATTGTATCATCTCCCGCAATACAGCCCACTATCTCACTCATCTGCATGGAATCAAGTGCCGCAGCTACAGCCATAGCCATACCCGATACAGTCTTTAATACCAAAATATTCTGTGCCATATCCATTGATACAAAGGCTTCTCTTAATATTCTTACATATTTTTCAGAGATACCGTCCTGCTTGGGCATCAGAGAATATTTCTGTCTTCCGTCTCCCAGTATCACCTTTGAGAGTTTCAAATCTCTGATATCTCTTGAAACTGTAGCCTGAGTTACCACAAATCCGCTCTCCTCGAGCTTTTGTGCAAGTTCTTCCTGTGTTTCGATATCAAATGCATTGATAAGTTCCACAATTTTTGAATGTCTTTTTGTTTTCATATCAAATCCTATTCATTTTATTTCTGATATTGTCAAGGAAACTTCCCTTTTTTAATTTTATCAATCCGGCAAATATTTCCGACTCCCTCAGTTCAATAACATCCCCGTTTTTCAGGCTTACACTGTCATCTCCATCCACAACCAGCTCTCTTGTCGCCTTAAGATTGTCATTAAATGAAATCCTTATCACCTTTGAAGATGAAAGTACTATACTTCTCTGACTCAGTGCATGAGAGCAGATAGCTGTAATCAGCATCATTCTTGAACTTGGCTCTATGATGGGACCTCCGGCGCTCAAATTATATGCTGTTGAGCCTGTAGGCGTTGCTACAATTATACCATCAGATGAATATTCATTCAAGAAATCCCCGTCAATATAAACATTGCATCTTATAGTTTTTAACATTTCTCTTCTTGTAATTACGGCTTCATTAAGGGCATTTAAGCTGTGCAGCTCTTTTCCTTCTCTTATAACTGTTGCGGTTATCATCATTCTTTTCTCTATGAAGTATTTATCATCTATAAGAATATCCACCATATATTTAAAATCTTTTGCACTGCTGATACTTGTAAGATAACCCATATGTCCCATATTTATACCGATTAGCGGAATACCAAGATGTGATATATCCCTTGCCGCTCTTATAAGAGTACCGTCTCCTCCAAGAGTTATTACACAGTCCACTTTCGGAAATTTGTTTATATCTATATATCCATAAGATTTATAGCATACTCCTCCCCTGTCATTTATCTCTTTTTCCAAACTTAAAAGTGCTTTTTTTATTCCGTCCTTTTCACTGTTTCCGACAAGAAAAAAAGTTTTCATTTATCCTCCGTTAATATCGCTCTTATAAACTTTCATGCGCTGTATTTACTATAGCGCTAATATCTATATCCTTATTATTTTCTCCGTTCTTTACAAGATGATACAGATATTCAATATTTCCTTCCGGACCTTTCACCGGAGAAAACTCCAGCTCCTCTATGGAAAAATTATTTGCCCTTGCGTATTCAAAGCAGTTTTCAATCACCTCGATATGTGTGGATTTTTCTCTTACCACACCTTTTTTGCCCACCTTTTCTCTTCCGGCTTCAAACTGCGGCTTAATAAGCGCCACTATTTCTCCGTTTTCTTTTAAAAGATTGTAAGCGGCGGGCAAAACCTTTGATAGGGATATAAATGACACATCTATACTTGCAAAATCAATTTGCTCGCCTATATCCTCAGGCTTTACATATCTTATATTGGTCTTTTCCATGACTGTTACTCTTTCATCATTTCTAAGTTTCCATGCAAGCTGTCCATGCCCCACATCCACCGCATAGACCTTTATTGCTCCGTTTTGCAACATACAATCGGTGAATCCTCCGCTGGATGCCCCTATATCCATACAGATTTTATTCTCCACACTTACATCAAAGCATTCCATAGCCTTTTCAAGCTTTAATCCTCCACGACTCACATACTTTAATGTATTTCCACGCACTTCTATATTTACATTTTCGGAAAATGTCTGTCCGGCTTTATCTTCCTTTTGACCGTCCACATATACTATACCGGACATTATTACAGCCTTAGCCTTTTCTCTACTTTCGGCAAGTCCACGCTTTACCAAAAGTATATCCAATCTATCTTTCATTTTTTATCTTCTCATATTTGTCCAAAACTTTTTTTAATATGGAATCTGAATCTATCTCAAGCTTTTCTCTTAAAAGACTCACATCTCCATGCTCCACATATCCGTCAGGCAATGCAATATTAAGTACTTTTACATCGCTATGATTTTCATGAATATATGCTTTTATTTTTTCACCCATGGAGCCGTTTAACACATTCTCCTCCATAGTAACGATAAATCCATGCTTTTCACATAATCTATCCACCAAATCAAAATCTATAGGCTTAAAAAATCTGGCATTGGCAATAGATACATTTATTCCCTTCGCCTTTAATTTCTCCCTCAGATTTTTAGCGGTGCTTACCATGCTTCCGATAGCAAGAAGAGCTATGTCTCTTTCTTCAAACAGCATTTCGCCCTTTCCAAACTCTATTTTGCTCTCAAACTCCTCCAAACAGTCATAGGCTATTCCTCTTGGGTATCTTATAGCAATCGGTCCGTCAAAATTTATGGCAAATTCAAGGCAGACTTCCAACTCTTTGCCGTTTTTTGGTGCAAGCAAGGTCATATTCGGTATACATGTAAGGAAGGAAACATCAAATATTCCCTGATGAGTCTCCCCGTCCGCTCCTACAAGACCTGCTCTGTCTATTGCAAATACCACATGAAGATTTTGTAAACAGACATCATGCACTATCTGGTCAAATCCCCTCTGTAAAAATGATGAATAAACACATACCACAGGGGTAAGCCCCGCAGCGGAAAGTCCTGCCGCAGATGTGATGGCATGCTGCTCTGCAATGCCCACATCAAAAAATCTCTTCGGAAACTTATCTCTAAATTCTAAAAGACCGCATCCCTCCGGCATGGCGGCTGTGAGAGCCACTATATTTTTATTCTCCGCCGCAAGCTCCACTATTTTTTTTGAAAAAATATCGGTATATGTCGGCTTTTTACTTCCGGACTTTGCATCTCCGCTTGCAATATCAAATGCTCCTATTCCATGGAAGTTTTCAGGATGATTTTCAGCCGGAGAATATCCCTTGCCTTTTTTTGTAAGTATATGTACAAGTACAGGTCCTTCAACCTTTTTTGCCTCATCAAATACCTTTAAAAGTGCAAATATATTATGTCCGTCCACAGGTCCAAGATATGTTACTCCCATATTTTCAAACAGCATACCGGGAATTAAAATCTGCTTTATACCGTTTTTGGTCTGTCTGATACTGTCTATCATAGGTTTGCCCATATATGGCAATTTCTCCAAAGAACTTACAACGGCTTTTTTCAGATTATTATAGCTGTCCGCTGTTCTTATATTATTAAGATAGTCATTCATACCGCCCACATTTTTGGAGATGGACATTTCATTATCATTAAGCACCATTATAAAATTCTTTTTTATTCTTGCAGCATTGTTTAAAGCCTCATATGCCATGCCTCCTGTAAGCGCACCGTCACCTATTACTGAAATTATTCTGTAATTTTCTCCCCTTATATCTCTTCCAAATGCCATCCCAAGACCTGCCGAAAGGCTTGTGGATGAATGTCCGGTATTAAAAACATCAAACTTTGACTCACTGGTTTTTGGAAATCCCGCCATACCTCCAAACTTTCTAAGATTATCAAATGCATTTTTTCTTCCGCTTAGAATCTTATGTGTATATGACTGATGTCCCACATCCCAGATTATTTTATCCTTGGGTAAATCAAAGGATATATGCATAGCCATGGTGAGCTCCACGACTCCCAGATTACTTGCCAAATGTCCACCGGTTATACTTATTTTTTTTATAAGAAAATCTCTTATTTCCCTCGCTAAAATTTCCAGTTCTTTTTTCTTTAATTTTTTTATATCACTTGGTTTTTCAATTTTTTCAAGTATCATATTTGTTTTTATGAAGTTCTATTTACCATCATATCAATGATTTCAAAAATAGAGTCCATATCTCCTCTTACTTCCTTCAAGCATTTCTTGGCATCACTGCTGAGTGTTTCCACCCTTTTTAAGCTTTCATTGATACCGACTATATTTACATATGTTGTTTTTTCATTCTTTTCATCAGAATGTGTAGGCTTTCCAAGTTCCTTCTCATCCGCCACTATATCCAGATAATCATCTCTTATCTGAAAAGCTTCTCCTATATAACTTCCCGCCTTTTTGAGCAATCGGGTTTCTTTATCATTTGCACCTGCAAGTATTCCTCCTATAACAAATGAAGCCTGTAATAATGCACCTGTTTTTAGTTCATAGGTATATCTTAATACATCTTCACTCATTCTCTTACCGCAATACTCCACATCCACGCATTGACCTCCAATCATTCCTAGCGCTCCTGTGGCATTTGCCAAAGTATATAATGCTTTTGACATTCTCTTTAGTATATTTATATCGTCCACATCCTGCATCTTTTTTGATATTATCTCAAATGCCTGAACGCAGAGCATATCACCTGCAAGTATTGCCATATCCTCTCCATAACTTACCCATGTGGTAGGCTTTCCTCTTCTGAGTCTGTCATTGTCCATAGCGGGCAAATCATCATGAATAAGCGAAAAGGTATGTATCATTTCTATTGCAGCCAAAAAAGGGGCTATTATTTCTTCACGGTATTCTTCACCCGCAACCGCCCTGTAAATCTCAAACATTATAAGCGGTCTGAGTCTTTTTCCTCCGTTTTTTATGGCTTCATTTGATGCTGTTATAACTTTTTTATTCAATCCGTCCTCAGCATAAAAAAAGGATTCTATTATACTGTCGATTTTTTTTATCTTTTCTTTATTCATCATCCGCTCCCGATAATATTTCCATCTGTCTTTCTACATGGGAAATACCTTCGCTTGCCTGTTTTACAAGCTTTATTCCCTCTTCGTATAGTACAAAAGCCTCTTCCAATGTGGTATTCGGCTCCTCAAGTTTTGCTATAACGCTTTCGATGCTTGCCAGATTCTCTTCTATTCCCGGCTTTTTTTCCTGTTTTTTCGGCATATTTCTCCCCTTATTATAAAACCTTTGCCCTTAGCTTTCCATCAGAAAAAAATATATTTATTTCCTCATCAGGCTTTAAGGTTTTTGCACTTAATACCTTCTTATTGTTCTCATCACTTATATATGCATATCCGCCCGATAATCTTTTTAAAGGCGAAGAACTCTCAAGCCTTTTAGCCAGATTTTCAAGTGATATCTTTTTGTTTTCCAAAGTATTCCTAAAGCTATTTTGCAATATTTTTGAAAAGTTTTCCAGTCTTTGTTTTTGCTCTCTAAGTCTTATCTGCGGGCTTAATGTATTTAATCTTATAAGCAGCATATCCAGATCTCTTTTGGCATAATCTATTTTTCTCTCCACAGATTCGCTCAATTTCCTTTTGTAATAATCCAAAGTATACATATAATCATCATATATAAAATTGGCTATTTCAGCAGCCGCACTTGGTGTAGGGGCTCTTAAATCAGCCACAAAATCAGCTATTGTAAAATCCGTCTCATGCCCGACTGCACTTATTATAGGGGTTTTTGCATTAAAAATAGTATTTGCAAGTTCCTCATCATTAAAACAATACAGATCTTCTATGGAGCCTCCGCCTCTTCCCACTATTAAAACATCAAGATTCATTTTATCCAGCTTTTTTATAGCTGAAATAATGCTTTTTGGCGCCATCTCTCCCTGTACAAGGCATGGGGCAAGAACTATCCTGACATAGGGATTTCTTCTGTAACTTACATTTTGTATATCATTTATTACCGCTCCCGTTTGTGCTGTCGCCACTCCGATACTTTGAACAAATCTCGGTATTTCTCTTTTATAGCTTTGATCAAACATACCCATATCTTCAAGTTTTTCTTTTAACTGAAGATACTTTTCATATAAATCACCCTTGCCCGCTTCCTCTATTTTACTCGCATACAGCTGGTACTTTCCTTCTTTTTCATAGCAGGAAATATTGCCGGTAACAATAACCTTTTGCCCTCTTTTCATATCAAAAGAGAGACCTCCTCTCTGACTGGCAAACATCACCGCAGATAAGGTCCCTCCTTCATCCTTTATGGTAAAATATATATGATTTGAGTTTGCATAGGTGCAATTACTTACTTCTCCCTCTACTGATATCTTATTTAGCACAAAGTCCTGCATAAACATATTTTTTATATATGCATTTACTTTGGACACAGAATAAACCATATCACATTACTCCTCTATGCCGACCTTTGACAATATGGCATTTACAAATGAATAAGACTCATCTCTGCCATATGCTTTTGCCAGTTCTACAGCCTCATTTATAGCTACACTTACAGGTATATCATCATCATATTTCATCTCAGCTATAGCAAGCCTTAGAATATTTCTTTCCACTCTTCCTATTCTTTCAAGCTTCCAACCCTGTGAGAGTTCGCTGATTATTTTATCTATTTCGGATTTATTATCCATTACCAGCATTGCTTTTGACTTTATATATTCTATATCTACATCACTGAAATTTGCATCATGAATCAGTTCATCATCTTCATCCTCTAAAGACGGCGATTCAAAATAATTATCTGTTTGAACTTTGATTTCTTCATCAGCATAAAAATCCAAGCCGAATAATATTTTAAAACAATGTTCCCTTAGCAAATGCCTTGTCATATAATCCTCCATATTGTTTACATATAATCACATAATTATAGCTTATAGAAGGTCTAAAAGCAAGAAGTACGCCCCCTTTATTAAAGGCGAACTCTAAATAGCTGCATCTGTATATTTACCTTATACGGTATAACATATATAATAGGCACATAAATATTTTAAGGAGTGTGTATGTTTAGAGAATTAAACTTTTACTCTATGATACTTCGCATTATACTGTCTTTATTCATAGGAGGAATACTGGGATTTGACCGTGAAAGGAAAAACAGACCTGCCGGTTTTAGAACCTATATTTTGGTTTGCCTCGGTTCCACAATTGTTATGATGACAAACCAATATGTGTATCAAATGTTTGACAGCGGAGATCCTACAAGGCTTGGGGCACAGGTTGTAAGCGGTGTGGGATTTTTGGGTGCCGGAACAATAATCCTTACAGGGCGCAACCAGGTAAAAGGAATTACCACAGCAGCCGGTATATGGGCAGCAGCCTGTTGCGGTCTGACTATAGGTATAGGATTTTATGAATGTGCAATAGCAGGCGGTATAGCCATATTTGCCGTTATGGCATTACTGCAAAAACTTGAGGGACTTTTGCGAAAAAACTCCACCACTGTTGAGTTATACTTAGAATATGATAATAAAATGCCCTTCAGTGATTTTTTAAATCATATAAGGCAAAATGATCTGGATATAGTTTCACTTGAATTTTCAAAAAATTTTATAGTACCCGATAATTACGGTGCTGTCACATTAACAATAAGCGGTAAAACAAAGGACAGCCATGATATTATATTAAATCTTGTTAAAAATGCCCCGGAAATCATATTTTTTATGGAATTGTATTGATATATTTTTCAAAATTAAGAAATACTTAAAAGATTCCTGTATTTTCTCAAAATATGTATTGAAATGATATTTTTAAATAGATATAATACATATTAGAGTATATTTGTTTTGGAGGATTATGAGAAGTATTGTACCATTTTTATTTCTATCAGTTTTTATTGGTAGTAGTTTTTTAGTAACCGGATGTAGTAACAATCAGTCTTCATCTATTGAAAATAGTTTTACCGCTGCCGACAACGCAGGAAAGACCGGCTTTATCAGAGAATTGCGCAGTTCTACGGATATCGGTGATGTATATAGCGGTTCCGGCATTGATTTACAAAATGGTTTTGATGTGGATTCCATTCAGAAAAAAATGACCGAGCTTGCACTTGCAAATTCAGGTGTTGATTCTGAGGATAAACTGGAGAAACATCTCATAGTGACTCCAACCGATATGGATGTGCAACTGTCACTTAATCCTTCTATTGAAGCCATATTTTTGGAGGGCGGTATATATACAAATGTCAGCCAGATTGCTGTCTGGACATCTGAAAATACCGAGGTTGCAGATGTTGTACAGGGTGTAATAAGCCCAAAAAAAGCAGGTGAAACCAATATTTCAGTATCATATATGGATATAAATAAATCCGTTCATGTAACTGTTGTAGAAAAGACCAATTGGGAGGAAAAGGACGGCACCTGGTATTATTCCGATGCCAATGGCAGAAAAACAACAGGCTGGAAAGTAATAGACGGTTCCTGGTATTATCTTAGCAATAACGGCTCCATGCTTACCGGATGGCAAAAAATAAAGGATGATTATTATTATCTTCATTCCACCGGAACAATGGCACAGGGAGAATGGGTGCAGGATAAGGATAATGGCAAATGGTATTATTTTAATTATGACGGTAAGATGTCCAAGCACAAATGGATAAAGGATGATACCAATACATACTATGTTCATTCCGACGGCTCAATGGCAACCAATGAATGGGTACCTAAGGGTGAGGATGAATGGTATTATTTGCTTTTGGACGGTAAGATGGCAAGAGACCGCTCCATTGATATAATGGGAGTAAGTTATCAGTTTGATAAAGAAGGCAAATGCCTGAATCCTGACGGAAATTAAATAAATTAAATACATAAAAGCGAAGCATTAGATATGAAGCTTCGCTTTTATGTATTTTCATTGAATATCAAGTTCTTTTACGTATAAGTCAAAAAAACTATTGTCTTTTAAATTTAGAATATCTCTATTTCTTTTTCAACTCAATTTGTGGCACAATCTCGAAATATATCTTTAAGGATTACTGTAATCGAGGTAAACTTGGCCTTCTACAATCGAAAATGTTATTTTATCATTGCAGCTTTTTATTGCAATATCGCTAAACTTCTTTTCAATCTCTTTTTTATCCATTTTTATCATCATATGTATTTCCGTATCATCCCAAAATCTTTTTATTTCAGACAAAACATTACTAAGATAATTATCTCTTTCACCAATGCTGAGTATATCTTTATTTTTAATGTAGTAAGAAAGTTGATAAGAACCGCTACACCATGTAGATGATTCATTTTCAGAGTAATATCCTTTTCTTGGAAGCTCTACATTCAGTATTGGATTTTGTATATGTTCAGATGTGTACAAACTCTTTACCAATTCAGCATTTTCTGTGCCTGATGCCCATACAGTAAGTTCAATAAAGTTTTTTTCCTCTTTGGATAAAGGAATTTTATAATCTTCACGAGTATAGTCCATGGCTATTCGTTCGAACCGATTATAATTTTCATTAGCCCATTCCATCAGATTTCTATTAAAATCTGAAACAGACATTGTTTTATAATTGGGTGTTTTAAGGGCAAGTAACGATTGATAGTCTTCTCTTGTAGCATTCGGATATTGTCCTTCTTCATATTCTTCTACCGGAGCTTCTATAGTATTATCTGCTTTTAAACCTGATAATGGGTGATAGCTATAGTTCAAATCAACCTTCAATACATCACTATTATATTGATTTTTAATACTTTCAATTTTTGAACTTATATATTTATTCATAGATACTTCATCTTGAAGCTCTTCCAAAGTTTTATCATTTATAATAACATCTAATTCATCTTTAATACTCAAGCGCGTTTTGTCATACTGTCCAACGGTAATCAATTGGGGATTTTTAATAGTCATAATAAAAGAATACTCCAATAAAGCATTATCTGAAGCTTCCTTATAATTTGTTTGGACATACCCTCCAAATTCTTTTTCTTGCCATCTTTCAGAAGTAAGAGGTTCCAGTATATTGAATAAGTAGGAAGCAATAGCATTTCTGTCTTTTTGTTTATACAAAGCATCATCATTTAAAATACGATCCAATAAATTTCTATATTCCACAGTATCTGTAATTTCCCATACTTTATTTTGATAATCTGAAATGCTCATATTTTCATATCCGTCTAACTTTAAAGCTGTTATTTGTTCAAATTCTTCTGCTGATAGATTAGATACGATAAATTGTGTCTTTTCTTTGTCTGATACCTCAGATGTAGCAAATGCCATAGTCACACCTAAGCCCAGAAGTACTGCAAGTAACAATGAGAAAATTGTCATTTTTTTCATTTTCATAATTGCACCTATTCTTTCTTCAATCGCATTTCTGCTAAAACTATTGTAAATAGAAATAAATTCCGACTTTTGTATTTCCATATCTATCAAAATATGAGCATAAGATTTTTTGTTTTTTTCTCCCATTATCTTAATAACTGTTTCATCACATACCAGCTCAATATCTCTGTTAAGTAGTAAAAACATAATCCAAACCATTGGATTAAACCAATGAATACTTAATGCCAGTATCATCAACATTTTTGTTAAAACATCGAAATGACAAATATGGATGTATTCATGTGTCAAGATGTAGTTCATACTATTTGTGTCATCAAAATTCAAATTTTTCGGCAATAAGATAACAGGTTTTAATATTCCATAACTTAGTGGTGAGAGAATTTGGTCAGAACTACGGATAGAAAGAATCCTTTTCAAAGGGTGTTTTTCTTCCCACGCTCTGATAAAATCTGTTTCAATCGGCAGAGAATTTTTAAATTTCTTTATTCCTCTACGGTATGCGATTATAAAATATATAGAACACAATAAAAACCCTACCATCCATAATACTATCCACAATGAAATAGTTACATTATGGAATCCTTGAATATCAACCTCGTTTCCAATGTCCCCACTAAGCATATCTGAAGTATCTAAAAATATTGGCAATTCATTTATTGATTCAGATAAATATGATGCCTTACTCTGCGGTATTATGGAGTGTATACTGAAAATAGATGCAATGGAAATTGGAACAAGCAGTCTAAATAAAACAATCCCCCATAAAAACATAAAAATTTTTTTTGGCAATTTATTTATGGATATGGCACGTACTAAAGTAATGATGGCTATCAAAATTGTTGCAGAAATACTCATTTGTATTAGTGTCATTCTTCCCACCTCACTCTATATTTTCTATAAGATTTCTTAGTTTCGTAATCTGTTTTTCCGAAAGCTGTTTATTTCCAATTAATGCAGCAAACATTTTATCAATAGATCCATCAAACATCTTGTCAATAAATTCCTTAGTTTCTTCTATCTGTACTTTTTCTTTTCGAATAACAGCATGACACATAAAGTTTGGTTCATAACGTTCAATTGCACCCTTATTGATACATCTCTTTATTAAAGTATATGTTGTATTCATATTCCAACCAATCTCTTCTTTCAGTACATTTGAGATATGTTTGGCAGTACAGTCTCCTTCTTTCCATAGAACATTCATCACTTTAAGCTCCGAATCAAATAATTTTACAATCATTTTTATATTCCTCCTTACAAAAGACTGGTGTAGTTTTAACTATATACTACTACAGTCTTTTGTATGAGTCAATACTACTGCAGTAGTTTTATTTTCACTTTATTTACTTTCTCTACCAATATTCCCTTTACACCCATTTTTAAAGTAATATTACTTCAATGAATAGCTCAGAGTTTATCTATGAATACTATTTTCCTATAGCTTTTCAAAATTAACTTCTTTTGTAAAATTTTTCAATAAAAAAGAATTAAGCAAAACACTTTTCACTCAAACAGTGATCAATCGTTTTTCTTAATTCTTTTATGGAATATAAATTATACTATTCCCCTTAAATGTTCTCTATAGAGCCTACCTATGGGCAGCCCCATTACATTGTAGTAATCGCCTTCTATTCCCACAATATATCTTGAAAAATATCCCTGTATCCCATAGGCACCTGCCTTATCATAAGGCTCTTTTTTGGATAAATAATCTTCTATCTCTTCTTTTGATAATTTTGCCACTTCCACAAGGGTATCCTCTACAAAACTCTCATATTTTCCTTTTATGGAATTATATACACATACAGCTGTATACACCCTGTGTTTTCTACCCGATATGGCTTCAAGCATCCTCTTTGCATCAGACCTGTCCTTAGGTTTCCCAAGTATTTCCCCCTCAAAGGCTACAATCGTATCGGCAGATATTATAATATAATTTTTATATATTGACTCAGCCTTTTTTACAATATCCTCCGCCTTTTGTATCGCCTGCTTTTTGCAGGCTTCTTTCGGATCATCACTGTCTATATTCGTCTCTTTATCGGAGACCATTATCTCAAAGTCTAAGCCTATCTGCTCCAATAATTCTTTTCTTCTTGGTGATGCCGAGGCAAGAATTATCTTTGTTTCCATCATTCATCCTTGTCCTTATTATCTTTTGTATTGTCAATCAGATCTTCCTTATAGGTAATCTCTTTTGTGTTTTGATCTGTTTTTGCAACTTTTTTTGCATTATGAGCTGACGATGTGACTTCTTTTATATCTTGATTAGGCGATACAACCTCTTTTGTATCTTTGTCGGACACTACAGCTTTTTCAGCATTTTGATCCTCCGGTTTTTCAGTCACATTCTTTACCTGTACATTTGATAATATATCGGAAAGTCCTGAAATATTTACATTCTTATTTACCTTTGCATCATAGCTCTCGGCTCTTACTATTTCGGTTAAATCTATACCTGTTACCTCTTTTACAGACTCAAAGGTTTTCTTCATCATAAGAGGAACATTATCCGCTACATTTGATAAACCGCTGTTATCCGAGCCTCCGCCCACTATAGTAATCTTATCGATCTGCTTTAGAGGTTCAGCCACCTTACCTGCAATTTCAGGTAATACCTTTATGATCATTTCCACCATTGCGGCACGGTTATACTTATTATAAGCCTCGGCTTTTTTCTCCATAGCCTCCGCCTCGGCAAGTCCTCTTGCTTTTGCAGCCTCAGCCTCAGCCTTACCCTTTAGTGCTATACCGTTGGCTTCAGCTTCATATTTTGCACGAATACCTGCAGCTTCCTGTTCGGCAGCATAGCGTGTAGCCTCAGCCTCTCTCTGCCTTTTTATAAGATCCGCCGTAGCTCTTTGCTCGGTAGCGTATTTTTCAGCATCAGCCTGCTTATTTACCTCAGCCTCAAGCTGTCTTTGCTTTATGGAAATCTCTCTTTCCTTAAGCTCCGACTCTCTCTCCGCTCTGGCTATCTGTGCATTGATGGTCTCAGTCTGAATTTTCTTCTCCTGTTGCTGCTTTTGAATCTCATAAGCCGCATCAGCCTCAGCTTTTGCTGTATCGGTCTGCACTTTAAGCTCCGCCTTTTTTATCTCCAGATCTGTAAGTCTTTGTGCAATTTCCGTTTCTGCTGCAACTCTTGCGGCATTTGCCTCTTTTTTAGCAGACGCATCTGCTATCTGAACATCTCTTTCAGCCTGTGCTTTGGCAATGGATGCACATTTTTGAATCTGAGACATATTGTCCTGACCTAATGCCAGTATAAGATCCTTCTCATCCTTTATCTTTTGTATATTACATGAGATGATCTCAATACCCAAAGCAGCCATATCATTCTGCGCTTTTTCCTGCACCTGATCTCCGAATGCTTTTCTGTTGGTACACAGATCCTGAAGCTTTACGGTACCTATAATCTCACGCATATTTCCCTGTAGGGAATCTGTAAGTGCAGTCACTATCTGTCCTTCCTTCATATTCAGGAAGTTTCTTTGTGCCAATGCTATACCGTCTTTGTCGGTTTTTATCCTTACCTTTGCTATAGCGTCAATATCAACACCGATATAGTCATTGGTAGGAATATAACCGTTTGTCTTTATATCTACGGATATCTGCTTTACTATAAGCACATCCACTCTCTCCAAAAACGGAATCCTTATACCTGCCTGTCCGATAAGCACTCTGGGCTTTCTAAAACCTGATATAATAATAGCCTTATCCGGTGGAGATTTTATATAACCAAGCACCATTATTAAAAGAATAAGTAAAATAACCACTGCAACGGCAACCACCGTTGACAACTCAAAACTATCAAGTACAAAATCCATACTATACCCAAACTTCCTTTCTTTTAAGTTTACAGGAAAATATCCTAATTACATTATATACCACTTTTATATATTGATATAGTAGAAAAATATGTTATTTTTTTATGCAAAATGCTGATTATTTTATTTCAAACTAATCTCTTTTCCCAGTGCAAATGAATATATATATACAGTCTGTACTGTCTTACCTGCACTCATCTCCAGAGACTTTTTATACAGCATTAACTGAGATCTATATCTGTTTATAAGAACATCCTCATTATTTACATTATCCGTCTTATAATCCACTAAGATTATACCGTTCTCATTTTCTATATAGGCATCTATTACTCCCTGTATAAGTATGGTTTCGTCACTGCTTCCCATACCTGCTTCCTTTGCGGATAATCCCATTATAAACTGATTTTCTCTTTTAAGATTTTGATGCTGTTTTACAAACTCTCCTCCAAGATTTGTATTTAAAAATTTAACAATATCATCTATATCTATAAGTTCCCTGTATTTTTTATTTTTTAATAAAGATATTTCCTCTCTTATAAAATCCTTTATATCACTGAATTTACCGATATTTTCATAATGCATTTTTTGTAAAAGTTTATGATATGCATTACCTCGCTCGCTTGCATCCGATGAATTTGATTTTGCTCTTTTTACATCCTTTATCTCAAACTCTTCGCTTTGTGAAAGCTTTTTTATTTCGGATACGGAGAATTTGGTCTTTAAATCAATGTTTTCAAGGTATGGATAGACATAATCCAACCTGTTTTTTAATATATTATGCTCTTTTATATCAATAGACTCAAAAACCTTATGCAGATCCCCCACCTCTTTTTGAGTTTCTTCTTCCTCCTTTAAAAGCATGGTATAGTCATATTTTCTTATATCAAAATTTACATTGTCAAAACTTAAAAGTATCATATCCAGATATGAATTACAGGATCTTATATCAAGGAAATTAGGATTATCCTTATTTTTTTCCAAAGCCTTATCTATATCCTTACAACTTCCTGAAATAATCATTTTCTCCATAGCTCTTGTAAGTGCTACATATAATACTCTTAATTCCTCACCCATAAGATCTGCATTCAGCTTATGTTTTATTACATTCTGTTTTATCGAGCTGTCCTTTATATTTTTTTTGCTGTCCACATATTGAACTCCAAGTCCGAATTCGCTGTCAATTACCATACCCTGCTTTAAGTCCATCTTATTAAAAAGTTTATTTGCGCATGCAAGGAAGCATACCGGGAACTCAAGCCCTTTTGACTTATGTATGGTCATTATCCTTACAATGTCATCATTCTCTGAAAGAATACTTGCCTCACCGAAATCATTGTCAAAGTCCTTAAGCTTTGAAATATATCTGATAAAATTATAAAGTCCGCTATAGCCTGAATTACTGAAAGTTCCGGCTTTATTTATAAGAAGCATCAGATTTGCTCTTCTGACCTGACCTCCCGGCATAGCGGATATCAGATTTAAAAAGTCCGTTTCATTATAGATATCCTGTAAAAGTGCGGCGATATTCATATATGCCGATTTTTTTCTGTATTCATTTAAAAATTTAATCGCATTTTGTATTTTTTTCCTTGTTTCCTCCGATATATCCCCCGACTCATTCTCATATAATATGGCATCCATCATTCTTATCTTTTCAGACTTTTCTATATTCTGTGCTTTCCTGTAATCCGATACTGTAGTAGCCATCTCAAGATCTGTCATACCTACAAGGCTTGAATTAAGAAAAGCGCAAAGATCAACATCTGAATAAGGATTGTCAATTGCCGCCAGAACCGCCAGTATCTTTCTGACCTCAAAGGTTTTAAAATATCCCTTATTATTTTCCGCATATGCAGGTATATTCTCATCATTTAAAACCTTTGCAATTCCCTCTCCTATATTTGTGCGAACAAGAATTACAATATCGCTATACCTTAATTTGCGACCTCCGTCAACTCTAAGCTCAGACTTTAACTCCTTTATTCTTTGTGCAATGGCTCTTGCTTCAAGCTCTATAGATGAGGTATCATCTTCAATACCTCCGGTCTCTGTAAGCATTATTTCGCTTATATATTCATTTCCCTCTTCAAAATCCGCTCCCGGATAAAGGGCTGCATCATCATCATATTCAATGCCTCCGGTATCTTCCTTCATCACCTTTTTAAAAATGATATTTGCCGATTTTAATACATTATTTCTGCTTCTGAAATTCTTACTGAGTATGACCTTTTTTGCATCCTCACCCTCAAGATTTGTATTCTCAAAATGCGAGAACCTCTTATATTTATCCATAAAAAGTTCAGGTGATGCCTGACGGAAACCGTATATTGACTGCTTTACATCACCTACCATAAAGATATTGTTCTTTTCTATAGCCATTACTATAGCTTCCTGCAAATAGTTTGAATCCTGATATTCATCAATATATATCTCACTGAACTCTCTTTTATAGCTTAATGCAACCTCTGTAGGTTTCTTCTCTTCATCAAGCAATATGCCCAATGCCAAATGCTCTATATCGGAAAAATCCACCAGATTCTTTTCCCTCTTTTTTTCATTAAAAAGTGCAATATATTTTTTGGTTAAATCGACAATTGCTCTTACCTTTGACTTTTCTTTGCTTTCCTCTTCAAGTAGTCTTTCTTTATCAAAAAGATACTCCTGCGCCAGCTTTGATATAGTCTCCTTATAATTATCTCTCAATGCTTTAGCTTTGTTTTTAAGCTCCTCATCAACATTTCTTACTGCTTTTAATCTGCCGAAACTTATATTATTTAGATTTTTTGAAAGCTCAAATATATCCGCTGATTTCTTTATTTTACCTATTGCAGACTGCTCCTCCAAAACAGTATCCAAATAATTTGCCGGTCCTTCCTCTTCATTGCAGATACCTATAATTTCCTCTATATCAGCCAGTATGGAATCAATACTTTTTATAATCTCACTGTATATATAATCCTGCCATTTACTTTCCCCCTCGACCAAAGAGTCCAGCCATTCTATCGGCCATGGCTTACTGATTGCAAATCTGTAGAGCCTTTCTACAAACTCGGAAATACTTCTGTCTCCCTTGGTATTTGCAAAGGCATCCGTAAGATCCATAAAATCCTCATTTGCCGCCTCATATTCACTTTCAAGCAATTCTTCCATTGTATCCGCCCTTAAAAGTGAAATCTCACTCTCATCAGCCACATTAAATGCCGGATCGATATCAATTTTATCAATATTTTCTTTTATTATACTAAGGCAGAAACTGTCGGTGGTCATTATCTTTGCCGAGGAAAGCAGTATGGACTGTTCTTTTAATCTTTTAAATTCTTTTGTATTATTCTCATACTTTTCCATTTCCTTTAAGAGGGCATTGTATATTTTTTCCTTCATAGATGCGGCTGCGGCTCTTGTAAAGGTCATTACCAAAAGAGAATCCACATCTATCGGATTTTTACTATCCGTTATCTTTTTTATAATTCTTTCCACCAAAACAGCGGTCTTTCCGCTTCCGGCTGCGGCTGATACCAGAATACTTCCCTTTTTTATATCAATTGCCGCCTGTTGTGCCTCAGTCCACATGCTCTTCACTCTCCATCTTTTCCCAAACATCATTATCTTTTATTCTTGCCAGATTATTGTAGGAAAATCCTTCTATTCCCTCATCAAATCCGCATATAGCACTATATGGGCAATAATCGCATCTGGCAGCTCCTCGCCTTAGTGAAGGTTTGATAGCGATATCACCGCTAAGAATACTCTCGGCGGTTTTTTTTGCCTTTTGTTTTACATATTTTCTAAGCAGATTTATCCTTTGTGTACTTGCAACAGTTGAATACTGCGAAAAACTTCCGTCTTTTTTTATTGATACAGGTATTACATCACTGTCTGTTTCAATGCTCTTATCCAAATGTTTTATAATATCCAAATCGGTATTTACAATGCCGCTTGGCTTAAGCTTTTTTAAAAAGGCATTTTCCTTTTTTGCCTCATCTCTGGTCAAAAAAGGCGCATCAATATGATAATAAAAAAATGCAGCCGGAAGAATCTCCCTTCCTTCCTTTGCCAATTGTTCCATTACCGCATCAAGATATATTACAAGCTGCAAGGCTCTTCCGTAATATGGCATATCCATTTCCCATTTCATATTTCCGGTCTTGTAATCAATTATTTTTACAAGTGTTTTATCATTCTCCTCGCAGATATCCACTCTGTCAATTTTACCTCTCAGATACATCTTTGCATTGTTTTTCAAATCAATATTTAATGCTTCAAGATTATCTTTTTCACCGAAAATCCTCTCAAAATCAAATGGTATAAAGTTGCCGGCTTCAAGCTGTTTTGCAAGCACAAGCATTGTAAGCTTAGTCATTCTTACTATCTTTTCAAGTTGAACTTTAGACTTTTTACTTTCCTCCAAGATACTGTTTTTGTCATAAGCCATGCTTTCCTTTACCGCTTCATCCACCAAGGCATATAACTCACCTTCACTCATTCCCGCAATTTTCTTTTTAGAAAACTTTGCATATTTAAAGCATTTTTCAAGCATATCATGTACCAAACTGCCTATATCCGCAGCATTAAAGGAGTGAATCGTTCTCTCCTCTACTCCAAGTCCATAACTTATAAAATGCTCAAAAGGACAGGCATTATAATTTTCAAGTCTTGTAACACTTACACGAAGCTCCTCACCGAAAAGCTCTCTTGCCGCACTCTCACCTATACCGCTGTCTTTATATATATACATTGCAGCTGCTGTGATTTTCTTTATAAAATCTCTGTCAAAGAATGTGGATATATATTTTAACAGCTTTTCGTCTATATTCTCCTTTGCCCTCAATCTTCTGAGATTTTCAGTTAAATACTCCTTTGCTTCAAACTTTGAATAAATTTCCAACTCTTCTTTGTTTTTGATTTCAATATTCGGAAAAATACTTTTTATCATATTTATAAGTATAGAAGGCCTGTTTGTCTTTCCGTCAAAGTCCATACCTGTAAGGCTTATAAAGAGCTTGTTTGACGGTTTTGTAAGCATCCTGTATAAATAAAATCTTCCTGTATACAGATCCTCTCTTACAGTATCGGAAAGATTAAACCCGATGGATTTTAATTCTCTTTTTTCTCTGTCATTTATAAGACCTCCGCCATCCTTTACCGTAGGCAGCTTGCCGTCATTTGCTCCACATACAAACAGAGCCTTTATAGCACTAAGTCTGGTTCTTTTTAAATCACCTATGACCACTCTGTCAACTCTGTCAGGTATCATTCCAAGCTTTATCTCTTCAAAACCTGTATGGAGTAGATCAATAAGTTCTTTTTTACTTATACTCTCTCCCTCAAGTATAAGCTCCAGCCTTTCAAACAGACTTAATACTTCATCCAATACTCCTTCATATTCTCTGGCTCTTTTTAAATCCTTTACCTCTTCCAGCTCTGTTCTTACAATTTCAAGTTTTTCCTCTATATTCTGCTCTGTAAATATTTTTCTGAAAGCATCACATACATCCTTTATATTTATTTTGCTCTTACTCATAGCTGTATAAAGTACAGAGACTTTCTCCATTGCAAGCTTTTTAAACTCATTTATCTCTTCAAGTTCCGACTCCGTAAAGCTTTTGGTGAGATATGTAAAATCACTGTGCAATCTCTTATATCCCCTTATTCCGCTCTCAAGCAAATAATTATCCAGTAATGATACCTTTCTGCATTCAAATCCCAAAAGCCCAAGTCTTAGATATCTGTTGACCGCATCATAAGAAAAGTTTTCACTTATCAAAGCTATACAGGCATTGATAAATTCCACCAGTTCATTATTATTTACATCCATCTTTTCATCCAGATAGTAGGGTATTTCAAGCTGTGAAAATCTGTTAATAAGAGAATCCGATACTCCTTCCAAATCACCGTATATTATAGCAATATCTCTGTATCTGTATCCCTCATCCTTTACAAGCTTTAATATCTTATTTGCCACAAAATCTATTTCCTCTAAAGGATTCATACAATAATTTATTTCAATATCGGAGACATCCTCTGACTTTTCTCCGTCATATCTTAAAAAATGTTCCTCGAAAAAATTCAGGTCCTTAGAATTTCTAAAACCGGTATTTTCCCCTGTATTCAGATTTATATCATCCAATCTTTTAACATCAGCCTTTTTTGCCATCTCATTTATTTGAGATATCATTTTGCCGCTTGTAAAAAATAAATCACTTTCAGAAAGCTCTATATCCGGATTTACCCTCTTACCAAGAGTTATACAAAATCTTATCTCATCACATGCCTTCATCAAATTGGATATTATACGATTTTGTACAGGAGTAAAGCCTGCAAAGCCGTCCAGCAAAATAATGGAATCCTTCAAAAGTTCACTGTTTATTATATTTTCATTTAAAATATCCAATACCTGTTCATTGGTAAAGTATTTCCCGGCTATATAATCGCCGAATCCCTTTTTCAGCTTATATATATCCTCCAGCTTGATTTTTAAAAGAGAATTTATATCCTTATTTTCCTGCTGCTCTTTTATAAATTCATCACTTATATCATACATCATAAATTCTGAAATAAGTGCTTTTATATTATCTATAAACCCTGCTTTTTGAAATTGCTTTTTCCATGCTTTAAGTTCCACCTTATTTGCTATTCTTCTAAGTATAAGTGCCTTATCAAGCTCATCTATAAGCTTCGGATTTTCAATATCAAGTTCCTCAAATATTCTGTAGGCAAGCCTGTTAAAACTCAGTACATCTATATTATTGCTTGCATGACTTGGATGCATCTGCACTATATCCTTTTGAGTTTGCATGGTAAACTGCTCAGGCACAATAATAAAAAAGTTTTTATCTTTGTTTTCTATCGACTCATTTATAATATCATTAAAAGCCCTGTATGTTTTTCCCGCCCCTGAGGCTCCAATGTAAAATCTATATCCCATATTTCTCCTAATTCTAAAAATGGCAGCTTCCTTAGGAAACCGCCATTTATTACCATGTATAAGGGTAATCCCCCTAAAATTACATTATTTTAATTTTTTTGCAATCTCATGTATAAATTCTTCACTGTTTAATATTTGAATATTTTCAAGATTTGAGATTGCACCAAGGTCTCCTGTCATCTTACCGGATTCAATGGTATCAAGAGTCGCCTTCTCAAGTCTGTTTGCAAAATCCACCAAATCAGGGAGATTATCAAGTTCTCCCCTCTTTCTTAGGGCTCCGCTCCACGCAAAAATAGTCGCAACCGAATTTGAAGATGTACTCTCACCTTTCAGGTATTTATAATAATGCCTTTGTACGGTACCATGTGCCGCCTCATATTCATAACAGCCGTCAGGTGAAACCAAAACCGAGGTCATCATCGCAAGAGAGCCGAAGGCTGATGAGAGCATATCACTCATAACATCACCGTCATAGTTTTTACAAGCCCAGATAAATCCGCCCTCAGACTTCATTACTCTGGCTACAGCATCATCTATCAAAGTATAAAAATAGCTGATATTTTGCTTTTCAAACCTTTCTCTATACTCAGCCTCATATATTTCTTCAAATATATCCTTAAAGGTGTGGTCATACTGCTTTGAGATGGTATCCTTTGTAGCAAACCACAAATCTTCCTTTTGGCTCAGAGCATACTCAAAGCAGGCTCTTGCAAAGCTCTCTATAGAGGCATCCACATTATGAACCCCCTGTGCTATACCTGCTCCTTTAAACTCATGTACAAGACTTCTCTTCTCATTTCCCTTGCTGTCTGTAAATACAAGTTCCACCTTACCCGGTTCGTCTATAATCATCTCCGTATTCTTATATACATCACCATAGGCGTGGCGGGCAATGGTAATAGGCTTTTTCCATGTTCTGACATTCGGCTCTATGCCCTTTACCAATATAGGCTTTCTAAACACGGTTCCATCCAATATGGCTCTGATAGTACCGTTTGGAGATTTCCACATCTCCTTTAAGTCGTATTCCTTTACTCTTGCGGCATTAGGAGTAATTGTGGCACATTTTACAGCCACCCCCAGTCTCTTTGTGGCATTTGCAGATTCTACAGTTACCTTATCATCTGTTTCATCTCTATGCTTTAATCCCAGGTCATAATATTCACTCTTTAAATCTACAAATGGAAGAATAAGTTCATCCTTAATCATCTTCCAAAGAATCCTTGTCATCTCATCTCCATCCATCTCAACAAGTGGAGTAATCATCTGTATCTTTGCCATATTTACCTCTAAATCTGTTTTTATAAAATTTTGCCGATTAAACTCTTAGAATTTAAATAACTGTCATTCCAAATACAATATACTATTATTTTTTAGGTACTATCTCTATCCAATATCCGTCAGGATCACTTATAAAATATATTCCCATCCCCGGATTTTCATAACATATTACACCCATTTCCTCATGCAACTTATGAGCCGCCTCCATATCATCCGTCTCAAGAGCAAGGTGATATTCAAGTTCTCCTAAATTATAAGGCTCTTTTCTATCTCTAAGATATGTAAGCTCCAGCAAAAAGCCTGTGGACTTATCTCCAAGATAAACTAATGTAAAGGAACCGTCAGATGCCTCCTTTGTTCTTACAGGCTCAAGTCCCAGTGCCTCCTTATAAAACTTTAAGCTTTTCTCTAAATCAAAAACATTAAAATTAAAATGTGCAAATGAAAAATTCAAACCGTACTCCTTTCATTGCAATATACACCCTGCATATCTACAGGGTGTATATAATATTTATATTATTTTATAACTTCTTTTCCACCCATATATGGCCTGAGTGCCACCGGTATTCTGATGCTTCCGTCTTCATTTAGATTGTTTTCAAGGAATGCGATAAGCATACGAGGCGGTGCAACCACTGTATTATTGAGTGTATGTGCAAAATATTTATTGCCGTTTTCATCCTTTACTCTGATTCTGAGTCTTCTACTCTGCGCATCTCCAAGATTTGAGCAGCTTCCTACCTCAAAGTATTTTTTCTGTCTTGGTGACCATGCTTCCACATCACAGGATTTCACCTTAAGATCTGCAAGGTCTCCCGAGCAGCACTCAAGTGTTCTTACAGGTACATCAAGAGACCTGAAAAGATCTACTGTGTTTTGCCATAATTTCTCATACCACATCTTTGACTCTTCAGGCTTGCAGACAACAATCATCTCCTGCTTTTCAAACTGATGTATACGATAAACTCCTCTCTCCTCAATACCATGTGCTCCCTTTTCTTTTCTGAAACATGGTGAATAAGATGTAAGAGTATATGGCAGCTTAGCCTCTTCATTTAAGGTATCAATAAACTTTCCAATCATAGAATGCTCACTTGTTCCTATAAGATAAAGATCCTCTCCCTCTATCTTATACATCATAGCATCCATCTCCGCAAAGCTCATTACACCTGTAACCACTTCCGATCTTATCATAAACGGAGGTACGCAGTATGTAAATCCTCTCTCAATCATAAAGTCTCTGGCATAAGATATCACTGCGGAATGAAGTCTTGCAATATCTCCCATAAGATAGTAGAATCCGTTTCCGGCTACTTTTCTTGCACTGTCAAGATCTATACCGCTTAGCTTTTCCATAATATCTGTATGATACGGTATCTCAAACTCAGGTACAAAAGGCTCACCGAATTTCTCGATTTCCACATTCTCACTGTCATCCTTGCCTATAGGTACACTTGGATCAATGATATTTGGAATGGTCATCATAATCTTTTTTACTTTTTCTTCAAGTTCAGCCTCAAGCGGCTCCAAACCTGCCAAAGTCTCACCAATGCTTGCCACAGATGCCTTTACCTGCTCAGCCTCTTCCCTTTTACCCTGTGCCATCAATGCACCGATTTCTTTTGATATCTTATTTCTCTTTGATCTGAGTTCATCAGCCTCAGCCTTTGTCTTTCTAAGCTTTTCATCAAGCTCTATAACTTCGTCAACCATTGGAAGTTTGAAATCCTGAAATTTATTTTTTATGTTCTGTCTTACAACATCCGGATTTTCTCTTAAAAATTTAATGTCAATCATGGCTTCCCCTTCTTCTATCATATATCTCAATATTTAGATGATATCATCTGATATCTTACATAGAAAAAAGTATACATCAAATGAGCTTTTATGTCTATTCCAACTTGGTATTGAGTTGCACGCAATATCGGCTTGATAAAACACTTTTTCTATATTGTATTATTCATTTACCATAAAAATGTAGGTTTTCATGAATACAATAAAAGAATTCCAAAGAATTATGGCCACACAGACTGAACTTGCTTTAGCAACTATAGGAACAGACGGCACTCCAAATGTCAAAATAGTCAACTATTATTTAATTCTAAGAATAATGTCATATACTTTGCGACATTTAAAGATATTGAAAAAGTACATGTCATTTGTTAATTTTATGGTTCAGGTAAATTATTGTTCACTATATATGCTGTTACTCTAATGTAGTAACATCTTTACCGAACCATTTCTCAGAAATACTCTTTAATGTACCGTCTGCCTTCATCTCTTCAAGTGCCGTCTGCACCTCATCCATCAATATTGTATTTCCAAGTTTAAATCCTACCGCATATTCTTCACTTGAAAGTGGCTTATCCAAAACCTTGAAACCTTCTCCACCTCTTTTTGTGATCTGATAATTTGCCACTACGCTGTTCATAGCCAAAGCATCCACACCACCCATTTCAAGATCCATAAAACCTGTGTTAAAATCAGCCACAGTTTGCAATTTACCGAATGTACCTGACAGTTCCGTATTTTCTTTTAATACCGCTTCGGCTGACGAATCCGTCTGAACCTCCACTGTTTTTCCTGCTAAATCCTCAAATGAATTGATATCAGAATCAGATCTTACTACAAATACCTGATCATTTTTCATATATGGCTTTGTCCATGTATATTTATCTTCTCTGTTCTGTGTGCTGAAGCCGTTCCAAATACAGTCAATATTACCGGATGTAAGTTCCATATCTTTTGCATCCCAGGCTATAGGCTGATACTTTATCTCTTTGCCCAATCGCTTTGCCACCTCTGCTGCCAGATCTAAATCAAATCCGGTAAATTCCCCGTCATCTCCAACAAACCCCATAGGTGGAAAATCCTGATCAAATCCCACCGTAAAAGTTGTATTAGTGTCTGTGCCTGCAATAGAAGTCTCATCTGTCAACTTACTTTCTGCTATACTTGTATCCGTTGATGCTGATGAACAGCCTGCCAACATAATTGTTGCTAAAACTCCAAGTAAATAAATTTTTTTCATAAATACACCTCATAACTTTCTTTACTGCTTTGCCTTAACACTTTCTTATAGTAGCATGCTAAAGTATAACTGTCAACACTTTATTTCTCTACTATAGTAAAGTATAAAAATATTGTGTACTCATATAAAAAATCTGTTATACTAATCATATTTAAATACATATTTTATTATTCATTTATCATAAAAATGGAGGTTTTCATGGATACAATAAAAGAATTCCAAAGAATTATGGACACACAGGCTGACCTTGCTTTAGCAACTATCGGAACAGACGGCATTCCAAATGTTAGAATAGTCAACTATTATTTTAATCCTAAAAATAATGTCATATATTTTGCAACATTTAAAGATAATGAAAAAGTACAAGAAATAGAGCAAAATCGAAACGTAGCCTTTACAACAATCCCCAAAAAAGGCAATGAACATATAAAGGCAAGAGGAATTGCCATAAGAAGCGAACAAACTGTTTTTGATTTGGCAGATTGCTTTTGTAACAAGATACCCGATTACAAAAATACAATAGAACATGCAGGAAATTTATTGTTATTATATGAAATACACTTTAAAACAGCTACTGTTACTTTAGATCTGTCTGATATTCAGACTATTAAGTTATAAATGAGGGCTGACAATTGTCAGCCCTCATTTATACTATTCTACATAATTGCTTATATAATTCAACCCATAATATATTTATAATTATTCCCATTTGCAATTTTTCGTAAGATTTGTGTATTATAATCCTGTATTTTATATATTAATTGTATCCGTATTAAGCAATAATTCAGTTGATTTAATCGGCATATTTAGGTATACTTAAGCATGGAGGTGTATCGAAGTGGTCATAACGAGCCTGACTCGAAATCAGGTTGTCACTTTTTGTGGCACGAGAGTTCGAATCTCTTCGCCTCCGGTTATAAAAATGCTCCCTGACTTGGGAGCATTTTTTTACTTTAATTCTATTTTCCTCCCCATATACTGGGTGGCTATTCTGTTTTCCGGATGAACATCAATCATATAAATCACCATCAAGAATATCCATTCCAAAGGCTTCATCATAATATATATAATATCCGCAATCCATTTACTCTTTATAAGCCTTGCAACAGGAAAGCCGTATCTGTCATATATTCCCCTGACAAGTTTGTGAAAGCGTGGTGTTTTTTCTTCTAAGATCTGTTCAAAGGCATTTGCCACACAGAGCTGCCTGTTTACAATTACCTCATGTCCGTGGCGTACCCCTTTTCTTAAGGGCTTTACAATCTTTTTATGCCCGCCTGCCGCTACCGTACATAGATAGTGTTCATCATAATAGATATTTTGAGGTGCTTCCTTCATTGACAATCTCCAGTCGGCAGTCTCCGTCCAAGCCTTTATAACAGAATCCGGTGCCTGGCCGAAAAGTAATAATATACCTATAATGATTCCAAGCAAAGGCAGCATAAGAATAAGGGCATATACAGGCCAATGTTCGGATTTTGACAATATTTTATTAAAAAAGCTTAAACAAGAGTTTTTTTCTATTTTTTCTTTTTCCATCTCAAGTTCATGCCACTCACGAACCTTGCAAAGCACTGTCCTTATTATAATAAAAGAAATACAAATAGGATAAGTCAAAAGGTATGTATCAAGAGTACTTTCTATCATAGATTCACCACCGTAAACCTGTACGGTAAAAACAATTATTCCTATCAACCAAAGATACATGGCGGATATTGAAAATACTGCCATAAGCGGCGGCATTTTCTTAAGCGGACAAAATCTTAAATAAAAATACCCTATAACACCTATCAAAAATATTACAATAACCGTAAGTAGGGAGCCTGAGTAAATCGGTGTATGTTTTTCTAAATTATGCAACTGCTCATACCAGTCGGAACCCGTAGTATATTTTGCCTGTGTAATATATAAAAATTCTAAAATAAGCCCATACCATATTACAATCTGGTCAAAACCCACCCCTGTTTTTGTCATCGTTTTATCTGTTTCAAGGATGAGCATCGCCAGTTGATATGCTGCCAACACTATAGGATATACAAATAAGGCGCCTACAAATCCTCCCCATAATGGAATGGCTACAACCCCGACAGCTATATCCTTAAATTCTCCATATTCTCCAATGGAAGATATTGCGGCAATCATAGTCCATCCTATAACTAAAAATAATCCTATTACATAGCTTATAATAATACTGTTCAGTATGGAAATTCTAAATATATATTTTTTCATATTCTTCTCCGTACAACCCTTTATACAGTGCAAATCAGTTTAATCACATCTTTTTATAATAGTTCCGCCACCAAGTACAAGTCCGCTCTCATCATATAAAACAACTGCCTGCCCCGGCGTAATGGCTCTTACCTTTTTATCAAAATCAATCCTTATTCTGTCTTCTCCAAGTACCTTAATGGTGCAGTGTTCGCCCTTATGTGAATATCTTATCTTTCCGACAGCTCTCATACCGTCAAAAAAGCTTTCCACCGCCATTGCATTAAGATTATTTGCTTCCAGACTGTATCCGAACACATCTTCATTTTCACCTATTACGACCTCATTTGTGTCAGGCCTTATCTCTGTCACAAAGATGGGATGCCCCAGTGCAATGCCAAGTCCTTTTCTCTGTCCTATGGTATAGTGAAGTATACCCTTATGTTTCCCCAGTATCTCCCCGTCAGCTGTCACAAAGTTTCCCACAGGCATCTTTTTTCCTATTTCACTCTCTACAAATGAAGCATAGTCATTATCTGAAACAAAGCAAATCTCCTGACTGTCGGGCTTATTTGCCACTCTGAGATTAAACTTTTTTGCAATTTCTCTTATCTCATCCTTTTCATAATCTCCTACAGGCATCAATGTTTTTGAGAGCTGATCCTGAGTAAGATTATAAAGTGCATAGGTCTGATCTTTTGCACTTGTTTTTGACATTCTAAGTGCAAACCTTCCGTTTTCAAGCTTTTCTATTCTGGCATAATGACCTGTTGCAATATAATCAGCTCCAAGCATCATACTTCTCTCCAAAAGGGATTCCCATTTTACATATCTGTTGCAGGCAATACATGGATTTGGTGTCCTTGCCTGTACATATTCATTTACAAAATAATCTATTACCTTATCTTTAAATTCATCTCTAAAATTCATTACATAATAAGGTATGCCGATATCTCTTGCCACTCTTCTGGCATCATCTACAGCAGACAGACCACAGCATCCTCCGCTGCCTGACATATCTTCTTCATCTTCACTTTGCCATATCTGCATAGTCACACCTGTGACATCATATCCGGCCTCTTTTAAAAGATAGGCTGCCACTGAGGAGTCCACTCCACCCGACATACCTACCACTACTTTTTTCTTTTCCATATATTCTCCAAAATTAAAATCTATGCTTGATAGTATATCATATACTTGTATTAATTATACTATAAAGTCTTCGGATCAAGACCATACCAATTCCCAAGCCATATTTCTTTTTCATATATCCTGTCAATATCTTCTTTTGTATATAAATAATCTGCTGCACCGGCGAAAATATCATCCGGAAACAGTTTGAAATACTCATGCAAAAAATTCAAATACATAAAGGCTCTGTCTCCGTACCCTTCAATATATATGTATCTGTAGTAATCTGTCTTTTGTCCGGAAGAATCTTCTACCGTACAGCGATACAAATACTCCCTTTTTATTATATCAATATACATAACTGCCCATGAAGAGGCGTCATCCAAATACCATCTGAAATCATCATCGTAATCCGGTTTATTTACGGAAAACATATAATAATCACCATGGTCACTCAAAAATTCATTGGTAAATCCTCGTGACATCAATATGTTTACAATAGCTTTTATATCCCTACAGCTATTATCATCTTTTCTTCTTAAAATTTCTACATCTCCTGCCATTCTACCGACTAAAAAGTGCTCCTCTCTCTTTCTTTAAATATCCATTTTTCATTCTTATCCTTATTGTTAAATATTTCATCAATCTGTGCTTTTGTAAAGAAACAACCGTTGTCAATATAAAAAATATCCTCAGGAAACCTATTTAGATAGTTATGTACTATTTCAAGTACCTGCATTTCTTTTCCGATAAGATCTGTAATTCTAAAATATGTTTCAAAACCTATATTTTCAATACTCTTTATAGGAATATCCGTCATCTGTGTATTACAATATATTTCAATCACCTTGTCACCATCATAAAAGCAATCATCATTATTGAATTTTACATAGACTATATTATAGCTTTCTCTTTTTATATTAACAATTTTTCTATTATTCATTGTCCTCAATGTATGTATCATTCTGTGAGGAAGCCCCTGCTTTGAGTTAAGTCTTTTGCCAATTATTCTTCCTTCGTATCTAAGTTCTACACCTTCAATAATATTTTTAGAGTACAATGTTTTTAGCATACCGCTTGTAAAAGCTGCTAATGTAGTAATGCATCTATCTATATAATAGTCTATGCTTTTTATACTGTATGAAGATCTGTATATCCAGTTTTTATCAGGTTTACCATTATAAATACTGTCCATCATCGCTTTATTATAATATCTCCCATTATCCACATAAAAGATATCATTTGGATGCTCTTGTAAATATCTATGTAACAGCTCCAAAATAATAAGTTCTTTCCCGAATATATTTGAAAAACGATAATATGTTTCAAGCCCCGTTTCATTTGCCCTTTCAGTAGGTATTTCCATATTTCTTTGATAGGAGTACACCTCTATCATATGCTCTGCATCCTCAAAGAATAAAATATCATTCTCTTCTTTCATATATGATATACTATACTCTTCCTTAGAAATAGAAAATCTCATACTATGTCCCATATCTATAAGAATATGAACTAATATATATGCTGCCTCCATCTTATTGACACCGGCTTTACCCAGTATTCTACCTTCGTATCTCATAATCACCCCTATATCAAACGCTCATCCGGATCGGTATATATCCATTCGGCAGTCCACTCTTTTTTATTATAAATCCTGTCTATATCAGCTTTAGTATAAAAATGTTTATCCTTTGAATAACAATTCCAGAGTACATCCTCCGGTACAAGTTTAAAATATTCATGAAAAAAATTTAACAGCATAAATGATCTACCCGATATTTTTTCAAAGTCAAAATAATCTTTATAACCTTTAAACTTTTCAGGAAAATCCTTTATCCTCACATTAGACCACCAGTCATCTGATGGTATTAAATCTACATTTGCAAGAATACTGTCCGATTTATCCTGCAAATAATATGGTAGTTCATCATCAAACATGGGTTTATTTATTGAAAGACTATAATAACTTCTATTATCATATGCTCCACAGTTCGTATAGCCTCTTGACATAAATATATTTATTATATTTTTTATATCCTGAATATTTCCTTCTCCGTTTTTCCTTAAAATATCTACGCTCCAGCCCATAATCACCTCTATTTAAACTATAGATTTTTTATACAATACTCATATTGTACTTGTCAATTCAAATTCAATCATTTACTATTTTATTGTTAATACTATTTATACTGTATGATGCGGATATAACCTGTTTAATAAAGGATTACGTGCCATACTTTTACAAAAAGATTGGAGTACTATGATATATATGGACAATGCCTCCACCACCAAGGTGGATCCTGAGGCTTTTGATATAGCAAAAAAATATTTATTGGAAAACTATGCAAATCCTTCATCAAGCTATTCTATGGCAAATGATGTAAAGGCTGATATACAAGATGCAAGAGAGATGATAGCGGATATCCTCGGTGCAAGATATAATGAAATCTATTTTACCTCCGGCGGCAGTGAAGCAAATAACTGGGCAATACTAAAATCATGTGAACTTATGGAAAATAAGGGGAAACATATCATCAGTTCAAAGATTGAGCATCACTCTGTGCTACATACACTCTCATACCTTGAAAAAAGAGGATATGAAATTACTTATCTAAGTACTGATGAAAAAGGTATTATTGATATAAATGAACTTAAAGACGCTATAAGAGAGGATACTATTCTTATCAGTATAATGTTTGCAAACAATGAAATAGGAACGATACAACCTGTTAAAGAAATCGGAAAGCTTGCCCGTGAGCACAATGTTTTATTTCATACAGATGCGGTACAGGCTGTAGGGCATCTGTCAATAGATGTAAATGAGCTTAATATAGATTTACTCAGTGCAAGCGGGCATAAATTCCATGCACCAAAGGGCATAGGATTTTTATATATCAAATCCGGTATTAAGCTTACATCTTTAATACATGGCGGCAGTCAGGAAAGAAATCGAAGAGCCGGTACTGAAAATACTTTCGGTATAATTGCTATGGCAAATTCTTTGAAAAACTGCTATGAGTCCTTAGAAAAAGACAGCTTATATGTAAAATCTCTCAGAGATAAGTTGCTTTCTCTAATACTTGAAAATATCGAAGGCTCTCATATAAACGGTGATATAAATAACCGACTTTTTAATAACATAAATATCTACTTTGAAAATATAAGCGGTGAACTGCTCCTAATTTTATTAAATCAAAACGGTATCTGTGCCTCTCTTGGCTCAGCCTGCACCACAGGAAGTATAGATCCCTCACATGTAATAATGGCTATTTCAAATGATAAAAAAAGAGCCTCATCCTCCCTTAGACTCACACTTAGTAAGTACAATACGGAAGATGAGGTCAATAAAACCTTTGAGATATTAAAATTATGTGTCAATAAACTTAGAGCCTGAGTTATAATATAATCCTGTGATTTGAACTCAACTCACAGGATTATATTATAACATTTATGCCGGCTCACTCTATGAAGTCGAATTTTTAAATATTATCGGTTTTCACAAACCTCTTTTACTGTTTTTATAAGCTTTTCCATCAGACTCACCCTGTTTAAAACGGTGATAAGATAATATCCGTCCACCAGATCATAGATTTCATTTGCTATCTCTTTTGACATAGAGAGGGCAATTTCTTCAGCCTCTTCTCTTTCCTTGCCGATATACTTTTCTACAATATCATCTGTAATATATATGCCGTTTACTTCACTTTGCATATATCTGGCATTTCTTTCACTGACAATCGGAATGATTCCTCCCATTATCTTAATATCAAGATTTTCTCTGGCTGTTTTTAAGTTTTCAACAGCTCTCTTTGTCAAAACAGGCTGTGTAAAGAGTACCTCTACACCGTTTTCCTGCTTTCTTTTCGCTTTCTTAAGTTCCGCACTGAAATTCCTTGAATTTACATTTAAAGCCGCACATATATTCATAGGGCTTTCAAATACCTCATCATTTAAAGATTTGATAAAGTTTGCAAATTTCACTGAATTAAACTCAAATACCGATCTGATCTCATCTCTTTGAGCATTCGGTATCGGATCTCCTGTAATTACAAGTACATTGTCAACTCCAAAAGCACTTGCACCAAGTAATAATCCCTTGGCTGCATTAACATTCCTGTCTCTGCAAGTCATATGAGGAAGTACATCAAAATCAAGCTCATTTCTCACCTTACATGCAAGCAAACAGCTGTCCATTCTTGCTCTGGCTATAGGATTATCCGCAATGGTTACAATATCCGCACCGGCAAGCTTCAGCTTCTTTGTATTCTCCATAAACTTGGCTACATTTGTATCTATCGGAGAATCCAGTTCCACAGCTATTGCCTTTTGCCCCAATTCAAGCTTGTTTTTAAATCTGTTTAATCTGATATTTTGTGTTATGCCCTTTTCCTGCTTTATAGCTCTTCTGGGCTTTATGAGTTTTCCGCTCATACTCTTTTTAAGCAGTTCTATATGCTTTGGAGTGGTTCCGCAACAGCCTCCCACTATATTTACACCCATATCAAGTATATCCTCAATCTGAGTCGCAAAATAATTTGCCAGTGAACCGTAATATATTCTGTTATCCCTTACTATCGGATAGCCTGCATTCGGCATTGCTACAAGGTATAAGCCCTCTGTATTTACATCCTTTAAAAGCTTTGCCATATGATTGGCTCCGGTCATACAGTTTAATCCCACAGCATCAAAAAAACCCGATTCACAAATCTCCTTAAACATAGTCTTATAATAATATCCCTCACTTGAATATCCGTCTGGCATAACTGCAAATGAAACTATTATAAATGAATCCGGCGATTTTTCCTTGATATATTCACCTATTGACTTTAAACCTATAGTACTGTTTCTTGTTTCAAAAAAGAAATTTTTTATTCCTTTTTCAAGAAATATATCAGCTATAATCTTGTATTCTTCAAATGCCGCATTATTGCTGTCCGCACTTAAAGAGCCCATATCGGCAAAAACATAAGCCTCTTCCTTAGCGGCTTCAATTGCTATATCAATACCTGCATTTATCACCTTTTTTTGTAAATCTCTGTCACCAAGAAATGCATCTATGCCTGTGGCAAATGTGTTTGTAAGTATAGCCTTTGCACCTGCTTCTATATATTCCTTATGAATTCCCCTTATAAGCTCGGAGTTTTTGATATTCGCAAGTTCACATCCGATACCGTCATCTGTCAGTTCATCATAATATGTTCCCATTGCCCCGTCAAAGAGCAATACATTATTCTTTAAATATTCTCTAATATTTTCCATAATTTATCATCCTAAAACTGTCTTTGCAATATCTACCGAGCTTCTGGCATCAGGTGCGTAAAAATCCGCTCCCATCTCATCCGCATACTCCTTGGTAAGCACCGCACCGCCTACCCATATCTTGCAATCATTTGATACCTTTCTTATCTCCTCGATAGTGCTCTTCATCGCAGGCAATGTTGTAGTCATAAGTGCCGAAAGCCCTACAAGCTTTACATCCTCTCTGATTACTGTGTCCACAACCCTTTGAATATCCACATCTCTTCCAAGGTCTATCATTCTGTAACCATAGTTTTCTAAGATTACCTTGACTATATTTTTACCGATATCATGTATATCTCCCTTTACGGTACATACCACTATCTTTCCCTTACTTACATTCTTATCGCCCTTTTTAGCTATCTCCTCTTTGATAAGCTCAAAGGCACTGCTTGCGGCATTGGCTGCATTTATAAGCTGTGGTAAAAATATAATCTGCTTTTCATACAAATCACCTACCTTATCCAGTGCAGGTATCAGATACTCATTTATTATCTCCAGTTCACTGTGGCTCTCTAAAAGTTTTTTTGCATTATTATAGGTTTCTTCCTTTAGCCCCTTTAATATTGCATCCTGTACCACTTCCTTTGTAACTTCCCCTGTAGCCGATACCTGTATAATCTTGGTCTCGGCTTTTACAGCTGCAAATCTGTCGATATATTTCGCAGAATCCTTATCCTCACCTGAAAGCACCTTAAATGAATAAATTGCATCCATAATGCCTTCAATATTCGGATTTACAATGGGCAGATCAAGTCCTGCATACATTGCCTGTATCAGGAAGTTCTCTGTAATATGACTTCTTGCCGGAAGACCGAAGGAAATATTGCTTACACCCAGAGTTGTATGAAGTCCAAGCTTCCTTGTTACCCTTCTTACTGCCTCAAGTGTTTCTTTTGCCTGATCCTGCTGCGCTGAAACTGTAAGTGTAAGGCAGTCTATGATCACATCCTCTTTCTTTAACCCATGTTCAATTGCCTTATCAAGTATATGTTTTGCATTATCAAATCTTTCCTGTGCTGTAGTAGGTATGCCGTTCTCATTTAGTGCAAGTCCTATAACCGCCGCACCGTATTTTTTAACAATTGGCAGTATCAGGTCAAGTCTTTCATCCTCCGCATTTACAGAGTTTACAATCGCTCTACCGTTGTATACACGAAGTCCCGCCTCTATCGCCTCAGGATTTGATGAGTCTATCTGCAAAGGAATATTAACTACAGATTGTACCGCCTTTACGGCTTCTATCATCAGTGCAACTTCATCACCGCCCGGAACACCCACATTTATATCCAGTATATCGGCTCCCGATTCCTCTTCCTCTATTGCAACCTTACATATATACTCCATCTCATGGTTTAAAAGTGCTTCCTGAAATCTTTTCTTACCTGTAGGGTTTAATCTCTCTCCTACAACCCTTACACCGTTTAACTCAACCATTTCATTTCCGGAGCATATACCGGTTTTTACTTTTATGGGCTTTATCTTGGAGAACTTTCTATTTTCAAACTCTTTTTTTAACTCACTGATAAATTCAGGTGAGGTACCGCAGCATCCTCCCGCATATTCTATTCCTATTTCGCCAAAATCAGCCATCAACTTTGCAAAATCGCTTGCAAGCAGATCATATTCGCCTGTTGACGGATTTGGAAGTCCTGCATTCGGCTTTATTATAATGGGCAGATTGGTCCATTCCTTAAGTTTTTTTGCAAGCGGTAATATCTCCTTTGGTCCCAGAGAGCAGTTAAAGCCTACAGCATCCACTCCCAGTCCTTCAAGTGTAACAGCCATTGACTCTATCTTTGTTCCGGTAAAGGTTCTTCCGGTTGTTTCATAGGTCATAGTCACCCATACAGGAAGATTTGTATTTTCCTTTGCGGCAAGTACACCTGCTCTTACATCATAAAGGTCGGTGAAGGTCTCAAATATAATAATATCTGCACCGTATTTCTCTCCTGCTACCACCATTTCCTTATATATTTCATAGGCATCTTCAAATCTAAGTACTCCAAGCGGCTCCAAAAGCTCTCCTATAGGTCCGATATCAAGTGCCACTTTTACTTGCTCTTTACTCTCTGCCACAGCTTCCTTGGCTGATTTCATAGCTGTAGCTATAGCGGTATCCACATCTATCTTACATCCTTCAAGTTTATGTGCATTTGCGCCGAAGGTATTTGTATATATTACATTACTGCCTGATTCTATATATTTTAAATGTATATTTTTAACTATATCCGGATTGTCAAATCCGAAGACCTCAGGATGCTCCCCCGCCTTCATTCCGGCTGCCTGGAGCATTGTACCCATTGCCCCGTCAAGTATAAACAATTTATGCATAACATCTGACTCCTATTTTTCTGTACCTGCAGGATTTCAAAAGATTGCATCCCGCACAACTCTTTTTTAATGTTTCAAGCTTTTGGTCACTGACTCCTATTATTGCTGTTACCGATTTTCTTGGTAACATTATGCCGCTGTCACTGACATTCACACCTATCCTCCTTGTGGCATTTACCACATTTACAAACTGCCTTTGTATGGTTATAGGCAAATCACCATAGCCCGGCGAGAATCTGAATGTCAAATATTTATTTTCCTTTAAATATTGCTCTCTAAATCCTGCTTCTATACTGTCACATACAGCCTCAATAAGAGTTGAGCCGCAGGAATCCATAATAAGCGCATTTGCCACATTTTTTAATTCTTCTTTTCTTATTGCATTGTCAACGCCTACACCTATGGTGGCAGCCATCAAAATCAGCTTATGGCAATCCTTTATATGTTTTTTTATGCTTTCTCCCACAAAAAAGTCCAGCTCAGCCGGAAACTCTCCCTTATTTTCCAATTCCCATTCTCTGAAAACAAAATTAGGCTTTGCTACGGCATTTATTTTCTCCATACATTCGAGCACCTGTGTATGCAGGTTTTCATCTATATCTTTGCTGTTATGTTGGAGATACCTAAGCACCTCCGACTCATCATCCTTTGTAAGTTTTATATCTATATTGAACATTTCTCTTCTTTCCATCTTATAACTCTTTTCGTTTTACTATAGTAAGATAATTTATACTAAAAGTAAAGTTTTACATTATACATATAGCCTATAACCGGTTATTTATGATGTAAGAAAATTTTAATTGGTATTTTTCTTTTTATATGCTAGAATATCGAGTGTAAACGCTGTATTTACATTTATTTGGGGATGTACCGGTTTCGACAGGGAACATGCAGCTGGTGAAGCTATTCGTATGCAATGCGTTAAATGGCAAAATTAAATATAAACGCTGAAGATAATTTAGCATACGCTGCCTAAGGCAGTTGCAGACCTGTAAGCACTCACACTTACAGAATCTGTATCGACTTATGTGAGAAACCTTATATACAAAGCTTTGAGTATATAGATGTATTATGAAGCTACTCTTTTCTGCAGTTTGTTGTTTGACTGTTTTAAAGGGGAATTTTAACAAGCAACTATAATAGTAGAAGAACAGGGAATTGTTTTTTGGACACGGGTTCAACTCCCGTCATCTCCACTTTTAAAAGTCTTGATTTCAAGGCTTTTTTTATTTCATTAAATTATTTTTATCTTATTATATTCCAATATTCTCGAACTTTTGTTTGCTTTTAACTCGAACATATGTTAGGATATATGTAAATATACCAATATATAAAGGAGATTCGATGGATACACTGACTGATAAGCAAAAAGAAATATTTAATGTTATTAAGGATTCCATCTTAAACAAGGGATATCCGCCATCTGTTCGTGAAATAGGTGAACTTGTCGGACTTAAGTCCACTTCTTCCGTACATGCTCATCTAAACAGCCTTGAAAAGAAAGGATATATCAGAAAGGATCCTACCAAGCCAAGGACTATAGAGATTACCGATGACAGTTTTAACCTCACCAGAAGAGAGGTCGTTAATGTACCTATGGTCGGTACTGTCGCTGCCGGTATGCCGATACTCGCATCTGAAAATATCACAGACTATTTTCCTATTCCAAGCGAGTTATTGCCTAATACAGATATATTTATGCTCAAGGTAAAGGGAGATTCCATGATAAATGTAGGCATACATGATGGTGATCAAATTATTGTATCTAAGCAAAACACTGCCAAAAACGGTGATATTATCGTTGCTTTGGTGGAAGACTCAGCCACTGTAAAGACATTTTATAAAGAAAAAAACTTCTATCGACTCCAGCCCGAGAATGATTTTATGGAACCTATTTTGGTAAAAGAAGTTTCTATTCTCGGAAAGGTTATCGGATTATTCAGATTTATGTAAAAAAGGCTGCTACATATGTAGCAGCCTAAAATATTAAGTTCAGATTATCTTACGCCTGCCTCTTTAACCTTGGCAGCCTTACCGACTCTGTCACGAAGATAATATAATTTCGCTCTTCTAACTTTACCTTTTCTTACAACTTCTACTCTGTCAACAGATGGAGAATGTAATGGCCATGTCTTCTCAACACCGATACCGTTAGAGTTCTTTCTAACTGTGAAAGTCTCTCTTGCACCGCCGTTTTGTCTCTTGATAACTGTACCCTCAAAAATCTGGATTCTCTCTCTGTTACCCTCACGGATCTTGTTGTGTACTCTTACTGTATCACCTACACTAAAATCATCAACACTTGCCTTAAGTTGCTCTGCCTCAATACTTCTTATTAAATCATTCATGTGAAACCTCCTATTATTTTGATGTTCTTAAAATTTCTTCCAGAGGACCATCGCCTTATTCACAACTACAGTATTTTAACATATGAGCTATTACAAAGCAATAGTTAATCCATTTATAAGAGATATTTTTACGGCAATTATGACTTCTTAAGTCTTTCATTGATTTCTTCCACATGCTTTTTATTTATAAGTATAAATATAAGCCAGATTATAAAATATATTGAAATATATATTATTGTAAATGAAAGCAAACTTGCGATACTAAATGAATACCAACATGCAAGTATTGCAAGAGGAATAAAAATCACATAATTTATAATACAATGCGAAACAGTCATTTTACTTATACTGAATTCAGTATCTGTAAATATAAGGCTTGTGACCGAGAACAATGTACCTATCGCTGCCCATATAAAAACAGATACAAGCATTGCCATGATCTCATTTGGAAATGCTTCCAAAAATTTATTCGGCGCCGGCTGATAGGCTCCGCTGCCTGATAAGTATGAAAACAGCATAGATATAAATAAGCCTATATCAATTCCTATAAATATTCCAACTATTACTCTATTTATAATTTTATTTTTCATGATATAAAATCTCCTTTATTTTTTTTAGATATCTTCTTAATGAGCTGGTCATTGTACCGTTTTTGAACTCAATATTTATAATCCCTCCCACACTCATTGAAAAATGTGAGACATAATCAAGATTTATGATTTCGGAATTTGATACTCTGACAAACTGTACAGGCAAGATTTCTTCAAGCTCATACAGCCTTTTTGAAATATGATACTCTTCTTTTTCAGTCTGTGCATATACAAGCTTTGCCCCCGAATAAAATCTTATAAACTTATTGATAGCAATTTGATAAAGATGATCATCTTTTTTTACATTCAGCTTATTATTATAAGCCCTTACATATTCTAAAAGTTTTTCTAAATCTTCAAATTTACTATGCGTTTTTATCAGTGCACTGTCCGAGTCAATACTGTCATCATTTTGATAGATTACATTCATATAGCACCTCCCTTAATAAAATACAAATATATTTGTTTAGATTAAGCATAGTGAAATAAGTAAACTTTGTCTATAGAATATGGATATATGGCAATTTATTAAATACAAGTGGACTATAAATCGAACTTCTCATAGCATTATTACATTATTCTTTATAAAATATTACAATTACATTTATACTATTTACTAGATTATGTTTTTTTGATAGACTTCTCTAGGATTTATTAGGATGGTGTATGTATGTTTTCCTTAATATTCAGCATACTTACCATTAGCTTGAAAGGAGTATTTTTATGAATTCTTTAGAGAGTAAAAATATTGTCACATGTGTAATCTTATCTATTGTTACATGTGGCATCTATGGTATCTATTGGCTGTATTGCCTGATTAATGATATCAATACTATCTCAGGAGATCCTGATGCTATGTCACCGGTTCTCGTTATAGTATTAAGCTTTGTTACCTGTGGAATATATTTCATTTACTGGGCTTACAAGGCAGGAACTCTTTTAGATCAAAAGTCTATAGAAGCAGGCAGAGCGGCAGAGAGTCGTCCGGTTCTTTATGTTGTGCTTTCAATCTTCGGTCTTGCAATCGTTACATATGCTCTTATGCAGGACAGCATAAATAAACTTGCAGATTCTCAGAATAATATTAATAAAACTACATTTTAATTAATATGCCGAATCGAATCAAAAGGACAATAAAAGATACCATTGCAATTATTTGCCTTGGTATCTTTTTATATATACTATATTCAATACATATACGAATCCCCTGTATGTTTAAAACAATAACTCATCTGGACTGTCCGAGTTGCGGAGTAAGCAGGATGTGTGTCTCGCTCTCACATGGAGATATCAGGTCGGCATTTTTCTATAATCAAATACTTGTTTTCCTTTTTCCTATCATAGCTCTTTACTATGCTTTTTATCAGATAAGATATATATTAACAGGTCAAAGAAAAACAACTGCTGTAGAAAATATTATCATGATAATTTTAATAGTTATATTGATACTATATGGCATTATAAGAAATATGCCCTTTTATCCATATAAACTGCCATAAAAAAGTCGGGTTTCCCCGACTTTTTATATTTCCCCGTCTCTGAATTTTTGAATAAGTTCATGCCCCACACTTATGTGGAAAGGCAGAACAGGTACATCTTCTCTTTCAAACCATCTTGCCTCAGATAATTCCTCCTCCTGTAAGGTAATCTTATCATCTCCGTCAAGGTCTGCAATAAATGCCAGCATTATGGTATCGGAAAAAGACCAAGGCTGTGATTTATAAGGCTGTATGTTTTTTACCTTTAAACCCACTTCTTCCCTTACTTCTCTGGCTACCGCATCTTCAAGAGTCTCTCCGACTTCTACAAAACCTGCCACCAATGCATAGTAATTATATACACCCTTTGCATTCTTTGTCAGTAACAGCCTGTTACCGTTTCTGATTGCCACTATGACGGCAGGAGATATCTTAGGATATTCTATATACTTACATTTCGGACATATCAATGCTCTTTCCGTAAGAGATTTTTCAGTCTTTGTTCCGCAATATCCGCAATATTTTCTGCTTTGCAACCATCTGTACACCTGTGAGGCGCTTACACTTGCAAAAGCCTGATATCTTGGCTCAAACTCACGCAAAGCATGTATACCTTCCAGATAAAATCCCCCAAACTCCGGCAAACTCATATCCTCCACCAGATAAAATTCTTCATCATCCACAGAGTTTACATAATAGGATTTTTCATATATATTTTCATCCTCATCTTCCAGATTTTCAAATCTCGGAATACTTATCTGACCTGTCAAAGCATCCTTTATAAGCATTATTTTATTGTATTCAAAATGTAAAACAAATGACTTTTTATTATTTTCCTTGGTGGCTTTCTTTCTCCTGTATTCAGGATAAAATACTTTCGGATATATTTCCTGTATCATAATATTCTTTCTTTTACTGCTTAAAACTATAACTCCTGATAATTATACTTTTGTAATAGCTCATATCTCATATCCCATAATTTCTGTGAAAGGTCCACATAGGTCTCATGAGGATATGCAAGTCTCTTTGACTCATCCCAAAGGGTGTCAAGCTCTTTTTTACAAAACTCTCTTATCTCCATAACAGATGGAGACTTGTATACACATTCTCCATTTTTAAATATAGGCACCAACAGCTCCTTTGTTTCAAATGAGCCGGCGCTTAACTTTGTTCTTTTCCATGTTTCCACAGGATCAAAAAGCATCAGTGATTCTTCTGTGGACAGGTTCTCCTCTTCCAGACATATATAATCGGCTATTATCTTTCCTGTTTTCTTATTATAGATCCTGTATATTTTTTTATTTCCCGGATTTGTAATCTTTTCCGCATTCTCAGACAGCTTTATCTTAGGTATAAACTCACCTGTATCTTCATTCATAACCGCAGCCAATTTATATACACCTCCAAATGCAGGGCAATCCTTTGATGTAATAAGATTAGTTCCAACACCCCATTTATTGATGGTTGCACCCTGTAATTTTAAAGAAGAGATGATATTTTCATCCAGATCATTTGAGGCTGAAATAATAGCATCATTAAATCCGGCTTCATCAAGCATCTCCTTGGCTCTCTTTGAAAGGTATGCAAGATCTCCGCTGTCAAGTCTTATACCGTAATTTTTAAGCGGTATTCCGGCTTCTCTCATTTCTTTAAATACTGTAATAGCATTCGGTACGCCCGATTTTAATGTATCATAAGTATCCACAAGAAGTGTACATGCTGTAGGGAAGGTCTTTGCATAGGTTCTGAATGCGGACAATTCATCCGGAAAGCTCATTATCCAGCTATGTGCATGTGTTCCAAGTATGGGAACATCAAACATTCTTCCGCAAAGAACATTGCTGGTACCTACACAACCTCCTATAACAGCGGCTCTTGCACCATAAACACCTGCATCAGGTCCCTGTGCTCTTCTAAGTCCGAACTCCATTACACCGTCGCCATCCGCCGCCAAAACCACTCTCGCCGCTTTTGTAGCAATAAGTGATTGATGATTTATAATATTTAACAATGCTGTTTCTATAAGCTGTGCCTGCATTATCGGAGCAATCACCTTTACAAGCGGCTCTCTCGGGAATATTACACTTCCCTCAGGTATAGCATAGATATCACCTGTAAACTTAAAATCTCTCAAATAATCCAAAAAATCTTCTCTAAATAATTTTACTTTTCTCAGGTACTCTATATCCTCATCATCAAAATGCAGATTTTTAATATAATCTATTACCTGATCAAGTCCGGCACAGATTGCATATCCGTTTTTATTCGGATTTGATCTGTAAAACATATCAAAGATCACTGTTTCATTTGCATTGTTCTCCAAATGATAACCCTGCATCATTGTAAGTTCATATAAGTCAGTCAATAATGTCAAATTTCTTTTATCCATTTTTTCCCATCCTTTTTAAAGTAACTACTTAAGCTTTGTATACCAATCTATGCCTTATTTATGATATTGTCAAGTGAATTAAGCTTAAAATAATATAAATCATTTATAATCATTGTTATAGTTCAGGTGCCATATGTTTTGAGGCTTTTAATTTTACAATCCTTGTAGCGTTTAACTCTTTCGCAAAACAAGGCAGGATTAAGCTGTCGAGGACTTGTTTGAGTGTAGTTCGCTGCTCCCCAAGCGAACAAACGAGTTCCGCAGACTGCGTAAAATCCTGCGAAGTTTTAAGAAAGAGTTGCGATTAGGATTGTAAAACAAAAGCTCTAAAGGGTATACCTGAACTGTAACTAATCATTAAACAATATCAGTCCACCTTTTCTTTTATGCCCGGTATTCCACAACTCTCTAAAATCAAACCATCTATAGCTGCCATAGCTTACCACTTTTACCATAAATTTTTCATTGTTTTCTTCATATCCCGTAAGCAAAAACCAATGCCATACAAAATCTTTGAATTTAGGATTTTTATGCATCAACACAAGCATCGGTACAGGCATCTTTTTATCTATTTGATATTTTACCACATTTATGGCATCTTCTATATCATTATCTCCCGAGTATTCTTCCAAATTTATGCCATATTCTCCGATATCTTTTAAAAAGTCGCTTATACCGTCCACATATATCTCCAACCTGTCTATGCCTGTCCATCTCGGTCTGAGATAAGGTTTTACATTATTTGAAAAATCCACATAATCAAGTGCATTTAAGTTTTCTTTATCGTATGGATATAGATTATCTTTTCCAAGATATTTACTCATATATACAAAGCTGTCACAAGCTGTTACACAGGCACAACCGCCTTTATTCATCCAGAGATTTTTAAAATCCTCTTGATTCCAGCCATATTTTCCGTCAATTAAAAAATAATTCAATTCTTTTTTCATATTCTCTCTAAAATTTTGGAGCAATATAATACTTTAAAGTACCACATTGCTCCAATCAAAAAATTATAAATCTTCATCACCAAGCAAATCTTCAAACTCTTCTTCATCAAGAAGCTCGTCAAAAGCATCTGCCACTATTTCATATTCCTCATCCGTCTCTATATTTGTAAGCTCAGGCTGTCCGTCCGCTGTCTCTGAATATCTGTAAAGATATACCGTTCCTTCATCATTATCATCCTCAGGCATTACAGCAATATACTCTCTCTCACCTGCACTGAAAATATTCAGTACAACACATTCAAGTACAGTATCATCCTCAAGTGTTATAGAAACCGATACATTACCTTCCTCAACAATGCCGTTTTCAAATAAATCCTTATCTTCCATAGCTCACCTTCCTTTAAAATACAAATTTATTTTGCCTGACTGTTTAAAAAGTTTAAAACCTCTATTTTATCCTTGCTTATCTGACTTTTTAACTCATCCAGACTTTGAAACTTAATCTCCTGCCTTATATACTTGTAAAGAAATACCTCAATCTCTCTACCATAAAGGCTCGCATCAAAATTATAAAGATATGTTTCCACTCTGTAAATATGATTTCTCTTATCGTTTTCAATACTTGGGTTTGAACCTACATTTGTAAGCCCCAAATACATGGTATCATCATCACCGATTCTTACTCTGGAAGCATAAACTCCCGGCTTTGGAAGATGCTTTTCCTTTGGTGGGAAAATGTTTAATGTAGGAAAGCCTATTTTGGCACCTATTTTATTTCCTTCTTCCACTGTTCCGGTGATGGAATATACACTCCCCAGTAATTTATTGGCTTCTTCCATATCTCCTTCATCAAGCTTTGACCTGATAAGAGTGGAGCTTATATCATTTTGGAAATCGTCTTTTTCCTTTGTAATTATCCTTAAATCAAAGCCTAAGCTCTTTGATAATTTATTTAACAGCTCGATATTTCCACTCTTTTTATAACCGAAGGCGGCATCATCCCCTGCAACTATTTCCGCCATTCCAAGCTTACCTATCAGAATATCCACCAAAAACTCTTCACCTGTCAGTCTGGCAATATTCATATCAAAGGGATATTCTATATAATAGTCAATCCCCAGTTCTTCCAGTTTTCTTCTTCTTTCCACATTTGTAAAAATCTGTGTGGTATTTTTATTTCTTACGATATTTGACGGCAATGTTCTGAATGAAAAGACCACGGTTTTTAAACCTTTTTTATTCGCCTCTTCCTTTAGAGTTCTGAACAGCTTTCTATGTCCTCTATGTTCACCGTCAAACTTCCCTATAACAACAGCAGTTTTCTCTGTTATATTTATATCAGTAGTATTTATAAATGTAATCACATTATCACCTGTCTATAAAAACATCTTAAATGGCTTTAGCTCCTTAGATTCCTTTTTATATATTGCAATAAATATGTCATTAGAATCATAGACTCTGTATAAGTCACTTTCACTATACTTTTCTTCAAATTTTAATTTATTGCCATTATGCAGATATTTATCAAATTCAAGGGATGTATTTATTTTGGGCAGGAAGGAAAAATACTCCTCCACGCTCATTATTCTTTTATCTATATTATCTCTCTCTGCTTCAACTTGATTCAGAGTGATTGCTTCATCTACATCAAATCTATCCACTCTTTTTCTGATAAGCGACTCCATACATCCCCCTACCAAAAGTTTTTCTCCAATATCATGACATAAAGTTCTGATATAAGTCCCCTTTGATACTTTAGCTCTGTATCTGACTCTTGGCAAGTCCATTTCTATTATTTCAATATCAAAAATATAGACTTTTCTCGGCTCTCTTTTAACTTCCTTGCCCTCTCTTGCCAGATCTACAAGCTTTTTTCCACCTACTTTTAAAGCTGAATACATAGGTGGAAGTTGCATATATTCCCCAAGGAATGAATTTATCGCTTCTTTGACCTTTTCCTTTGTCAAAGAAGAAATATCACTCTCTTTGAGTTTATTTCCGGTTGAATCTTGAGTATCCGTAGAAACGCCCAAAAGAAGTACCGCTTCATATTCCTTTGACTTATCCGTCAACATATCGGACAGTACGGTAGCATTGCCTAACAATACCGGAAGTACACCTGTCGCATCCGGATCCAATGTGCCCGAATGGCCGATCTTTTTTTGCTTTAAAATACCCCTCATTTTAGCAACAACATCATGTGAGGTATAGCCTTTTTCCTTGAAAATATTTATTATTCCGTTATAAGTATTCTTAGCCATTTAATTCTTTCTCAATCATGGGCAATATTTTGTCTTTTAAAATTTCATCGGCATTTCCGTAAACTGTAGCACCTGCTGCTCTTATATGCCCACCGCCGCCAAGTGCGGCTGCGATAGTGCTGACATTTTTATTTATGGAACGAAGGCTTACTTTATATTCATTTTTTTCAGTCTCATACATAAATAATGCTATTTCCACACCATTGATATTTCTAAGATTGTCTATGATTCCATCCATTTTTTTCTTATCTGAAATATACTTACTCCATGTATCAAAGTCCAAAACACCATAACAGCATTTGCCTTCAAATTCAAGTTTTGCATTTGTAAGTACCAGACCGAGAAGCTTGCTTGCATTAAAATCCTTCTTAAAATAAGTATCATCTATTATTTTAGTAAAGTCAAAGCCTTTTGCTATCAATTCACCGGCAATATCCATCGTTTCTTTTGTTGTGGATTGATATTTAAAAACTCCGGAATCATGTACTATGCCTGTGTAAAGGCAGATTGCGGTATTTACACTTACCTTTTCTTTTTCAAGTAATGTATATAAAAGCTCACATGTAGAACTTCTAAAATCTTCCACTATATTGAATTTTGCAAAATCGGTATTTGTAATATGATGGTCTATGCATAGGCTTTCCTTTGCAATATCAAGCAGTACTCCCCTGCTTCCAAGCCTTTCTCTATCTGACGCATCCAAAGATACCACTAAATCAGCATCCATAAACGGGTTCTCACTTATCAGTCCAAACCCGTTCATATATGAAAATTTCATTGATGGCTTTTCAAGGCATACTCTTACCTGCTTATCCTTATAATTTTCTGTTATATAATTATACAGACCGAGTGTGGAGCCTGTACAATCCCCATCCGGACTTACATGTCCGGTAATAGCTATATTTTTTGATTTCTCAATAAGCTCTATCAGTTTATTCATTGCCCTTCTCATCTTTTTTTATTACTTCATCTATTAACTTATCCATTTTCATACCATAAGCCAATGATTCGTCTAAAACAAATTTTAATTCAGGAGTGTTTCTAAGGTTTAATCTTCTTGCAAGTTCCTTTCTTATAAAGCCTGAAGAAGATTTTAAACCTGCCAATGTCTTCTTTGATTGCTCATCATCTCCCAATACACTCACATATATTGTAGCATATTTAAGATCTGTGGTAACTTCCGCATCTGTAACACTTGTCATAGGAGCAACCCTCGGGTCTTTTACCTCTCCTCTTATGATTTCCGATACAGCCTTCATCACTTCTGAGTTTATCATAGTAGACTTTAAACTATTCTTTCTCATACATTCCTTTCTGTCAGCTTCTTGGAACCTCTACCATAGCATAAGCCTCTACCTGGTCAAATTCCTGTATATCATTAAATTTCTCGAATACAAGACCGCATTCATAGCCTGTAGCAACTTCCTTAACATCATCTTTAAATCTCTTAAGTGATGCCAGATTTCCGTCAAAGATCTGCTCTCCGTCTCTTGTGATTCTAACCTTACAGCCTCTTACAAACTTACCGTCAAGTATATAGCTTCCTGCAATATTTCCGACACCTGATGCTTTAAAGATCTGTCTGATCTCCGCATGTCCGATAACTTTCTCCTCATAGATAGGCTCAAGCATACCGGTCATAGCGCTCTCTATATCCTCTATCGCCTGATAGATAACCTTATAAAGTCTGAGATCCACATTTTCTCTTTCGGCGGTAGCCTTTGCCATGAGATCGGGTTTTACATTAAATCCTATTATAATTGCATTACTTGCCGCTGCAAGTACCACATCACTTTCATTTATGGCACCTACACCGCCGTGGATAACCTTAACAGCAACTTCATCATTTGAAAGCTTGGTAAGGGATTGCTTCACAGCTTCTACAGAACCTTGAACATCGGCTTTTACCACTATCGGAAGTTCCTTAACATTTCCTGCCTTAATCTGGCTGAAAAGATCATCCAGTGAAAGCTTTGCCTTTGTATCCTCGATAAGCTTATTCTTGCTCTCCGAGATAAATGTAGCGGCAAATGCCTTTGCTTCCTTGTCATTTTCTGTAGCTACAAATACTTCACCTGCATTCGGTACACTGTCAAGTCCAAGGATCTCAACAGGTGTGGAAGGTGTAGCCTCCTTAACCTTTATACCTCTGTCATTCATCATGGCACGAACCTTACCCGAGCATGATCCTGCCGCAATAAAGTCTCCTACATGAAGAGTTCCCTTTTGTACAAGTATTCTTGCAACCGAACCCTTACCCTTATCAAGCTCAGCCTCTATTACAAGACCTCTTGCCCTTCTGTTAGGATTTGCCTTAAGCTCCTTTACCTCTGCTGTAAGTATTACCATCTCCAAAAGATTTGATATACCTTCTCCGGTCTTTGCGGATACAGGTACAAATATGGTTGAACCGCCCCAATCCTCAGGTATAAGCTCATGCTCTGAAAGCTCCTGCTTTACTTTATCAATATTTGCGGCAGGTCTGTCTATCTTATTGATAGCAACTATTATCTCAACCCCCGCCGCCTTGGCATGGTTGATAGCTTCTACAGTCTGAGGCATCACGCCGTCATCCGCAGCTACAACAAGTATCGCAATATCTGTAGCCTGAGCACCACGCATACGCATTGCCGTAAACGCCTCATGTCCCGGAGTATCAAGGAAAGTAATAGGCTCTCCATTGATTTTTACCATATATGCACCGATATGCTGTGTGATACCGCCCGCCTCTCTGCTTGTAACATTTGTTTTTCTTATAGCATCAAGTAAGGATGTTTTACCATGATCGACATGTCCCATTACAACCACTACAGGAGGTCTTGGAACCAATGTGCTCTCCGGATCTTCCTCTTCTGCAAGAAGCTCTCCTATAACATCCACCTTCTCCTCCATAGTACATATAACATCATACTCAAGTGCTATTTCCTCAGCCTGCTCAAATGTAAGCTCTGTATTGATTGTAACTATCTGACCTTTGAGGAAAAGCTTTTTAACAATTGTTGAAGGCTGAAGCTTAAGCTTTGAAGCAAAATCCTTTAATGTAATTGTCTCAGGAATAATAATCTCTTTAATATCATCCTGTACCTCTTCAACCTTTTGCTTTGTAGGCATTATAAACGGATGCTTACTTATCTTGCCCTTTGCCGGTCCGTCCTCGGTTCTGTGCTTTTTATCATTCTTATTGTTTTTAAAGTTGTTTTTATTAACTCTGTTTGTAGTCTTCTTGCCTAAGCCGTCAAGTACAGCTACATTGCCCGATGATTCGTTTTTCTTAAATCCCTGCTGCTTATTGCCGAAACTTCTGCTGTTATTTTCATCCTTTGCATAGTCTTTGCTTCTGTCATTTCTGCTGTTCTTATCATTTGAACCTGCAAAGCCCTTGCCGTCTTTTCCTGCAAAGTTTCTGTTTCTGTCTGTATTTCTGTCTCCGTCTTTGCCCCTTGGATTTCTGTCATTCTTAAAATTGCCCTTTTGGTCCTTATCTTTATTAAAAGTCTTTTTATCCTTGTTTTGAGGACGGGCATCCTTGCCTCTTGCCTTATCTCTTTCTTCTCTTTCCTTAAAGATATTTCTGATAGGCTTGGCATTTTCCTTTGCCTTCTTTGCAGCTTCCATCTCAGCATAGACATTTCTTGGCTTTGAAGCTTCCGCAACTGTTTCAGGCTGTTTTTCCTTTTCAACTTCCTGTTTTAAAGTTTCTAAAACCTCCTGCTTTACAGACTCTTTTGATGTAACCACTTCTTGTGTATTTGTCACTTGTGCTATCTTCTCTTCTTTCTTTATCTCTTTATCCTTTGGCATATCAGACTTGTTTTTTTCTTCATTTACATTCTTCTTAACAAGCTGCTTTTGCTCATCGGCTTCGGCATTTTTCTTTGTGTTTTTCTTTGCTGCCGGAGCTGATTTTGAGCCTGATTTTTTTGTAGGCATCTGCTGTGCATTCTGTGGTCTGAATACAACAACCTTTTTCTTTGGAGTTTCCTCCTTCTTTGTTTCTGATACTTCCTTCTTGGTCTCTACCGTTCTGTCGTTTTCCATATTTTCTTTGTTATTCACCGCTTTATTTCCATCTATTTTATCAAATTTTTCTCTAAGCATTTTTTCTTCATCAGCTGTAATATTTGACATGGCAACCTTTGATATGCCCTTTTCCTTCAAATATCCTATCAACTCAGTATTATTTTTGCCTATTTCTTTTGCCAGATCGTTTACTCTCAATTATCATTCCTCCGTGATTTTTAATATTGCATTTTTAAATCCGTCCTCAGTCAATGTCATTGATGATCTAAGCCCCTTGCCCAAAGCAATTCCCAAATCTTCCTTTGTGGAATATATCAATATCGGAACATTATAAAATTTACATTTATCTTCAAATTTCTTTTTAGTGTTTTCAGACGCATCCGCTGCTACTATTACCAATTTTGCCTTACCTGATTTTATGCATTTTTCAACTGAAAACTCTCCTGACACCACTTTTCCTGCCTTCATAGCAAGACCTATCAGTCTTAATACCTTATCCTTTGTCAAGCTCTGCCATCTCCTCACTAAGCTTTACTAAAACATCCGTATCTACATTCATCTTAAATGCTCTGTTTAAACCCTTTGTTTTTACAGCCTTTTGTAAACATTCAAGATTATTACAAATATAAGCTCCTCTACCGTTTGCTCTTCCCGTACTGTCTAAAAGTATTTCATCCTCAGGTGTCTTCACTATTCTAATCAATTCTTTTTTAGGCTTTGACTCATTGCATCCAATGCATTTTCTTTGAGGTGTTTTATTCTTCAATGTCGTTGTCATCTTCGCTTTCTGCCCCAACATCCAATCCTTCATTATCCTCTGTATACTCCTCATCAACAGGCATATTATCAGATATATCGTCACTACCGTCTAAAGAATCAAATACTCCCAGTTCTCTTGCCTGGCTCTCACTCTTTATATCTATCTTATATCCTGTAAGTCTGGCTGCAAGTCTTGCATTCTGTCCTTCCTTACCTATTGCAAGTGAAAGCTGATAATCCGGAACTATTACATCCGCCTCTTTTGTCTCCTCATCCGCAACTACGGCTATTACCTTTGCCGGTGAAAGAGCATTCTCAATCAGGTAACCCGGATTATCATCCCAGTTTACTATATCAACCTTTTCACCTCTTAACTCTTCAACTACCGCATTTACTCTGACTCCGTCCACACCTACACAGGCACCGACAGGATCAATATCCGCCTCATGGCTGAATACGGCAATCTTTGTTCTGGAGCCTGCCTCTCTGGATATGGACTTTATCTCTACCACACCGTCTCTGATTTCAGGTACTTCCGACTCAAAGAGTCTTTTTACAAATTCGGGATGTGTTCTTGATACTGATATTCTGGGTCCCTTCGGATTGTCCTTAACCTCAAGCACAAATACCTTTAATCTGTCTCCAAGCTTTAACCCCTCTGTTTTTACCTGCTCGCTCTCAGCTAACACGGCATCTATTCTTCCAAGGTTTATAGCAATATTCTTACCCATAAATCTTGTAACCGCACCGCTTACTATATCTCTTTCCTTCATATAGTAATCGTTAAATATTACTTTTCTTTCTTCTTCTCTTATCTTTTGCAAAATAACATTCTTTGCAACTCCGGCAGCTATTCTTCCGAATTCCTTTGAAATAACAGGTACAAGTACGGTATCACCTACACTTAAATTAGGATTTTTCATCCTTGCCTCGGCAAGTGATATCTTGGTAGCCTTATCCTCGATGGTAGGCTTATTTCCCAATGTCTCCACCACTTCCTTTGCCTGTATTATGGAATAGTCACAGGTATCCGGATTTACACTTACCTTTACATTGTCCGCTGTGCCGAAATTATTTTTACATGCAGAAATCAAAGAATTCTCAATCGCTTCTAAAATTGCCGCCTTACTTATATTTTTTTCTTTTTCCAAGAGATCAAGTGCCTCCAGTAATTCCTTATTCATCCTTTGTATTATCCTCCATCAAAAATCTATCTTTAATCTGATATTTGCAATTTCTTTTTTTGTAAAGACTTCATCTTTATTTTCTGTTTCTACGGTGATATTCTCACCGTCAAATGACTTAAGTACTCCCTCGAAATCCTTTACACCTTCTCTCGCTTTGTAGAGCTTAAGCTCAACCTCTTTTCCGAGCTCTCTTAGAAAATCTTTATCCTTTTTTAAAGTCCTGCCAAGCCCGGGGGAAGAAACCTCTAAAATATACCCCTCGTCAATAAAATCATTCTCATCCAGCCAGTCGCTGAGATGTCTTGAAATATCTGCACAGTCCTCTATTCCTATGCCGCCATCCTTGTCACAGTATGCACGCAGGTAGTGTTCTCCCGCTTCCTTGACAAATTCAACATCCACTACCTCAAAATCCAATTCACTGCTAAGTTTTTCCAAGAACTCTTCCGTTCTTTTTACATAAGTTTCGCTTTTGCTCATTTCCATCCTTTCATAATATGCATAAAAAAGTGGACCCCTCGGCCCACTTTCCTGTCGAACATATTTTATTCACTATACCACACTTTTCGTTTAAATGCAAGGACTAAATAGCCTTACTCAGCTTTTATTATCACCTTATCCGGCTTTCACCACTTAAAAATACATCTACACAAGTATTACGCCCAATTCACCAATTTAATATCCGGTACTATTTCAAATTCTCCTATCGTCCATAAAATCGTCTGAGAACATATCTATAGCTGCTGCAAAAGAATCCCAATTGCTGCTTTTGGGCAATAATATCACTATATCACCTATCTTATTTACCAAAACCTCATCTGATAAAAATCTGCATTCCTTTGGCAATATTACTGTCTGGCTTCGCCCATTTTCAAAAATTTTTGCTGTCAACATAAAATCACCGCCCTTTTTTATTCAGTATATATCTTGATATATATTAAGTCAATATTCAAAGACTAATACATTGCTATTTTATATACCCCTTCTCCTTTTCATAGGCTACTATAAAATCTCTGTTCTTAACTTCAATCTCACTTAATACAGTATCACTGAAATTTGCTGCCGGTATACTTCCCTGATACCAGCTGCATGACTCAAAATAACTTTGTAAAGCGGCATCATCAAACATTCGTCCATGTCTGGCATAGAGCTCATTTCTTGCCAGGCGACACTGCTCTGCACTTAGATTTTCGAGGTCTTTTCTCTCCAATAATCTTGTACTGCTCTCCGGCAAAATATACTCATTATTTACCGGCTCGGTAACAGCTTCACTTGACATACTCTCTGTTTGCCTTTCACTTATTTTTGTACTTTCATCAATAGACTTCTCATTTTTATCGCTACCGGCTGATTTTTTATCCTGATTCTGACTACTCTTATCATCTTCAGTTTTCCCGTCTTTTGCGATTTCAGATTTTCTATCGGTATCAAAAACTCTTTCTTTAGTTTTATTATCCACAACGGCTACACTTATAATTCCCGCTTTAACTAAAGCCGTAGCTACTGTTAAAACAGCCAATAATAAAGCAAGAATAATGACAATAATCATCTTGAGCCGTCTTTTTTTACCGGGCTTATTCCTCTTAGGATTATTCGCCGCTGCACTGCTGTAATTTCCCTGAGGCGGCAAATCACCGGACTTATTTAAGTCAACTTTCATACCGGCTCCCGAAGCATTGCCGCCTATAGCCGCTCCGCAGTTTGCGCAGAACTTAGAGCCGTCCATCACCTTTTCACCACATTTTGAACAGAACATCAATACCCTCCTTTATTCATTTTTTACATTTGATTTTATAAAATATAATATCTAAAATAAAAATCACTAAAATAAATACAGCAAACTCAAAAACAACTTCTCTGTCATTAATCAGATTCAGATAATAATATATAGGATTAAGCCTGTATATATACGCTACTCCAAACATCCTTATATCAAATATTATCGGAGCAAAAACAATCAAAAATAAAACAGAAGGCAAAATCACAGCTTCAAGTATATGAAAGTCAAAGCTTTGTTTAAGAATATCCGCCAAAATGATAAATGCAGTTAAAAGCATTACTATTCCTATCAACTCCCTGAAAATACCTCCTGACTGCTTTGTTAAAATCAATGTAACAAGCATCACTACAGCCATATTCACCGAAATACCCACACTGTAAACCGGTGCCACAACTCTTTTTAATTGCTTATCCATCATTGAAAAGAGTCCTTTTTTTTCATCAGCAAGAAAATATATATTTGCCGTCATCACTCCTACAAACAGCCATACACACATAAAGCCTCTTATCGGATATGTCAGATAATTAAGCTTATCATAGGTGTTTTCACTGTCCGGACCTTCAAATTTTATAAAATCACCGTCTATACTTATATTTTTAAAGTACTTATCCAAGATATCCTTTTCATATACATTGATTTTATTCATATATTTTATATACTCCGAATACGCAATGTAGGGATATAATGCCGAATACAGTTTTTCTCTTGCTATATTTTTTATGGTACTGTTATCTGTCTGATAAATTTTTATGCTACCATTATCTATACTTTCTAAGGAATGTGGAAGTACCCATATAGCATCAAGTTTTCCCTTAAGTATTTCCTCTTTTGCAAGCTCCTCTTCTTCGTATATGGAAAAATCAATTACACTCTCACCCTCCATTAAAGTATGTGCAACTCTCTTCACTTCATTATCCGAGCCTTTTTCCACCACGATACCTATATCAAGCAGACCTTTTTTCCTTGATGAAACCGCCATCATACCAAGCACAAGTATCGGGAGTATTAAAAGCATTACTATAAACTCAAATCTTCTTAAAAGTCTTTTATTTAATGTTATATACCATTTTATTGCTGTATGTATATTATTTTTTACATCGTAAAACATATACACCTCCCATAAACAATACAGTATATAAAAAGACCACTGCTAATGAGAACAAGTCAAGCCTATATCCCAATCCACTGATTAAAATATTCTTTCCGGCAGTTGAAGGCAAAAATACCGATATTTTTTGTATAATATCCGGGAAAAAGCTTAAAGGATATATACAGCCACCTATATAGCACAGTGATATCCCAAGTATTATCTCCGTAAGTACAGCTGTCACTCTTTGATATATAAGCTCATATATAAATAAATGCATCGAAGCAAACATAATTGAAACTGCAAATATATTGCAAAAAAACTCAAAATAATCAGGGCTTATAAAGCTTTCATCCTGTAAAAAATTTATAGCAAGAAGAAAAATACCAAATCCGAATATAATCAAAATCAGAATATAAAGAGTTACTGTAATCAGTTCACAAATAATGGAAGATATATATGAAAGCCCTCTTGATTTTAAAACTTCCTGCAATGTATCCTTCTTTCCGGATAAAAGACTGCCAAGTCCCACTCCCGATAATGCCGTTAAGATAATTATCATAGCACAGATATAATTATCTTTAACCGATACCTCCCCTGTTAAAGCCTTCGTTTCTATATTGTAGATTTTTCCTCTTGTAAATACATTTTTTAAAAGACTCATATTTAATTCAGTATTGGCGGTTTCTCTGTCATATACATTTTTATGCTCGCTTAAATATTCATCCACCGCATAAATCACCCTTTCAGAATTAACTATAAGTACTGAAAATACCGATGCCACTTCCTTTGACAATTCATTCATCAATCCTCCGGATGAGCTTACATATATTACAGGTCTGTTTTCACCGTTTTCCAATCCTTCGATAAAATCTTTATCTATTTTAAAATATCCTGCTATCCTGCCCTCTCTTAATGCCTTTTTGGCATTCTCCTCATCCAGGCTTTCAAACTTTACAGAAAATCTTGAAGCATCCATATTATTGAGCATTTCAACTCCAAGCTTCATATATTTATTTTCTATATTGCCGACCACTCCTACGCCTATTCTTTTTTCTCCGCGGCTTTGTATAGCTATCGTAAAAACAAATATTGCACAAATTCCTAAAATCATTATGAAATTAAAGAGTACCGCCATAGGAAGTACTCTTAATAATCTCTTTATTTGAACTTTCAGATAAGCTCTAAACATTTAATCACCCATCATATCGGCAAGATTTTTAATATCTCCGTCAAAATTATATTCTGAAAGCATTCCATCTCTTAGAATATAATGTTTATCACATAACTTCAGTTCTCCCTCATCATGTGTTACCAGAATCACTATACCACCCTCTGAAACAAAATCCCTTATATAATTATATATTACATTCTTTGCGGCTATATCAAGTGCCGCACTCGGTTCGTCCATAAGCAATATTTTAGAATGTCTGTATACAGCGCAGGCTATTGACAGTCTTTTTTTCATACCCTCACTAAGTTCACCAACTCTTCTTTTTAAAAAGTTTGTAACACCCAGTTTTTTTACCATACCTGTACCTATAGCTGTATCCAGATAAGCCTTATCATGCCATAGTCTAAGATTATCATAGCATGTCAATTCTTCTATAAGCGGATTTTTTTGCGGTATAATGCCTACCAGAAATCTTCTCCTGCCCACATCTTTTAAAAGGTCAAAACCCTCGCAGTAAAATGCTCCCGCATCGGCATCTGTTATACCTGCCAATATGGAGAGAAGGGTGGTCTTTCCACTGCCGTTCCCCCCAAGAATCCCTATACAGCTTGAAAAAGGAATTGTAAGATTTACATCCTTTAAAACCTCTTTCTTTCCGTATTTTTTCTTTATGCCGACTATATTTATCTTACTTTCCACAGAATCAGCCTTCATAATATCTCTGTACTCTATCTCTATGGAAGCTGACTTTCAAGTATATCCACATATTCCTTAGGAATATCCGTCTTTCTAAGTTTCTCAATAAATTTATCGGATTTGATGCCTGCCATATATGCCATTATATCCGCATAGCTGTCCGAACTGAGTTTCTTGCCGTCAAGTTCATCTATTCCTGTCATTTTTGCCAGCTCTTCATAACTTTCAATCTTTACAAGACTTTGTCCCTTTTTCTTTAAATCAACGGTAATTGTTTTCTTCTTGCTGTCACCTAAGAGTTTAACAAATAAACTGTAATCTCCGTATTCCTCATCTGCTGAGGTAGACAGCTCCACTTCTATATCAGTCTTATCTTCTTCCAATTTTTTCAGGTCGAATTTATTTGATTTTATATAAACAGTTTTACCGCCTGCTTCCAAAACAAAATCACCCTCTATATTAGAGCCGTTGATTTTGCCCTTTCCGCTGAATTTTATATCACTGCTATCTTCCATAGAAGTAAACTCAACACCTATATCCGAACCTTTCCTAGGTGTTTTTAAAAGCATTACTTTTTTATCATCAACAAGCAATTCTCTTGCCATTATCTTTTTTCCGGATCCGATCCATACACTGTATTTAATATCATGTAAGGTATCGTATTCAACAAACTCAAGCTCGGATTTGATTTCATCTATGAACTCACCGTATATATCGCTGTCACCGTATTTAAGTGCTTTGCCCGGCATGTTTTCATATACTTCCTGATATCCTGTAAGTATTTCCTTTATATCTTCATCTGCAATCAGTTGATTTAAAACCTCAATCTTTAAATCCCTTGCCTCTTCACCTGATATATTTGCTGTAAGCTTTGTTGCTTTTACATTTATGCCTTCGGCACTTACACTGTCAGATGTTCTCTCCACATCCTTTATGCCTTTTAATATAATATCGGTATACTTTGCTGTTATCTTGTTTATCCTTTTTGAATCCGGAGTAGCATTCATAAGAGCAATATTCTTACCCATTACATCAAATAAACTAACAGAACTTCCATATCCGAACTCGCTTGACAAAGAGCCTGCATCAGCAGTTATTACATCATCTGAAAGATCAGGTAACTTTACCTGTAACTCCTTATTATCAAGGTATAGATTTGCATCCATAAATTCCTTGTCGTTTATCAAGGTATTTAAATCAAAACTAACTGCGCTTTCCGACATATTACCCTGATAGTTTATTGTAAAATTATCAAGCCAGCTTATTTCACTCATATAGTATGGAAATTCGGATTCCAGTGCAGACTTTCCCTCAGGTGAAACTTCCAAACTGACTCTGCCTGTTGTTCCAATCCCTTCTTCATACAATTTATATTTTTCCTTTGCCGTATCTATAACATTTCCTAAAAAAGATACTGATGAATCTATGTCACTCCTTACAGCCTTTTTAAACTGATCTGTAGGAGAAATAAATATTCCGCTTACTACATTTATTCCGGCAAATGCCACACCGGCTACCGCCAATGCCGCGGCAACACCAATAGCTATTTTTGCTACACCCTTTTTCTTCTTTCCACCATTGTCATAGGAAGAAAATGCACTAGTGCCATCCTCTTTAAAATCAGGATTTTTCTCCCCACAATTCGCACAAAACATCTCATTTTGTTCTACAGGTGAATCACATTTTTTACAATTCACAATATGCCCTCCTATTTTCCTTATATTTTACTATATTTGTATATTTATTTTACTATAGTTCTTGGTATTTTGCACTTATTTATTTTTTATTGCAAATAAAAAGATCTTAAACTGTATTAAAAAGACTCCGAAGCTAAACCCCGAAGTCTTTAGTATCATATATTTATCCTGAATTATAGCCGTCTTTTATTGCAAAAGATTAGAACATCGGTACAACCGCACCATTGTACTTGCTTTCTATAAATTTCTTTACAGCATCGCTTTCAAGAGCCTTTATAAGTGCAAGTATTGCATCTGATTTCTCATCTCCGGCTCTTACAGCTATGATATTTGCATAAGTTGTAGCTGCAAGTGATTTTGAATCCTCTATTGCAAGTGCATCGCCTACCTTTAAACCTGCCTCTATTGCATAGTTTCCGTTAACTACCGCAATATCCACATCCTGAAGTGTTCTTGCTACCTGAGCAGCCTCGATTTCCTGTATATCAAGATTCTTTGGATTTTCTACAATATCCTGCTTTGTAGCATTGATACCTACACCTTCTTTTAACTTGATAAGACCGTTAGCCTCAAGTAAAAGAAGGGCTCTTGCCTCATTTGTAGCATCATTCGGTACTGAAATCTTTGCACCGTCTGCAAGTGCGTCAAGTGAAGCTGTCTTTCCTGCATAGATACCGAACGGCTCATAGTGAATTGCTCCTGCTGAAACAAGTGTTGTATTATGCTCCTTGTTAAAGTTCTCAAGATATGGATAATGCTGGAAATAGTTTGCATCCAATTCCTTTGTATCAAGTGCTACATTCGGCTGAATATAGTCATTGTACTCAACTATCTTTAAATCATATCCCTCTTCCTGTAAAACCGGTTTTGCAGCCTCTAAAATCTCTGCATGTGGTGCCGGTGTTGCTCCTATTACAATAGTCTTTAATTCCTTGCTTGCGCTTGCAGACTCGCTTGCAGACTCACTTACCGATTCTGTTGCGCTCTCACTTGAAGGGGTATCTGCCGCCTTCTTTGTACATCCTGCCAAAGCAAGAAGTGATACTAAACCTAATGCCAATAAAATTCTTTTTTTCATTTTTTTCTCCTCCATGTTTTTCTTATACAATATATAGACCATACAATATATTATGTCAATAATTTATAACAAGCATGTTTATAGTCTTTTTTTATAGCTGGTTACATATAAGCTTTTATCTGATTCTCTTATCGGAGCGTTTTGAGCTTCTCATAAATATTTCCTGTATTATTTGCACAAGAATAACCAAAATAGCCACTGTTATAAGCATTATATCTGTCTGATATCTGTAGTATCCATAGTTAATGGCAATAGTTCCAAGACCGCCTCCGCCTGTAAATCCCGCCATAGCCGAATATCCGAGGATTGTGGTCACAGATATCGCGGCACCTACTAAAAGTGACGGCTTTGACTCAGGTAAAAGCACCTTAAATATTATCTGAGCATTGCTTGCTCCCATTGATTTGGCAGCCTCTATTACCCCTGCATCCACCTCTTTTAATGATGATTCCACCATTCTGGCTATATATGGTGATGCCGCTATTACAAGTGGCGGAATAACCGCTACAGGCCCTATGGATGTACGAACCAGAAATCTTGTAAAAGGTATTACCATAATAAGCAAAATCATAAAAGGAACCGATCTTATCAGATTTATAATCATCCCCAAAACACCGTTTAGCTTCGGCATGGGCTTTATACCTGTATTGTCGGTAACTACAAGAATAACACCCAGAGGAATACCCAGTAGATATGAAAATAATGAAGAAGCGACAGTCATAAGTAAGGTTTCATACAGACCTTTTAAAATCATTGCCGTCATACTATTCAATCTCCTCCTTTTCCTCCGCAAATTCCACTTCATGATAAATCATGCCGATACTGTCCATATATCTTTTTACTTTTAGAGCCTCTTCTTCACCTGATATCTGTATAATCATATGTCCGACTGCCGCACCGCCTATATCCTTGGTCTTTGCATATAAAATATTTACAGGAATACCGCATGAAAGTATCATATTTGAAAGTACAGGCTCAAAGGAGCTTCTTCCGTCAAACTCTATTCGAAGCTTCACTCCTGAAACGATTTCCTTACTTTGGAACGCATCTCCTAATATAAGTTTTTTACCTATATCCGACTTAGGATTTGAAAAGATATCCTCCACTTTCCCCATCTCGGCTATTTTACTGTTTTCAATAATTGCAACTCTGTCACATATACTCTCAATAACCTTCATCTCATGGGTAATTACTATTACGGTAATACCCATATTTTTATTTATATCCTTTACAAGTTCCAAAATCTGCTTGGTAGTCTTAGGATCCAGTGCAGATGTAGCCTCATCACATAAAAGTAATTTAGGATTTGTGGCAATAGCCCTTGCGATTGCCACCCTCTGCTTTTGACCTCCTGAAAGCTGTGCAGGATAAGCCTTCTCCCTGTCGGAGAGTCCTACAAGCTTTAAAAGTTCTCTTGCTCTTTTTATAGCTTCCGCCTTTCCTACTCCGCTGATTTCAAGAGGAAAGCATACATTCTTTAATATATTTCTCTGTGAGAGCAGGTTAAACTGCTGGAATATCATTCCCATATTCCTTCTGACATCCCTTATCTGCGCCTCGGTCATTGTCTTTAAACCTTTTCCTTCAAAGAATACATCACCCTCTGTAGGTATCTCAAGATAGTTGATACATCTGACCAAGGTGGACTTGCCTGCACCGGATAGACCTATTATTCCGAAGATCTCACCTTTTTTTATATCAAGATTTATATCATCCAGAGCCTTTACATCCCCATTTTTTGTATGAAAAACCTTGCCCATGGATTTTAAACTTACAATAGAATCCATACTCCCCCTTAACTGCACAGCTCCACTATGGATTGTGCAAATATCTTTGCAGCCGCCAACAGCTCATCTATTACCACAAACTCGTCGGCACCATGCATTTTTGTATCGGTTCCAGGGAAAACCGCCCCGAATGCCACACCGTTTTCAATATTATGCACATAGGTTCCTCCACCCATTGCAATACATTCTCCCTTAAGTCCTGTATAGTCCTCATATATTGAGAGCAATGTTTTTACAAAAGGAGAATTTCCGTCAACCTCATGAGGCTTTACCACAGAGTTATTTAAAAACTCTATATCAATATCCTTAAACTTCTGACTTACAGTCTTTAATATCTTATCACCATCACCGCTTACAGGTATTCTGCTGTCAAAGAAACCGTGAAGTATATTATTCTTTAAGCTTAGCATTGAAAATACAAGTGTAAGTGCACCGCTTCTATCATCCTCCACATCAATGCCCATAGTCTTTCCCTTTGTATCTCCATGAGGCATAAGGGCATATAATCTTTTAATAGTATCTATTTTCTTTGAAGGTGAAAAATCAAGTCTGCAAAGTAATTCCAAAAGTCCTGTAATAGCATTGTTTCCATTGTCCGGAGTGGATGCATGTGCATTGGCTCCAAGTGCCGTTATTTCAAAAACCGGTACCAAATCATAGGTGAATTTAATACCTGTTTTCTCAGTCACTTCCTTAGCCTTTTCTTCAACTTCATCAATGCTAAAGCCCTCTATAACAGCCTTTGCCTTTGGAGGTACCACATTTACCTTTGTTCCGGCGCTTATGCTGACAAGCCTTTTTTCACCGTCACCCTCAAGTGCTGCCGAAAACTCTCCCTGAAGCTGTCCTTTCTCGATATTTACCACCGGAAATTCTCCATCGGGTGAGAATGTCATAGGTGCTTCTTTTTCCTTTGTATAATAATATTTTATACAACTGCTTCCACATTCTTCATCAGTACCAAGCACCAGTCTTGTATTCTTTTTTACAGGAATACTTAATTCCTTTACCGCACGAAGTGCAAAAAGTGCGGCAACAGCAGGTCCCTTATCATCAGAAGTTCCTCTTCCATAGATTTTTCCGTCCACTTCCTTCGGATCAAAAGGTGCCGTAACACTCCATCCCTCACCCTCAGGTACCACATCCAGATGCGCAAGTATATCCAGTCCCTTTTCCTTATCATTCAGATCTATTGCACCTGCATAATTATCATAATTTGTAATATCAAATCCGTATTTTTCAGCCATTGAAAGTGCCAAAGCCAATGCTTTTCTCGGACCGTCACCAAATGGAGCACCCTCCACATATTCACTTTTCTGGCTGTTTATAGAACATAATCTGATAATATCAGCCACCATCTCATCTCTATGCTCATCAATAAATTTCTCTATTTCCTGTCTGTATTTTCTCATAAAATTCCTTTCCTAGTTCTTTCCGAACTCACTAAGAACCAATCCTTCATTTCTCTCCTCCACCATTCTTACACTCCATGGATGTGTAAAAATAAGAAGCGGACGATTCTTTAAATCTTTGATCTTTTTCATATCACTTGTTCCCTGTATCTTATCTATATCTACAGTGGAAGTTTCATCAATCCATCTTATATGCTCATAAGGCAGTTTATCAAGCTTTACATCTACATTATATTCATTTTTCAGTCTGTAGAGTAAAACTTCAAACTGAAGCACACCTACAACACCTACTATTATCTCTTCCATACCGGTGTTGTACTCCTGAAAGATCTGTATTGCACCTTCCTGTGCTATCTGGTACACACCCTTTAGAAATTGCTTTCTCTTCATGGTATCCACCTGTCTTACTCTGGCAAAATGCTCAGGTGCAAAGGTTGGAATACCCTCAAACTCCACATTATTTGCGGTGGTAAGAGTATCTCCTATACCGAATATGCCGGGATCAAAGACTCCGATAATATCTCCGGCATACGCTTTTTCAACTATCTTTCTCTCATCAGCCATCATCTGAGTGGACTGATTGAGCTTTATTTTTTTATTGTTTCCCTGCACATGGAAAACATCCATTCCGGCATCATATTCACCCGAACATATTCTCATAAAGGCGATTCTGTCTCTATGTGCCTTATTCATATTTGCCTGTATTTTAAATACAAATGCAGAGAAAAACTCATCCTTCATAGGATCTACCATGCCTTCATGTGTCTTTCTCTTAAGCGGTGAAGTAGTCATTTTCAAAAAATGATCAAGGAAGGTCTCCACACCGAAATTGGTAAGAGCGGAACCGAAAAACACCGGACTTAACTCTCCCACAGACACCTTTGACATATCAAGATCATCACTGGCACCGTCCAGAAGTTCTATATCCCCTCTAAGTATATCCGCATAATCAACCCCTATATAATCATCAAGCTTACTGTCTTCAAGATTGATAATCTGTGTATCGACCTCCTTCATTCCCGCATGTGTAGGTGTAAATTTATTTATATGCTTTGTCTGTCTGTCATATACACCCTTAAAGTTTTTACCTGAACCTATAGGCCAGTTTACAGGGCAGGTTCTGATTCCAAGCACATTTTCTATCTCATCCATAAGCTCAAAAGGATCTCTCGCCTCTCTGTCCAGCTTATTTACAAATGTAAATATCGGTATTTTTCTCATAACACAGACCTTAAAAAGCTTGATTGTCTGTGCCTCAACACCCTTGCTTGCATCTATTACCATCACAGCGGAATCTGCCGCCATAAGTGTTCTGTATGTATCCTCTGAGAAATCCTGATGTCCCGGAGTATCAAGGATATTTATACAAAATCCGTCATAGTTAAACTGCATTACAGATGATGTTACGGAAATACCTCTTTCCTTTTCTATTTCCATCCAGTCACTTACCGCATATTTGGCTGTCTTTTTTCCCTTTACACTTCCTGCTAAATTTATAGCACCTCCGTATAGCAAAAATTTCTCGGTCAATGTAGTTTTTCCGGCATCCGGGTGCGATATTATGGCAAATGTTCTTCTCTTACTTATCTCTCCAAAGTTCACTAAAAATTCCTCACTATCTCATCAAATATCTTTTCTGCCACCTCAAGTTTTGACAGCTTATCAAGTATTACTTCCTGATCTTTTGTAAATATGCTAACCACATTTGTATCGGTACCAAAGCCCGCACCTTCCACCTTTAAATTGTTTGCAACTATCATATCCACATTTTTGCTTACAAGTTTTTTTCTGGAATTTTCCTCCATATTCTCTGTTTCCATAGAAAATCCGCAGATAAATTGTCTTTTGGGATTGTTATTTTTCCTCTCACCAAGTTCCTTTAATATATCCTTGGTTCTTGAAAGTTCTATAGTCAGATCTCCCTCTTTTTTCTTTATCTTCTCACTGCTGTAGTTTGCCGGCGTATAATCAGCTACAGCTGCAGCCTTTATAATTATATCCTGTGCATCCGATATCTTTATTATCTCTTCATACATATCCTCTGCCGATTTTATATCTATTCTGTTTATAAAATCAGGCACAAATACATTTGAAGGTCCAAGTACCAGACTTACTTTAGCTCCTCTGTAAGCCGCCATCTTTGCTATTTCCACTCCCATCTTACCTGTGGAATTATTGGAAATATATCTTACAGGATCTATAGCCTCTCTTGTAGGTCCTGCACTTACACATACCTTTTTACCTGCCAGATCCTTTTTCTTATATGCAGCTCTCTTTATATACTCCATAAGAAGCTCAGGCTCCGGCATCTTTCCGGCTCCTGTATCTCCGCAGGCAAGAGCTCCGCTTGCGGGAAGTATGATTTCCATACCGTTTGTTCTAAGCTTCATAATATTATGTTTTACCGCCCTGTTTTCATACATTGCGGTATTCATTGCAGGCGCCACCACTAAAGGGCATCTCATAGCAAGTGCGGTAGTCGTAAGCATATCATCCGCAATACCGTTTGCCAACTTGCCTATTACATTTGCAGTAGCCGGAGCAATCAAAAATACATCCGCCCATTTTCCAAGCTCTATATGATCTACCTTAAACTCAAAATCTCTATCAAATGTATCTGTATATACCTTCTGCGCAGTCAATGTTTCAAATGTTATCGGTGTTATAAACTGACAGGCATTCTTTGTCATAATAACCCTTACATTTGCTTTTTGCTTTTTTAGCATACTTGCAAGGTTTGCAATCTTATATGCCGCTATTCCACCGGTCACACCAAGTAATATATTTTTATTTTCCAGCATAAAGCCTCCACAAATCTTAATTTTATTTTAGATATAATGCTTAAAAGATTATACGCTATTTTATTATTGCAAGCAAGGATAGAGATTAGTATACTTTATATAAATATAAAGCTTTTAATTTAAACTGCATAAAATATCTTATATGTTTTAAAAGTTTTAAATCTACTTGTTTAAGAAGGATAATTTTATGATATTAGCAATTGATATGGGTAACACAAATATTGTTATAGGCGGTATCGACAATACCAAAACATATTTTCTTGAAAGAATCACCACCTACACCACCAGAACGGACCTTGAATATTCCATGTATATCAAGGGAATACTTGATATTTATGGTGTAACCCCCTTAGATATAGAAGGCGCTATACTTTCAAGTGTTGTACCTCCACTAAATGAAACCGTTAAAAAAGCCGTCAAAAAAATAATAGGCATAGATTGTATGCTTGTCGAATCCGGTATGAAAACGGGTTTAAATATAATTATGGACAATCCCAAATCCGTAGGTTCCGATATGATAGTTGATGCTGTGGCTGCTATGGATGAATATCCGCTTCCGTTGGCTGTTGTTGATATGGGTACGGCTACCACCATATCGGTTGTAGATAGTAAAGGAAATTATATAGGCGGTATCATACATCCGGGGCTTCGTATATCGCTTGATACTCTAAGTTCAAAGACCGCCCAGCTTCCACAGGTCAATCTGGATATTCCAAAAAAGGTAATAGCCAAAAATACTATTGACAGTATGCGAAGCGGTATACTCTTCGGGCATGCAGGTATGATGGACGGCATTATCTCCCGTATGGAAGAAGAGCTTGGTGAAAAATTAAATGTAGTCGCCACAGGCGGTCTTGCGCCCTTTGTAGCACCGCTTTGTACACATAGTATTGTAGTGGATGACAGCCTGCTCCTTAAAGGACTTTTAAAATTATATATGAAAAATCAATAAAAACAAAGCTTAGGGAGGGTATGACCGTTTCAGTCACACCCTCCCTTTATTGAAGCGTCTAGGTAGAGCCGTCCTCATTTATTTTTTTCTCTTTAAGAAATCAGGCACATTTATTTTTGCCTCACCATAAGGTCTTACCGGCTTTATAGTTGGAGACTGTCCATATGTGTAATTTCCATTATAGTTTTGATTATTCAGCCCCTGATTGTTAGGATTTTGATTAGCTGAGCTTTGTCCGTTTAATCCTTGAATACCTGTTGGAACTCCGGGATTTATATTATTCTGATTGTTTAAATCATTTTGGTACTGAGAATAATTTCCGGTATAAACTCCGGTATAAGTATCGGAATAATTCTCACCTGTATAGCTTCCTGTATTATTCATATAATTATTTTGTTCAGGCTGGCTTGGTACAGGTCTTTCAATACCTACTTTATTCATATTATTTATATTCTGTGAATACAAATCATTTCTTTTTTGAATACCGTCATTTTGATGCTTGCTGTTGACATCTCTTATCAAATCTCCCACCGGAGTATCATTTATTGAAGTGGTCACTCCTGTAGCTATCACGGTAATCTTTACTGTATCCGGCTCATTATCATTACATGAAGCACCGAATATGATATTAGCCTCTTCACTTACAAGCTCACGCACATAGTCGGTCGCCTCATAAGCCTCAATAAGGCTGACATCTCCCGATACGGATATAAGCACATGAGTTGCATTATCAATGCTGGTTTCAAGAAGAGGTGATGATACGGCAGCTTTTACAGCATCCAATGCCTTATTATCACCTGCTCCATATCCTATTCCGATATGTGCAAGTCCCTTGCCTGTCATTACTGTTTGTACATCTGCAAAGTCAAGATTAATTATAGCGGTCTCACTGATAAGGTCTGTAATACCCTGTACACTTTGCTGTAACACCTCATCCGCTTTTTTAAGAGCATCAGGCATTGTGGTCTTTCTATCCACTATCTGAAGTAATTTCTCATTAGGTATTACTATCAAGGTATCCACATACTGCTTCAGATTATCAATACCCTCAAGAGCATTCTTCATTCTTTGTTTGCCCTCAAAAGGGAAAGGCTTTGTTACAACACCTACTGTAAGAATTCCAAGCTCTCTTGAAGCTCTTGCAATAACCGGTGATGCACCTGTTCCGGTACCGCCGCCCATTCCGCAGGTAACAAAAACCATATCTGCATTTTTTAATTTATTTGTAATATCCTCGATATTTTCTTCCGCCGCCTTTTCACCTACTTCGGGCTTTGCACCTGCACCAAGTCCCTTTGTAAGCTTCTCTCCTATCTGTATGATGGTACCCGCTTTGCAGTTCACCAATGCCTGCTTATCGGTATTTACCCCGATAAACTCCACACCTTCCACATTTTCATCAATCATTCTGTTAACGGCATTATTTCCGGCACCTCCGACACCAACCACGATAATCTTCGCTGCATTCTCATTAACCGGCTTATTTATTTCTAACACAGATATATTCCTCCTGTTACCCCTACGCTTAAGCAAACTCTCATCTTATCATAAAGGTTTTTTATATAAATATCAACTTATTTTTCTTTAAAGTAAATTGTAATATTGAAATAAAATAAAAAGAATATTTTTATTATAGCATATACTTACCTTTTCTTAAAAGTATATGTCGTATTCTCATTTAGAGGATTATAATTATCCAGATAAAGTATACCTGATAAACCTTTTATTTTTTCCCACATATCTCTCAACTCACCTATTTTCCCATTCAATTCTTTGGAATCTCCCAAATAAACTTCTATATCACCTATATATAATGTAATGTTATTATCTGACGATATCGTAATTTTATCAACAGTTATGTCATTGCCCACCAAAACCTGAGTTATATCAAGCATCTGATCAAAAACATTTTCATTGGATATAGGTAATTTTTCATAAAGTACAACTCTTCCAAAGTCCAATCCGTCTATCAGAGGAATGCCCTCCAAAAAATTATTTGAACTCTCCACTACAATGCCGTCCTTATCAAAGTACATATATGAGCTCATATATTTTACACAGCCCACCACACTTTTTTCATATACTATGATATCGGCACTGTTTATTCCTGTTATATATATATCCACATCTTGAATGAAGGGTATATTATAATTTCTTTTTACTTTACTTCGAATCAGATTATATACCGTTATTTTTGACAGTTCATTCGGAAAAAGCATTTTTTCCATTTCTTCATCGCTATATCTTGTATTTCCTCCGAAGTTGAGATTTGTTAATCTCATGGAGTAAATACTTGCAAGTATAATAGCAAAGCTGAATAAAACAATATAAAACTTCTTCATATTATCATTCCATCTTTATCGTTCTGGCGACACTGAGAACAATGCCCATTTCAGCAAGTAATATCAAAATAGAACTTCCTCCAAAGCTTATAAATGGAAGTGAAACTCCCGTATTTGGCAATACTCCTGTAACTACCGCTATATTCAGTATAACCTGTAATGAAAGATGTATCAAAACACCTACCACCAGATAAACCCCCTCAGGCTCTTTAACCGAGAATGTTATTATTAACATCCTGTATATCATAAAGGCAAATATTGCCATTACAAGTCCGGCACCGAAAAGCCCCATTTCTTCCACTATTATAGCAAAAATCATATCATTTTGTGACTCCGGAAGGAAAAACTTTTGCATACCGAGACCAAGTCCCTTACCTAATATTTTTCCCGAGCCTATGGCATAAAGTCCCTGCATTACCTGATAGCCGCCATCCCTGCTGAACTTCTCAGGCTCCGCCCAAACAAGAAATCTTGTAAGATGGTAATCCCTGATACCCCTGTCATATATAAACTTCACCAAGGGTTTAGCTGTAAATAAAGCAACGCCCATAGCCAGAGCACCTGACAAATGAAGTCTTTTATTTACTGTTCCCATAAAACTCATACAAAAAGCTATAAGAAAAATGATTATGGCGGTACTCAGATTCTCTTTCATTACCAAAAGAGTAGGAACGGATACTATTGCAAATAAAATCCAAAGTTTTTTCTCTACAACTTTCCTGTCGTCCGAATGAAGTTCATCCTTATACTTCACCAGATAATAAGCCAAAAATATAATAATTGCCACCTTTACAGTCTCTGAAGGCTGAAAGTTTATAGGTCCTATTTTTAGCCATCTCTTTGCACCGTTTACATCCTTTCCTATAATCAAAACCAATAAGGCAAGGAATGTCGTCACGGCATAAATAAACTTTGAGAGCTTTATCCATAAAGTATAGGGAATCCTTGACACACCCATCATAATTATACAGCCAAAAACCACATAGCCTAATTGTTTTTTTACAAAAAAAGCTGAGCTTTTAAACTTTAACTCTGCAGTATATGAGCTTGCCGAAAAAATCATTATCAGACCGAAAACCAGCAAAAACAAAATAGCAAAGATAAAGCTGTAGTCATAATACTCTTTGGCTTTCTTTTTATTGTCATTTTTTGATATATCCGCTTTCGTTTTTTCGATTTTAATCTTTTTTATATTATCTTTATTTTGTTCATCAGCTTCCGTTTTTGTAATTTCAGCCTTTGTTTTCCCGTTTTTTTCAACTTTTATTTTTCTTTTTTGCAAACTTTTTATAAAACCTTTTTTTTCAGGAGTTTTCTTATCCTGCTCTTTGGTTTTCTTTTCCTGCTCTTTTTTTGTGGCCTTTTTATTTTTTATATCATCAGCCATATTATCTTAATTCCTTGACACAGTCCTTAAATATTCTTCCACGCTCTTCATAGTTTTTAAACATGCCCCAACTGGCACATGCAGGTGAAAGTAGTACATATTCTCCGGACTTTGCCTCTCTTGCACATATATTCACAGCTTCTTCCATGCTGTTTACCATATCTATATCTTTAAAGCCGTGTCTGTTTGCACAATCCGCTATATTCTTGGCTGTAGCTCCCATAAGTATAAGTTTTTTTACCTTACCTCCAAAGCTATCTATCCATTCATCATACTCCGAACCCTTATCATAGCCTCCGGCAATTATATAAGTAAATGAAGGCATAGCAAGCACCGCCTGTATTGCGGCATCGGGATTTGTTCCCTTGGAGTCATTATAATATTTTACCCCATTTACTTCTTTAACAAACTCGATTCTATGCTCAACAGCATGAAAATCATAGCAGCTTTTTACAATATTTTCCATAGGAACACCGTATGACTCCGCTATAGCTATAGCAGCCATAACATTCTCATAATTATGTCTTCCCAAAATATTTAACTTCTTTGTGTCCAATATCTCGCTTACTTTACCGTTCTCAGTTTTAACAATAATATCATTATCCAAGTAAAAGCCTTTGTCAAGCTTAGTCTTACTTGAAAAAAATACCACCTTTGCCTTTACATTTTTTGCAAATTCTCTGAGAATAACATCCTCATAATTCAATATACAAAAATCATTTTCATCCTGATTTTTGCTGATATCCTCTTTTACTTTTATATAATTTTCCATAGTATGATGTCTGTTTAAATGGTCCGGAGTTATATTAAGTATGGCTGATATCTTCGGTTTAAAATCAATAATTGTTTCAAGCTGGAATGAGGAAGTCTCAAGCACTGTTACCGAATTTTCATCAGTCTTATCCGCAATATCGGTATATGGTATACCGATATTACCCACTGTAAAACTTTTTTCAAAAAAATCCGACATTATCTCTCCTACAAGTGATGTAGTGGTTGTCTTGCCGTTTGTACCTGTTATGGCTATCAGCCCTCCCTTTGAATACTTATATCCAAGCTCCACCTCACTCCATATAGGAATGGAATTTTTCTTTAAGGTTTGAACAAAATCAACTTCCAAATCTATTCCCGGACTTATAACACAATATGACATATCCTTTAAATCGCTCGCCTTTAAATCTCCGAGAATTATTTTGATTTTATCATGATATCTTTTATCAAATTTTTTAAGCAATTCATCTTTATCAAGTTCTTTATTGCTGTCAAAAAGTATAATCTCATTATTATTTTTTAGAAGTAGGTTGGCGGCAGATATACCGCTTTTCCCCAAGCCCGCAATTCCAATCATATTGCCTCCTACATAAATATATATACCAGAATACCCGATATTATTGTGACTATACTAAAAACTGTTACAGTCCTTGTTTCAGACCAACCGCAAAGTTCAAAATGATGATGTATCGGTGCCATCTTAAAAAATCTTTTACCCTTGGTGGCTTTAAAATATCCCACCTGAATCATCACCGAGATAACCTCCATCATATATATAAAGCCTATAATCGCAATGAAAACAGGTATTTTGCACATAAGAGCATAGGAGGCGACAAAACCTCCAAGGGCAAGTGAACCCGTATCTCCCATAAACACCTTTGCCGGATAAGAATTAAACAATAAAAAGCCCATAAGACTTCCTATGATCGCACCTGTAACAGGTGTTACACTGAAATTCCCCTTTAACCCTATTATCATAAAAAATAAGGAAACAATTATAGTAACAGTCGAGCACAGACCGTCAAGTCCGTCAGTAAAATTCACTCCGTTATCTGTTCCAAGTATAACAAAGAGTGCAAAAGGTATCCATATTATACCAAGCTTCAGTATTATGCCGTTTTCAAATGAACCGGTAAAAGGAATAAGAATCCCATAGTCAAAGCCGTATATCTTATAAAGATATACTATAAAAACAATACTTACTATCAGTTGAAGTAAGAACTTTTGTGATGATTTTAACCCTTCAGACTTCTTTTTCTTTATTTTTAGTATGTCATCTAAAAGTCCTATTATACCATAGGATATAGTAAATAAAAATACTACAATAACATCTTTATACATTGGAATCAAAAAAACACTTGCAGCCAATATTCCTATAAGGAATGATATTCCACCCATAGTAGGGGTTCCTGTCTTTTTTAAATGTTCCTTAGGTCCGTCATCCCTGACCATCTGTCCGAACTTAAATCTATGTAAAATCGGTATAAAAAAAGGACAGACTATCGCAGTAACAACAAAAGCTATCAATAATGCAATCAATGTATCTTTTAACATAATATCTCCAAATTTTTTATTCTTCTCCCTCTCCCGCAGGTACTCCCGGCAAATTGTTTCCTCCGTCATCCGGTATTACCTCTTCTGTGGAGTAGCTCTTTGTCTCAGGTGCTGTGGCTGTATTGGCATCTGTAATACCCTCGGCTGAAGGAAGTGCACTCACATCTATACCCTCATCCACATTTGAATATATATTCATATATGGCAATACCTCAGTCATTATCCTTGAAAACAATGCACTTGCGTATGCGGATCTTGCCTGATCCGCCACATGAGGAGTATCTATAAGCACATAACATACCACCTCCGGACTTTGTGCAGGTACACTTCCTATAAAAGATACCAGATAATTTCCGTTTCCTCTGGGGTATTTCTCAGCCGTACCTGTTTTTCCTCCGACATCATATCCCGCTACAGCTGCGGCACTACCTGTACCCTCGGCTACAGTTCTTCTAAGTGCCTCATTTATAAAAGTTGTGGTATGTGCAGATACCGTCTCCCTTACAAGTTCAGGCTCAATATTCTCTATTATAGCACCGTCCGCATTTAAAATCTGCCTCACGACATGAGGTCTATAATATGAACCTCCGTTTACCACTGAGGAATATGCCGCCGCAAGCTGAATCATAGTAGTATTAAAGTTTTGTCCGAAGGAATTGGTAGCCAAATCGGTTGCTCCGGCATTGTCTGCGGTGTGTATAAGTCCGCTTGTATCCGCTTCTCCCGGTAAATCTATTGCGGTTTTTGTTCCGAAACCGAATACTTTTTGATATTCATAGAACTTTTTGCCTCCCTCAGCTCTTGAAATATCCATCATTGCCACATTGCATGACTCCATAAGAGCCTCTGTGACATTGATAAGACCATGTCCGTTTCTATTGGCACATCTTATCTTCCAGCCGCCTATTTCCTCAAAACCGCCGCAATTATAAGTTTCATTTCCTGTTATCACACCCTCTTCCATGGCTGATGACACTGTAAATACCTTTGCGGGAGAACCCGGCTCATAAGTATCGCTTACGGTATAATTTCTCCACAAATTGCTTAATGCATCCACCTTTGCTTTATCATCCATATTCGCCTGATCCTCAGGAGAAATATAATTGTTTAAATCTCTGGGATTGTTAAGGTCAAAGGTTCTGCTGGTAGCCATAGCCAGTATTTCACCATTGTTCGGGTTCATAACTATAGCTGCGGTAATATTGGAGCCTGTAGAGTTTTGCCATTCCGCAATATGTTTTTCCACAATCTTTTGTATATTCAAATCTATGGTGGATACCACCTTATTTCCGTCAGTAGGAGCTTTAATAACTCTCTCAAGTGAGGATTCCTCATTTAAGTATCCGTATTCCCTGCCTGATATTCCCACAAGAGTATCATTATAATACTGCTCTATTCCGCCATTTCCTCCGATATCATCATTACCTGCAAATCCCAATACATTGCAGGCGGTTGATCCATATGGGTATTTTCTTAAATAACTTTCCTCAAACCAGATACCATATACTCTTTCCGAGCTTTTATGTTCCTTATACCATTTATTCCATTCTTCTTTTTTCTCTTCAAAGGCTATTTTTTGCTCATAGCTGATATCCTTATCATACTTTAAATATGAGCTGTCCGATTTATCCGCAATAGCATTTCTTAAATCATCTTCACTATATCCGAATACCTCTGCAAGTATGGAAACTGTGGGTTTTAAATAATCATCCTGATCTGTATTTATCTGCCTCGGATCCAAAATCAAATTATAGACCTTTTCACTCGTCGCCATATATGTTCCGTTCCTATCAAGGATATCTCCTCTTTTATAGGGTATCTCTCTGGAATCATATTTTTGCTGTGAAAGTATCTTTTGATTGTATTCCTCGGAATTATTCCTCTGTAACATTATAATCTTAAAAAACAATGCAGCGAAAGCCAGTATAATCATAATCAGTATGATCACAAGCCTTCCCTGCAAAATATCTAAAGGATTAGAAGTATTTCCATCCTTGCTATTTTTATTATTTCCCTTTTTATTGGGGGATATCTTCAAATTGTCTGACATATTCACTTTCCGTTTTTTCGTATGTTATAACCTGATTTTTCCTTGCATAAATCATACCTAACTTATTTGTAGCTACATCATGTATATAATCAAGGTCAACATAAGTCGCAATCATATTTTCCATTGAATCATTTTCATTTTTCAATTTTTCAAGTTTAGACTCATTTTTTTGTGTCTGCTTTATGGTAGAAGTCAAACGAGATTGCATTGAAATATAGTTCGCACACAGAACCAATACCGCTACCATAGCTACAGACAACATAACAAGATAGGGCAAATTCATAGATAATGCTCTTTCCCTATTCTTTCTTATCATCCTATTGGTTTTTGAAACTTCGGCTTCTCTGCCGCCTGTATCTTTTCTTGGAACAACGGGCTCAAGCTTTCTTACGGCGCTACCCTCTACATAATATTCCATTTCTTCATTAGCTTTTCTTTTTATTTCCTGCCTTTTTCTCTTTTCTTTCATATTAAACTCCCTTTTCAAATACCCTCAGTTTAGCACTTTTTGCTCTGGAATTTTCCTCCAGCTCCTCTTCTCCCGGCAATATAGCCTTTCTTGTAATAACTCTTCCCTTTGATTTATTTCCGCAAACACATACCGGAAATTTCTTCGGGCAGACACATGGAGATTCAGCCTTTTTAAATGCCTGTTTTACTATTCTGTCTTCCAAAGAATGGAAAGTGATAACAGACAATCTGCCACCCGGTTTTAACAAATCAATCATAACATTTATGGAATCGGTCAATACTTCAAGCTCTTTATTTAATTCAATTCTTATAGCTTGAAATGTTCTTTTTGCAGGATGTCCTCCTGTCACCTGTATTTTCATAGGAATAGAGGCTTTTATAATATCCACCAGTTCAAAAGTTGTCTCAATCCTCTTTTTATTCCTATACTCTACTATATGTTTTGCAATATTCTTTGCAAATCTGTCCTCTCCATAATCTCTGATAATATGAAAAAGTTCGCTCTCCGAATACTCATTTACAATATCCGATGCCTTAAGTTCATTCCTGTCATCCATTCTCATATCAAGCGGTGCATCAAATCTGTATGTAAAACCTCTCTCTGCGTTATCCAACTGGTAGGAGGATACGCCAAGGTCAATATATATACCGTCAACTTTTTCTATATTTTCTTTTTTTAATATATTTTCTATATTGACATAATTGTCTCTTATAATAATAACACTTTTACTGTAATCAATCAATCTTTGAGTAGCGGCATTTATAGCATCCATATCCTGGTCAATACCTATCAGTTTGCCGGTCTTTAATCTTTTGACTACTTCAAGGGCATGTCCTCCCCCTCCCAAAGTACCGTCAACATAGTACCCGTCAGCCTTTATATTCAAAGATTCTATCACTTCATCTAAAAGAACCGATTTGTGATTGAAAGTCATAATAAATTCCATCCCTATATTCTATGCAGAATCTTTGAATAAATATGATTCCGACACTATAAGAATATTAGACTACTCCGGTAAAAAAATCAAGATTTTATATTCTTAAGATTAAAAAACACTTGAAAATAAAATTACAGTTCAGGTACTATATATTTTGAGACTTTTAATTTTACAATCCTTGTAGCGTTTAACTCTTTCGTAAAAACGAGACAGGATTAAGCAGTCGAGTACTTGTTTGAGTGCAGTTCGCTGCTCCCCAAGCGAACAAACGAGTTACGCAGACTGCGTAAAATCCTGCGAAGTTTTAATTTTACTTTTATATATTCAAAAATCCTATAGTTGACATCAAAAGCATAAATAAAAACATCAGAAACATAAATACCGCTCTTATAAAACCATACTTTAAACGCTCTTCATTCTTAAAATATTTTATTGCATCCAGCAGACAATTTATGGAAAACAATAAAAAAATCAGAGGGAAAAATATTGCATATTTGCTTGGAGATAAAAAAGCGAATACCACCATTATAATAATCACTATCGCCAGAATTATATGCAAAACATCCCTGACTAAAAGAAACCCCTGCTTTCTTCTACCTGTCATCTTCCTTACCCAATGTAGCTACCATCACTGCCTTAATCGTATGCATACGATTCTCAGCCTCATCAAATACAACCGAATTTGCACTTTCAAATACATCCTCAGTTACTTCATATCCTTTTACGGCAGGCAGGCAGTGCATAAATATTGTACTTTCCTTTCCTATTTTTTCTATCAAACTCTTATTTACCTGATAAGGTTTTAAAAGCTCTATTCTCTCCTTCGCCTTATCCTCTTCCCCCATAGAAGCCCATACATCTGTGTATATTACATCCGCTCCGCTCACAGAATTTATATCATCTGTAACAAGAAGCTTTGTATCTGACTCATTGGCATAACTCTCACATAAATTTATTAAATCCTCGGATGGAAAAAGTGACTTCGGTGCCAGCACCGTCATATTTACCCCAAGTTTTGTCATTCCTATCATAAGGGAATTTGCCATATTGTTTCTGCCGTCACCCACATAGACAAATTCCAATCCGCAAAGCTTTCCAAAATGCTCCTTCATTGTGAGCATATCCGCAAGAATCTGTGTAGGATGATACTCATCTGTAAGCCCGTTCCACACCGGCACTCCGGCAAACTTTGCCAGTTCCTCCACTGTGGAATGTTTAAAGCCTCTGAATTCTATTCCGTCAAACATTCTGCCAAGAACTCTTGCCGTATCCGCAACACTCTCCTTATGTCCAAGCTGGATATCATCCTTTCCCAGATACTCGGGAAAAGCCCCCTCATCCCTTGCACCTACAACAAAGGCACATCTTGTTCTTGTTGAAGGTTTTTCAAATAAAAGAGCAATATTTTTCCCTTTTAATCTGTTACCTGTGATTCCCTTTTTCTTTTCTTCCTTAAGCTTTGCCGCCAAATCAAGTAAATACTCTATCTCTTCTCTTGTAAAATCTTTTAATGTAAGAAAATGTCTTCCAAATAAATTCATAAATATGCTCCTCTCTTATTTTCTATAAGAATAACATATAAATATGAATTTGTCTGTATAAAAATTCATAATATTTTATTTTCTTCTCTGCCTTGCAGCCTCATACATCAAAATACTGCCTGCAACAGCCGCATTTAAAGATTCCACCTCTCCAAGCATCGGAATTTTTACCTTGTTTTTTACCGCATCAAGTACATCCTTTGATATACCTGCCGCCTCATTGCCTATTATAAATGCAATACTGCCCCTATAATCCGGAGCATCATATTCTGTCGCACCTTCAAGACTGCTTGCATAAATATCAATTTTTCTTGCATATAGCTCTTCTATAATATCCTTTAAATCCTTCACATATATAAAAGGCACTCTAAAAACGGAGCCCATTGTGGAGCGTATTACTTTCGGATTATATATATCCACAGTACTTTCATTCATTATAATGCCTGTAATACCGGCACCTTCTCCGGCTCTTACAAGAGTTCCCAGATTTCCCGGATCTTGCAGGCTGTCCAAAATAAGTAAATTATGTGGGAATTCTCCTCTTACCGTCAGTATATTTTCAAGAGTATATTCTTTTCTTTTTACAACAACCATCACTCCCTGAGGAGTTTTGGTATCTGATACAGATTCAAATATTTTATCGCTTACCACTTCGTATCCGGGATATATTTCAGATATAAGCTTTTTATTTAGGGCGTCAAAGCTCTCACTTACAAATACATCCAGTATCTCATCTTTTTTCAGCTCTCTAAACATTCTGATGCCCTCAATAATATAGGCATTTTGTTTTTTTCTGGCACTGCTTTTTTTAATCAATGCCATGAGCTCCTTTATTTTTTTATTTCCCGATGAAGTAATCATTATTTTCTCCAACATACTCCCATTAAACCTTTATTAGCTCCAAATCTTCCATCCATAAGGTTTTGCAGGCATCACTCGGCATCCTTAAATCTCCTCTCGGAGAAATTGCAATACTTCCAACTTTCGGTCCGTCAGGCAGTGCGGATCTTTTAAATTGCTGTGAGAAAAATCTTGAATAAAATACCTTTAGCCATTTAAGTATTACTTCACTTTCATATTCACCGGCAAATGCTTTCTTTGCCATTCTGTATATCTTTGAAGGCATAAATCCGAAGCGTAGGGCATTGTATAAGAAAAAGTCATGCAATTCATAAGGTCCTACCAAATCCTCGGTCTTTTGAGCTATCTTACCGTTCTCAGGCGGCAAAAGCTCAGGCGATACAGGAGTATCCAAAATATCATATAATATATTCGCTATTTTCTTATCATCGGTGGTATCCGCATAGTAGTTTACCAGATGCCTTACCAATGTCTTAGGTATGGATGCATTTACACCATACATTGACATATGATCACCATTATATGTTGCCCATCCAAGCACAAGCTCCGACAAATCTCCGGTTCCCACCACAAGTCCGTTATCTCTGTTTGCTATATCCATAAGGATTTGAGTTCTTTCCCTTGCCTGTGCATTTTCATAAGTAATATTTTTTATATTTATATCATGGTTTATATCAAGGAAATGCCTTTTTATAGACTCTACAATGGAAATCTCCTCCAATGTGGCACCAAAGCTTTCAGGCAGCTCACAGGCATTATTATATGTCCTGTCGGTTGTTCCGAATCCCGGCATTGTAACAGCCCTTATACCGCTTTTATCAAATCCCAGCATATCAAAGGTCTTTGCACATACAAGAAGTGCCAAAGTGGAATCAAGTCCTCCGGATATTCCAAGAATTACATTTTTTGCACCGGTATGAAGCAATCTCTTCTTAAGTCCAAGAGCCTGTATGGTCAATATCTCCTCACATCTTTCCTTTCTCTTTGACATATCATCAGGTACAAAGGGCTTTGAGTCGAAATTTCTTTTAAGCTCAAGTTCCACCGGCTCAAGTTCAAACTCCGATTTAAAATAACCGTCCTCATCACCTTGTTCAAAGGTGGTCTGTTTTCTTCTTTCCAGTACAAGTCTGTTTACATCTATTTCTATTCTCACCGCCTCGTTTTTAAAGCGTGTACTTTTTGCTAAAATCTTACCGTTTTCGGCAATAATTCCCTGTCCTCCAAAAACAAGATCCTGAGTGGACTCGCCCTCACCTGCATTGGCATAAATATAAGCAGATATAAGCTTTTTTGAATGATTGCTTATCAAATTATCTCTATAAGACATCTTACCTACTATATCATTTGATGCCGAACAGTTTATTAAAATATTCGCCCCGGCAAGTGCATGTTCCACACTTGGAGGATTCGGCACCCAAAGATCCTCACAGATTTCACCTGCGATAATCAGATTCGGCACATTGGAACATTCAAATAAAATATTTGTTCCCATAGGAATTACATCATCAAAAAAGTTCACCCACACCGGTTCTTTAAAACCTCTGTTAAAATATCTAGCCTCATAAAACTCACCGTAATTAGGCAGATTAAGCTTATTTATAAGTCCCAAAAGTATTCCGTTTGAGATAACAGCCGCCACATTATAAAGTTTTCCCTTAAAATCCCATGGAAGTCCTATAAATATAATTGATTTATGACCGCTGCTAAACTCCACAATTTCCTTTAGTGCATGCTTCGCTTCTTTTATCAGTATATCCTGAAAAAATAAATCATTACAGGTATAAGAAGTCAGACATAGCTCAGGAAAAACTATTATACTACTCCCCTCATCCCATTCCTTTTTTATCGCATCTTTAATACTTTCCTTATTATACGCCACATCACACACTCTGATATCAGGTGATACACTCGCCACTCTTATAAAACCGTCTTTCATATCTTCTCTTTCACATCTCCAAAAACAAAATTAACAAGCTTTTCATATTCCTTATAAAATCCGCTGTTTTCCAAATCCTTTAAGGCTTCCAATAATCCAAAATAATATCTTCCCTGCCTCACCTTATCCTTTTCATTAAATCTTAATAAAAACTCATCCCCAAGGCTAAGATAATCTCTGGCTGAGGTTCTGATATTTGAAAGCTTATCTCCCAAAGCAATCATCTTCACCTCAATACTTTCACTTTTTAAATGCTCTATTGTATGCATTTTTCTCTCAATCCATGATTTTGACTTATCCTCTGATTCCTTTCCTACAAGAGTTGCCACCTTAGCGCCAAATTCTTTTTCAATCTCCTCTATCGTTACAGCCGTATCCTCCACAGTATCATGCAATAGAGCCGCAATCCTTACATCCATATCCTCCGTCATAAGCGATACAATGGTGCATACTTCCAAAGGATGTATGATATATGGTATTGTACTTCCCTTTCTAAATTGACCTTCATGTGCCTTAATTGCAAATTTAACCGCTTTTTCTATCATCTCAACTCCTTTATTTATTATAAATACAATTTTAACTTGAAGTTTTTTTTTAAGTCTGTTATTCTAATCAAAGATTGCTTGTACAAGTGAAAGTGAGGAAAGTCTATGTCAGATGAAAGTAATGTAAAGGAAAAACCTAAAAAAAGGAAGTTTTCAAAACTCAAATATATAATAGCATTTATATTCATAAATGTAATCATATTTTTTGTTGTAACCTCACAGCCTGATTTTGAAATCTCTATAGTGCCGGATCCTGATGCTAAATCTGTAGAAATCAGAGTGACACAGAAAAGCTTTTTCCCATTACAAAGTTTTATTATGAGTCTTGATGATTCACCGCTATCATATACCAAAAACGGTAATACCTATGTGGCTACCGCCACACATAACGGTACCCTCGAGGTTGTTGCTACAAATCTTAACACTATGTCTCAGACTATGTATGAGAGAATAGACAGTATTGACTCTACATCACCGACCATATTTGCACAGCTGGTAAAAAAGGGCGTTCTTAATATAACCTTTGAGGACGGTCACTCGGATATTGATTACGACAGTATATATGCATTGGACAGTGATGATAAAATGCTTAAGCCTTCTAAGATAGATGAGGGAGAAGGAAGAGCTACATTTGAGTTTAAAACCTATTCTATAAGGGCATTTGTATCCGATACCGCAGGCAACCAGGGTGAGGTCGAGTTTAACAACAGCGAAATAAATCAGACAAAGCTTGTTTCCGCTGAAGGTATGGAAGTAAATGATATTCCTGTGGACGAAAGAGAAAATACCGAAAAAGATCTTTCAAATGAAACCACCTTTGATGAGGGAAATTTAAACGAAAAACCTCCAAAGAAAAATGATGATTATTTATATGAAAAGCATTAATAAAAAACTCCATGCCTAGCGGTGTGGAGTTCTTTTATTTACTGTATTCTTTTTATATTGCAATCTGTGCAAATCACCTGTAAGCTTCATTTTTTCAAAGCCGTTTTGTGCCAATGCCTCATATAATATAATTGCCACCGAGTTTGATAAATTAAGACTTCTGATATCTCCCCACATAGGGATTCTGATACAAGCGGATTCATTTTCGGAAAGAATCTCCTCAGGTATACCGGCACTCTCCTTTCCGAACATTATATAATCATCCGGATTAAAGCTCACTTCCTTATATGTATGATGCGCCTTTGTGGTTGCAAAATACATATGCTCCCTTGCAGCGGGGTTTTTCTCATAAAAATCATTTATATCCGAATAAACGGTGTAATCAAGCTTTTCCCAGTAGTCCATGGCGGCACGCTTTATATGCTTTTCACTGATTCTAAATCCCAGAGGCTCTATAAGATGGAGTCTTGTATTTGTTGCAACACAGCTTCTGGCTATATTTCCGGTATTTGCAGGTATTTCAGGTTCAAGCAGTACTATATTCATGAAAGACTCCTTACAAACTTCTCAATTCTTGATATTGCTTCCTTAAGTCTATCCATAGAATAAGCATAGGATACTCTTACATATCCCTCACCGCATTCGCCAAAAGCCGTTCCCGGTACTATAGCAATCTTTTGTTCTTCCAAAAGTTTTGTCGCAAATTCCTCGGAACTCATATTAAATCTTTTTATACTGGGGAAAACATAAAAAGCCCCCTGCGGTTCAAAGCAGGTCATCCCAAGTTCTGTGAATCTGTGCAGCAAATATCTTCTTCTTTGATTATATGACTCCCTCATATTTGCCACTTCCAAATCACCATGTGCAAGAGCTTCCACCGCTGCATACTGGCTTGTGGTAGGAGCGCACATTATGGCATACTGATGAATCTTTGTCATCTGTGCAATTATTTCCTTTGGACCTGTAGCATATCCTAGTCTCCATCCGGTCATAGCATAGGATTTGGAAAAACCGTTTATCAATATGGTTCTTTCCTTCATCCCCTCTATCTGTACTATTGATGCATGTTCTCCCTCATATGTAAGCTCACAATATATCTCATCAGAGATCACATACAGATCCTTTTCTATACATACTCTTGCTATCTCTTTCAGCTCATCTATATTAAGTATTGAACCTGTAGGATTGTTAGGAAAAGGCAGAATAAGAATCTTGGTCTTATCCGTTACTTTTTCAAGTATCTGACTTGCTTTAAGCTTAAAACTGTCCTCAGCCTTAAGCTCTATTATCACAGGTCTGCCTCCTGCAAGTATGGTACATGGCTCATAAGAAACATAGGAAGGCTGCGGTATCAAGACCTCATCACCTACATCAAGCATTGCTCTGAGTGCAATATCAATACCCTCACTGCCTCCTACGGTTATAATCATTTCATTTTTCGGATCATACTCTACATCAATCTTTCTTATAAGGTATTTTCTGATTCCCTCTCTCAGCTCCATCAGACCTGAGTTTGAGGTATAGAATGTTTTCCCCTTTTCAAGAGAATATATACCCGCATCCCTTATAAAATACGGTGTATCAAAATCAGGCTCTCCCACACCCAAAGATATGGCATCCTCCATGGTATTTACTATATCAAAAAACTTTCTGATGCCTGAAGGCTTTATTGATTTTATTGTGTTTGATAACGGATCTCTCATGGTGTAATAAGCTGCCTCTCATCTTTCTTCTTAGGAGATAATATGGTTCCGTGATCCTTATATTTTTTTAATACAAAATGTGTTGCGGTAGAAAGTACCGAATCCATAGGTGCAAGCTTATCCGAAACAAACTGTGCCACCTCTCTCATTGTTCTTCCCTCAATAAATACTGTAAAATCAAATGAACCGCTCATCAAATATATTGCACTGACCTCTGAAAACTGATAGATTCTTTCCGCAATATTATCAAAGCCCATTCCCTTTTGCGGTGTAACTCTTACCTCAATAAGCGCATTCACCTTTTCATTTTTTGTTTTCTCCCAATTTATCAAGGTATGATAACCGCATATCACACCTTCTTTTTCCATATTTGCTATTTCATTTGCAAGAGCTGCCTCATCCTCTCCCAATAAAACAGCCAGCTCTCCAATATCAATTCTGGAATTTTTTTCAATTACCGACAGTATCTTCTCTCTCATCATTTATCACCTTAAAAATTTCATCCTGTACAGGTCTGTTTACAAATTCTATATTTTCTTTATCCATTATCAGCTTATCATTGCCCTGAGTTAAATTGCCTATTATCTGTGCAACCACTCCGTTTTTATTCAAATAATTACAATCGGATATCGGATCTTCACTTATTATTATCTTTCCTTCACTTAAAAGTCTGTATATATTTATGCCGAAGTACTCACAAATTTCAATACATATCTGAATTGTACTTATTTTCTTTATTTCTATCTCAAAACCGCAGTTTCTTGATTTTGCATACATATATAATGCCTTTAAGATTCCTCCTTCTGCAACATCCACCATTTCACCACTAAAGCCTGCAAATATATTGTTTATATTTACAGGCCTCTCATCCGCTCTGTCATTATATATGGGAGATAAATATCTCCCATAATAACCACAATCTCCGATATGCTTTTTTATGCTCTCCAAATATATTTTGTTAAAATACCTGCAAAGATCATCATAATATCTTTCTGCAAGGATTAAAGAGCCTTTAAGTCCGGCATATCCGCAAAATATTATATATTTTTTCATTACTCTGTCGGATGAAGGTTCGGATCAAATGCAGGTCCAAGGCTCATATCAGGTGCCTGTGTATTATCAGCCGGCGGATCCTGTGTAGCTCCCGAATTGTCCTCCAATGGTGCTTCCGGAGTCTCTGCAGGAGGTGGCGGCGGTGCATCCTGTCTTGTACCTCTGATATAGATATCATTAGCCATTCTGTAGGTATCGCTTGAAACAAGTTCTCTGCTTATTTCCACACCGTTTTCCTTTGTAACCTTCCAAAGTTTTGACACTCTACCCTTATGTCCGTCCGATTCCTTATGATAATATCCGACCGCTCTTGAAGCATCATCCACATAGGTCTTTCCCTTTGGAGTTTCATTTAGTACCTCTGAAACAAATTCTACAGTCCTGTTTGCAGGTCTGTCTTCCTTACCCCAAATGGTAAATGTGACATTTCTTCCTGATGTAACAGCTTCTACATATATAGGAGTACTCCTGTTATTGGTCACCTTAATATCCTTATAATCACCCGCTATTGCCGCATCACCGCTTGGCTGTACATAGTTTACTATCATGGAGTGATTTTTTCTTTCCGTGATTTCAACTTCCGCTCTGAGTGCAGCCTGATACAATGTAGTAGCTATCTGGCAAGCACCTCCGCCCACACTGTCAACAACCAATCCGTTTTCATATGCTTTTGCCATTTTATAACCGTTGTTTATGGTAAAGGGATGCATTCTCTCATATCCTGAGATGGTCTCTCCCGGCATCAACAATACACCGTTCATCTTCTCTGTTCCGACCGCAATATTTGTAGCTCTGTCAGATGATGATGATGAATAGTTTGTGGTAAATGTTCCTAAAATATCCTGTATATCTTTTAAATCCTCGGCTTTAACGGTTGCAGCCTGCTTTGTCACCTCGGCATGTATAGTCTCTTCGCCATCCTTTAATATAGCCTCCTTCAGTTTTGCAACTGTTGATTCGGTGTCAATCGCATAACCGTCACTTTCAGGAGTTATCTCAAAAGCATTGTTTACTCTTTTTATACTTGCATTAACCGGCGCACTCGGATTTTTGGAGTTTGCCTTATTAAAAAATGCCTTTAAGGCTTCATCATTAAAAACTATATTCGGAGTTATGCTTTCAGGATTTTCAACCAGTGCATTACTCTTTGAAAATCTCTCAATCATATTCCCCGAAGAATACTTTTGAGCCTCTGATAATATATATTCAATATTCTCTATGCTTACACCAAGCTCTGAATAAGCGCTCTCTATCTGTTCGCCGTTCACCTCTAAAATAAACGTCTTATTATTTATCCTATCCTGAAGATTTGCAAGTGCATTATTTAAGGTCTCCATAGTTCTTACACCGTCAATACCTATTACACTAAAACCTTCCGGTAATCTTCTTTCAGCCTTTATCCTATCTTGTTCGGGATTATTTGCCTCTTCCCCCTGTGCATCACTGCCTGTAGACATAGTCTTATTTTCCGGACTCTGTACTTCCGGATTTACTTCTGTCTGTGCTGCATTAATATCAAATCTTCCTACACTCGTACTTATGCCAAGTCCTGCAATTGCCATAAATATGGCTACAGCTACGGCTATATTTCCTATATTCTTATTCAACTTTCCCTCTGTCCTCTCTATAATACCCTATAAATACACTAGCTGCTCTGATATTTTTAAATCAATGCCGATACTACTACAGGTACTACCATAGCTAAGACTAAAATCGTAACTATAACTATTGAAATTATCTGTCTTTTTTTCTTGTTATCCATATAAACCTCTTTTCTATAAAAGATAAACTATAATAGTGAAACTTTTTCAATCCACAGAAAGTAGATTGTAATACTTACGCTTTATAAAGCAAAACCCTTACTTCCGGACTTGATTTTATCCATCATTCTTTTAGCTTCAGATTCTGAAAGCAAATCAATATTTACCTTGTAACCAATTCTATGACAATTTAATAATTTCTGCAAGTCCTCTTTTGTTCTTTTTCTGATAGGAATAAATTTTTTCAACTTTACTTCCATATGTTCAGGACTGAAATTAAAATCAGGGAAATTCTCCATAATCTTTTGAAACAAAAGATGAGTATAATACGCATCCGAAAATGCTCTGTGCGGATTTTTTCTCTCTATTCCAAAGTACCTGCATGCATCCGTCAGATTTTTCTTTATATCCGCCGGCAGTATCTTCTTGCATAATTTATATGTATCCGATCCTTTTTTATCAAAGACCAGTCCTGCCCTACTTGCCTCCCTTTTTATAAAGCTGTAGTCAAAAACCGTATTATGTCCAAGCAGATCATAATCCTCACAAAATTCGACTATATGCCCTATTACCTCATTTATACTTTCAGCATTATAAAGTTCTCTCTTCTTTATACCTGTGAGACTCAGTATATCTTCATTTATCTCTATCTCCGGGTTTATAAGACAGGAAAAGGTATCCGTTATATGCGAATCTTTTATTTTTAAAAGTCCAACCTCTATTATCTTATCATTTCTTAGCTTTATACCACTTGTTTCAAGGTCAATTGCAATATAATTTAAAGTACTCATACTTTAGCACTTGGGCAATCCTCTCTCAAAAAACAAATATCACATTTTTCTCTTCTTGCAATACATATAGTTCTGCCAAGAGTTATCAAATCTGTATTCCATACTATCCAATGATCCTTCGGCAATATCTCCATGAGTTCAAATTCTATCTTTACCGGATCATCGCTCTGCGTAAATCCCAGCTTTTTTGTAATTCTCTTTACATGTGTATCCACCACTATACTGGGCATATCAAATATATTGCCCCTGATAACATTTGCAGTCTTTCTTCCGACTCCCGGAAGTGTCAAAAGATCCTCAAGTTCACTTGGAACCTCACCTCCAAAGTCCGATAAAAGCTTCCTTGCACAGGCTATCAGATTCTTTGCCTTATTATGATAAAAACCTATGGAATGTATATCCTTCTCCATTTCCTCAAGTTTTGCGGAAGCAAATTTTTCCAGACTGTCATATTTTTTATACAGATCCCTTGTAACCATATTTACTCTGGCATCCGTACATTGTGCACTCAGTATGGTGGCAAATAAAAGCTGCCATGGAGTATTATACTCCAAATATATAATTTTTTCTGTACCATATGTTTCATCAAGTTTAGCTAATATTCTTTCAAGTCTTTTATCCGTCATACAATTATCTCTATTTTTCTTCCGCTTGGTTGATATTCATAATATCTTACACCTGCCGCATTTAACATTCTCTTACTTGCTCTTACCGAGGGACTGCTTGCATATTTGTCATCCTCATATATTATTGTTTTTATTCCCGCCTGTATAATAGCCTTTGCACATTCATTGCAGGGAAAGAGAGTAACATATATCTTGCTGCCCTCAAGTGAACCTCCCCTGTAATTTAATATTGCATTCAGTTCACTATGTGTGGAGTATAAATATTTTGCATTATAAGGATCGGTTATTTCATATTCCTTGCCCCATGGGAAATCCTCATCCGAACAACCTCTTGGAAATCCGTTATATCCCATAGAAAGTATCTTATTGTCCTCACTCACTATGCAGGCTCCCACCTGAGTGCTCGGATCCTTTGATCTTCTTGCACTTAACTTTGCCACACCTATAAAATATTCATCCCAGTTTATATAATCTTCTCTTTTTTCGCTCATAATTCACCTAAATATATTATATTAAAGCCCGAAGCTTTTTTCAGCCTGTTCATTATCGCTCTTCCTATACCGCTTTCATCAAATGACTCGGATAATATGGTACTTACTCCCAGTTCATCACATTTTCTAAGCACATCAAATAGATTGTGGGCGACAGTTTTCATATCCTTTAAGCTGCCCAGACTTAAAAGCTTTATATTCTCTTTTTTATTATCCTCTATGATCTTTTCCAATACAGCCCAATGTTCATCCACTGTAAGTATTGCCGTCTTTATTTCGGATTTAGAAATTTCTTTTTTAAGATAATCCAAAACGGCAGCCTCATTCCCCTTAAGCATCTTCATATCCGCCTTTGGAGCATAATGCTTATATTTCATACCGGGAGCTTTCGGAGCTTCACCTGATGCAAGTAAATGCTCTATGGCGGGATCTATATCTACCTCAGTGCAAACCTCTTGAAGCATTTCAACAGTAACGGCACCCGGTCTTAAAAGAGTCGGTATATCTCCCGTCAAATCCACTATAGTGGACTCCACTCCTATTCCCACAGTTCCACCGTCTATTATCATATCTATTCTGCCATCCATATCATCAAATACATGTGATGCCCTTGTGGGAGAAGGTCTGCCCGAAGTATTGGCACTCGGTGCGGCTATAGGTACTTTTGATACCTCTATCAATGCTCTTGCTATATTATTATCAGGCAATCTTACTGCTACGGTATCAAGACCTCCGCTGGTATCATCAGGTATAATAATCCGTTTTTTTAAAACAACCGTCATCGGTCCCGGCCAAAAGCACTCAGCCAATTTATAAAATATCTCAGGTATTTCCCTTGCAATATTATTTACATCCTCAGTCTTTGAAATATGCACAATCAGCGGATTATCACTTGGTCTTCCCTTTGCTGCATATATCTTTTTGGCAGCCTCACTCATAAGAGCATTTGCTCCAAGTCCATAGACGGTTTCAGTCGGAAATGCCACTAAACCACCTGACCTTATTATATCGGCAGCCTCTTTGATATCCGCATTTTCATACAGTTTACAAATATCCTTTATATCTATTTTTTTTATTTTTGTTTGCTTTAGCTCCAATTAAAAATCTCCCATACCCTTCGAAAGCCTTCTTTTGCTCTTAATAAGCCGCTTTTTTTTGCTCTCTTCATATTTTAACCTGACTTCTTCATACACTGTGGAATCCACTACCTTGGTAGTCTTTATCACATAGTATTTTTCATCACTTTTTCTGACTCTTATCTTACCCTTTACAAACCCATGTTCAGGGCAAAGTCCTATGCAATAATAATTTCTTTGATTTGTTGAAAACCATTTAATTTTTTTCTTTAACATCCTATTGCATCTATCACATATAAGATCCGAATTGTGCTTATCGGCAACGGCTTCCTCCTTGGTTGCAAATAAAGTGGATACAAACTTTGAATAACCCGAAAAATGCAAATATATCTCTTCATCGCTGTTTCTCGGTACACGGTAATAATCCAGCGAATAATATTCTTTTACAGGTTCAAAATCCATATTTTGCAATACCTTCACCGTATAAAAGGCATCATCAAAGGCGTGATGAAAAGGTCTCCTTGTTTCTATACCAAGCATATTTACGGCTCTTTCAAGAGGTATCCTGTCCTGCTCTCCATTTGGATATCTTATATTAAAAAGCTTTTGTATATCATAGTAAAACAAGGGATAATCAAATTTATTTTCCACCCCGTAAAACTTCATATTTCTTTGAAGTTCCACAAGGTCAAGATTGCCCCATGTACAAAGTATCTTTTTCTTCTCAGGATTGTCAAGTTCACAAAACTCAAAAAAATCTCTTATAGCTTCTACAAAGGGAACACCCTTTTTCTTTAATTCTCCAATACCTATCTGCACCACCTCATGCACCTTAAAATGCATCTTTTTATATACCGTGGGCTTTATTACTCTGTGAAACTCATCCACTATTTCAAGTCTTGAATTAAGCTTTAGAGCTCCTATTTCTATTATTTCAAAGGGAAGATCTTTATTACTATATTCTCTACCGTTTGGACTTTGATTCCATTCCAAATCAAGTACTATATAACTATCCATATCCACCTTTCCAAAAAAGCACATCCTCCGGAGGATGTGCTTAGATTTTACTTTATTTTAAGATGTCATTTTTTCATTTTTTACAATGGCATCTTTTCTCATCGGAATACGACAATTTTTATTGTTTCCAAACTCTACTATCACAGTATCCTCTGTAATATCAATCAAAACACCATAAAAACCTGATGCAGTCTCTACTGTATCACCAACCTCCAAGCTTGCGAAAAGTTCAGCCTGTTTAGCCTTTTCTTTTTTGTTAGGTCTATACGCCATAAAATAAAATATAGCCGCAATGAACACAACATACATCGCAATAGCACCTACTCCAAAACCTCCGCCTGCATTTGCAGCTGCCAAAATATTCATAATCCTCCTATTTAGAACCCTCAAGCATCGTTCTTATCTTACTATTTTTATATTCTGTATACCTATTTTCGCGTATAGCTGTGCGAATCTCACTCATCATTGTATTATAGAAATATAGATTGTGCAATACACAAAGACGCATACCAAGCATTTCATTTGCCTTTAAAAGATGCCTGATATAGCCTCTGGAATAAGACCTGCAAGTAGGGCAATTACACCCTTCTTCAATAGGTCTTTTGTCCAATTCATATTTTTTATTAAAAAGATTCAGCTTTCCATAGTTTGTATATACATGACCATGTCTGCCGTTCCTGCTGGGATATACACAATCAAAGAAATCAACTCCTCTGTCCACGGCTTCAAGTATATTTATAGGAGTTCCCACTCCCATAAGATATGTCGGCTTATCCTTTGGCAAATGCTCTACAGTCATATCAAGGATATGATACATCTCCTCATGACTCTCACCCACTGCCAAACCGCCTATGGCATATCCGTCAAGATTCATCTCACTTATTGTCTTTGCATGTGAGATTCTGATATCGTCAATGATACCGCCCTGATTTATACCAAAAAGCAATTGTTCTTTGTTTATAGTATCTTCCAAAGAATTGAGCCTGTCCATCTCCACCTTACATCTTTGCAGCCATCTGGTGGTGCGTGCTACAGAATCCTCTATATATTTTCTTTCTGCAAGCGCCGGAGGACATTCATCAAATGCCATAGCTATAGTGGAGCCGAGATTTGACTGTATCTGCATACTCTCCTCAGGACCCATAAAAATCTTTCTTCCGTCAATATGAGAGTTAAAAGCAACTCCCTCTTCCTTGATTTTCCTAAGCTTGGCAAGTGAGAACACCTGAAAACCGCCCGAATCCGTAAGTATCGGTCTGTCCCAGTGCATAAACTCATGCAAACCTCCGAACTCCTTTATAAGCTTATCACCTGTCCTTACATGCAGGTGATAAGTATTTGAAAGTTCCACCTGACAACCTATTTCCTTTAGGTCATCAGTTGATACGGCACCCTTTATAGCGGCTACCGTACCGACATTCATAAAAAGCGGAGTCTCTACAGTACCGTGAACTGTTTCCATAGTAGCACTTTTGGCCCTTTTATCCACAGCCTTTATTTCATATTTCATAAAATACCTAAACTACAGCACCATTGCTGTCTTTATTTATTTCAACCTTTTTAGCTTTTTTCTTCTTGCCCTTATTATTCTCTGTTTTTTGTTCTTCTATCTTATTCTCAAACTTATTGCTGAATATATACCAGAATATACTTGAGAGGAATACTGAAGAGTATGTACCCGCTACAATACCTACCATAATTGGAAGTGCAAATTCTCTGATAGAAGATACTCCCATTATGAACAGAACAAAAATCATTATAAATGTAGTAAGCGATGAATAAATACTTCTTGTAAGAGTCTCGGTAACACTTGTATTGATAATCTCTTCCTTGGTTGCTCTTGAAAGTAATGCCTTATTTTCTCTTATTCTGTCAAAGATTACGATTGTAGCATTTATAGAATAACCTACTATTGTAAGTATACATGCAATAAATGTTGAACCTACACTCCAACGAAGAAGTGCATAGAATGTAACAACAACAAGTACATCATGTACAAGTGCCAATACGGAACTTGTTGCAAATCTGAAATCTTTAAATCTGAACCAGATATATAAAAGCATAAGTACTGTCGCAATCACTGTTGCAACTACGGCATCCGCCTTCATCTCGGTACTTACCGCAGCTGATATAGACTCGGCTGTTATCTTTTCAGCATCCACACCGAATTTCTCTGCAAGTGCACTGTTAAGTTTTTCTCTCTCATCCACTGTAAGTGTACGAGTCTTTATAATAACCTCATTTGAGCCTTCTACCTTCTGTGTCTGTGTACCCGCCTCTCCTGTTATAGATTCTACAACAGGTACAACCTCTTTTGAGATTTGCTCTAATGAATAGTCCTCATTGAATGTAACATTTGTAGATGTTCCACCCTTAAAGTCTATACCATAGTTAAATAAATCACCTATCTTAGCCTTGTTAAAGCCTGCACCCGCTATACCTGCAATTATGATAACAGCAGAAACAGCCATGGTTATCTTCTTCATTCCCACAAAATCTATAGGCTTTCTTTCAAGTTTCTTGCCATATAGTTTTTCACTTTCAAGTCCTATATTGTAGAATGCCGTAAGTACAAATCTTGTTACAAACAATGCTGTAAACATAGAAAGTATAATACCGAGTGCAAGTGTCTGTGCAAAGCCCTTTACAGTACCTGAACCACGCAGATAAAGTACGGCTGCCGCTATAAGTGTGGTAACATTTCCGTCAATAATAGCGGACAATGCCTTTTTAAATCCAAGATTTATAGCCTCATGTACGCTCTTTCCAAGACCTATCTCTTCTTTTATTCTTGTAAAGATAATAACATTTGCATCCACCGCCATACCTATTGAAAGTATGATACCTGCAATACCCGGCAATGTAAGTGTAATCTCAAATGCGGATAAAAGAAGAATCTCAAGTATTACATATAATGAAAGTGCAATTACGGATGCCACACCCGGAAGTAAGAATACAGCTATCATAAATATAGCCAAAACAATAAATCCTACTATTGCCGCTTTCACACTTGTAGATATAGCTTCCTGTCCGAGCTTTGCTCCAACTACATTACTTCTAAGCTCTTCCAGCTCAAGTGAAAGTGAACCTATACGAATGGTAGATGCAAGATTTTTTGCAACTTCATAAGATTCCATTCCTGTAATTTGAGCATTTCCGCCTGTTATAGCTGATTGAACTGTCGGAGCGGAATAAACCACATTGTCATATATAATTGCAATCTGCTGACCAATAAGCTTTGCTGTAGCATCTTCAAATGCCTTTGAGCCTTCATCTGTAAATGTAAGTGATACTACATACTCGCTGTTACCGTTATTGTCTATAATACCCGCCTTTGCCGTAGCCACCTGATCGCCTGTAAGTACGGTATTACCTTGCGGATCCATAAAAATCAAAGAACCAGGTTTTCCAAGGTCATTCAAAATAGCATTGGCATCAGATACTCCGGGGATGTCAATATTTATTCTGTTTCCACCCTCTCTGTAAACCTCAGCCTCTGTTGAATAATTTTGAACTCTTTGCTGCAATTTGTAGATAGTATCCGCCATATCCTCATCTGAGGGATTAGGCTCCACTGTCTGGTAAGTAATACTTACACCACCTGCCAAATCAAGTCCGAGCTTTATCTTACCTGTACCGGATTTGGAAGTTTTACCTGTATCCTCTGTCGTCTCACCGCTTATAGTACTCTCGGCGATTGCCTCTTTTGATACATCACTACTCTCATCAACGGATGAACTTTCAGAACTTTCACCGCTTTCACTTGATGCGGCGCTATCTGCACTTGTTATTGCAGTTTCACTTGAATTTGCCGCAATCTCGGTATTCTTACCCCCTGACAAAACATTGTAGGCAAGAAAACCTAAAAACACCAAAATCACAAATGTGATAAAGAGAGAGGCTAAGCCCTTTTGCTTATTGTCCTTCATTATCTTCTCCTATTTTACCCAGCTAATGCTGCTTTTATCATTATTGCACACTCAATTCTCTTTTTTTGAAGTTCGCAACCGATATCATAAGTATCCGTAATAGAGCCGTGGAAGCTATAAGAATTAGCTGCACATCCTCCACTACAATAAAATCTTGCATAGCAATCCTTACACTTTGGTTTAGCATAAACATTGCATAGCTTAAACTCATTACTAATATCTTTTCTCTCTAACCCGTCAAATACATTTCCAAGCAAAAATTCATCCTTACCAACGAATTGATGACATGGATATAAGTCGCCCCATGGTGTCACTGCCAGGTATTCGGTTCCTGATCCGCAGCCTGATAATCTCTTTGCTACGCATGGACCTTGAGTCAAATCTATATTAAAGTGGAAGAAATTAAATCCTCTTCCCTCTTTCTTTCTCTTGATATACTCTACCGCAAGCTTATCATATTCCTCCATAATCTTTGGAATATCTTCCTGCCTGATAGCAAAAGCCTCACCATCCTCGCCTACCACAGGCTCCATACTGGTCTGCTTAAATCCAAGATCCGCAAAATGCAATACATCCTTTGAAAACTCCAGATTATTTCTTGTAAAAGTACCTCTGATATAATAGTCCTTTGTACCTCTTGACTCGGCAAATTTTACAAACTTGGGAACTATAACATCATAGCTTCCCTTACCTCCTCTGGTAGGACGCATAGCATCATTTACTTCTTTTCTTCCGTCAAGACTTAGTACCACATTGGACATCTCCTGATTGCAAAACTCCATGATTTCATCATTTAGAAGCATACCGTTTGTGGTGATAGTAAATCTGAACTTCTTATTGTTTGCCTCTTCAAGACTTCTTCCGTATTTTACCAGGTCTTTTACCACCTGCCAGTTCATAAGCGGCTCACCGCCAAAGAAATCAACCTCGAGATTTCTTCTGTTTCCGGAGTTGGCAACAAGAAAATCTAGCGCTCTCTTACCCACATCATAGCTCATCAATGCTCTTCTGCCATGATATTCTCCCTCTTCGGCAAAGCAATATTTACAAGCCAGATTACAGTCATGAGCAATATGTAAGCAGAGTGCCTTTACCACAGTCTGTCTTTCTTTAAAATCATTGATATACAACTCATAGGTATCCTTTGTATAAAGTTCCTCTGCATCTATAAGTTCCTGTATATCCGATATAGCCTCTTCTATCTCCTCGGCACTGTACTTATCCTTTAAGCCGGTTCTGATATCAGCTTTTATCTGATCACTCAGCTTTATAGGAGCATCTATTTCTCCTATAAGCTTTTCTCCAAGCTCCATTGCATCATACATAAGCTCATCCACTACGTGAACAGAGCCTGAATTCACATCCAAAACTATGTTGTATCCGTTATTTTTATATTGGTGTAACAAATTATTCCTCTTTCTATCATGAAGCAAATATTACAACATGAAAAGCCCCCTTAACAGTCAAAGACCGTAAAGGGGGGTTTTTGATACAAGCGTCTTATCTGTTAGGATTCTCACAACCCTGATTTCCAACTGTGCAAGATGTCTTGCAAGCTGACTGACAAGAAGTCTGGCACTCGCCACAACCACCACGCTTTAAGCTCTCTTTAAGAGTTTTTTCATTTAAAGTAACAACATGCTTCATATACATTCTCCTTCTATGTCGATACTACGACAACAAGCTTTATGCGAAACTATTTTAGCATAAGTAAATATCTTTTTCAATAAATAAATTTTTTCTTAACAAGATGATTTAGCGAAGATTTATTCTTCCTCTCTCTTCAAGCCCTTTTTATAATTGGCAAAGGCTATTCCAAGCCCCGTTAAAAGACCGAGTGTTATTACCGCCCAAGGTATATAACCGGCAGATAATAAATTTGCCTTCGGCACCTTTATATCAAAACTTACAGAGACGATATCGCTTAGATTGCCTGCCTTGTCCTTTGCCTGAGCCTTTATAGTATGATTTCCTTCTACACTGACATTAAGAGTGACTTTGCCGTCATCCTTTAATGTATATTCACTCTTTGCAAGAAGTCTCTTATCCAGCCATACCGACTCAATAAAATCTCCCGGAAGCTCGGTGCTTAATATAATGTTTACACTACCCTCATAGCTCTTACTTTCCTCCACCCCAAGAATCATAGCTACGGGCTTTGTGGCATCATAGATGATTTCCACCGGCTTCATAGAAGCCTTATTGCCTGCCGTATCTATTACTTCAAGATTGAAGGTGTATTTACCGTCCTTATCAATGGATTTTAAAAATCTCAACTCACCGTTTACAAACTCATACGGCTCATCCATTCCGTTTATTGTAGCCGATACTATAGAAATCTCATCCGTATTCCATACTTCGATAACAGGCTTAAATGACTTATTTGTATACTGTCCTACAATATCTTCCGGCTTAAACTTAAAAGTAGCACCGTTTTTATTTACAGAAAAATTCACCTTCTGCTCGGTAACATTACCTGCCAAATCATATATACTCACTGTAAGAATATAGTTATCATCAATATATATAGGATCAAGATTAAGTATATATCCGTCATCTTCCTTTTTAGCCTTGTATATAAGGTCTCTTGATTTACCGTCAGTAACCGAAGTTAGAGTGATCTTTGACCTTTGCAAATCAATATTTACATCACTGTATTTTACCACAGGTGAAACCGTTCTTGCATTTGCGGTCAGATCTTCCACTCCCGTGATAGTTATATACGGTGCTGTAGAATCCACTTTTACCTTTTCTTCAAACCTTACTCCTTCTCTATCCGAATTTGCATTATTTCTGACAACGGCAATTCTATACTCTCCGTCATCCTCAAATGAAATATCGGCTCTATGACTGTCACCGCTTGAACTCCATGAATATTTGGTTTCTGACAATACTTCTTTTCCGCCTACATTCTTATATACAAGTACCGAATAATTATTTGAATTAAAATTATCATCATTTATACTTACAGATGTATTTTTTGTGGTGATAAAACCGTTGACTTTATTATCTGAAGTACCTCTGCTTATACTTACTCCGGATCTTCTTCTGCTGCCTGTATTGATATCGGCACTTAAAGTATTATTTAGGGTGTTGGTACTTATATTGCCTATATTGAAGCTAACACCATCGGTATTTGTACTTCCTGTATCGAGATTTTCACTACCGATATCAGGATTTGTACCGGCTATATTGGGATTTGTACCGGTTGGATTGAGATTTGTAACATCCGCATTGGGATTTGTACCGACTATATTGGTGCTTAAGCTTCCGATATTGGTAGCTGCACTGCCGATATCAGAATTTTTTCTCTCCGTGCTGCCTATCGGTACATAAAATCTTTGGTCTTGTGACGAAATATCTGTATTTCCCACAGTATTTGTATCAGGAACAGTATTTATATCAAGGCTGTTTTGCGAAGTATTATTCTCTTCTACGGCTCTGACTGAAACATTACTTCTTCTATTTCCTCTATTACCCCGACTTCTTTGAATATTAGATGAGATATTATTTTGTATACTGCCTGTTTCATTTATTTGTGTGTCGCTCTCAGCATTTGCATTTCTATTCGTCCGAGAATTTATTTCTCCGTCTCTTCTTTCTTCATTATTTTGCTCTGAGCTTATTTCTCTCAAGCTCCTTGATTCACTATTTTGCTCTGAATTTATACCTCCGGCTCTTCTTTCTTCATTATTTTGCTCTAAGCTTATTTCTCTCAAGCTCCTTGATTCACTATTTTGCTCTGAATTTATACCTCCGGCTCTTCTTTCTTCATTATTTTGCTCTGAGCTTATACTTCCATTTCTTTCCCCACCGCTTTTTTGTGAGGCTTTTCCTTCTCCAATTCCTTCTCTACCGCTTTTTTGTGAACTTCTCTTACCGGATTCACCTCTTTTTCCACTTGAGTTATTTGCAGATTGTGCCCCTTCCCTTAAAGCAATATTTTCTACTCGTGAGCTTGAAAGTACTTTGCTCATAATCTCCCGATTTTCTCCATTCTCTCTTTCCGTTGACGGTGGTTGTACTGAAACAAAGAAAATCTGATTTTTATTTCCATTCTTGGAAATAAATTGCCTCATATTCTCAGAAATCGTATTTCGATTATTCCCATCCAGTATATCCAGTCTGCTTCCTACTTCAAAATATATATTGCTCTTATAAACAGTAATGCTTGTATTTCTGCTTTCATTTTCCTTTATTTCTATAAATCCGTTTCTTATCACCATATCTTCTCTTTCAGCATTGGATGAAGTGGCTCTTGACGGAGTCGCAACTGATGATGTGGCAAGAGTCGGCGGTCTTGAAATATCATACTCAGCTATCTCAAGGCTTCCCCCGTTCAATATAATTTTTCTTACATTTTCAAAAGAATTCTCTATAAGTACCGGAGTCCAGCTTGTGTAGCTTTCATCATTACCATACAAAAAGTCTCTTGGACTTGGTAGAATTAATGTACCATCCGGATTTAATAATGTTGAAACTTCCTTAATGTAATATCCCTTACCATCTGTAAAAATCAATGCTATAACAGGATTTGCCTCTGCCGCAAAAGAATCAAAGACAAAAGACCTGAAAATGATTTGAAACAGAAAACAAATACAAATAACTATTGATATTATCCTTTTTTCCTTATCTCCAACATTCATAAAACTATCTACCTCCCGCAATTAAATTGATTTCCTCGATAATTTCCAAATTGATATTTTCCTTGTGATTTTTAAGAATCTGACCATGATAATTTTCTAAAAGAGTTGTTTCTTCCTGATTTATTATATTTAAATGGTATGTATTTAATAAGCTTGTACTTGTAGAATTTATTTTAGCAGAGTTATTTATACCCGGATCGTTTTTTATCTTATTATTTTTTATTTTATTTGTTGTTTTCTTTACTGTTGCACCTGTTATTATCCTGCCTGAATCAGTCTTTCTAAGAGGCATGGTCTTATTTAATATTTGTGGATCTACCAACCACTTACCTTTTGAGCCATAGCTTAAAACATCTCTGAAAGCCTTTCTTATACCAAGTTTAAACCATATCAAAATACTTAATATAAGCATAACAGCACCTGATGCAAGTCCTCCAAAATATAAAATCCTGTGCATTATATACCTCCGACATTTTGTAATTTGTTTTTTAATGAAACAAAATTTGAATTGAATTCAATATCAGGTAGCTTACTTGCCTCTCTGTAAATATCAGCTGAACCCTCCACATCCTTCATATCCATAAGAAGCATTGTAGACAGGCTTATATATGCCGTCTCATCCATAGGATACTTTTCAATGATTTTTTTGTATTCAGTCACTGCTCTGTCATATTCTCCAAGTGTCCTATAAATATCCCCTATTCTGTTTTCAAAAATAATAGACTGTGTGGATGTGGCAAATATAAGATACTGTTCATAATATGAAACAGCTTCATACAGATCATCTTTTGCACTTTTATCCTGCAAATCAATATTGGCTCTTCTATAGTAGGCATCTGCAAGTCCAAAGTATACCTCAGGTAAATAATTTTCCTTTAAATCATTGTCTGTATAAGGACTTTTTAGTATCTCATCCGCCTTCATAAGAAGCTCCATAGCCTTATCAAAAGGCTTTTCTCCAACCTTTTGTATGCCGAAAGCATTTGCTCTGTATATCTTTGACAATGTTATATATATTTCTACTTTTTCCCTCTCATTTACCTCCGTACTCAAATACTCATCCACATTATTCATATCCTTTACTATTCCCTCCCAGTCCGTACCTATCTCTGAAAGCGATCCGGAAAGTGAAGAATAATACTTTGCCTGAGGATATTTTTTTGTATCCACCTTATCAAAATAGCTTGCAGCACTGCTGTAATCAACACTGAAATCTGCATCCTTGCTGTTACCGAGAAAGTATATCTGCCCCATTTTCATCATCAGATCGTCATTCTTACTTAAGTCTCCCTTACCTGATGCAATCATGGCGGAAATAGCCATCAAACCGTTTCTTGTCTGTCCTCTGTCACAGTAGTAATCAAGCATTCTTATATATGCTTCCGTGTTTTGCGGTGCTATATTTATCGCTTCTTTAAAAAGTTTTAAAACATCACCATCAATATTCTTTTTATTATCACTTGAGGCAATGTGAAGAGCCGCATCAGAGAGATAATTATTGTATACCTTGGATATCTCTCTTTTTTCCATTCCGTTTACAACTACAGACATAGAAAAACAAAAAAATGATAAAAAAAGAGTTGTTACAAAAAACAATAATTTTCTTTTTTGCCCGGCTATATATGAATCATCCAAATCCCTGAAATGCTTTAGCGCATATGCCATTTCCCTGCAATCATTAAATCTTTTTTCAGGATCCTTTCTTGTAGCTCTGAGTATTATCTTTTCCAGTCCGTTTGATAATCTCTCATCCCATCTTCTTATAGGATATAGCTCATACGGCGGTTCTGAAGGGTTTACACCTGTCAAAAGATGATACATAGTGGCACCCAGATTATATATATCGGTTCTAGCATCGGTCTGCCTTAGAGTTTCTCCGGCAAACTGCTCAGGTGCGGCATATCCCACTGTCCCAAGACAGGTGGTGTCCGATATACTGTCATAGTTATACTTTCTCGCCGTTCCGAAATCTATCAAAGTGATCTTGCCGTCAGGTCTTAACATTATATTTGCCGGCTTTAAATCCCTGTATATTATAGGTGGATCTTGTGAATGCAGATAGTCCAGCACATCACAAAGCTGTATGGCATATTCCACTACCATTTCCTCTTCTATCGTACCTTCTTCTGCCAGAATATCAGATAAAGGTCTGCCTTCCACATAGTCCATCACTATAATTATAGTATCATCATTTTCAATTATATCAGCGATACTTGGCAGGTAGGGATGTTTCAGCTCTTTTAGGAGATTGGTTTCGGTTATAAGGCTTTGTTTCATGACCTCATAATTTTTGTTTTTTTCCTTCCTCATCTCCTTTATTGCCCATTGCTTATTTGCCTTTTCATTCATAGCAAGGTAAACAATACTCATACCTCCCTGACCGATTTTATTTAAAATCTTATATTTTCCATCTAAAAGGCTGCCAATCTCCAACATATTTCACCTATCATTGCACCTTTATCAAAGCAACTGTAATATTATCCTGTTCTTTTCTTTTAAGGTTTAAATCTATCAAATCCCGTAATACATCATTAAACCTTTGATTCTCACAATTTAAAAGCCCGGATAAAATCTCTTTTTCCGACACTTTATGTCTAAAGCCGTCGCTGCAAAGTAGCAATATATCACCTTTTTGCACCTCTCCGCAAAACATATCCGGTTTTACATCCTTTGTCGCACCGATACATTGCAAAAGAACATTTCTTTCGGGGGCATTTTTTGCTTCCTTTTTTGTAAGCCTACCCTCTGCTATTTCCTTTGCAATAAAAGTATGGTCATTGGTAAGCAGTCTGATTTTTGACAATGATATTTTATATAATCTGGTATCGCCTACATGACATGCAAAAAATTTATTTCCTGCCAATATTATCGCCGTTATAGTAGTACCCAGATATATACCATGCTCTCTACCATAATATAATAATCCTTCATTTTCAGAGATTAAAATATTTCCCATATCAATTCTAAAACGGTTTTCATCCCAAACATTCTCATATTTACTGTATTGGTGTAAAAACCAATCGGAAAATGCCTCCACAATACTTTTACTTGCCAGTTCCCCACAGGATAGACCACCCAATCCGTCACAAATAACTCCAAGACAAACCTCTTCTCCCTTAAATTTTGCTCTTTTTAAAATGATACTGTCCTGATTACATGCTTTTTTTAATCCAATATCTGTTTGTGCCGCAACAAAATAATTCATAAGCTATCCTATATGAAATTCAAATTCTTCATTTGCCAGACTTATAATATCATTATCCCAAAGCTCCACCTCCAGATTTGGTGATATTTTCTCACCGTTTACCATAGTGAAATTCAATGACTTCAGATCCCTTATAAAGAACGAACCGTCTTTTTGTATGATTTCGGCATGATTTCTTCCTACAGAGGTATTACCGATTATACAAAAATCCACATAGTTTTTCTCTCTGCCTATTCTAAAGTTTGACTTATTTATAAATATCTTCTCTCCCGTTCTTATCCATATAAGAAATGAACTTAAGGTGGTTGGGAAAAAGTTAAGCAATGTTGTCTCACCGGGATTTATCGGATTTTGCTGTAAAACAGTGGTTTCTCCAAAATTTCCTCCCACAGGAATTGTATGGGAAATATTATTATCCTTTTGAACAACTTCCTTTTCCTTCTTCTTTCCAAAAAGAGAAAACTTCTTTTTCTCCTTTTTCTCCTGTGAACCTACATTTACAGGCTCTTCTCTTCCCGGAATAAGGAAGCTGTTATTGGTCTGAAAACTGCTTGTACTTACTTGTTTTTCTTCTTTTTTCTTTTCAGACTTTCCAAAGCAAAACAGCCCCTTTTTCTTTCCTTCCTTAGCTGGATTTATGGTATTTGTTTGTGTATCTTGACTTGGATTTTGATTAAGAATTTTATTTGAATTTTGAATATCGAAATTTGTTAAGATGTTATTATTATATTTTTTATTATGATTTATATTATTATATCCTGAATTATTATATTTTGTATCACTATATCCCTGATAATCAACTCCTAAATACCGGGGTTTTAAAGAATTTTCTATATTATTGACTCTTCTCTCCTTAGCTTCAGAGCTAATCGCAGGCTTTTTGATTTCCGGCTTTTCTATATGTTTTTTAAGCTTTAAAGCAGATATCAGTTCAAGAAACTTATCATATGAGAAACTTTCTTCCTCCGTAAGCTGCCTGGTTATATCAGATGCAAAATAAGCCGCATACTCATTTTTTACCATCATATCGAGTAGTAAATTTTTAAAGAACACGGGCATACTTATACTGTTTCTTCTGTCGTATACAGGCAATAAAATAAGTCTTAGAGTATCATCCTTTATGAATATATATTCATTTTCCAAAAAAACTTGAGTATCACTAAGCATATATTCTTCAATACAGCTTATTGCTTTACAAATATTTTCAAATATATTTAATAAATCATCCTTTGTAAGATCTTCTTCAAGATACTCATTTAGATTTTTCACCTGACCAAGCTTATACTTAAATTCAATATTGGTATCATTTGTGATTATATCTATGGGAAAAAGTCCGGGAATATCATTATTCCTCATCATTCCAATACTTACATTATCAATCCTGTCATTCTTACCCACATCATATATCAGCTCGATACCTTTATCTGTATCATTTTTTTTAAACATCAAAAGCCCCCTATCTCAAATTCTCCAAAAACGGAGTCTGTGACAAAATCTGTGTTAATTCCTTGCTGTCCACATTATAATTTTTTACAAAATCTCTAACAGAAAGACTTTCGGGAATAGAAACCTGATTCATATCTTTTACCTTATTACATATAAGACTGAGCTTATTTGTTATATCAATATTTCCACCATTTTCCAACAGATGCAATGCCTCATTCAAATCAGACATTTTCTTTATCCCAAGCTTCGTGTCTTCAAAAACAAAAATAACCTTATAAGCCAGCTTTGAGAAAATATTCAATCTGCTTCCAAGATTTAAATTGCTGTCTATGATTATATGCCTGTACTTGCCCATACTTTGTATTTCTCTAATCAGTACAGATATATCTTCATCGCTCATCTCCAGCATATCAAGAACTATCCTTGCCTCATTAAAGAAATCAAGTCCGTCCTCATTTTTTAGCACATTACTCTCTATTTTCAGTGAAACACTTTGCTTTTTGCTCTTTAGCGCATATATTATTTCATCAAATCCCGTATTCCCCTCTCCGGGCAAAAAAATATTGGATGAGCTTAATGCTTCAAAGTTTAAATAAAGTGTAGGTATACCCTGCCTTACCAATCTCTTTCCATATGCTATCGCTAAAGAAGTCGCACCGGCACCTCCGTTTACCGGCATAAACACCTCCACCAAGGTATTATTTCCTTCACTGAATTTATATGCAATATCTCCGTTCACTCCGTCTGCAAGGACATTCAATATCTCCTTATATATCTTTTCAGGCTTTTTGAACTTATTTATTGTCTTTATATTGTTTTTTCTCTCTATTAAATCCCTGTCTGATAAATACGCAATACTTATCTTTTCACTATACATAGACAAATCATCTTCTATAGTTTCAGATACAAGCATAATATCAATGGTCTTATTTCCCCTGTTATTTTCAAATGAATCTAATGAAGAAAAATTAAGTATTTCTATTTTGTCATGATAATTTTTAATATAAAAATCTGACAATCTTTTCCTGTAATCCTCGTCACCATCTATTAAAGCCAGTCTGATTTTCATTAAAAACCTCCTATTCCACAAGTTTTATAAATTTCCAGGCACCCTTTCTTACAGCCGCTATCCCGCTGCTGTTAAAAGAGCCTGCTTCATTAAACTCAAAATCAATCACTACAGTAGAGTTTTTATTTATATAACCCCACATTTTCCCGTCATATACAGCCGCAAATCCGTTTGAAAAAGGCTTTGCATCCTTATACTCCGTCATCATCTCTATATCACCGCTCCTATTCACAAATCCCCATTTGCCGTCTATTTTGACAGCAGTGGCATCATCGGACATAAATGCCTTTGCCTCATCAAAGCCTTCACTTCCTTTCATATTTCCGTCCAAATCAAAAATATGATATTTGCCGTTCAGCTTTGCTATATATACATTCTGTGAAGTGGAAAACCCTAAGTCATCCAGTATCACATCATCATATATAAAATCTGTAACCTGTGAAAAATCACTTTTTATAATTGCCCATTTATCACCTTGCTTTATGGCGGCTCTCTTATTTGCAAAACTTCCTGCAAAGTCGTATATTGTTTCTGTAGCTTTATCGGCATTCTCATCAATATAAGAATATTTTCCCTCACTTACATATGGTGCCAGCTTATTTCCAAATACACCCAGAGCCTCCACCTCAAAATCGGTCATAAGCTTCTTATAGCCGTTTTTATCAATATAATAAAGCTGGCCCTCATCAGATACTGCGGCATAGTTGGGCTCCTTACCGTATGGGTATATTTCATCATATATAGCCTTTATCTTCTCCGTACCGTCCGACTTTAGCAAGCCTTCTTTTTCGTCATCAGTAAATACATAAAAGCCGTTATACTCTTCATTTATAGAATCACCTGAAAAGTAAACATCTGTATAGATTCCCCTAAGCTTTCCCTGTAACTCTACTAATTCTTCATCATCTTTATTCTTTTCCAGATAAGCATTTACAAGCTTTAGGGCATTGGCTGACTGCTTCCTATCCATATAGTAGTCAACCATCTTTTTAACTGTACTTCTTGGATAATTATAATTTTCCAAAATCATGCTGCCCTGCTTTTCAAAGTCCTGATACTTTTTAAGATTTAGATAATCATCAAGAATAGCCTCTTCTATAGGGAACTTGTCCTTTGTAAACTCCAATGCCTTCTTATACTGCTCAAGGGCGTCTACATAAATCTCTTTTTCATCCAGTGCCTTGGCATTTGCCATATGCTCTTTATAGCTCTTAATCTCTCCGGCATTTCTCCCTATTATATTGCCCCAGCCACATATGAGTAACAATATTATTATCGGCACCAAAATCTTCTTCATTGTCATATATAGCTCCTAAAATCCCAATATCATACAGACTGTCAAACCGAAGGCTATAAAGGGAGCAAATGGTATCTCATCCTTTGTAGTCGCCTTTTTGGTCAACACCTTAAAAAACCCGAATAATGCGATGGATAAAAGCGATACCATCAATACACCCATCAGAGCATAAGTTCTCAGATACAGACCTAGAGCAGCTACAAGCTTTATATCTCCCATTCCTACTCCGTTTTTGCTTATTGCCTTACTTATCGCAAATAGTCCTCCACCCAAAAGCACCGCTACCAATGCGTCAATAAAAACAGCCGGAGCTTCCGTGGTGCTTTTAAACACATTTAATAGTATAAATATACAGGCAAAACTTAGTATAAATACAACCGCTTCATTAGGTATTATCTTTTCTCTATAATCAACACCCGCTACTATGAGTGCTACAGAAATTATATTCAAAGCCTTAAAAACTTTCAGAATATCATAACCGTATATAGTGTATAAGATACCTATAGTAATTCCTATCAATAAATATATACCTGCCAAAAATATATTCTGCTTTGAAGTATTATATCTTTTTTTGTATATATATACTGTGATAGCATATGTTATCAACATAAATACTATACTGAAAACCAAGTTTACCATTGCCTGTATCTCCTATTCTGTGGTATATAGCTTTAAGATAATTCCGTTTTGCTTTGCATACTCGGTGGCAGCTATTATCGCTTTTTGTTGTTCTATAGTAAGTTCCTTGTTTTTTACAACCAGATAATAATATTTTGTATCATATTTATCTGTTGTAATCTCGTCTTGTTCACTGAATTTTTCCAGTTTTTTCATATCCTTTTTTATGGCTTTCAAAAGCTTCTTGCCGTCCTGATACTCTACCATATCAGTATCTATACTGTGAGTTCTGGCAACAAAACGCTCTGATTCATTAAATATACCTATATCCTTAAACCTACTTGAATCCAGATTTCTCTTTACGACGGTATTATCATAGTTGCTTATCTCTTCGCCCCTCTCCTTTGTACTCTTCTCCCATACGGAAGCCGGAATACTCAGCTTATTGCCCTGTGGAGGCACCGGAACAATATCATCAAAATTATCTTCCTCACCGGGTTTTTCATCTGCACCGTCCTCAAGTGCGGCACCTGCCACTTCTCCACCGACTTCATTCGGCTCATTGAAACTTCCGTCTCCTATCCAGGCTCTTGTAGATGCAGTGTTTTTCAATACAAAATCATATTTATCTATAAACGGCAGAGGTATTCTCATCTTATATGAAGCACTTATCTCAATGCTTTGCATATCCAGAAAGAAGCTTGAACCCCAATAATTTATACCGTTCTTTCCTCCCTGTACTCCCAGATGCTCAAGATAACCCGTAGGATACCCCTCTAAATACTTATTTGTAACAGCCCTGCTGATAGGCATTGCTACCGCCAGCTTCACGGCATCATAAGCACCGTCCTTTATAACAGCAAGGATTCCGTTAAAAATAGCTTTCTCATCAGAAAAGTAACCACTGACTGAGGTATATATAGCTTGACCGGAATCATATATTTCCTGTGCACTCTCTCCCACGCTCTCCATCTGTGATAAAACATCTTCCGGATACTGCTGACTGTCCTCATTCAGGATATTGTTACTCACATTCGTTGCATTTTCCAATCCATTGGCACTGGCATTAAAAAATACCTGTATCGTATTTAACATTTTTTTGGTTTTATCAGTAAATTCTCCTGCATCATTCGATGCAGTCTGTCCTATATTATGTACACCCAGCTTCTTTGCTATATAAGCATACTCAGATACCTGCTTTGCCGTCTGATCTATAGCATTCTGTATACATGTATACGCCCTATACACATTTATCATACTTAAAAGTGTTATATATGACGCAATAAAAATCATTAATATAAGACTGGCTTCTACTGTAATAATACCTTTCTGCTTATCTTTGCACATTGTTATCTCCTTAATTTAGTACTCCGATACACCCTTATAATTTATAGGATAGCCGAATTGATCATCCTTTTTAAATTTTTCATTAATATTACTAACTTCTTCCTTCTGCAAAAACACAGGCTTTAACTGTGTCTTAGCTTCTACCTGTAGCAGTACTGTAGCTGTCTGCATAGAGAAACCCTCTCCTGCATAGTAGAGCGAACATTCCTTACTTGCATTGGTCTGTATAAGATTTCCCATCCTACATATTACACTTTGCTCATCTATCAGGTACTGTATGGCTAAGAAAACCATAAGATAATCCTTATAGCTCATATTAAAGACACTTGCTTTAGTCTTATCAAAACCGTTAAGTTCAAGCTTTTGGAATATAGGGCATTTTATAGAGTGTATAGGACACTTAAATATTCAATATAAGCTATTTATCCGACTTTCGATATTCTTCTAAGCTTATGAATAAGAGAACTTATTGTATTTACCAAATATCACAATAATAATATTTACTCTGCTGTTTTTAGGATACTTTATCACTATTCCTTCCTACTTTTCAATTCCCAATATTCATCTAAGCTGATAAGTGTTTCCATAGAGGCTTTAGCTGTATTTTTTAGCTTTTCATAGTTTTCTTCCATAGTCTTTGCTTCCGCTTCATCCGACATATCAACAGGTCTTACTCCCCATATCGCCATTCCCATTCCATAGCCTTGGTTATCATCAGCAGCATAGGCACCTGCCCCTTCAGGGCTGAAGTAATAATATGCTATATATCTACCTCTTACAAGTTCAGGATATCTCGTATTTGAAGGATCTTTTCTTGTTACATCTATACGACCTTCCTCTTTTATAAAGTCTACACCATTATAAGTAACCTTCTCAGTATTATCTACAACCACTTCATATTGTTGTGCAGAGTACATGTAAAACAATCTATCATCAGCTACAAAATCATCCCATAAGGTTTTCAATCCCTTCATTGAATCCGGTATTTTTTCTAAATCCTCAGTATATTCTACTTTCCAAGTTTGTTCTGCAGCTCGTTTAGATGTACATTCACGTTGATAAAAACAGGATGCAAGTTCTCCTTTATTCTCTTCAAATCCCAAAATGCTCCCAGCACCTGCCGGAAAAAAACCCGCCTTAGGGAACTCACGGTTTGCCATAAGGTCCATACCACCTATAGTTCCAAGTGTTATAGGATATTCAAACTTGTTTTTCTTTGTGGACTTTTGTGTAGTCTCTTCAACCTTACTTTCTTTTGCGGTACTTTCGCCGTTTGTTGCATTTTCGCTGTTCATAGTACCACCTGTACTTGTATCTGATTTACCACATCCGCTTCCTATAATACTTGCTGCAGCCAATACACCTATAAGTAACATTCTTCTAATACTTTTCATCTTTTTTTCAGCCCTATGGGGCAACCTCCATATTTAATATCCTAATACACCCTTATAATTTATAGGATAGCCGAATTGACCCTCCAATTTAAACTTCTCATTATTATTATTTATTTTTTCATTCTGCAAAAATACAGGCTTTATCTGTGCCTTAGCCTCTACCTGTAACAGTACTGTAGCTGTTTGCATGGAGAATCCTTCCCCTGCATAATAAAGCGAACCTTCCTTGCTCGCATTGGTCTGTATAAGATTTCCCATCCTGCATATTACACTTTGCTCATCTATTAAGTACTGTATGGCTAAGAAAACCATCAGATAATCCTTATAGCTCATATTAAAAACACTTGCTTTGGTCTTATCAAAGCCGTTTAGCTCAAGCTTCTTATCTCCATCTCCTATAGTAAGAGAATCTCCGCCTGCACCCTCAAATTCTTTATTAAACTCATTTATCTTATTATTTATAGCTTCCTGAGCATTACTATTTGCAGCATCAAGAGCATTGTTAACATTGCTCTTAAGTTTTTCTTTCAGCTGTGTTCTATCAATAACAGAATGTATTGCATCCTCTAACTCTTTTCTTTTGCCGTCAAAAAACAACTTAATACTATCATTTATACTTTCTGTTAATTGATTGACATTATCCTTATTAATACCTGCTATCTCCATAACATTCTCTACAAGTTTATCTATGGTTTCACTGTTGTTAATAGTCTTAAATGCCTTAAGTTTTGCCTGTGCCATCAAGCCTCCGGTTGCCACTTCGGCTTCCAAATCAGCCTGAATCTGATCAAAACTTTCCTTAAGTGCAGTTTTAAGCCTTTCTTCCAGTCCGTCTCTGGCATCTCCTACCTGTGCCGTACACCACAGCACCTTTTCCTGTATAGGCGTCTGTATGGATGTAATAATGGTATCTGTAGATGTATTCACCATATTATCTACATACTTATCAAGTGTATCATTAAACTCCTCTTTTGCCTCATCAGTATACTCATTCATCTTCTTATACAATTCCCCTACAGCAGCCTGTGCTGCTGCCTGAACTATTCCTCGGAAATATCTTGCTCTCCATACCTGAGGATTCTTATACAGTGCTACAGTCTTACCCGATACCAGATCATTGATATCCAATACACTCTCAGTAAGTGCAGCTCCAAGCAACAATATATTTTGTACCAGCGGCACTCCAAAACCTGTCCAACCGGCTATTGCAGTAGCCATAGTGAAGGTTTCATTTCTTAGTTCACTGTCACTGGTGTATGCATATATGGCGTTCAACAAAAATCTTATCCCAAATATTCTTAACTTTACACCATTCACATTTTCTTCCAGACTTGGGCTTCCAAGGAGTATATACTCCTGCTCTGCTCTGTAGGCTTCATTGTTTTTTTCACTAAAGGGTACACCTGATAGAGTCTTTTCATTCTTGTTGCCTCCCTCTTCTCTATTCGTGGTATAACAACTGAACATTGTAGTGGTATATGCCATAAGATATAGCTTATCTCTTCCGCCTACCAGTATATCCCCTATTTTATCAAAGCCTGAAATAGCTTCTTTTGATGCTTTCAAAGCATTGTCCGCCAAATCATCCGCCTTACTGCCTTGCAATGACTCCACAGTATCTGCATCCATTATCTGGGCGGCCTGTGCACTTGTATTCATTACATCAGCTATTTTAGTATCGCTTATCTGCACCGGTTCCGGTGTATTGTCAATATCCGAGCCTTTGATCATCTTTTTTCGCATTTCTTTATATTCCGAGGCTTCATCCTCAGGCTTTGTTGCCAAGCTGTTTTTCTCAAGGAATGCAAAAAGCAGATCTACATAGTACTTTCCGTCAGTATTTTCTGTTTCGCTTTCACTATATATTGCTTTGGAGTCATAACATTCTACACCAAGAAAGTTTCTAAGTCTTGGCTCTTTATATATAAATTCTGATTCTACCACTTCATATCCGTCATCTTTTTCCACTACTTTAGGTATCTTAGCCGGTATAGTGCTCTCAAAACCAAGGAATTGAAGTTCACTATCCACTGTAGGCATATAAGCCCCCAGAGTATGAAGTGCTTCCTGCTTTGATTCAAGTGCAGCAACCGTTTCTAAAGTGTCGGTATTTGTCAATGATGATACATAGGATATTATGCTGTCCACCCACTCATCATCACTGTCATCCGAAGTAGCCGGAGTTATACCTGCATATTTGAAAGCTTCCAGATTTGTTATAACTTTGGTCGAATAGTCTATAGACCTTGTAAATATTTTTGTCATTTCATCAACATATCCCTCTATAACCGCCTTAGTCTTGGTATTATAATCTTGACGCATATCATTTTTTACACCTGAATCCGCCATATTACCAATATCCACATTCCATTTGTCGGCTATTTCCTGTAATTGTTCTGATGCACTCTTTAATTTTACAAGTTTATCTCTTACATCTACAGCTCTCTTTTTTAATCCGCTAAACCATAAATGATATTCTCTTGCATTTCTCATTTGAGGAGTAGCAAGAAGTTTGATATCTTCTTTAAGGTCTTTCATATATTTTTCTCTAAGATTGTTTACATTATAATTTGGTCCCAATGGTGCACTTGATAATTCTGAGCTTCCATAATTATCAGGTACAACTTCATTTACACCTGTTTGTTCCCAATCTCCGACAAAACTTTTATCATACCATTCTTTTAGTATTTTCCAATTATCGTCTAAATCCTTTAATTGATTATTCAAGTCCGCTATTTCAGCTGCATAATCATTCTCTTCATCACGCTTAGCTTTATAAGCACTCTTTTTCTTTTCTAACTCCGCCCTCCTTTCTATATAATTTTTTTCTGCAATATTATACCTTGCAACTACTGTTTGAAATTCATAAACTTCTGTCTTATACCTTTTATAATATTTTAAATAATCACTAAATCTATTGTATTCTAAAGAAGCATCCCCCTTTGGTGTAGCTATCCTGCCACTATATGAAAGTGAACTTGTGACTGTATAAAAATCCGTTTTTAAGTCAGCTATTTCACTTTCAAAATTCTCCATAGAATACTCCAAATCACCTCCTTGCACATCACCATTATCAGTCAACCAATATTCATTGTAAGTGATTTTAGGTAATTTTTCTACTTGTATGTATGCAAGCGCATCTTTTGTAGCATATTCAAAGTTTCTATCACCAAGGCTATATATATCATTTTTTATCTCATTAGGTGTTTTAAAATTTCCTGTTGCATTTATAAGATAATCCTCATACTCCCTGGAAAGCTTATATATTTCTAAACAAAGGTCTTGTATCTCCTTTAGCTTTTTTTCATAATCCTTTTTATCTTCCAATGCCTTTTGCTGAGCCGGCAATGATTTAAGTATATTCATTTTTTCTAAGAATCCATATCCTATAACCGCCGGTGCTCTGTACTTCATATAATCAAGTACCTGTGCCCTTAAAATATTTACATTGGATAGATTTGCACCTGTTGCTTGGCTTATAGAAAAATCTCCCTTAGCCAACTTCATTTTCATTATATCGGAAACTTCTTGTGTACCTCTTCCCGATAATGCTATATCAACAAGTTCTTTTACCAAGCCCTGATTATACAGTCCGCCACTTTTTAATGTAGCATTAAAATATACCTCAAGATTTTTCTCAAGTTCATCCATATTTTTGGAAATGGCAAAGAGTCCGTATGTATCTTGAAGAACCGAGTTATAATATGTAAGTCCTGCATTAAGTGCCATATCACCTGCACCCGATACTATATTTCTTGCAAGTATTATTCTTCCGCCGTCTACCAAAACAGTCGTAAGTATAATAACCACTGTTAAGATACCTGCCATAAATACGGTTAGCGAACCACGCTTGTTATAAAAGATTTTCATATTTTCACCTGCCTGTTCCGCCCAGTTTATCTCTTAATGTCTTTAGCTTATTTACATAGACATCGACTCTCTCCTTTAGATTAAATCTTTCTAAAAGGAAATCTATAAGGTCTGCACCGAGGTCGATGTCTCTTACAAATTCTGTTGCATTGGAGGAGAATGCATAGCTTGATTCCAAAAGTTCAAAACTTGCCGGAACACCTACATGGCTGAGTGCCTTTGCAAGCCCGTCAGGCAATCTTATGCCGTATTTTACATTGGCTTTTACTGTAGGTGTTATTATTCCGGTAATTTCTATATCGGAGTCTACTCTCAATCCGCTAACCATGGTGTATTTTTGTAAAAGCTCATTTAATTTTTCTTCAAAACTGTTCCCAACTTCATCCTTACTTCTAAAAAATCCTGCATAAAGTTCTCTTTCTTTATAAAAGCTGTCAACTCCTGTCGCATCAGGGAAACTCATTATATCTATATCTATACCTGTACTCACAGGTGCGAGATATTCTTCATATCCCGGATATGCCGCTTCTCTTGCAGCTTGTGAAGCAATCTTTGTAGCAGCGAACTGTACAAGAGTCTGCTCCAGTTTCAAAAGTCCCAATACCAGCATTGCAATTATTGTAAATAAAAACAATGGATATATAAATGCCGCTTCCACCATCAATGTACCACGATTATTTTCACCTCGCATATCTCCTCCTTAGTTCAAAGGCTTTACTGTGTACCACCTCTTGCAAAGGCTCCCAGATTATCAAGTATCTGTCCTACTATTTCACTTAGCCTTCCGTTAAATAGAGTTGCAATTGCAATTATAATAACTATAAGTACCATAACCGCAACCATATCGGAAGCTCCGTTCTCCTCTTCACAAAAAGCCTTCAAAGCTCCCTGAAGTTTCATTGTCTGTGTCATAAAAAACAGATCAATAAGTTCAAACATTTTTTCCATTCCTATTTCTCCTCTCTTTTTAATAATTTTATGAAAAAGCTTTAGTCGACATTCGCTTTAACATCAAAATCTAAGACTTGCAAACATTGGCACAATTATTAAAATCATTACTCCCAAAAATATAAGTCCTATAGGCATTATCAGCTTACTGCTTGCCTTTTCACCTTTTCTTTTTACTTCATGCTTTTTTTCTTCCCATGCTTCATTACTCATATCTTTAAGAAATATAACTATTTCCTTACTACCCTTTTGCAGGTTTTGTATCATCATTGTAGAAAATTTCTTGAGGGATTTTATAGAGCATCTTTCACCGAAAGCCTTATAAGCCTCTATTTCCTGTATACCGTTGCTAAGCTCCATAGCCGTGTTTCTCATCTCCTGATAAAGTAATCCCTCATTATCAGCTGCCACCCTCACCCATGCTTCTCTTATAGGCACACCGGCATTTACAAGCAAGGTAAGCTTTGAGAGCATTCCGGGATAATCTCTTAAAAGTTCATCTCTTCTGGAATTTATCTTATCGTTTAATACTTCATCCAGATACCATACCATCATGCCTCCGACTGTTAATCCTGCTATCACAAGCTTATAATTGCCGCTTAATCCCGTTATTAAAAACATCAGTACGCTAAGTACTATAGCGAATGTTATCTGTCCGCCCCTTAATATATAAAAATAATAAGGACCGTATTGTTTTCCGTATATTTCTGAAATAAGCTTTATTTTTCCCCTTGCACTTTTGCTGTTCATATCAAAATGTATCAATTCCATAAATCCAAATCCGATATAATAAATATCCGACATAGGGTATTCACCCTCCGGTATTCCCGATAAGACCTCATCAAATCTTTTATGAAACTTAAAATGCAAATATAAGACAAATACAGCAAGCAAAGTGGTTAATATCATAAGTATCATGTTTTTATATCCTTATATTGACTATTTTTCTTCCCATAATATATGCTCCGGCAAACAATGCTATTACAAATATTTTTACCATTACCGAAAAAGCTGTATTTGCCGCCGCAGACATTGTTCCCATTCCGCTTAATGTAATCATTATTACAAGCGGCATTACCATCATGATATTTAATTCATTTTCCTTTTCTGTAAGCATGGTTTTTATTTCCATCTCTATCTCTATCTTATCATTTATTATTTTTCTACTGTCCCACACAACCTGCTTTATATCTCCACCCTGTCTAAGTCCCGACTCAAATGTGGATGCAAAGCTTTCCACATCATCAAGTCCGCATCTTTTTGCAAAGTCCTTTAAAAGATCCTCAATGATTATATTATTAGTCATACCTGCTATTATTATTCTGGTTTCATTTACAATATCCGACTTTTCACCGTATAGGCTTAATAAGTCCTGATAGCTTTCCGCAAAGGCTTCCATAGTATTCTTTCCCGATGAATATGATGTTGTAAGTGCCTCCAGCAAATCTCTGAATTCTATAAGCAAGTCTCTTTTCCTTTTTTCTTTACGATATTTGCGATAAAGGCGTATAGCAGGTATTCCGCAAAAAGCTCCTACTATTGCCGAGATTATCATTATTCTAAAAAATATCATAATTACCACAAATCCCGGCACAAAACCTATTAAATAACCTATGATATAATCCTTCCAAGTCATATGATATATATTATAATCATCCGCATTTCCCATAAGTCCGTGATTCTCATTATATGTATTTGCACTTTTCTTTAAAAAATCAAACATCAGATAACTCCTTTATAGCCCATAAGTTTCAGCTTATATGTGTTTTTTAATGGATTTTTTGTTCTTTTAAGCTCCCCTATTACATTGTCCATAGTACTCTCCTCGCTCTCTTCAAATACATACAAAGGATTTAGCTCTATCTCTCCGTCTTTTATTCCCATAACTTCGGATATCTCCATAGTCTTTCTGCTATGATCTCTAAGTCTTGATAAATGTATTATGATGTCTACAGCTGAGGATATCTGCTGTCTTATAGCTTCAAGCGGCAAGCCCTCAGCTCCCATAAGTACCATGGTTTCAAGTCTGCTAAGCATATCTTTAGTAGAATTGGCATGTCCTGTAGAGAGTGAACCGTCATGACCTGTATTCATTGCCTGTAACATATCCAAAGTTTCGGCACCTCTTACCTCTCCGACTATTATCCTCTCAGGTCTCATTCTAAGAGATGTCCTTATAAGATCTCTTATAGTTATCATACCTTTTCCTGTGGAATTGGAGTTTCGAGTTTCCATTTTTACCAGATTTTCTATACCGGCTATTTGAAGTTCAGCCGAGTCCTCTATTGTAATTACTCTTTCATTTTTGGGAATATAATTAGACAGTGCATTAAGAAATGTTGTTTTACCGCTTCCGGTTCCTCCGCTTATAAAAATATTGTATTTTGCTTTTACCAATGTTTCTAAAACCTTGGCTATCTTTGGTGTAATGGATTTATATTTTATGAGTTGTTCCACCGTCATAGGTGTTTTTGAGAATTTACGAATTGTTAGAGTTGGTCCTTTTAATGCTATCGGCGGTAATACTACGCTTACTCTTGAGCCGTCCGGCAATCTTGTATCCACTATCGGGTTTGACTGATTTACTTCTCTGCCGGCTCTGCCTACAATACGCTGTATTATATCTTCAAGTTTTCTTTGGTTTTCAAAGCTTTGATTCAGCCTTTTAATCTTTCCGTTCTTTTCAATGAAGATTTCATCAGTGCCGTTTATCATAACCTCCGTGATATCATCATCCTTTATGATCATATCCAAGAGCCCAAGCCCTCTTATTGATGAATATAATTCATCTGCTAAATTTACTCTTTCATGTATGGGAATATAAAGACTTCCTAATTGCTCACCGACCAGCTTTTCAATCTTTGTATAAAGCTCATCATCTTTTAATCTGCTTAAATCGAAATATTTAGAAATGTATTCTCTGGATTGATATAGAAATGCTTTGCGTTCCAAATCGTTCATCTTGCTCTCCTTTAAACATAATCAATAATTATATCTAATGATATCTAAATAATGCCCACAATTTGTAACAAAGTTTATGGCACGATTATATCGGTCATAATTCTTGCTGTCAATATAGCTTTCTTAAGTTTGTGAATGTTTTTTTCTATGCCGTTTTTTCTTTGTAGGTATTGCATAAAATCAGTCACTATTTTTATTAGTATCCTACAAGGAATCCCCTTTTCTCCATAAGAAAATCTTAATAATTTTCGGCATATATTAGTTTAAGGCAGAAGTGATTATACTTACACGTACAGTCATTTTTATATAAAATTTATCAATAGAATATAATCTGTATACATAAAAATACGGGCTGAAAATCAACCCGCAAAAAACTTATAAAAAATTTAAATATATTTATTTTTACTGAGAACTTAATCTATGATAAAACTGTCTATACCCTCTTTATCTCAAATCTGAAAGACTCGTATTCTTCCTTTATTCTAGGAAGCACAAGACCTCCACTCATCCATACCTTTCCTCTTCTCTTTTCTTCTACTATCTTATAATAAGCATTTTCATCAAGACCTCTTGGATAGATATAGATATTTGACTCATTTGCCTCCACGCTTTGTACCACAACGCTTAAAAGACCTAATGATTTATCCTTTGATAAGAGCTGCCACGCAGTAACTCTGCTCTTATCATACGGGCTTGTAAGTCTATAATAATCTCCCTCGTGTATAAGCTCATCATATTTTAGATAATCCTTCACCTGAGCTTTTACCATCTTTTGCTCTGTCTTTGAAACCTTGTTCAGGTCAAGCTCATATCCGAAGGTTCCTCCCATAGCCACAGTTGCTCTGGTCTCAAAAGGTGTTTTTCTCATTGTCTGATGATTGGGTGATGCGGATACATGTGCACCTGCACTGCCTATTGGATATGCAAATGAGCTGCCGTATTGAATCTTTAATCTTTCGATGGCATCCGTATCATCACTTAACCATATCTGCGGATGATAGTAAAGCATTCCAAGATCATATCTTCCTCCACCGCCTGAGCATCCCTCAAACATAATATTCGGATATTTTCGGGTAAGCTCACCCAGCAAATCATACAGCCCCAGTACATATCTGTAATGAAATTCTCCCATACTCTCAGCCGCTAAATTAGAGGAATATACAGCCGACAGACTCCTGTTCATATCCCATTTGATATATTCGATATTTGCATTGTCAAGGATTTTTACCATCATATCCCTTATATAATCTCTCACATCTTTTCTGGTAAAATCCAGTACGAACTGCTCCCTTCCCTTAGTGCCTTTTCTGTTTGGCACTCTTATCATAAAGTCAGGATGTTCTCTGTAAAGCTTTGTATCCTCATTTATCATCTCAGGCTCAAACCAGATGCCAAGCTTCATATCTATCGCATTGATGCGTTCTGCAAGCTCTTTTAATGATGAACCGAGCTTCTTTTCATTGACATACCAATCTCCAAGCCCCTTTGTATCATCATATCTTTCACCAAACCATCCGTCGTCCATTACAAGCATCTCTATACCAAGGCTCTTTGCCTTTGAGGCTATATCAAATATCTTGTCTGCATCAAAATCAAAATATGTCGCCTCCCAGTTATTTATAAGTATAGGTCTGTGCTTATGTACAAACTCGCCTCTTTGCAGATTGTTTCTGACAGCATCATGGAATGAATGTGTCATTTTCTCAAATCCGCCGTTAGAATATGTAAATACAGCCTCAGGAAGTACCAGCTCATCACCTGCCTTTAACACATAACTAAACTGTTCGGGATGCAGCCCTGCCACAAGTCTTGTCTGATTTACCTGGTCTACTTCGGTCTCTATTATAAATGAACCGCTATATACAAGGGCAAACCCTATACATTCACCATATATTTCGGTAGTATCTTTTTTTGCAAGAATTACAAAGGGATTTTGCTGATGGCTTGATGTACCTCTTTTACTCTCAAGCACCAGCTTACCATGAGCAAGAGGACTCCTCTCAAATTCTCTTTCCATCGCATGCTTTCCGTGGAAATGCACAAGTTCAAAATCACCGTCAAGCATATCAATGCATGCGGATAATGCCTTTTTTATTTTAAGAACATTATCTGAGGTATTTACTATTCTCACCGACCTTGTGATAATATCATATTTTTCTAAAACTCCGTATAAAAGTTCTACCCTGATACCGCTTACTTTGTCTATAAGATTTACCTTTAAGCTCTCTCCCCCTTCTTTTTCCCAGAAAAATGCCGGCAGCCCTTTAAGTTCGTATTTTCCCTTACTTATCTTATGAGAATCATACTTTAAATCAACTACATTTGTTCCGTCCTGATTTATCACCTGAATACAGTCCGCTCTGTAATCCCCATTGCCAAAAGTCGAGTATTCCTGCGGCAATACATCAAGCGAATAGCTTCTGTCCATTGTTTCATACGGATTTCCGCAAAACCCTCTGTCCATATTGCTGATACGATAAGACATATCTTCATTATCCTCTATCCTCTCGCCATACCATGTATGCAAAAGATAGCCGAGCTCATCAATCTTCATTTGATATGATGTATTCTTTGTTGTAATTGTAATCAGATTTTTATTTGCTTTTATAGACATAAACACCTCTAATTTTTATAATTTTCCTCCCGATGTTGCTATACCCTCCACGAACTGCTTTTGGAATATCAGATATAGAATAATCATCGGAATACATGCCAGTAATGAAGCCGCCATCAGCTGCGGATAGTTATTTGTATACTGCCCCTGCATTTTCGCAAGTGCCGCAGATAGAGGCATTATATTTTTATTTACAATCATCGGCCACATCAAATCCTTATATGCAAATACCGCCGTAAAAATACCAAGAGCAATCATTCCCGAGCGAACAAGCGGCATCATAATTAGAAGGAATGTCTGTCCGATATTACATCCGTCTATTCTTGCCGCCTCCTCAAGATCTCTTGGAAGTGACATAAATGCCTGTCTTAGCAAAAATGTACCGAAGGCGGATACAAGCCCCGGAAATATAAGTGCAAAAACAGTATCGAGCATTCCTATCTTACTTACCATCAGATACTGTGGAATTATAAATATCTGACTCGGCACCATCATTTGAAAAAGTACCAGTCCGAAGCATAATGTTTTCCCCGGAAAATCAAGTCTTGCCAGTGCATAGCCTGCAATAGTTGATGTAATCACTGCAAAAAACACTCTGCCGATTATCAACAAAAATGTATTAAGATATAGTTTCATAAAGTTCATATTGTTGATAACTTCATTAAAATTGGATGTAATCCACTTTGCAGGAAATATAGTAAAAGGATTTACACTTGTTGATTCCGTTACGGTTTTAAAAGCTGTAAGTGCCATCCATGCAAATGGAACAATCATAGTTATGGACACAATAATCAGTATCACATGGATTAAAATCTTGTTTAATTTCATATCTCCTCCTAATTATAATGAACCCATTTTTTCTGTGCCAACATCTGTATTACAGTTATAAATATAACAATTATCAAAAGAATTACCACAACTGCCGCTCCCATACCCTTATCATGGTTTCTAAAAGCATACTGGTAGAATAAAAATACTAATGACTGAGTTTTTGGCAGTGCCGGACTATTCCTGTCCATCACCATATATATAAGGTCAAATACCATAAATCCTCCGATAACTCTGGTGATGGTTACAAAAAATATAGTGGGTGAGAGCAGCGGTATTGTAATATTAAAGAACTGATGTATTCCGCTTGCACCGTCAAGGCTTGATGCTTCGTAATAATCACTTGGTATCTCCTGCAATCCCGAAATAAAAAGAATCATATTATAACCTATTATTGACCATATACCTATAACCGCAATAGAATATACCGCCAAGTTGGGATCTGAAATCCAGTTTACCTTTATGTGGAAAATATTATTTATAAGTCCGAATTCCGAATTGTAAAGCCATCTCCACACCATTGCAACCGCTGCAGGCGCTGCTACCATAGGTAAAAAGAAAATAGTACGATAAATACCTCTACCCTTTATTTTACCGTTTAAAAATACTGCAAGCACCAAAGCTATAGCTATAGAAAAAGGAACTTCCACTATTGCATATTTAAATGTGTTTAATATTGCCTGCCATATCTCTGTACCTTTAAAAAGTTTTATATAATTCCCGAATCCTACAAACTTGTTTCCTTTACCGAAATCTCCGGTTTTAAAAAAGCTTTGATAAATTGTTCTAAATGTAGGATATATATTAAGTACCAATAGTCCTAAGACTGTCGGAAACATAAATGCCCATCCCCATCTTAGCTCACTTTTTTGTCTTGGTGACATCTTTAATCTACTCATACACTCTCCTTATTATAGTGCTGATTTATCCTCAGTGTAATACTGATAATTTACTCATACCCTAAAGTATCCTTTTAATTTTCTTATACGAGGAATACATTTACCGGCTATAATAAAGAGCCGCTACAGATGTAGCAGCTCATGGTTAATCACAACTATTACTCCTGTGACAATAGCTCATTCATATCGGATGCAGCCTTCTTACATGCCTCTTCCATGCTTACTTTATTGCTCCATGCCTCTACCAGATTTTTTGTATTTTGATTTTCCCAGACTACTGTTGCTCTTGAATGTGGTCTGATTACAATATCACTGTCATTTAACATTGTTAAATATGCCTGAAGATTAAACTTATCTGTATTCTCCTTCCAAATATCCGATACTCCCTCATAAGCAGCCATTGTAACACCGAGTTTAGCCTGTTTTTCCTGATTTTCCTTTGTGGAGAACCACTCTATAAGCTTCCATGCAGCCTCCGGATTCTTTGTACCTGCATTGGCAGCCCAACCAAGACCGTTATAAAGACTTACTCTCTTTCCTGTTGTTGCATCCTTTGGAAGTACAGCTACATCACAGTTTGCAACCAGATATTCATTCTCCTTAAAAGGCGCAACCATCCATGAACCCTGTGGCAACATTGCAATCTTACCTGACTGTAAAAGTACATCTGTACCCGTTTCAGACATTACTGTAGCATCAGGCATTGCGTCCTTTCTAAGCTTGTCTACAAATTCCATTGCCTTTAATGTATTGGGATCATCCATTCCTGATGATTTCATATCATCTGAAATAACCTTGCCGCCCATTGAATAAACTATATTATACCAGCCGTCCTGATTGTTTGAAGGATTCATGGCTGTACCGTACTGACTTCCGTCAGGCTTTGTAAGCTTTACAGCCGCATCATAGTAATCATCCCATGTCCAGTTCTCATCAGGATATGCCACTCCCGCCTCATCAAACATTGTCTTATTATACCAAAGTGCTATTGTATCCACATCCTTTGGTATAGCATAGGTTTTACCGTCATTTACATATAATTCTTTAATATCCTTCGGGAATTTATCCATCTCCAGCTTATCACTTGATGCTATCTTATCGGTCAAGTCCATAAGGATGTCATTTTCCATGTATTTTTGTGATTCATTGGAGTGCATCCAGAATACATCCGGCATATCACCTCCTGAAGCACCCGCCTCAAGTAATGTCCAATACTGATCCCAGGTAATTACCTGAAGTTCCGCCTGATATCCTGTTTCTGCGGTAAAATCGTTTATAATCTCCTGCAATCCGGGTTTTTGTCCATTATCCCATATAGCAACTGTAATCTTACTTCCGTCTCCACTGTTTTGTGAAGCGGCTGCTGATGTTTCGCCATTTTGTGAAGCATTTCCGGCTGTTGTTTCATTATTTGAAGAGCCACATGCCGCCAAAGATAATGCCATTATTGAAGATATTGCCAAACCAAATATTTTTTTCTTAATCATTTTAAGTCCTCCCTCAAAATTTATGGTTTTATGATAATATATTTTTTTTGACTTGGCATTTCAAAATGTTATATAATTTTGTTAAAATGTAATTAGTTTCATCTTTTTTGTCTGTATCTTATGATGTTTCATAACACCAATAATATGTTTTCACTCTTATCATATCTATGATGTTTTATTTTTCATATTATTCATACTTAAAAATATATTTAAAACCAACTTTTCTCATTGCAATTCAAGGCTCAACAAAATAAAATATAATTATATCTGTAGTAAAATATCTGCTATATATGGAGGATTATGAAGAGTATAAACTTTAAACTTTTTAATGACCGTACCTTCTCTGATTGCCTTATAAATTTTGCCGGCTATGAACAATGCAAACCCGGACACAGCTTCGGTCCGGCTATAAGACCTTGTTATATAATACATTATATATTAAGCGGAAGGGGTAAGTTTTTTTGTTCTGATGTAGAATATGATTTAAAAGAAAACACCGCATTTTTAATAGAGCCTACCTCAATGACATTTTATCAGGCTGATTTTGAAAAGCCATGGCATTATCTTTGGATAGGCTTTAAGGGAGAAAAAGTTCCCGAGATATTAAGGAGAATGGGAATAAGTTCAGACAACCCTATTTTGCATGGAGAAAAAAACAATCTTATCTCCATTACTGAAGATATATTGGCTACCGATTCAAGCGGTTTAAAGGAGGAATTAAAGAGGCAGTCCTTATTATACTACTTTTTAAGTTCTCTCTGCCCTGATACTATGTACTCAGAATCCATCAGACAATCAACCGAGCTAAAAAACAATGATTATTTGGTAAGAGCTATAGAATTTATACAGAATAATTTTTATCATCCTATAGGTGTAAATGATGTATCTTCACATCTTGGCATCAGCAGAAATTATCTTTTTACACTTTTTAAAAACAGCATGGGACATTCTCCTTCGGAATTTTTGACTTACTGTAAGCTGAACAAGGCATGCCATCTGCTTGATGACTCCGCCCTGTCTATTGAAAATGTCGCCTATTCATGTGGCTATGAATCCTTATCCGTTTTCTCAAAAGCTTTTAAGCATAAATACGGGCTTACTCCATCCGCCTACAGAAAATTAAAATACGAAAATGATACCATGTCGGATCTTGAATTTAATCGGTTTATAAAGAGAATAGATAAATAACAATTTTAGACTAATCATTACTTAAGTTTTATTCATAAAAAATCAACTTGAATTAATTTTTATATCTTGTATACTATATATATGATATCTCCGTGATGGGGGCTATATGTAATTTATAAGAATTGCATATTGCTCCCATCTATTTTTTGTTATAATTTTTAATAATTATGAAAATAAATCTCTCTTGGTTTTGATATACTGAAATTGACTTAATGAAACCTTTAAGTAATCTTTAAAAATCTAAAATCCTGCACTGCTATACCTTCTAAAAGGTAGTATTTTTATGCTTTCAGATTTTTTAAAAAGTAATTTTCTTATTTTTTGTTTTCGTATACGATTTCCTATGAATATTACTTTGGAGTCTTTATTTTCTTCATCCAAAAGAATAGAATATCTTCCTCCGGCCACATCAAATGTGATACTGCCCTCTTTTAATGAAATACTGCCCTTGGCATGGATTATATCTCCATATCCTCCCCTGAGCACATTTTCCATAAAACATACAAACTCTCCGATACTACCGACAGTTACATTTGATAAAGAAAAAGTATCCAAATTTACATTTATGTCATCGGAGTTTTCCTCTATTTTGCGGCTGCCGTCCAAATAAGTACAAAGAATTTCATTCCACCACTCAAAATGATATTCCATATAATGTCTGTCAGTAACTACTGCTTTAGGATCAATACTTTTTACTTCATTTATTATTACTTTTCTTTCCTCAGTAGATAAATTCTCAGTCTTTGAAAGAATTACCTGCCCGGCACTTTTTATCTGGGACCTGAATATATCCGGAAACTCATTGCCATAGCTCCTCATCCCCTCTGTATCTAAAATACACAGAGGAGACAGTAGCTTGATCTTTTCATACTCTATCCTTTTAAGATTCTTGATTATATTTCCAAGGTTTGCCACCCCCGTGGGTTCCATCACTAAATAATCAGGTGAAATAGTATTTGCAATTGTCAAAACCGACTCTGCAAAATCCTTCTTGGTAGAGCAGCAGATGCATCCTTCGGTCAGTTCCCAAATATTTATAGTCGAATCCTGTAACCTTTCACCGTCTATACCGAGGTCTGAATATTCATTTTCCAAAATTGCAAACTCTTTACCGGTCTTTTCCGAAAGAGCCTTTATAAATGTAGTCTTACCTGCCCCTAAAAAGCCTGATACAATCAAGATATCCATAAAATTAATCTTCTATTTTAATTACAGGCTTAATCAAATCATCCGGCTTATCTCTCATTAAGAAAATCATTTCCTCCTAGCCTAAAAATCTTTCTGTCCACATAAGATGTGATACCCTATGAGATCATTTTTTATGTTCTTATGGACATATTCTTTGTTAAATAATTAACCATATAATAGCAAAGTTGAATAATAAAATCAATAGATTTATACTATTATTTTTTATTCTATACTATTTTAGTACAATTTGATGCTGAAAACCATTTGAATACTTACTTCTGTAAGGACTATGAAATCTGCTTTTTATAGTAAATTTTTTATAATAAAAAACAGGCTACATCTCTGCCTGCATTCTTGATATATATTAGACATCTTACTTTTAAAAGGTATTTTTAGACCAGTATTAGACATTTAAATACACCTGGAAACGTCTACTTTTAACTGCAAATAAAAAAGGCTTAAACCCTTATTAATCAAGGATTTGAGCCATATTTTAAACTGCCGCAGACCGGAATCGAACCGGTACGGGTATTTCTACCCACGGGATTTTAAGTCCCGGGCGTCTGCCTGTTCCGCCACTACGGCATAAAAAGCGACCCGAATCGGACTCGAACCGACGACCTCCGCCGTGACAGGGCGGCGCTCTAACCAACTGAGCCATCGGGCCATATTTTAAAGATATAAAATCTTAGCTCCCTGAGTAGGACTCGAACCTACGACACTGCGGTTAACAGCCGCATGCTCTACCGACTGAGCTATCAAGGAATATTGCCCTTAGAAAACTAAGGGCAGTGGAGCTTCAGGGACTCGAACCCGGGACCGATCGGTTATGAGCCGATTGCTCTAACCAACTGAGCTAAAGCTCCAAAAAAGGCTTTCGCCATGACCCCAACGAGATTTGAACTCGTGTTACCGCCGTGAAAGGGCGATGTCTTAACCGCTTGACCATGGGGCCGAATACTGTGATATTCTACTCTTTAGAGAGCAAAATGTCAAGAGATTTTTGAAGAAAATGTATCTTCAAAACTGCCTACCAAATCCCGAGTATTATAAATTTTCCTATCTTTTGGTTAAACCCTCGACCTATTAGTAACCATCAACTTAATACATTACTGTACTTACATCTTGGCCCTATCTACCTCGTAGTCTTCAAGGGGTCTTACTGTTTTCACATGAGATATCCCATCTTGAGGGGGGCTTCACGCTTAGATGCCTTCAGCGTTTATCCCGTCCCGACATAGCTACCCTGCCATGGAGTTACTCTCCAACAGGTACACCAGCGGTCAGTCCGTCCCGGTCCTCTCGTACTAAGGACGGCTCCTCTCAAATATCTTACGCCCACGCCGGATAGGGACCGAACTGTCTCACGACGTTCTGAACCCAGCTCGCGTACCGCTTTAATGGGCGAACAGCCCAACCCTTGGGACCTGCTACAGCCCCAGGATGCGATGAGCCGACATCGAGGTGCCAAACCACTCCGTCGATGTGAACTCTTGGGAGTGATAAGCCTGTTATCCCCAGGGTAGCTTTTATCCGTTGAGCGATGGCAATCCCACTTTATACCACCGGATCACTAAGTCCTACTTTCGTACCTGCTCCACCCGTCGGTGTCACAGTCAAGCTCCCTTCTGCCTTTGCACTCTTTGAATGGTTTCCGACCATTCTGAGGGAACCTTCGAGCGCCTCCGATACTCTTTCGGAGGCGACCGCCCCAGTCAAACTCCCCGTCTGGCATTGTCCCCCAACCGGCTAACGGCTGCAGGTTAGAAAGCCAGCAATACAGGGGTGGTATCCCAACGGCGGCTCTGCATAAACTGGCGTTCATGCCTCAATGTCTCCCACCTATCCTGTACGAGTATTACCGAATCCCAGTACCAAACTGGAGTAAAGCTCCATGGGGTCTTTCCGTCCTGGCGCGGGTAACCAGCATCTTCACTGGTACTTCAATTTCACCGGGTGCATTGTTGAGACAGCGCTCAAATCATTACGCCTTTCGTGCGGGTCGGAACTTACCCGACAAGGAATTTCGCTACCTTAGGACCGTTATAGTTACGGCCGCCGTTTACCGGGGCTTCAATTCAAAGCTTCGTTTCCTGACTTCTCCTCTTAACCTTCCGGCACCGGGCAGGCGTCAGCCCATATACTTCACCTTACGGTTTCGCATAGACCTGTGTTTTTGCTAAACAGTTGCTTGAGCCTTTTTTCTGCGACCACTCTTTTAAAGTGGCACCCCTTCTCCCGAAGTTACGGGGTCATTTTGCCGAGTTCCTTAACAATGCTTCTCCCGCCGGCCTTAGGATTCTCTCCTCATCTACCTGTGTCGGTTTGCGGTACGGGTACATATAATACAATAGCGGCTTTTCTTGACGGCTCCCTAACCGACTTCCCTACTAACTTTCGGTACGCATCACGTTTTCCCTTTGCATGGTGGATTTGCCTCCCATACAGGTACTTCGCTTGCCCCGGTTTTTGTCCTCCCGGGTTCGGTTTTTAGTCTCCGTGTCCCCACAGTTCTGATTATATGTAGTACAGGAATCTGTACCTGTTATCCATCGACTACGTCTTTCGACCTTGCCTTAGGCCCCGACTTACCCTGAGTAGATCAGCTTTACTCAGGAAACCTTAGATATTCGGCCAAGAGGATTCTCACCTCTTTCTCGCTACTCATTCCGGCATTCTCTCTTCTTATTACTCCACCACTCCTTCCGGTATGGCTTCTACGCTTATAAGAATGCTCCTCTACCAATGTATAAAATACATTCCCAGGCTTCGGTGTTGTGTTTAGCCCCGGACATTTTCGGCGCAGGACCTCTCGACTAGTGAGCTGTTACGCACTCTTTTAATGTATGGCTGCTTCTAAGCCAACATCCTAGCTGTCTTTGAAATCCCACATCCTTTTCCACTTAACACACACTTTGGGACCTTAGCCGTAGGTCTGGGCTCTTTCCCTTTTGACTACCCAACTTATCTCGTGTAGTCTGACTCCCGTTTATCATCTAGCCGGCATTCGGAGTTTGATATCTCTTGGTAGGCTTTGACGCCCCCGCAAAAATTCAGTGCTCTACCTCCGGTAGACTGTTAACGAGGCTAGTCCTAAAACTATTTCGAGGAGAACCAGCTATCTCCGGGTTCGATTGGAATTTCTCCCCTATCCACACCTCATCGCCACCCTTTTCAACGGATGTGCGTTCGGTCCTCCATTCACTTTTACGCAAACTTCAACCTGGACATGGATAGATCACCCGGTTTCGGGTCTACACATACTGACTTAACTCGCCCTATTAAGACTTGGTTTCCCTTCGGCTCCGTATCTTTAATACTTAACCTTGCCTGTACATGTAACTCGCCGGACCGTTCTACAAAAAGTACGCGGTTCACCTTGCGGTGTTCCACAGTTTGTAAACATAGGGTTTCAGGTTCTTTTTCACTCCCCTCCCGGGGTTCTTTTCACCTTTCCTTCACAGTACTATACGCTATCGGTCACTGACTAGTATTTAGCCTTGGGGGGTGGTCCCCCCTGCTTCCCACAAGGTTTCTCGTGTCTCGTGGTACTCCGGATACTGCAGGATTTTATACATTTTCCCTTACACGGCTCTCACGCTCTTTGGCCCGCTTTTCCAAAACGATTCAGGTAATATATCTTTCTCCTTTTGCAGTCCTCTACCCCGCAGTGCACGCACCACGGTTTGGGCTCTTACGGTTTCGCTCGCCACTACTCCCGCAATCACTGTTGTTTTCTTTTCCTCCGACTACTTAGATGTTTCAGTTCACCGGGTTCCCTTCTGTATGTTATGTATTGGCATACAGATGCTTGGAGTCCTTCCAAGCGGGTTTCCCCATTCAGACATCTGCGGATCACTGAATATGTGCTTCTCCCCGCAGCTTTTCGCAGCTTGTCACGTCTTTCTTCGGCTGTCAGTGCCTAGGCATCCACCCTACGCTCTTTATGTTTAACCTCTTAAATCATATAGATTTAGTGTTTGTATGACACTAGCGTGTATCATACACTATGTTTAAAATTTATTATTGTTATTAAAATATTAATTACTTCCGCAATTAATACCTCGGATGTCTAATTATAAAATATTTATATAATTTCTCGTTTGGTATGCAGTTTTCAAGGTACATTTGTGCCAAAGAAATTTTTGTTAAGTTCTCCGGCAAGTCGATTTGTAAGTTCAAACTTCGCTTACGCTCGTTTTCACTAACAGTATCGACACGCCTACGACTAGGTTCATACTTCGCTTTGCTTGTATTCACCAAGTACTCTGGCAATGGAGATGGAGAGATTCGAACTCTTGGCCCCCTGCTTGCAAGGCAGGTGCTCTCCCAACTGAGCTACACCCCCATAAATTGGCATCCACCTACTCTCCCATATCGTCTCCAATATAGTACCATCGGCCGACTAGGTCTTAACCATCGTGTTCGGAATGGGAACGGGTGTGTCCCCTAGACGCATCGACACCAATAATGTTTTATTTAGTTTTAAACCTTAGTAATCTAAAACTAAACAGTACTCACAACCCCTACTAAAATCCTTAGAAAGGAGGTGATCCAGCCGCACCTTCCGATACGGCTACCTTGTTACGACTTCACCCCAGTTATCCTCCCTGCCTTCGGCAGCTCCTTCCTTACGGTTAGGTCACTGACTTCGGGCATTGATGACTCCCATGGTGTGACGGGCGGTGTGTACAAGACCCGGGAACGTATTCACCGCAGCATTCTGATCTGCGATTACTAGCGATTCCAGCTTCATATAGTCGAGTTGCAGACTACAATCCGAACTGAGACGTTATTTTTGTGATTTGCTTGGCTTCGCAGCTTTGCTTCACTTTGTTTACGCCATTGTAGCACGTGTGTAGCCCAAATCATAAGGGGCATGATGATTTGACGTCATCCCCACCTTCCTCCGGATTATCTCCGGCTGTCTCGTCAGAGTGCCCATCTTAATGCTGGCTACTGACGACAAGGGTTGCGCTCGTTGCGGGACTTAACCCAACATCTCACGACACGAGCTGACGACAACCATGCACCACCTGTATCCCTTGTCCCGAAAGACTAGACTCATTACAAGTCTATTCAAGAGTATGTCAAGATTTGGTAAGGTTCTTCGCGTTGCTTCGAATTAAACCACATGCTCCACCGCTTGTGCGGGTCCCCGTCAATTCCTTTGAGTTTCATTCTTGCGAACGTACTCCCCAGGTGGAATACTTAATGCGTTAGCTTGCGGCACCGAAGAGTTTACCTCTCCGACACCAAGTATTCATCGTTTACTGCGTGGACTACCAGGGTATCTAATCCTGTTTGCTCCCCACGCCTTCGAGCCTCAACGTCAGTTGTCGTCCAGTAAGCCGCCTTCGCCTCCGGTGTTCCTCCTAATATCTACGCATTTCACCGCTACACTAGGAATTCCGCTTACCCCTCCGACACTCAAGCTATACAGTTTCCAAAGCAGTTCATGGGTTGAGCCCACGCCTTTCACTTCAGACTTGCATTGCCGTCTGCGCTCCCTTTACACCCAGTAAATCCGGATAACGCTTGCCCCCTACGTATTACCGCGGCTGCTGGCACGTAGTTAGCCGGGGCTTCTTAGTCAGGTACCGTCATTTTCTTCCCTGCTGATAGAGCTTTACATACCGAAATACTTCTTCACTCACGCGGCGTCGCTGGATCAGGGTTTCCCCCATTGTCCAATATTCCCCACTGCTGCCTCCCGTAGGAGTTTGGGCCGTGTCTCAGTCCCAATGTGGCCGTTCACCCTCTCAGGCCGGCTACCGATCGTCGCCTTGGTGAGCCTCTACCTCACCAACCAGCTAATCGGACGCGGATCCATCTTATACCTATAAATATTTTACCCCTGCACCATGCGGTGCTGTGGTCTTATGCGGTGTTAGCGGAAATTTCTCTCCGTTATCCCCCTGTATAAGGCAGGTTATCCACGCGTTACTCACCCGTCCGCCACTAAGTCTACCTAAATTCCATCCGAAAACTTCCTTTAAGCAGCTTCGTTCGACTTGCATGTGTTAAGCACGCCGCCAGCGTTCATCCTGAGCCAGGATCAAACTCTCATATAAAAGTTTAATCTAGTCTTCTCGCTAGCTTGCATCTGTTTTCACAGATCTACTGTTTTTTTAAGGTTGTTCTACCGCACTCGTTTCACTCGTACGAAGAACTTTCTTTTCACTAAGATATGAAACAAGCTTTCGCTCGTTTTCATCAAGTGAAAAATGCATCTGAAATCTCATCATATTTATATGTAACACCATCGTCTCGCTACGCTCGACGAGGTGCGCTATTTTTCTAAATTCAAGTTTCGCTTACGCTCACTTTCACTAAGAAAAATATGCGAAATATGCAAATTTTCAGGGTTGTGTGTACTGTTTAATCTTAAATTATCAAGGTTCAACGCAGAAGGAGGGATTTGAACCCTCGCACCGCTATTAACAGCCTACTCCCTTTCCAGGGGAGCCCCTTCAACCACTTGGGTACTTCTGCTTGGTTGCGAGTTATCCTTCTTCTGATATTACTTCCTGCTTTTGGGCAAAAAGTAAGCGGAGAGGGTGGGATTCGAACCCACGCGCCCTTGCGGACAAACGGTTTTCAAGACCGCCTCGTTATGACCACTTCGATACCTCTCCGTAACTGCCTAATTATAATATCGCACCAAGGGATTAATGTCAAGCATTTATTTTTATTTTTTTAGCATTTTTTTAAAGAAAAATTTAAACTCGAAAAAGCCTTGTATTTACAAGCTTTTACTATTATATTTGCGGCTATTAAAAAAATTGCGGATGGCAAATCCACCCGCAAATATCTTTATACAACTTTGATATTGAACTTCTTTGCCTCAACTTCGCTGTCTATTTCCTTTATATCGGCTCCAAGTGAAATCAGTTTTCCCTCAAAGTCCTCATATCCTCTTTTTATATATTTAATATCATCCACAGTGGTCTGACCTTCGGCAGCAAGACCTGCCAATACCAATGCCGCACCTGCCCTAAGATCCGGTGCTTTCAATGCCGCTCCTCTGAGTTTTTCCACACCGATAACCATAGCGGTATTACCCTCTACTTTTATATTGGTGCCCATTCTTGCAAGTTCATCCACATATTTAAATCTGTTTTCAAATATACTCTCTACCACAAGACTGCTTCCACCGGCAAGCGCCAATGCTGTAGTTATCTGTGGCTGCATATCTGTAGGGAAGCCCGGATATGGCAATGTCTTTATATTTGTAGCCTTTTGATTGTTTTTTGCAATAACTCTTATTGCATCATCAAACTCTACCACCTCACATCCCATTTCCATAAGCTTTGCACTTATAGCCTCCATATGTTTCGGTATAATATTTTTAACAGTAATATCTCCCTTTGTTATAGCTGCAGCACACATAAATGTTCCCGCTTCTATTTGATCGGGAATTATAGAGTACTGGCTTCCATGCAAAGTCTTTACTCCGTTTATTCTTATAACATCCGTTCCTGCACCCTTTATATCAGCTCCCATACTGTTTAAGAAATTAGCCACATCTACTATATGCGGTTCTTTAGCGGCATTTTCAATAAGAGTTCTACCCTCCGCCAATGACGCCGCCATCATAATATTTATAGTAGCTCCTACCGATACGGTATCAAGATAGATATCCGCCGCAACCAAATCTATAGCATGAGTCTTTACTCTGCCTGATTCAATTTCAATTTCAGCCCCCAACGCTTTAAAGCCTTTTAAATGTAAGTCTATAGGTCTTGAACCTATATTACAACCTCCGGGTAATGCTACCTCCGCACTCTTATATTTGCCCAAAAGTGCCCCTATAAAATAGTATGACGCTCTGATTCTTCTTATAAACTCATCATCCACCAAAACATCTTTTACTGAAGATGCATTTATTTTTACACTATGTCTGTCAAGTCTTTCAACACTTGCACCTATTGCCTTGATTGCCTCAAGCATTACATTAATATCTTTTACATCAGGTAAATTCTCTATATAAACATCTTCATCTGTCATTATAGCCGCCGCCAAAATACCAAGTGCCGCATTCTTTGCTCCACCAATGGCAACCTCTCCCACCAATGGACTTCCACCATTCATTATATATTGAGCCATTTTTCTCCTCTATATAAAAATATATTTTTTTAACTTTATGTTAGGTTACTAAAATCTTAAGTTATTTCTTTCTTTTTTATTACGATTATAATTTTATCACATTACATTCCAAAGGTAAAGAAACAAGAAAAGTCATTTTGAGTACTATTGAATATACTTTGAGCTTCGTTTATATCTATTTTCTGTATACTTGAGGTATTTATATCGTATATCGTGACAGTTTTAGAATCATAGCCTGTAAGAATTACCGGATTATTTATTGCTGTAAATGTAAATACAGGTTTTTTTATTGTCAGAAAATACATCGCTTCTTTCAATGTTATACCACGGAATCTTGTCAGCTCATTATTTTCCCAATAATTTACATATTCTCCTGCAGCCGAAGCCTCAAAATTTATATTTGATGCTGTATCCACCATAGCTCTTACATATATCATTATTCCATTTCTTCTGACAAATCCCATATCTGTGTATGCATCCTCAACTGCGCGCACAGGATCGTCATAAATACCCTTCAGTTTTGAATTGATATAAACATAGTACATATTTTTCAAATATGATGTGTTTAATTCTATATCATACTCCAGATCACTTGCTTCTATTTCAAGGGTTTTAGAGTATGAGATCTCCCTATCTATTTTCTTTGTATAATCAATAACATAATTTTTGCCTCTGTAACTGTCTGCATATGAAGAAAGTCTGCTTTCACTTGCCACCGATTTACTGCTTATGATAGTGTCCTCACCAAGTCTTGTAAAATTCTCACCGTCATATTGATAAAGTTCTATATGCACACGATTTCCGCTTACATTGATATTGTCAATATATCTGCCATCATAAGTATATTCCTTTTGTAATTCCAAAAGATTATTATATATACTTATTTTTTCAAAAATACTGCCTACCGACTTGCCGTTTACTGTATTTGAAATATTCTGTGACTGTATTGCCACAACCAAATCACTTCCTATATATCCTATAGGCAACATCACCTCATTTGCATTATCAAGCTGCTTATTCTCTCCGACAGCAAAATTATAGATATTAAGCCCGTCTCCGACATTCCATGAGAGCAAGCTTTTATCCTGACTTATAGAGTATTTTCCGGTTTCAAGATTTTCAGCAACCGTTACATAGCTTCCTGATGTGATATCAAGACCTACCACCTTGTCAAGGAGCTTTATATATAACATACCGCTATCACCCATATATGCCAGTTCATCTATGGATTCTTTCAAGCTGGCAACATCAACATCGGTTTTTATAAATGCCAGTTTTGATACCTTTTTAGTATCTTCCATATATTTTAATAAGCAGACTCCTACCTCTCCTATATGAGAATCATCTAAATTATATCCATAATTGATAAAGTATAGTCCGTCTCCGAATTTTAGAGGCATAATATAATTATTTTTTCCACAGGAATATATCACATCCACATTTTCTTTCTTACCATCCGATAAAAACAGTTTATTATCTGCAAGAAAGGCTATTTTATCAACTTTGGCATTTGTTATTATCCTGCTTCCTCTATTGCCCATACCCAAATCAATTTTTTTATCTACAGTAAGCTTATTTAAAATCTTTTGATTCATAGTTCTGGTATAGTCAAGCATATAAAGTCTTTGTGCACCTGATTTGCAAATAAAGTTTTCTTCTATATTATAGGTTTTTCCGTATGCATCCGCTGTAAAGCTGAAATGTATCTCTCCGACTTTACCATTATAATTTACCAGTGTTACTTCCTTCTCAGCCGGTGTAAGGCTCATACCATTGTAACTTATCATTTCAAAATCTGATTTTAATGTAACATATTCAAGCCCTCTGGAATTACCCGTTCCGTCACTCTCCAAATACACAGAATTATCCCTTGCGGTATTGCTGTCAAAATTATTATTTGAAAAGGTATTTGCCATATCTATCAGCTTCTTTAAAAACTCCGTATTACTCCTGATTATTCTGCTGTAATAATGATATGTCTTTCCATTTGTATATAATTTCAACTCCAAAGAGTATTCTTTATTTTCTTCCATCAAGCTTGAGAGGTGAAGGTCTATTATATCACTTTCCACCTTTGTTCTTTCTCCACTTTCCACAAGCTCATTGGTATCAAATTTTCTTATACTATAATCAAAATCTTCTATCTCCGAGATATCTGCGTCCACGATTCGAAACTTCATACTGAAATCATCAAGTACAAGTGAGAGTATATTATCAGATACCGCCGCATCCATCTCATTGCTGTAGCCATACATTTTGTTGATATAGTAATCATCAAGTACATTATACAACTTAGGTATATTTAAATCACTTCCTTCTATATCACCGCCTATGGTTTCATTTTTTTCTTTACCCAAAAATGAATACAACAAAAAACCTATTACCGCCAATAGGAATACAAACACAAATATAATATATCTAAACTTTTTAGCTCTCATAAATAATCCTTATTTTCACATATCCTTTATAGTCTTTACTATATTCTTTTGACTACAACATTGTATTATACTATATTTTTATGCTTAACATCAACATATACTATAAAGTCGCTGCTGTCGGTATTTATCAGCTATTTATTTTGTCTTGCTTTTTAGCAATACTTGTTACCTGTTTTCACATAATTGTATTGCTTTTTTATATGGAAATGATTATAATTTTAGATATATTTATATACATTGGTTAATTAGATAACATCAGCTTTTTAAGCATCATCCTAAACTGTTATGTTTAAAAATAGAATTTTATTATATTACTTGGAGGAATTATGAAGGAACAAACTGTAGACAGGCGTGTAAGGAAAACAAAATCTCAACTTAGAAGTTGTCTGAGCATTCTGCTTGAAACAAAAAAAATCCAAAATATCACTGTAAAAGAGTTGGCACAGATGGCTGATATCAATCGTGGGACATTTTACCTGCATTATAAAGATGTGTATGACTTACTTGAACATATTCAAAAAGATCTTTTGACTGATTTTGAAGCCATACTTACAAATATAGCTCCTGAAACTGACAATTTGCTTCCATTCGTTGAAGCTCTGTTTGATTTTATATACCAAAACAGAGATATGTCTAAGATATTTTTACATGATGATTTGGATGCCGGCTTTTCAACCGAAATCAGAAATAAATTGAGAGAATGTGTGTTCAATAAATATAAGACATTTATAAAGCAAAAAAATATGCCTTATTTTGAATTATACTATGATTTTATACTTTCGGGAACTCTCGGACTTTTGGTAAGATGGGTAAACAGTGAATTTGAAATGTCACCTCATGAGCTTTCTCTTCTCACAATCTCATTTATCAAATCGGGACTTACAAATATAATAGAATAATATCGGTAAAAGGGGGCTGTGAAATAAGTCCCTAAAAGAAATAGGACCATTCGTTCATGCGAAAGGTCCTATTTTTGTGGTAAAATTAACTTATGACAAAAACTTTACACAACAATTATTGTAATACAAAACAAGGATATTTACCACTGTTTCTTTCAGATTGTTTGAATCTGCTGGATCCTGTTTTAACATTTGACAGATTGATGGGAGGAATCGATTTAAACAAGTATCTGACGGATATTCCGGAGTACACAACCGGACGACGCAGATATAATCCGGTCAACATGTTAAAAACAGTACTTTTCGGATTTATGACTAGCGGTTACTGCTCTCTGAGAAAACTGGAAGACAACTGCAAAGTTAATATCAGGTTCATGTATCTCATGGATTATCGGACTCCGTCATACAGAACCTTTGGATATTTCATCAATGAAATACTTCAAGATAAGATTGAAAACATTTTTAACGATATCAATCATGCTATCTTTAACGAGGAGCATGTAGATCTTCAATATCTCTACATCGACGGCTCCAAGTTTGAAGCAAATGCAAACAAGTATACCTGGGTATGGAAGAAGGCTACCGAAAAGTTCCGTTACAAGCTTTACGAAAAAATCACTGCGGAGATTGAGGAAATTAATGCAGAAATCGCATGGAGCGGGGTGCAGATTACAACAAACCCGGAGTATGTACCGGATTATCTGAATGAAATCGTTGAGCAGCTAGTACTTTTATGGGAACTGGATACAAGTACATTTGTTTACGGAAGCGGAAAACGAAAATCCAAAGAACAGCGTCATTATGAACACTTGACTACTTTCTGTCAGAAACTTCAAGAATACATACAAAGAATAGAAATCTGTGGTCCTAACCGAAACAGTTACTCTAAAACAGATAACTCAGCTACCTTTATGCGTATCAAAACGGATTACATGGGCAATGATCAACTTCTGCCGGCATATAATGTACAGATTGGTGTAGCAGATGAATATATTGCAGTTGTTGACGTGAATCAGTATCGTTCGGATATGGATTGTTTTGTTCCTTTGATGGAGCACTTCAAACAAACTTATGGATTCTATCCCAAGTATCCTGTTGCAGATGCCGGATATGGCTCATACAACAATTATATTTTCTGTGAACAGAACGGAATTGAAAAGTATATGAAATTTCCAATGTTTAAAAAGGAAACTAAGGATAAGAAATATCATGAAGATCCTTTTCGTGCAGTTAACTTCAGAATTGATGAGCAAGGATTCATGAGATGCCCTAATGATAAATCATTCCATTTTTTATACAGAAAAAATGTGAGAGGAAATCAGTACGGACGCAAAGAAGAATTGTATGAATGCGAAGACTGTAGTGGATGTCCATATGCAAAGAAATGTAAGAAGACAGATAAGAATCGAACCGTTCGGATCAATCAGGAACTAACTTCTATGCATCAGGAAGTAATCGAAAACCTAGAAAGTATCCATGGTGCGTTATTACGAATGAACCGTTCGATACAAGCAGAAGGCACTTTCGGAATTATGAAAAATGACCGTTGGTACAAGAGAATTGTCCGAAGAGGTATTCATTCAGTCAAACTGGAAGTTTTACTCGTGGCGATAGGCCATAATTTATATAAATATCAGAAAAAAAAGATGAGAAACAGAACTGCCGCATAGATTCAAAAAAAGAATTTCTATGGGGTAGGGGAAGTGCGTCTTTTTTGCGTATGATTTCAGTCATTTATAAACAATAAGTGCAAAAAGGGAGCTGTGAAAAAACTCAATCGAGTTTTTTCACAGCCCCTTTTTATATTAAACTTCTTCTTCAAAATGCTTTCTTGCAAAATCCATATCCTGCACTATTTCCATTGTTCCAAGATATTTTTTGTTTTTATCTCTGACAGCCATATATTTTACCAGCATATCCTTATTGTTTTTCTTTACCCATATAGAGACTTCATCTCTGCTTCCGTCTTTAAATCCTGAGATAATTTCTCTAACCATAGGCTCTATCTTTGGAGGATGACAGGAGAAAACATCTCTGTCAATTGCCATAAGAGGTCTTTTAAATGCCTTTGGAGAATCATTATCATTAAAGAAACGATTGATATCATTCTCATCCACAAATGTGATTTCCATAGGCATTGTATCCAATACAGCTATAAGCTGCTCCTTTGTGAAATGACCACCGGGAAGTACTATCTCTCCGTCAATATCATCAAATACTCTTTTTACACTTTCAGCCTTATCAAAGCTTTCAGGTATTACATCCAGGCAATTCTCATAGCCCTTGCTGTCCATATAGATATTTATCCAGTCTTCATCGGAAAAATTCACAGTACATATCGGAAATAAAATATTTTCCTCTTTATAAATCATCTCCTGCATACGACCTAGTACAGCCTTTATATCAACTGTCCACTGTTCATCTTCTTTTTCTATTCCCGCCAATCTGCCAAGTTCATCTCTTATTTCATCATCTACAGACCACATAACTGTAGACGGACCTGAAACATTATATTTTGTCTTTAAAAGAGGATATAAAAGATCTCCCTTTTTTGCATAATGTGTGGAAACCTCTCTTATTTTTAAAAGCAATTTTCTGTCCACCACATTATTTTCAAGTTTTTCCAAAAACTCACTCACATATCTGTCGAGATTTTTATTCTCCTTGGTAAAGGTATATAGAGGATGTCCCTTTGTTTCCACAAGTTTCTTAGTATCGTCCGAATCGGCGGAATCTGCCATACTTACAGTATTATTTATTTCTGTTTCATTGCTTGTTGCACCATGAAAGAGAGCTGAATGGATATCACATAATCTTTGTACTTCTTGATAGGGAACTCCTGATTCCATCAATGATTGCTCCGCCTTCATAATCTCACTCGCATCTACAGACTCAAACTTTTCTCTAAAGTCTTTTTGAACCGACTCCAATGCCTCACCCTTTGATAATCTTATCAAATACTGCTTTAATAATTCGGTATTTTCCTCACCGGTATCAGCATTTTTTATATCCTCAGAGATATCAGTTATTTTTTTTTTATCTTCAGCTATCTCATATCCATGCTCTTTGAAAACTTCCTTGATTTTATCAAGTGGTATCTTCTTCATTTCAGAGCCTTTATTTATTGTAATAATTCTACCCATTGAATTTAACATAGCGGGATTTTTTATATCCGCAAAGCCAAGTCCTGCAAATATTTCAATAAAGTCCGGATATTCCTTTGCCAACTCATAAACCGGTTTATTTAAATCAAGTATCTTACTCATATTCTTCTCCTTTTTTCCCCATCTAAGTTAGTACATCCTAATTATAATATTCCCCAAACACTTTTTCAGTAGCATTTGTTACAAACAAAATATTTTTTCATCACATAAAAAAGGACCGGCAAAATTGCCAAGTCCTCTGATAATTATTCCGCATCTATACCGTACATATTGCAAAGCGCAGCCAATCCACCCTGATATCCGCTGCCTATTGCATTGAATTTCCACTCATCCGCATTTTTATATAATTCACCGAAAACAACTGCTGTTTCAATAGAGAAATCCTCACCAAGATCATATCTTAGCAGCTCCTCACCCGTGTTTTCGTCAAATATTCTAACAAAGGCATTTGAAACCTGACCGAAATTCTGTCTTCTTGCTTCAGCTTCATAAATAGTAACTGTAAATGCAATCTTTGTAATCTCTGCAGGAATTTTTGATAAGTCTATTTTAATCTGCTCATCATCTCCGTCTCCGGCACCTGTAAGATTATCTCCAAGATGAGATACAGCACCTGATTGATGGTTTAAATTACCAAAAAATACGAAATCATTCTGGCTTGATACCTTACCTGAGTCTGTAAGGCAAAATGCAGCGGCATCAAGGTCAAAATCAGAACCTGTATCATAGGCATTTGTATCCCATCCAAGTCCTACCACTACATTCTTTAATCCCGGGTTACCCTTTGTAAGGCTGACTTTCTGTCCCTTTTTTAAACTAATCGGCATATTATCCTCCTAATATATTGATAAATTATTTACCAAACTTATTTATTTCAATAATATATCAATTAATCTAATTTTTCAATCAGCTGCTATATAATTTAATATTTTATTATACTATTCTTGCACCGAAAGGCATAAGTGAAAGTTTTGCAAGCTTAAAAAACTGCAATCCGAAAGGAATACCTATTATTGTAACGCAAAGTATTAATCCGGCAATCAAATCTCCTATTGCCATCCATACCCCAAAGAAAATCAGCCAGATGATATTTACAATAAAGCTTCCGGCTCCTCCGCCATAGACAACATCCCTCCCAAACGGACAAAATGCCAGACCTGCGATTTTAAAGCATTGAAGCCCGAAAGGTATTCCTATAACGGTTATGCAAAATATCACTCCTGCCAACAGCCATGCCAATCCACAGATAAAACCTCCAAAAATCAGCCACAATATGTTCCCTAAAAGACTCATAAGTCAACTCCTCATTTCCAGATTAAACCATCTTTTAACCCCTTTAAATACTTATATCATAATAGCCTATTTTAGATTATCTAACAAGTTTTTTCGGATTTTAAGCTATTATTATTCGTATTTTCCCAAAAAGCTCTTTGCATAGTCTCTCATCTCCTGTACGACTTCCTTTGGCGAAACTATTTCCACATCTTTTCCAAGGCTGAAAATCCATCCAAAAAACTGCAGACTGACATTTATATCCACCATAAGCTCACTATGAGTTTCATCCACCTTCCTAAAAAGTGTATCTTTCCCGAATCTGTCTATAAATACTCCACACATATGATTTGCAAATCTTATACATACCTTTGACTTATCTCCATGATACATACTGAAGGTCGCCTTGGAATATTTTGCCATATCGAAGTTTTTAAACTCATCCTTTCCGGCTCTATCCTCATTCTCCACCTCAATATACATCATCTTGTCCACTCTGTAATGCTTTATCCTGTGGTCCCAATCATCAAATGCAATCATATAGTAGTTTTCATCATCCCAAAGTAATGCCCATGGACTTACTACAAAATAAATTCCTCCATGTCTTTCCACCAGTTTTTTATTTATATCCCATTTATAATATTTAAACTTTATCTTTTTATTTTGATTGATTGCAGTATGTATATCGTCCACATTATAATATACACTCTCGTTCATCGTCTTTACACGATCATTTATAACCACCTGTCTTTGTAGCTGTTTTGCCTGATGTTCGCTTACAAAGTTCTTTACCTTTGATATCAATTTTTTTGACTTTTTCTGTGTTATAAATTTTGCAGACTGCACCGCATCAATCAAAAGCTTGACCTCAGCCAGCTCAAACTCTCTACTCGCTATATTATAAAAGGTTTCCCTACCCCTTTGCTCTTTTATCACCTCCATGCCGAAATTTGCCATATCCTTAAAATCTTCATAGATACTTTTTCTTTCAGCGCTCACTCCGTATTTTTCCAATTCCTCAATTATCTGAGGCATGGTCAGGCTATGCTCATCATCTGTTTTTTCAGACATTATTTTCATAAGATATGTAAATTTAAACTTTTGATTGCTCCCTCTTGGCATAACACTCCTTTTTTTTTATGCATTTACAATTATTTTATCCATAATCTCCCCAATAGGAGCATTTATAAACAGCTCGGCATTTACAGCTCTTCCCGTATCGGACTTGTTGATTACTACAAGATGTTTTCCCCTAAAATAATCTATAAAACCTGCTGCCGGATATACCACCAAAGATGTTCCTCCAATAATAAGCGTATCTGCTGATGATATAGCTTTTACAGCCCCTTCAATAGTAAATGAATCAAGTCCCTCCTCATAAAGTACCACATCGGGTTTTATTTTTCCTCCACATTCACAAATGGGAATTCCCACGCTTTCTTTCACAAATTTCGCATCATAGAACTTATGACATTTCATACAATAGTTTCTATGTATGCTTCCATGCAGTTCATATACCGTTTTACTGCCGGCAGCCTGATGAAGTCCGTCTATATTCTGAGTCACCACCGCTTTTAATCTTCCCGCCTTTTCAAGTTCTGCAAGCTTAATATGAGCCGCATTCGGTTTCGCATCAAGACAGATCATTTTCTCCTTATAAAATTCATAGAAAACTTCGGGGTATCTCATAAAAAAGCTGTGACTTACTATCTGCTCAGGTGAATACTTATATTCTTGATGATAAAGTCCGTCTGCACTTCTAAAATCAGGTATACCGCTTTCTGTAGACACTCCTGCACCGCCAAAAAACACAATATTTTTGCTGTTGTCTATAATTTTTTGTAGCTCATCTTTTTCCCTTTCATACATATGAATACCCCTTTCTTTAAATATACATTTATTATCTGATGATATTTTAATACAGTTTTCATAATCTTTAAAGTCTTTAAAATTTGGCGGGAATGTTATATTACATAGCTCTGCTTACAGCTCAATATTTATGACAATTAAATTCTTCAAGCTTATAAGGATTTTTTAGTAGTCACTTTTCGGTGAATATTTTGTAGCTGATGATTTATGGTATATAAATTTATTATACCATAAGGTATTATCTAAATAGTGCATATATTCTAAAGTTTATTTATTATATTTTTGTATATTATCTTCTTATCTATTGAATACTTTTTGCTTTCTCCACGGAAAAGTATTCAATTGATAATATATTTTAAAAATCACATGCTGTAGTATATGGGTAAATAAATAGATTGTTATCCGGCAATAAATAAAAGAAAGGAGATATTGTTAAAAACCGGAACACTATTTTAGAACTTAAAAATTTATTATATTAAGGAGAAAGTAAAATGAAAAAAATTATTTCGATTCTTATTGTTATGATGCTGTCTTTATCAATTATAGCATGTGGCGGATCCGGCAGAGCGGATGATGCCCTATCAGGAAAGTATATCGCGGTAACAGGTACTTCCTTTGGAACAACACTCTCAGGCAGCGAAATGGAAGGCTTTACACTGGAACTAAAAAGTAAAGGTAAGGCAACAATAACCATAGATGACGAAACCATTAATGGAAAGTGGGTTAATGATGACGATACTGTCACAATTACAGTTGAAAAAACAGATATCGTAGGAGAACTGGGGGAAGATACCATAATTTTCAAAGATTTTTTAAAGGAGGAAGTCGGAGTTTCATTGGATATAACCTTTGCCAAGGAAGGAACAGATGCTGCAAAACCTGAAAATTTCCTTCCTGAAGAAGAAAAGGCATTGCTCGGCGACTGGATAGGTGCCTCAGTAACCGATGTAATGGGCGATGATGCTTCAAGTGAGGTATCTCCAAGTGCAATTACAGCCACTCTAAATCCGGATCACAGCTCTATTATAAGCTTTGACGGCACAGAAATTGCAACACCTCAGTGGAGCTATATTTCCGAGACTGTTTTATTTGAAGGTGATGTTGCCGACGGTGCAAGCCTTTATGGTGAATACAAGGACGACCAATTTATAATCACTTACACCGGAAATGATTTTTATTATAACTTTACAATGGAAAGTGCTGCGAAGTAAATATAAATTCTCATGCATTGAAATAGACAATAAAAAATGATAAAATCCTAGTTAGTTTATACTAACCATTATAGCTTCAAGCTATATTACTTTTGAACGGAGATTTGTCTATGAGCATGGATTTAAAACAAATTATGGATGAATATGCACAGTTGCCCTTTTCCTTAGGCCCGGTTCGCTGTATTTGTACACCACCGGGCCATATTGTTGATGGTTATCGTACTTATCTGTCAGCGTTTATTATTCCTTTTCAGGGAAATGCCCAATTGTGTATGAGTGAAAACAGTTATGAACTTCAATCGGGAAAGGTTATTCACGGGTGTCCGGGTAAGTGGCTGACCTCCAAAAATAAAGATAATTCACCTTTTAAATTCTTTACACTTTACTATAAATATGATGGACATGATTCAAGCTATATGCACTGTCCTTACGAACTTAAAATTAATTTTACACCTAAACTTTTTTCTCTATTACAACAATTAGCAAATTTCTGGAAAACACCTGATACAAAATTGTCATTGGAAATGAAGACCCTGTCCTATTCGGCACTTTCGGAAATATTTTTATGTGCAAAGAATATGGAAAAAATTGATAATCATAGTGTCATAGAGGATGCAAAAAAATATATTGAACATCATTATATGCAACCCCAAACATTATCCGATCTTGGGCATAAATACAATATGAGCGGAAAATATTTTTCCGAAATATTCAAAAAATATACAGGAATTGCTCCAATCGACTATTTGATTTCCTGTAGATTAAAACAATCCAGGAGATTACTTGAAAACACAGAATGCAGTATAAAGGAAATAGGAAAAAGCGTCGGCTATGAAGATCCTCTTTATTTCAGCAGACAGTTTAGCAGACATTATGGTATTTCTCCAAGTAAATTCCGACAAAAATCTATAATAATTATGTAACAGGAAATCCTCCATATTATTTTTAGGAAATATGCGATTTATTATATTATTTTTTTTGATATATTTTTATTTAAAAAATGATATAGATGATTATTTTACTTTGGATTGGAGGAACTATGAAGAAAGTTTTATGTTTTTTGTTTTCATTTATATTAATCACAACACTTTTATACGCCTGTGCAAGTAATTCTACTAAAGAAAGTGTTAATGATACTACAGAAAGTGTAACTACACAAACAAGTGAAGCCGGTACTTCTGCTTCTATTGCCAAATCTAAAGCTGACACATCATGGCCAAGAACTATAACAGATGCCACCGGACATGAGGTTATTTTAGAAGCTGAACCCAAACGAATTTCTATGCTGCATACATATCCTTTAGAATATTTTCTTGCCCTAGGTGTAAAACCTACTGCAACAGCACATTTCAATCAATTGGGAGAAGCTTCTGCCTTAAGTGAATCCGAGCTGTTCAGTCCTTATGCAAAAGATCTTGATATGATTGATCTTGGTAGTGCATTGGAGATTAATTTGGAGGCTGTTCTTGAATCCAAGCCTGATCTTATAGTAACCTTTGCAGGGCAGAAAGGGATTGATACCATATATGATCAACTGGTCGAAATTGCTCCGGTAATACTTATTGACTATAAAGCAAGCTGGCAGGATCAACTAAAGTTTATAGCGGAATTCTTAGGTAAGGAAAATGAGGTAGACAATATCGTGTCAGAGGTTGAAGGTAAGATAGCTGATGCTAATAAAGTTATTGAAAAAAATCCGGAAAGAACTTTTGCTATATTCCGTACAGACGGAAAAAGCTTTATTGCTCTTGGAGGAGCAGCTTATTATAATACATTCAAACTTACAAAACCAGAAAATTTCCCGGCTGAGAGTATGTCTCTTGAGGCCGTTGCAGATATGAATCCCTATTATATAGTATTTCAGCATAATCAAAAATCCGCTTTGGCTTTTGTAGAGAGTATGCAATCATCACCGGTATGGAATTCACTCGATGCTGTACAAAATAATCGTGTATATTATTTTGATGAAAATATGAATACTTTCGGACCGTTAACAATGAGCCTTGCGGCACAAAAGCTGACAGAAATATATAATAAGCAATAATAGCTTTAATCAATATTGTGGGAAGGGCAGATACACCTGCCCTTCTTGCAATTTGTATTTATATTTTACATCAGGAAATTGGAGCCCACATGTTTAAGAATTATAAAAAAGACCATATAAAAGTACAATCCTACAGGATATACTTAATTTTTATTGTTTTTGTACTATTACTTTTTATTTCTGTATTTTCTATAAGCTGCGGTGTTTCTGAAATATCTTTTTCAACTACACTTGATGCCTTTTTTAATTTTAATCCTTCCAATAAGGATCATTTGATAATTTTAAGTATTCGACTGCCACGTGTTATTGCAGCTATACTTATCGGTTCATCTCTTGCTATATCAGGTGCAATAATGCAAGGTATTACAAGGAATTCTCTGGCAGACTCCGGGCTTATGGGGATAAATTCAGGTGCAGGGTTTGCTTTGGCACTTTGCTTTGTTTTTTTTCCTTCAATCTCATATCTTCAGACTGTTCTTATTTGTTTTATCGGTGCAACACTGGGGGCATTTATGGTTATGGGTATTTCTTCACTTCAATTTGGTGGTAATTCTTCTACTCACCTTGTATTGGCAGGAGCTGCCGTAAGTATGCTTCTTACAGCATTAAGCCAGGGACTTTCACTTTATTTTGATATTTCAAAAGATATTATGTTTTGGGCTGTTGGAGGAGTTTGTGCCGCTTCAAATGAGCAGGTTCTTATTATGTTACCTTTTATACTGCCTGCAACAATACTTGCCATGCTTTTATCAAAACATATTTCCATATTAAGTCTTGGAGAAGAGGCTGCAAAAGGTTTGGGTGCAAATACAAATCTTATCCATATTTTGAGCTCTGTTACCGTGGTAGTACTTGCCGGAATTTCAGTATCGGTTGTAGGAAATGTAGGATTTGTCAGCTTAATAATCCCTCATATTGCCATGTTTTTTGTAGGGGCTGATTACAAATGGATTATACCTATCGGGGCTTTGCTTGGAAGCCTCTTGATGGTTATTGCAGATTTAATGGCTCGCACTATAAAACCGCCTGCCGAAACACCTATAGGCGCATTGATAGCAGTAATAGGCGTTCCAATATTTTTGTACTTATCACGCAAACAGGAAAGAAGGTAGTAATGACATCTGGAATAATAAGTAAATATAAAAAGTATATTTATTATAGAAATATATCTATAATTATTGTCACATCCGTTTTAATGATTATTTGCTTTTTAATCAGTTTAAACACAGGTTATTCAAAACTTTCAGTAAGGGAAATATTTTATATAATGCTTGGCAAAGGAAGCCAAAATCAAAAACTTATACTGTTTCAATACAGACTACCACGAATCATTATATCCGCTCTTATAGGAGCAGGACTTTCTCTTTCAGGATGTATTATTCAGGGAATATCCGGAAATCCATTATCCGATCCCGGGCTTTTAGGGATAAACTCCGGTGCAGGACTTATGGTTATATTATATGCTTTATTGTCAGGTGTAAGTGGAACTTTCTCTATTTTCCTACTTCCATTTTTAGCATTGGTCGGTGCCGGAGTTGCTGCAATTACAGTATACTTGTTGGCATATAAAAAGCATGAAGGAATATCAAATTCAAGATTAATTTTAACGGGTATAGCCGTTCAATCAGGACTTTTTGCCTTGACAGTATTATTAATAGTAACTTTAGATGATATGAAGTTCAGTATTGTTGCAGGATGGCAGGCGGGACAGATTTGGGGTGCAAATTGGAGTTATGTTTTGGTACTTCTGTTATGGATGTCTATACTTATACCATTGGTTATATTAAAATCTAAAACCCTGGATATATTAATTATGGGTGATGAAATTGCAACTTCCCTGGGTGTAAATGTAGAAAAAGAAAGACGTAAATTACTTGCAGTTTCTGTCATGCTTTCTGCCTGCTGTGTGGCTGTGGGTGGAAATATAAGTTTTGTAGGTTTGATTTCACCACATTTGTCAAGAAGATTGGTAGGTTCAAAAAATCATATATTATTACCTGTATCTGTGCTTATAGGAGCTGTTTTGGTTTGTATGGCAGATACAATAGGCAGAACTGTTATTCAGCCTTCATCAATACCTACAGGAATCATGGTTGCAATTATAGGTGCTCCCTATTTTATCTACTTATTAACAAGAAAAAATATTTCGTCATAGGAGATTAAGATGAATAGATTATCAACAAACAATCTTACCATTGCCTATAATAAAAAAATAATAATTAATAATTTGGAGATAGTTATTCCCGAGAGAAAAATTACATCTATTATAGGTCCAAACGGTTGTGGGAAATCAACTCTTTTAAAGGCCATCGGTAGAATCCTTAAACCGGAAAGAGGATCTGTCTATCTGGATGGAATAGATATTTATACTTTAAATACAAAAGAAGTAGCCAAAAAGATGTCCATTTTACCGCAATCCCCAAAGGCTCCTTCAGGTATAACTGTAGGTGAATTGGTTTCCTATGGGCGTTTCCCTCATCAACACGGTTTAAAAAAACTTACAGTTGAAGATAAAAAAATAATACAGTGGGCAATGGATATTACAAAGCTTTCAGAATATGAAGTTACTTTGGTTGACAATCTTTCGGGCGGGCAAAGACAACGTGTATGGATAGCTATGGCACTTGCACAGCAGACAGATATTATATTATTAGATGAACCCACAACCTATCTGGATCTTGCATATCAGCTTGAAATCTTGGAACTTCTCTATCGTCTTAATAAAGAACAGGGCTGTACAATTGCAATGGTACTACATGATCTAAATCTGGCATCAAGGTTTTCAGACTATATTATTGCAATGCGTTCGGGGAAAATCATTGAATACGGTACTCCTGATGAGGTTATATGCGAAGATGTGTTAAAAAAGACATTTAATATAAATGCTGATATTATAAAAGATTCCACGAGTAAAAAACCTATATGTATATCCTATGATTTGATTCGCGAATAAATGTTCTCTGCGGGAATCGAACCCACAACTACAGCTTAGGAGGCTATCGTTATATCCATTTAACTAAGAGAACTTGTGTTGATTATAACAAAAGGAGTATACAACAAATACTTTCTTCTTTCAAGCTGTTTTTAGGTCTTGATGCGAATATACAATATCTGTGTTTTTAAACCCTGACTTTTCTATTGATTTTAAGTTTTTCCACAAAGTTTTTTACAGAATCTGTATCTTAGGATACAGATTTTAAAATATAATAAATGTATAATTTACATAAAGATATATATGGCGAAAACAATTTATATTCTCCGGTATATTCTTATTTATAAGTAATTATTTTAATAACAATATGTGTAAAACATTATCAATAAGGAGGTATATATGATTACATCAAAAATGACATTAGCAGAAGTTGTTAAACAATATCCGCAAACTATTCCATACTTAAATGATTTGCATTTGGACTATTGCTGTGGAGGACATTTACCTATGGATGAGTCACTTACCGACGGCAGTGTTGATCTCCCCACAATACTGAAAGATTTAAACCGCATTGTGGAAGAAAAAGTGTCGGAAAGCGGTGGAAGTTCTGCAACTATTGAGGATTTCGGAAAGCTCAGTATAAATGAAATGCTCAATGATTTGGAAACGACACATCATGTACAAGAGCGTGATATGATGGCACAGCTTGAGCAGCTTTTAAATAAAATTTTGATAGTGCATTATCCTCATCATGGCGAGGAACTTGCAAAGATTCACAATCTCTTTGCAAGAATGAAAGCTGAACTTGAAGAGCATTTTGCCAAGGAAGAGCGACTTGTTTTTCCTCTAATGCGTTCAAATCCACGTCCTGATAAAAAAACACTTGCGTTTATACAAGAACTTGAAGGCGAACATGTGGGTGTCGGCGATATGTTAAAGGAAATGCAAAAACTTACCAATGACTATCAAGTACCTGAAGATGCCTGCCCTACCTATATGCAAACTTATCGCCTGTTAAAAGATTTTACGGAAGACATTTTTGTACATGTATTTAAAGAAAACAGCATAGTTTTCCCTGAGTATACCGAGCAATAAATTATTAAAAACCAATAATTTAAAAGGTCTTAGATTCTTGCAAAAAGCTGAACCTAAGACCTTTTCTTATATATTATTTTTGCTTATGAACTCCTCTTTCAAAGAATGAATCAGTTTCATTTACGACCACTCCATTTAATGCTATAAGCGCTATTAAATTCGGTATTGCCATCAGTCCGTTACAAATATCCGCTATAGTCCATACAGCCTGTACAGTCATATAAGGTCCTATAAAAATGCAGCCGATATATATCCATCTATAGATCATTATTGCCTTTGACTTATTACCTATCCTGAATTATTCACCACAGTAGATTTGGCTTAAAAAGCCTACAAGATAATTGTTTTATAAAGCTATCTCGTTCGTAAGTTGGAAAATCACCTGAAAAAAGGGTGCACTATCCCTATGTATCAAAAATAGTCATTTGATATTGGATTATCAAGGCTCATAAGTTACTACTATTCCAACTGTAGTGGCAGTTTCATAATGTTTGAAATCGTTTCATAGAATTCTTTCTTATAAGGGCAACTGCTACACAATTTGAGTACTATATATCTTGCCTTATTTACTACTTTTGCAGCTACTTTTAGCAACTTTAAGCGAATGGTATTGATTTGTTGCTTTCTCATATTTGTAGAGAGCACCAATCGCCTAAACCAATTAAACAGGTTGTATGCAAGAGCATGTACCTGTAAACGATTTGCGTTGACTACCTTGGTTCGACTGCTTACTGAAGAAAAACCAAACCCTGATTTACCTTCTTTTATGAAGTTCTCCATCTTGCCACGCCCACAATAAAATTGAATTACTTTGTGTGGTTCTGATTTCATTGTAGTGACAATAAAAGTATATAGGTGAATAAACTGATTATAGGGTTTTTCTACTTTAAAAACAACTCTCCTTGGATGCGACCAACTTCCTGCCTGATAATAGAACTCACCGTATTCCACCATATAATCCGTTTGATTTTCACGGGCTGCTCTAAATAATGCTGTATCAGCATCTGCAGCGTATTTTATCAATGTTCGGTTTTGCTTCAAGCGGATTGCATACTTACAGTCGTTATCTTCGCAAGCCTTGTATAAATCAGGAGAAGCAAAACCGCTATCACCACGAAGATAAAGAGGGAGCGATGGATATTTTGCACGGTATTCCTGTAACAGTGGAATCATGAATTTGTCAGCATCATTACTACAATACTGTGTGCCGTTACGAAGTTCAGCCTTTAAAAGATCACCTGTAATTCCGTCATAGCAAAGTAGTGGATGATAACCGTGAGCCTGATAATGAAAGTTAAAACCTTCGCCTTCCTGCTTGCCGTAGGTGTTAAGCAGTGTAGAATCAAGGTCAAACATCATGTGCTCCGGAGCCTTAATAGAATAGACAATATCACGCATTTTTGCATTTATAGAATCAAGCTGTGTAAGAGTGTCGTTGTCCATTCTATTCCAAAAACGAGATAGTGTAGGTTGAGAAGCCAAGGCTTCTTTTTCCAAAATAGATGTTAATACCGGATCATTAATCAGTTCATCTGCACAATCATCCTCAAAATAGGCTGCTATAATTTGGTAGAGCATCTGCATAAGGTTATCAGAATCTGTATGAATACGGCTGTTTGTATGGTCATTGGTTTTGAAGAGCTTTTTCACAAGCTTTATAAGACCTACCTTTGCAGCGAATTCTTTGATGAGGAGCAGCCCTCCATCAGAAGAGAGATTTCCACCGTTAAAATTTATTTTAATTTTCTTGTTGCTTTCAAGTGAAATAGTGTTTAAAATTGACATAAGAGGACTTCCTTTCCTTGGCATTGTTTTGATTTGACACCTTAATTTTACCAAGAAAGAGGTCCTTTTTCTATTCACTTTTTAGGTGAAAGTAAGAAAGTTTTGTAAATGCAGTAATTATGTGGCTTTCAGCCGCAGACATAGCTATGCTATGAATAATTTAGGCCTATTATATATTCAAGACATTTTTCCGAATAATAATCCCATCCCAGTATGGTTGTAAATGCGAAGAACACCAGACAAATCATCAGTATAAATGCAGCCGCTCTTTCCGGAAAAGGCAGTCCCATTTGAAAAGCTTTGGTAGTAACCGCTACACCTTCCAGCCCCATATTCCAGCTACCTGTAATAACTATGGAAAGTCCCGTCATAGTACAAATAACAATAGTATCTATAAAGGTACCCGTCATTGAGATAAGCCCCTGTCTTACTTCTTCCTTTGACTGTGCTGCAGCTGCGGCAATAGGCGCACTTCCAAGTCCCGCCTCATTAGAAAATATGCCTCTGGCGATTCCTTTTTGCATAGCCAAAATCATAGCTCCGAACATACCTCCTCCAAAGGCTCTAAGACCGAAGGCTCCCTCCGCTATCTCAGCCAGTGCAGCCGGTATCTTCCCAATGTTTAATCCAAGTATTATAACTACCACTGCCACATAAATAATAGCCATAAAAGGAACAACTACCTGTGCTACATTTGATATTCTCTTCAATCCCCCTATCAAGACCAATGCCACAAAAAATGTCAATATTATTCCGGATATAATTATTGTAATAGAGTAATCTCTTCCAAAAAGATTCAAATATTGTGCCTTTTCATTGTCAAAGAAATTTCCTATAGCACTTGTAATACCATTGATTTGAGTAAAAGTACCTATTCCAAAGAGTCCTACCATTATACCAAAAACAGCAAAAATCTTCGCAAGCCATCTAAATTGCTTACCCATTCCCCTTTCAATATAATAGAACGGTCCACCGATAACATGACCATCCTCTTCGACCACTCTGTATTTTACCGCCAAAAGACATTCTGCATACTTGGTTGCGGTTCCGACAATTGCCGCCATCCACATCCAAAACAAAGCGCCCGGTCCACCCGATACTATTGCTGTAGCAACACCTACGATATTACCGGTTCCTATGGTGGCGGAAAGTGCTGTACAAAGTGCCGCAAAACTTGACACTTCTCCGCTTCCATCTTTTTCATCCGATGAAAACATATACTTAATTGCAAGAGGTAATCTCTTTATCTGCAATCCCCTAAGTCTGATAGATAAAAATAATCCTGTTGCCAAAATCAAAATAATAAGCGGTAAACCCCAAACGAAATCATCTACCATTTTCAAAAAGTCTGTTGTCTTACTTAACATATATTAGCTCTCCTTATTTGCACTTTAATATGTTACCATAATACACTGTTATATGCATCTGTTTTTATTCCTATAATTAGGTATAGTTTTAATTTCTTAATATTTTTTTCATTGACTTAAGTATATTTCTCATTATAAAATCAAATATATAAAATATTTAACATCGGGGTGCTTTTCATCCCGGAAATAGAATGGGATAATATATGAAATTATTTAAAAAAATCTGTGCAACTTTTGCATTACTTTCTACACTATTGGCAAATACTTATGTAAATACTTATGCCGCATTGCCTGTAGAACAGTTGGCAGTATCTAAGACTGCAAATCATATTATTTTAATTGTTGGCCATAAAAATAATAAAAACAAGGTCACTGTAAATGATTATACAAAATCTTCTGACGATACATGGACAAAAAACTGGTATGTCGGCGGCATTGCAGGCACCAACGGTATCTCCACCCAAAAGAGTGAGGGAGATAAAAAAACTCCTGAAGGTGTTTTTAATGCTATGTTTGCCTTCGGATTAAAGGATAATCCCGGCAGCATTTTAGATTATCGAAAAATAGGTGACGGTGATTATTGGGTGGATGATTCAAACAGTGCCTACTATAATAAATGGGTAAATATTTCAAATGTAAATAAGGACTGGAATTCAGCAGAGAACTTAAAATCCGCATCTCCTTTTTACAATTATGCTTTGGCTCTAAATTATAATACCGAAGCCGTCCCCGGAAAAGGCTCTGCAATATTTATCCACTGTACAAAGACCGATAATGATACTTCTTCAGCCGGCTGTATCAGAATACCTGAAGAGTATATGAAAAAGCTTGTACAAACTGTTGATTCAAATACAAAAATAGTAATAATTGAAAATGTTGATAAACTATCAAGTTATTAATTAAAAATTATATTTAGCAGTAAACAGTGAATACAAAGTACCATTATGTAAATTTATAAATTTCCAAAGAAATAGCCGGCAAGATTCTTTATTAAAGAATCTTGCCGGCAGCATGTAATTTCCTATCTTATCAAGTTTCCCTGTAAGCAATTATATATGCTTTAATATTGTCACTTTCCCTATATAATGATAAAGGAATTTCAAGTATAGCCTTATCGGCATCTTTGTTTTCCTGTGCAGAATTAAAATACATCCCTACTGTATACTTATTACCTGCTTCCAAGTCTAATTCAAAACTTACTTTTTCCGATTTTACATTACGTGTTTTCCCCATCACAGTGTCTGTGGACTCAAATATTCCCTCAATTGTGTGTAATCCTGAAGTCAATGCCACAATTTTTTGTAAATATTCTCCTATAGTATAATCTGCTTCCGACAAAGGCTTATTATCAATCTTTATATTTTTACAATATAAATGTACTAATGCCTTATCCCGATTTTCTTCACTGAAGCTATTTTGTGCATCCTTTCTCTTCTTGTCCAAGAGCATAAAAATAGCAAAAAGTACTGCCCATACCACCACAACAACGGTGATAATCATCATTGTCCTACTCATATTTCTCCTTATCTACCAAAATACTTGTTCTATTTTATGATTTTTCCGTACTTAAAATAACATAGTCTTTACTCTTTATCAATATTTTCTCTGCTTTTACTTTAAAATCCTTTACAAGAGTCGTTAAGTTCAGCCGACAAATGCACCCCTGTTTTTATTCTTAGTATTGTGCCTAAGCCCGACATATGCAGACTTACTTACAAAATTTAAGTTTTACTCCCTATATCAAAAAGCAGTTCTTTTAACATATTCTCCTGATACGCCGACAATCCCCTCTTCCTTATACATTTTGCTGTTTCTCTTAATAATGGATTGCTTATATTTTCAAGCTTTACTCTTCCTATTGCTCCTATTTTTTCTTTTGATATACTCTTTTCATAGTCTTTTGGTTCCATTCTCCATATATAGAAATTTTCACCGAATTTTTTCCAAAGCCTGTCGGCAATACAAACTCCGTCAGGATCAATATCACCATTATAATAAATTTTAAATCCGCCTTCCAAAATATAAGAAAACAATATCTGTGCTACAGAGCGTGGTTGACCTGAAGTACATAAAATTGTACAATTCACTTCCTTTAGATTTTGAATCAAATAGCCGAATACCATTTCATTCTCAACAACATATACCCTTTCCCCCGTTGTCTCTACCCCGGTAATCCCCTTCATATTCTCCATAGTAATCACATAGGCTTCATCTCTTTTACAAAATGCTTCATATGCCGGATGTCTTCCCTCCTTTGTTAAAAGTTGTAGACCGTATCCGTGAACTATGGATGATATATTGTCGGGAACTATCAAAGCCTGCATCAAAAGCTTTCTCCACTGATGTGCACTTTCAGGCAACTCTTTCTCTTTTACCGCACAAATTGCATGTATAAAAAGTAATCCTGCTGTGGTACCCCTATCAAAATAATGCGGATTATCCGTTATATATGCGGCAAATACGGCTAAAGGGTAATCTTCTTCGTCCTCACTCATTTTATTTAGCTTAATCAATGCATTCCCTATATTTTTTGCCAACAGCCTTGCATCATTTTCCTGCTTTTCAAACTCTCTTATAAGTATACGGTATCCATACTTTTTTGAGGAAATCATTTTATTTATCCATGTAAATGCATCTGAGCCTTTGCCATGATTTTTTTCAAAATATTGACAGATTCCGTCAAAAAATTCTCTCCTTCTATCATCATCCTCTTTCTTTTGCTCTTTAGTACTTATAAGAGTTTCACCAAAATATTCCTCAAGCAGCTCCTTTATATCAACAGGCGCAAATCTTGTCTTTTGAAGCCCCTGTTCAAATTCAGAAAATGAAAATCTGAGAGTTTCTTCAAAAAAAACTTTACCGATTATTCCGCCTATCGCCTGTCTTTCTTCCTTTGAGGTTTTTATAAGAGTAATAAAACCGCCCGGTTTCCCATAAGATTTCCACTTTTTTCTAAATTCTTCAAAGCATCTTTTGTATTCATGTCGGCTTTTAAAGTAATCGGCACATTCCTTGTTATTGCACATCAAGTATCCTCTCACTTCCATTCCATGTATAGCGAATTACCGAAACGATCTGTGAATCCTGAGGTCTTGAAAGATCGGCAATTCTAAGTCCCTTTACAGTTTCAAAACAGCCCCACAATGACTGTGAATTCATAATATAATCAAAATCCAGCTTATGTACAAGTTCAAACATACTGCTGATATTTTTATCGTCCACTCCGGCAAATGCCTCATCCAATGCAATAATTCTTGGATAATCCTTCCCACCTGCTTTCTTATACTGTGCATTGACTGCCGCAAAAAGAGGAACATACATTGCCATTGCCTTTTCACCGCCGCTGAAACGATTAAACGCACCATTTGTTAAAAGCTTTCTCTCACCTTCTCCACGCTTAAAAAACATGTGAAATTCGAACCACTTACGATAATCCAGTGCATCCCTGACAAGATCCATATAATTAATTATATCATTCTTTTCTTCAATCCTTAGCTTTTCCATTCGTATCCTGCTTCTAAAATGTTCAGCAACCTTCTCAATATCTTCCATGGTCAAAAGTGCATGATCTCTAAGCAAAATCTGTTCAAGCTGTGCCGTATCAAGCTCCATATCATTTTCAGCCTTGCAAGGTTTCCAGTCCAATGAAAAACTTAACCCCATTGAAGTCTCCATCTCCTTCATAAGCTTTGACATATCAAGAACCCATTTCCTGCTTTCCGAAATTCTGTCCGTAAGTTGTCTGCTGATGGTCTGAGATAAAATATCCTCAAATAATTCCCTGTCTTTCTTTCTGATAAGAAGCTGTGTTTCTTCAATACCCTGCTTTAAAATACCGTAAAACTCTTCCAAATATACTTTTTTACCGTTCCATGAAGAAACTACACGAACCCTCTTTCGTATTGCTCCGGGTACTTCCTCTATTTTAACCGCTTCTTCGCTCTCAAAGCATTCCTCCAGTGATGTACCGTAATTAACCAGACTTGCATTATGCCTTTGGTATACCTGATGAAGTGACTGCAAAAGATCTGTCGGTTCTCTGTTTTTATCACCCTCTCTAAGTAACGAAACTGCCCTCTTTGCACATTCAAAAAGACTCTGATTTTCTACTGAAAATACCAACTTTAATGCCAGTTCCTCCTCAAAATATTTCCTCAAGCAGGTTTCTTCCGTTATTTTTTTCTGTAAGCTTTCTCTTAATCCCGGCTCCACTTCCAAAATAACACGAAATCTTTCATTTAAAGTTGCCAGATCAGTTTTTAATCTGTCATTTTCCCTTCCAATCTCTCCAAGTTCCTTATTTATTCGCCTCAATCTGTTCGCTTTCTCCACTATCTCAGGGCGATTAAGAAACTCTTCAAGCTGTTTTATCTGAATATCACATTCCTTTTCCTTTGTGCTCCATCCTCTTTTTTCAACAAAAGCCTCATCCATCAAACCTTCATTTACACTCAGTCTTTCCTTTTCAGATATAAGATTTTCTTTTTCCGTACAAAATCTCAGTAATAACTGCCTGACTTCCTGCCAGATAGTGCTGTATTCTTCCAATGCATCCATTACCTCATTATAAGCCTCCTGTGTTCTCTTATATGGGAAAGGTTTACACTTTTGAATTACCGTCTGATATTGTAAATTCTTTCTTGATTTTAATGAATTCTCCTGAACTTCCTTTTTATCACATTCCTCCGATATTTTTTGAAGCTTGTACTCACAATTTTTTTCAAACTCCAAAGCCTGATTGATTTCTAAAAACCCGGGAATTTGCTTATATTCTTCCTCTAATTTTTTCAAATTTTCATCCAAGGAATCTATCTGTTTTTCTAAGTTTGAAATATCTTCTTTAATATCTGAAATATATTTTTTAATCTCACAAATTCTTTGTTCCTTACGCCTTTTTCTTGCCAAAATTCCGACATATTCCGCATCCCCGCTTTTTTTTGCCTTTCCTAAAAGAATTCCCTGTGTAAAACTGCCATCCTTTCCTATATAGATTCCACTGTCATATTCTCTGTCTTCATAAATATTTCCAAGGATTTTTTCTACACTTTCTTTTAAACCCGGCTCTAAATCTTCACTGACTCTAAGATCTGAAAAATTCGAGTTTCCGTCCTCTTTCACATACAATATAGTATCTAAAAAGCTTTGACATTCCTTTGTTACAGTATCAAAATCATCTTTTGATACCACAAGTGCATCCAAAATCCCCATCTTTTCAAGCTGTGCTTCAAGTCTTGCACAAGCTGTTTCATCCAGATCTTTTGAAAATTCTACTGTTTTATAAAAGGGCAATGCATTAATCCCTAGCTTTTCCAGTTCCGTTCTTGAATTTTTTGCATTCTCATCACGCAAAGGCTCTAAGTCTTCTAAGTTTTGTAAATATATAAGTTCTTCTTTTTCCCGGTCAAGTTCTTTATTTTTGAGTTTTTGTTGATATTCCAATCCGCTTTTTATATCAAGTATATTAAGTCGCTGATGCTCATAATCTTTACGCAAAATTTCTTGTATACCCTCTGCATCGGATGCCGACTTATATTCTCTGATTTTCTCCTCAAGCTTTGGAAGTATATCGCCATCAGGCTTCCAATACATAGCTTCATATTTTAGTCCGTAGATATTTTCAATCCACTGATCCGTTCTTTTTATTACCTCTTCAACTGCCGCTTCCAGTTCTTGATGATTTTTTGCCTTTTCAATTTTAAGCTTTTCAAGTTCCGCCGCCACTTCATCATACTGCCCAGTTATCTTTTCATACTCATATATTTCTCTTGTACATTCCGATAATAATTTTTTTAATAAATCAAGCTTTTTTACAATATCTCCGGTTTTATCATATTCTTCTTTCTCTATTATTAAAAGAGCCTCTGCATGTCCGTCCCAGTCAATACTTTCCTGATATTCATCAAGTTCAGACTTTCTCTCTCTTATCTCCTCCTGTACTTTCCAAAGATTTCCTTTAATATGCTTTATTTTATTATCCCCTGATAAAAGTAATTCCTTATAATCAAGTATCTTACTGTCCCAATATGATACCTTTCCTCCGGCTTCATTTTTATCATTCTTAGCTTTTTCAAGCTTTCTGTCAATCTCTTCAAGATTTGTATCTAACAGTCCCGATCTTTCCGCTTCTTTTAATTTTTTTGATTCTTCCAGTTCTTCCAGACGTTTACTCTTATTTTTACTGTCTTCTTCTATTTCTCTTTTATTCTCTTCCTGTATATTAAGCCTTGTCTGTTCACTTTCTACATTTTTCTTTATTTCGATATATGCATTTGCCTTTTTAGCAAGCATATATTGATTATATCTGTTATATTCGTTTCTTATAATCTTAACATCATCAAAGGCACTCTTTAAAAGTTCCAGACTGTCCTGAATCTCATCCATTTTCTCCATGGCATCCACCATTGCTCTGAGGTCTTCATCAGTCAATGTCTGCAATGAATCATTCAAAATATCATATACCTTTGTAGGTTTAAATTCCTTTGAAAGCTTTGGCGCACGAACCTTTACAAGCAGCTTTATAAACTGTTCATACTGCTCAGTTTTTCTAAATCCGAAAATATACTGATTAACCGCCTTTTTATATTCACTCTGATTTGCGGTAAAAAAATTGTCCTCTCCAAGTACTGTTTTTATTTCCCTTTTATCAAGCGGAATTTTACTTGAGCCGATCTCCTTGTAAAGTTTAAAATCATATCCGATTCTTCTTCCGTCCAAAACAACAAAGCCCCAAAACTCCATCGGCTTACCTTTTTTGGCTCTTTGTCCGATTCCGATTGTGCAATATTTATCTTCCTCTTTTTTAAATTCCAAAAATAAATATCCTGTGGATTCTTCCCTTCCCTCTTCTCCAAGGAAGTAATATTCCATTCTTCTATCGCTTGAGCCGAAGGGATCAAGTCTGCTCGGAGTGCGATCACCATCCAAAATAAAAGGTATAATGCTCTGGGTTGTAATTGATTTACCTGAAGCATTCTGCCCTCTAAGCAATAATTTACCGTCTACAAATTCAAAATATTCTTCATCATATAACCAGAAATTCACAAAACCTATGCGATTCATTTTAAAGCGGTCTTTCAATTTTCTTCACCTCCGTTAAAATCTTCAGGATAAACTCCTGCCGTTCTTCCTACAGCAGGAAGTATTATAATTTGCTCATCCAAAAATCGAATCATCATCCAATTTTTCATATATTCAAGCACATTTTCTACAAGCAGTTCTTCATTCATTTCACGATATTCCTTGCTCCATCCTGCGCTGTGATTTTTTCTGCATTGTAATATTATATCGGACATTTGCCCGGATGTAGTAAAAATAAGTTCATTATCCCCTTTTAACAGATGTCCATTTAAGATCTCTTTTTGTATACCATTACATACCAGCAAAACGATCTCCGGCAACATAGCATCTCTTGGATGTAAAAGTCCGTAACAATCATCCGCATCCAGTGATATACATGCCATATTTTTGTAAAGGTCAAGATTTCCTCCCATATTTTCACTGATATATTTTGCAACCCACTGACGCTGATTTTTTAAATACAGTGAATCCGCATCCTCCACACTTTCCCAGTACATACAGGGACATATTGCCAGCTGTCTGTATACACGATTAATACGCAGACTACCTCTGTTTTGTTCAATTTCTTCAAATTCAGCCTTTTCAAAATCCTCAAAGGATTCAAAGCCTGAAATATCTACAGAAAAACTGGTGGCAAAATACTTTGAATATCCGGTATTTTCATACAAAACCTCCTGCCCGGACTCCAAGCCAAATCCCTCACTTCGTCCCTCATATACACGAAGCATCTGAAGTTTCTCCATATATTGTAAAACACGAACCAGAGATTTTCTTTGAGTAAATAAAGTCCAGTCAATGGCTATATAGGGTTTTAATCCGGTCTCAACATAATCTATAAGTTCAGATAATAGAAACTGCTCATGCTCCTCTTTGTCCTCAAGATACATAAGCACCGCACATAAAATACAGTAATCCCTAATATCTAAAAACTCTCCGATACCCATAAACGACTCACCACGGGCAGGTCGTTTTTCAAGTTTTAACAAATTTTCGGTATGAACCAGCTTCCATCCAAGCTGTTCTCTTACAAACTTTTGAAAATTCGGAATATCTCTCTTTACTTTATAATATAATTCCTTATCCGCATCCTTACAGATCCAAAAATTTTCCAACAATGTCCTGAATTCATTCATAAAGATTTAAACTCCAATACAAATGCCGGCATATGTAAATCTCCGTCCTCACATTTTAAAACACAATTTCCTTTTTCTTTTTTTAAATGATACTCCTGCCCATATTCAGTCCTTCCGACTTTCATAGAATTCATATTGGCTGCGCTAATCCACTGTAAAAATATCATCCTTGTTTCTTCGGAAATAATCTCTTCTATTTCTGAAAATTTAATCTTATTATCTTTGATATAATACATCACAATATCTTTTTGTCTTTTAATCTTTTGCAGATATTTTTCCCTTTGCATGTATTTTTCCAAAGACTTATCGCTGAACCCTCTCCTGTCCTTTTTCTCCCTGTAAGTCCTTGTATGAGGCTTTAAAAGAAAGGTTGCCGGCTCTTCACTATAAATACTGTCATTTATGCTGTTTTTTTCACGAGGCTCCAATACTTTAAAATGCTGTATTTTTTGCACACCAAAAACATGAGCCGACAATTTATGTGCCTCTTCCAAATTTTCACATTTTAAAAACAATTCCAAAAACTTGCGATAATCATCCTTCCTGCTTATCCCTCCATTTTGGAGTTGAACAATCAAAGCCGCATTTTGAATAATATTTCTTATTACATCATTTGTGATTTTAAGGACTTTCTTACATTCACATTCATTTCCGGCATTATCTATAAACCAATTTTTTAAAGAGCTCCATTTTCCAAGTACATTCTCTCTTATACTCGGCTCTATATTCCCGTTCATCTGCAATATCGCATGTGGAATATCAAGTTCGCTCTCAATCACCCTCTCAACAATATATTCCTCGATAAGCGGGATATTTTCCGTAAGTATTTGCTCAATTCTTTTTGAATGCCTCTGCAATTCCTGCACAAACTCATTTAAATACTTAATAAATTTGTCCTTATGAAGAACAAATTCCACAGATTTCATAAGCTGCTGTGTTTTTCCCGAGTAAAAATCCCTAAGATAGTCCTGATAATTCCGGTTCAGTCTCTTAAAGTCCTCCTGAAGTAAACTCCACCATTCATTAATTTCCTTTAAACTACTATCCTTTATATCTCCTACATTTTGAAGACTTTTTTCCAGACGCACAAAAAAGTTTGTAGACAGACTGCCCGATTCTAAAAAGATATTTTCCAAACGCACTGTAAGGCGCTCAATCTCAACAGCATACTCGGACATTGTATATCTGTACTGCTTATTTTTATAGTCCGCAATTGTATAGACTCTCCCTGGATCCTGTATGGGGGTAAGATTTTTCCACTTAACCAAAGCTTCAAGATCTGCCATAAGCTGCTCGATTGTATAATCCCTAAATGCCTCATCCTGTTTTAACAATGTAAAAATATCTTCTTTATATATTTGGAAATGCATCTTCTCATATTCGCGATAAAAGCACCGCATAATCTTTCGATATACCGGTGCATTAGGTACGGATAAATAAGATGTTTCATTAATAGGCTCAAAATATTCCATTTCTAAAATCTACCTCCAGATTTATAAGATATAAAAGTGACAAAGTCTCTATACCATATTCTATCTAAAATAAATCCTTAAGTATAGTTTTTGGTATACACATCATAACTGTACGCTCCGGATCCACCACCTGACAAAATCTCAGATTTCCCACCGCACTTATAAGCATACCTGCATCATTAAATGAAAGTCCAAGCTTCTTTTGAAGAATTTCATTTGTTATTCTTACTGCATGAAATACGGCTTTTTCAATCTCTTCATGTGAATAAATCACACCGCAGATATCATCATTTTCAAGCATAGGTGTTTCAATACTTACTCCCTTTATTACAGAAAGTCTCACTGTAACATCAGCTGAAATTTCCACACCGCTGACCATTATCTCGCCGTCTCCCATAGCCGCATGTACATCACCCAAAGAAAAAATTGCTCCGTCATGAAATACCGGGAAGTAAAGAGTTGCCCCCTTTGCAATTCGCTTATTGTCCATATTTCCGCCATGATTGCCCGGTGTACCGCAATTTATAGCTCCGGTCTTTGGTGCTACACCTATTACCCCAATCATCGGATTTACATCAAATACAATCTTATCATTAAAGTGAACCTTACCGTTTTCCACCTTTAAACGTTTTACCGACTCCTCTTTAACCAAAGAGCCCAATACTCCATTCTCAGGCAGTGCACACATTACACCCTGCTTTTCCAATGCAATATCCAAAATCTCAACCTTCAGCACATCTCCTGCAACTGCATTCTTTACATATACAGGTCCTGTGGCCGGATTGATACAATCCCAGTTCAAACTGCCGATAGAGGAGCCTTCTTCACTCAACTGATTATCAAAACAGTCATGTGTACGGAAAATCAAGGTTTCTCCATCCTCAACCTCCGCCACACATTTATTTCCACCATCAAATGCAAATACCATTTTATTTTCTATTATTTTCATATAAACACGCAATCCCATATCTTCTATTGTAGAAGAATAGGTTTTCTCCTTTCTGATGTAAGATAGCTTTAGTGAATATTTTTACAATATTATTCAATCATTTATAATTTTTAGTATATTGAAATCATGCCGATAAAGCTGTAATTTAGACATCCTAAAATCAAGTTATAGCTTGTGGGATATATCCTTTTTTGTTCAACTATAGTGTATTACATAGATTTAATAAATGTCAAGATATGCCTCTTTGCCCATTAGTGGCATATATACCTTTTTGATAAAAGTTAAAGAGTATTTGTAATGTAAATGTTATAATTTTGCCTCTACAAAGCAATCTTCTCTACGATAAGTTCAACTACTTTTATGGTTTCTAAAAAATTCAAATCACCTACATAAAGATTGTCTGCTAAATATACCTTCCATAATTTTTTAAGGTAATCATCCTCTTTTATATCATCAATAATCTCTATTGCCTGTTTCATAAGCGACAAACTTTCTCTTCTGTTTGCGGTTGAAATAATCGCCTGTTTTAGAATATCAAAGTTAATATCCTCTTTTCTTAGGTTGTATAAATTATATAGATCATAAAAATCTCTCATCCTTGTTGTTGAGATATTTCTTTTAATAACGCTCTCATATTTTTCAGCCAATATTGTCTCAAGCGGATACGCCAAAACCCTAAGACTTTCCTCTTGGAACATACAAGGATATAGGTATTCTATCTCCTTCGGTGTTATGGCATCTCCTGTTGTAATATCAATTTTCATATCATTTTTAATCTTGTCAAAGTTAGCTATTAAATGTACTCTGAAGTTTTCATATTCATCTTCTTCTCGTATATGGCTTATATCCGTTATTTCAAATTCTATGCCGTCATCTACCTCTACATTTATAATTTCCGAAACAATATTTCGTATGACTTCTTCCTTCAATGGCACACCTTTGATAGTGGTATCCATATCCATCGTGGTACGGTTATCAATCCCAATCATAGAAGATATAAGAAGTCCGCCTTTTATGACAAAATTAAATTTATACTTAGATTTTGACAGTCTTTCCAAGAATCTCTCAAAAAAAAACATTTGCAGAACTTCCTGTGAACTGAGGTTTTTAGAATTTGCAATGTTTCTTATTTTACCTTTCAAACTTTCCGAACTTATCATTTATAAAACCTCCATATATTTTCTGATTTCATCTTCAATGCCAAGGATCCTGCTGTATTTAATAAGAATTCTGATATTCTTATCTTTGCTGTTAAAGTATCCGGTCATTGCACCTACAAATATCTGCTTGTCAATTGTTTTTCTTTCCGAAACAATATCACAGATACATCTTTCCATGTTATAGCATTTAACAGAAGAGCCAAGTGGTGTTTTTATCTTAATAATGCCTAAATAGAAAAAGTCTTTCTTTACATAATGCACTTTGATTTTTGTAAATTTCCGCTTAATATGTCCGGCATTATACCCTTGTGGAACACTGATATGAAAAACATTAGGTGTTCTGTCGCTGAATCCAAGAAGATACAAAGCTGTATGGAAAGAAAAGACCACTTGTTCATTGTTGAGTGATATAACGGCAAAATCATCATCTACGGCATCTTTTTTCTTATAAACACCATTTTTAACCCTCTCAAGCTCACCTTTTTGGGCGAGTGAAGCTAAGATATGTCTTTTGATACCTATCTCTTCTGCCTGTTTATTTGTAATAACATTATTTTCCAAAAAGTATTTTTCTAAAGTATTCATTCCATCATATCCTTTACGTTTACACTTTTATTATAGATTATTAAAGAGTATTTGTAAAGTATAGAGCAAAAATACAGAAGCCCTTTGAGAAAAATATTCTCTAAAAAGCTTCTGCACCTGTTTACAACATCTTCCTCGTCAAGTTCCAATTTCACTTCGATATGATTGTTGATATATTTCCTGCACAAAAGTACTACCGCCTCAGCGGTTCGCCGTTTCCACTCCGGTTTGTTCCTCACCGGTCATGGACGGCTATCGCATGGTGCTCCGTAATCTCCTCTCGCTCCCTATGGTCGCGACAGGAGAACTACTTACTCTGCGGTTCGCCGTTTCCGTTCTGCCTGCGTGCTGCGCACTTGCAGGTCACGGACGGCTATCGCATGGGTGGTTTGTAATGCTCTCACTTCCCTACGGTCGTGACAGCATAACAACCGCCTCACAATTAACCGTATTTGGGAACATGTCTACGCCTACGCATTTTTCCATTCTATATCCGGCGGCTTCCATCACTTTCAGATCACGGACAAATGATGTCGGCTTACAGGATATATATACTATCCTCTTGGCACCGAATTCAAGTATCTTCGGCAATGCTTTCGGATGAATTCCATCCCTTGGAGGATCCAGTATTATAATATCCGGACTGAAACCTAAGGTGTCCACAACCTTTAATACATCCCCTGCTATAAATTCACAATTATTAAGTCCGTTATTCTTGGCATTTTCTATAGCAGCTTCTACAGCTTCCTCTACAATCTCCACTCCATATACCTTTTCAGACTCCGATGCCAAAAGCTGTGCTATAGTACCTGTACCTGAGTACAGATCAAATACCGACTTGCCTGCTGTATCTCCCAGATACTTACCGGCAACATTATACAAAACTTCTGCGCCCTTAGAATTTGTCTGGAAGAAAGAAAAAGGAGTTATTTTAAAATCAAGTCCGTTTAATCTCTCTATAATATAGTCCCTACCATGCAAAAGAGTCGTGCCTTGATTTAGTACGGCATCTGCATATGAGTCATTTTTAGTATGCAAAATACCGCCTATACTGCCGTTTAAGATTCCCCTGTCAGTTTCCTCCTTTATATAATCAGCCCACTCTTTTATAAGTATCTCTTCATCTACACCAAGAACTGACGACTCTAATAATGTATTAGGATCCTCTACAAATCCGAAACTGCTTGTAGTCACCAAAGACACCAATATTTCACCGCTGTATTCACTCCTTCTGATAAGTAAATGTCTTAAAAAGCCTGTGTGAGTATTTTTATGAAAATAAGATACTTTTCTTTTGCTAAAGAAATTTAAAGTAAGCTCAAGTATTTTTGTAAAATCGCTGTCCACTATTTTACATCCGAATACATTGACTATATCATAATGGCTGCCCTTTTTATGCATCCCAAGTGCCAACTCTCCGTCTTTTATTTCATCACCGAAGGAAAACTCCATCTTATTTCTATATGCAAGGTATTTTGGTGAAGGTATAACACCTTCCCACACAAAATCTTTGTCAGTAGCGCCTTCCATCAGTACTCTCAGCTGATTATCCTTTAGCTTTAGCTGGTTTTCATAGCTTAAAGTCTGATATGTACAACCACCGCATATCTCATAATGTACACATGGCTCTTCATTATCTTCCAGTTCTGATTTTTCAATTATATTTAAAACTCTTCCTTCAAGTTTACCCTTTTTCTTTTTTGTAATTACAAACTCCACCATCTGACCGGGAATACCTTTTTTTATCAATACCTTTTCGTCATCATATTCTATATATGCACTATCAGGAAAATAACTCTCCCCTATAATACCCTTGCCGATATCACCTTTTTTCATTATCACCTCACAAAAGATAAGGCGACCACAACGGTCGCCATTCATGTAAATTCAATCTAAAATTGTAGTAAAATTTATTCTTCAGTTTCATCATCAAAATCATAGTCAAAATCATCATCGAAATCTTCTTCGAAGTCTTCAAGATAATCAGGTGTGAAGAATTTATATACTGCAAAAGCAATACCTGCTACAGCTGCAATAGCTCCTATAATAGCCAATACCCATATAATAGTATTTTTCTTCTTCTCATCATCTTCTCTCTTTGTTAACAAACTGTTTAACCTTGATGCATTCACCAATTCTTCCATTCTGGAACTTAAATTATTAAATTTATCCATAACCATACCTCTCTTTAAAGATACATTTTGTATACCAAGTCAGGCATAAATGCTTAACCATTCAGTTAAATGATTTTATCATATTTTGACCAGCTTGGCAAATCCTGCATACATCTTTTTTATTCCAAACTTATCAAAATTCACCTTAACCTCAAAATCTTTTTCGCCATCCACTATTTCCAGCACTTTACCGGTACCGAATTTTATATGTTTTACCGTATCACCTATATTATAATCCAGACTTTTTGCCTTTTCCACCTTAAACTGTTTTCCAAAGCTAAGTGTTTTCTCAAAGTTATTATTATTTATCGGAGTTTTTGTCTCCCATGGCAATCCCTCGCCAAAGCTGCTGCTTCTCTCAGTATACCTTTTTTCAGTATCCAAAACATGCTTATTTAAAAGTTCTTTTGGAATCTCATTTACAAATCTTGACATCAGAGAATATCTGGTTTCTCCGTTTATCATTCTTTGCTTTGCAGAGGTCAAAATAAGGTTTTTCTTAGCTCTTGTTATACCTACATAGGCAAGTCTTCTCTCCTCTTCCAAATCCTCTTTGGAATTGGCACTCATAGCACTTGGAAAAAGCCCTTCCTCCATACCTGCAAGGTATACCGTATCAAACTCAAGCCCCTTAGCGCCATGTAAGGTCATCAATGTGATTCTATCCGCGTTTTCATCCATTCTGTCAATATCGGCAACCAATGATACCTCTTCCAAAAATAGTGAAAGTTCACCATCCTCATACTCCGTTGATTTATTTATAAGCTCTTCTATATTCTCTTTTCTGCTCTCACCCTCGATTTCACCTTCATCATAAAGACTTTCGATATATCCTGTTTTATCTAAGAGTTCATCTATAATACTTGATATATTGGCTTTTTTATCTATTTTCTCTCTGAAATACTCAATCATATCAATAAAATTTTTGATTTTCTCACTTGCCTTTCCTACTCCGGCATTTTCACTGATACTCATCGCATCATACAGGCTTATATCATTTGCATTGGCATAATCCACCACCTTTGCAATGGTGGTCGCTCCGATACCTCTTTTAGGAACATTAATAATTCTAAGCAAAGCAATATCGTCATTTCCATTTGCAATGGTCTTTAAATACGCAAGTACATCCTTTATCTCTTTTCTCTGATAAAAGTTTACACCACCTATCAGCTGATAGGGAACACCCAAAGTTACACATCTCTCCTCCAAAAGTCTTGACTGTGCATTGGTTCTGTATAGTACCGCAAAATCTCTGAAATTCTGCCTTGCCCTATTCTTTATATCCTTTATTATATTATCAGCCTCTTCATTTGCAGTCTGAAACTGTCGAAGTTCTATATTATCTCCGCTTTCCCCCTCAGTCCAAAGTCTTTTATCCTTTCTGCCTCTGTTGTTTTTTATAACTGCATTGGCTGCATCAAGTATATTTTCTGTGGAGCGATAATTTTGTTCAAGCTTTATTAAATTTACATTTTCAAGCCTTTCCTCAAAGCTTAGGATATTTTCTATGTTTGCACCTCTAAACTTATATATACTCTGGTCATCATCACCTACCACACAGATATTTTTATACTTCTGTGCTAAAAGATAAATCAGTCTAAATTGTGCAGTATTTGTATCCTGATACTCATCCACCATAATATATCTGAATCTGTTCTGATAATAATCAAGCACTTCAGGGCATTTTTCAAAAAGTTCCACACTTCTACATATCAAATCATCAAAGTCCAGAGCATTATTTTTTTTAAGTGCACTTTGATAGAGTTCATAAAGCCTTGCCAATCCCTTTTCATAGGAATCTATAGCTGACTTCATATATTCTGAAGGCGACATCAGTTCATTTTTACAATTTGATATTTCATTAAGTACAGCTCTTTCCTTATAGACTTTTGAATTTATATCATACTCTTTGAAGATTTTTTTCATAAGAGTTCTTTGATCATCACTGTCATATATTGTAAAGCTGTTGTCAAAGCCTATTCTGTCTATAAATCTTCTAAGAAATCTTACACAGCTTGAGTGAAATGTCATTACCCAAACAAAGTTCCCCTCTTCACCTATAAGTTTTCCAATTCTTTCTTTCATCTCTTTGGCAGCTTTATTTGTAAAGGTAATTGCCATGATATTGTATGGATCTATATGCTTTTCCTCTATTAAATATGCAATTCTATGCATCAGCACACCGGTCTTTCCCGAGCCTGCTCCTGCCAAAAGTAAAACAGGTCCTTCTGTAGTAAAAACCGCCTGTTTTTGTTTATCATTTAATTTATCATATATACCGGACATAAAACCTCTTAAACTTTTTTCTTCACTTTATTGTAGACCAAAACATATGTTCTTGCAAGTCTTATAAAAACTCTTCCCTTATCCTTTTATTTATATAATTTAGTACTCTTTTCTTATCAGCACTCCACATCGGTTCAATAAGCAGCTTCTTATCTCCGTCTCCTGTCATTCTATGTATTATTGTACTCTCAGGCAGCATTTTCAGACAATTTATAAGTATCTCGGTGTACTCCACCAAACTCATTATTTTAAAAGGATGCTTTTCGTATTCCTTTGCCAGTCTTGTTCCATTTAGTATATGCAGTCCATGTATCTTAATACCGTCTATTTGCTTTTTAGAAAGATACTTAGCTGTGGCATACATATCCTCTTTAGTTTCACCGGGTAATCCCAAAATCATATGAACAATTACCTCAATTTTTCTTTTCTTTAACTCATCATATGTTTTTTCAAAATCATCCAGTGTATAACCTCTGTTAAATGCCCTTGCCGTGTTTTCATTTACAGTCTGTAATCCAAGTTCTATCCAAACAGGCTTAATCTTATTGAGGCTTTCAAGAGAGTCAAACATCTCTTCACTAAAACAGTCAGGTCTTGTAGCAATTGAAAGTGCTACAATCTCATCTCCTTGTATAGCCTCTTTAAACAAACTGATAAGTCTCTTTGTATCTCCGTAAGTATTTGAAAATGATTGAAAATAAGCGATATACTTTCTCTCGCTTTCCCTTATGGAGCTTGGAATTTTAGCAGATACCAAGGTTTTTGCTTTTTCTATTTGCTCTGCTATATTTTCAGCATTTATAGCAAACTCTCCCGAGCCTTTTTCAGAGCAAAAACTACAGCCACCTACCCCAACCTTTCCGTCACGGTTGGGGCAGGTGGCTCCTGTAGTCAGTGCCAATCTGTACACTTTTGTTCCAAATTTTTCTTTACAATAATCTGATATAGTTTTTATCATAATCCCACTTCCCTCCCTCACACAAACAGTCAGTAATCGGTAATAACAGTTATCTATAACAATACACTTGTACACTGTCGGGGCATAACTATGAACATATGCTTGCCCAAGGCTCCGGTATTTGTACAAACACAATTTTTTACTCGCCCTGAATATGCTACCATCTAAAATATTACTCTACAAGTTCAGTAGTCCAGTTTGTCTCCTGGATTTTATTATCTATAAGTCTGATTTCTTTTGCTATCTCATCAGCCTCTTTTTGCCATGCTTTAACATTTATTACAGAAACAATCTTTATCTCAGTATTTCTGGCTCTGTCTGTATTGCTGCTTCCAACATATACAATATCTCTGTAGGCTGCTGATTTTACTTCCAATACATCCTTTCTTGCCAGTAATTCAGTGATAGACTTACCATCAACTTTTGTTTCACAATTGGTCTTATTGATAGCCGCTATCAAATATTCAAGCCTGTTAATGCAGGCATCAAGCTCCTTTTTTAAATCTTTAGGATCTTCTGTAGGCTTTTCACCTTCCTGCACCAATACATTTCTGTTTATTCTGGCTTTTAAATCTCCTATTTTAATATTAAGGTCGGCTCTTTCCTGTAATGCTACTGCTAATTTCATATAACTCCTTCCAATATCTATTCTTTCTTTTCTTTAATTTGAATCACTATTGACATCAGTATAAAACATATACCAACAAAAATCCTCAGACTCATATGTTCTCCAAGGAATATTACTCCAAGTAAAATACTGCTCACCGGTTCTATAGTACTAAGAAGTGCCGCTGTTTGAGCGCCGCACATAGGTGCTCCGATTTGAAATGTTGCAAGTGCCAATGTAGATATAACAGCCGACATAAATACACTCATTCCTATAGCTGTGGCATCCATTTGAAATCTAAATTTACCGGATACAAGCATAACGATTGCAATCTCTATTGCAAGTAAAAATGAAAGCCATGCAGACATTTTAATTACGGGTATCTTACCTGCTTTTCCATGTGTCAACACTATAATATATATGGCATAACCCACACCTGAGGCAAGTGCCATAACCATTCCCAAGATATTTATATTTCCGTCCGGCTGATAGAATACACCTATACCTATTGCACAAAACAACAAACATAACAGCTTTATCTTACTTATTTTTTTTCTGAAAATCAATAGCTCAAGCAAAATAACCGCTGCCGGATATGAAAAATGCAATGTGGAAGCCAAACCTGATGAAATATAACTATATGATAAAAATAACAGTATACACATAATCGCTTCCGGAATGGATAAAATAAGTATTGATATAAATTCATCCTTAGTCAGCCATATACTTCTCCCGAGCATCATATAAATGGCGGCAAATACAGCTCCACTTATCAAAAACCTCAGAACCAACAGGCTATATGCATCTCCGCCATGAGCATAAATAATCTTTGCAAAAAAAGGCTGCAATCCGAAGAAAAATCCAGACAGGAGCAAATATATCTCGCCTCTTATGCGAATTTTCTTTTCCATAATTTCCCCCTCAAAGTCAATATTATATCTCCATTATATAATACTAATACATAAAGTTCATCTATTTTTATATATCAAGTGATTTTCCATCCAAAACAGCTTCCTTAAGACTTTCATCCTCACCATAAACCAGCTTTAGTGAAAAAAAGTCCTTTCTTTCTTCCAACAGTCTCAAAAAAATTCTGTCACCTTCCCAAAGGTTGAGATTAAGCACTTCTTTTTTATCCACCCATCTTAAAACTCCTTCATTACATTCTATAGGTTCTCCTACCACATTTCGACCTACAAAAAGATGCATATATTCAATAAACTCTTCATTTTTCTTTCCATAGACAAAGGTAACTATGCCACGAAAATCAAAATCTTTCAGTTCATATCCTGTCTCTTCTCTTACTTCACGGATAAGACATTCATCCGGACTCTCCAAATCCTCAAAATGTCCTCCTACTCCTATCCATTTATCCTTATTTATATCATTTTTTTTGCTCACCCTGTGCAGCATAAGATATTTATCATCTCTTTCAATATAGCATAGAGTGCAAAGCTTCATTTTTCTCATTTTTTCTCGGTTTTTCCTCTCTTATTTCCATTTTTATCAAAATTTTTTCTAAGTGATATTTCAGTCGGAATAATAGGTAAAATCATTACAAGCAATTGTACATAACATATCACTATTCCCGTAATGCCTACCGTCTTCTCATCATTTCCCAAAACAAATAATAATGCTATAATACTTAGTGCACAAATAATAATTCCATATCTGAACCAAAGTTTACCAAAAAATTTATGCGCATAATCCCAAGTATCCTTACTTTTCATTGACATTGAGGTTCTATATCCGAAAGCAAATCTGCTCTTTGCTATAGGAGGAGTCTTCTTCTCAAATATAATACCGTAAACAATCATTATAATCGGGATAAGCAAATTCATAATCAAAGTAAAAATCCAAAAATTCATAATTCCCCTTTGTAAAAGCCGCACATTTTAGGTGAAATCGACAATTCGAATCTTTTCACCGACGACTCTTCTTATGCTATAATATTAGCATATATATTTTTATACTTAAAGTGCCAACAGCCTTATTTTAAAAGGATTTAAAGAGTATAAAATATAACTCTTAAAAAGCTTTCACAGATAAAAGCTTTTAGAGTTTAATTTAATATATTTGAAAGGACTCCTATATGAAATTTATGCATCTGTCCGATTTACACCTTGGAAAGCGTGTAAATGAGTTTTCAATGTTGGAAGACCAGGTCTATATACTAAACAAAATAGTAAATATTATAGACCTGGAAAAACCTGCAGCTATAATACTTGCCGGTGATATTTATGATAAGCCCATCCCCCCTGCGGAGGCTGTGGAGCTTTTTGATGATTTTCTCTATAAACTTTCACAGAGAAATCTGAAAGTATTTATAATAAGCGGAAACCATGATTCCGCCGAGCGTATTGCCTTTGGTGCCAGACTTTTTGATAAAACAGGTATTTATATGTCACCCGTATATACCGGCAATATCAGCCCAATAGAAATGAGTGATGAATTTGGGAAAATAAACATCTACATGTTGCCATTTATCAAACCTGTACATGTACGAAGATACTTTCCTGATACGGAAATCACTTCCTACACAGATGCAGTTTCTACGGTAATTGAAAATATGCATTTAGATACAGGTATCAGAAATATACTTATAACCCATCAGTTTGTTACAGGAGCTTCCCGTACGGAGTCCGAGGATATCTCTGTGGGTGGTAGTGATAATGTGAATGCAGATGTTTTTTTTGACTTTGATTATGTAGCGCTTGGACATATTCACCGCTCTCAAAGCTGTAGTAGTGAATATATAAGATATAGCGGTACTCCGCTAAAATATTCCTTTTCAGAATCAAAGGATACAAAGAGTATAACTGTTGTTGATATAAAAGAAAAAGGCAATATAAAGCTTGACTTTATCCCTCTTACACCTCTTCGTGATATGGTGGAGATAAAGGGAACTTATGATGATCTTATGCTCAAGAGTTTTTATGAAAATACCACATACCCTGATGATTATGTGCATATAACATTGACAGACGAAAACGATATTCTTGATGTTATCACAAGGCTTCGTGTAGTATACAAAAATATTATGAAGCTTGATTATGATAATCAAAGAACCAGAAGTAACTCTGAGATTAATCTTATAAATGATATGGAATCAAAGTCACCACTGGAATTATTTGACATTTTCTACGATTCAAGAAACGGTCAACCTTTAAATAATGAACAAAGAGAATTTATGGAAAGTATTATTGAGGATATATGGAGGAATAAATAATGAGACCGATAAAACTAACTGTTTCAGCATTTGGACCTTATGCCGGCGAGATAGACTTTGCCTTTGATAAGCTGGGTACAGGAGGACTCTACCTTATAACCGGAGATACGGGAGCCGGAAAAACAACTATATTTGATGCTATTACCTACGCACTCTATGGTGATCCCAGCGGAAATAACAGAGAAGTTTCAATGTTTCGCTCAAAGTATGCCGATATTAAAACACCGACATTTGTTCGACTCATTTTTAACTATAAAGAAAAAGAATACACTATAGAAAGAAATCCGGAATACGAAAGAGCTGCACAGCGAGGAAGTGGAGTTACCAAGCAAACAGCAGGTGTAAAACTTACTCTTCCTGACGGAAAGCCTCTTACAAAGACTAAGGAAGTGGAAAATGCTATAAATAATATTATAGGCATTAACAGAGAGCAGTTTTGTCAAATCGCAATGATTGCACAGGGTGATTTTTTAAAACTTTTGATTTCACCTACCAAGGATAGAATTGAAATATTCAGGCATATATTTAAAACAAAACTTTATTCAGATTTGCAGGATAGATTAAAGTCCGAATTATCTGTACTTAATAACGATTGTTCAAAAATCAAACAAAGTATATCACAGTATATAAGTGGAATAAGTTGTTATGACTCTTCACTATTGTCCCTTGATGTTACTAAGGCAAAAACCGGCGACCTGCCTACAGATGAATGTATTACACTTATTGAGAAACTGATAGCTGAAGATACTTTAACTGAAGAAAAGGCTGACAATGCTATAACTGAAATAGAAAAACAACTTGATGTGTTAAAGATAAATATTGAGCGTGGTGAAGAGTTTGTAAAAATCAAACAGGAATTTGAACAAAATAAAGCCAAGATTTTAAAATTGACTGAAGATAAAGCTTCTCTCACTGAGACATTAGAAGAAGAACAGAAAAAAACATCTATTCAGGAGGAACTTACCAAATCATCTGCCACCATACAGGCACAACTACCTGAATATGATGAGTTGGATCAAAAAGAAGCTAACCTGAAAAACAATGCTATAAATATTGAAAAAAGTAAAACATCACTCACAAAAACACTTACAGATATTGAAAATTTAAAAGCTGAAATAGAGAAATTAACCGAGGAATCTAAAGCTCTGCAAAAATGCGGTGAGCAAAAAATTTTATTTGAAAATCAAAAGTCGGTTCATGTGGAAAGTCTTTCAAAGCTTAAGGCTCTATTAAATAGCATGGAAGAATTGAAAAATATTTCTGTAAATTACAAAAAAGCAAAAAAAATATTTGAAGAAAAAAAGCTCATGGCAAGTGAACTCGATTCATCATTTAGAGTAAAATACAATCTTTACCTTGATTCTCAAGCAGGTCTTTTGGCAGAAAACCTTGAAGATAATATGCCATGTCCTGTATGTGGCTCGCTATCACATCCTAAAAAGGCAATTAAACCTACTGAAGTTCCAAAAAAAGATGAACTTGATATTCTTCAATCCAAAGTTTCAAAGGCAAATGATGAGGCAAATGATGCCAGTCATAAAGTAGCAAACTTAAAAGGTGTGCTTGGTGAAAAGACAGATACTACAGTGAAATCTATTAAAGAATTACTTGGCGATATTGATATGAACAATGCTACCGATATTACAAAGGATAGAATAAGTGAGCTTAAGAGTAACATAAAAGTACTTGAAGAAAATATCGAAAACGAAAAGAAGCATATAGTCAGAAAAGATGACATTGACATTAAACTTCCTCAGTTGCGTAAAAGGAGTGATGAATTACAAAATAGTATTGTTGATATAAACAATACTATAAGTACTTTGGAATCAGAGAATAAATCACTTAATTCAAGAATCGGTGATTTAAAAGAAAAGCTGGTATTCTCTTCAAAACTTGAAGCCTCCAAAGAAATTCAAAAAAATGAAGATATAATTTTGAAAATCAAAAAAGGTATAGAGATTGTCACAAAGAATTTAGGTGAATGTAGTGAAAATCTTGCCTCTGCCAATGCCAAAAAAGTGGAACTTTCAAAACAAATGAAAGGCAAACAGGAAATTGACCTTGCATCCGAAAAAATCAAGTTGAATGAGCTTGATTTAAACAAAATTCAGCTTAGAAAGAACAAAGAATCTATTCATAGCCGAATAGTAAACAATAAGTCAAACTACGATAATATAAAGCAGAAAGCTACTGAGCTTTTAGATATCGAAAAAAAGTACACCTGGATAAAGGCTCTATCAGATACTGCAAACGGTACCATCACAGGCAAAGATAAGATTATGCTTGAAACCTATATTCAAATGCATTATTTTGACAGAATTATTGCAAGAGCAAATACAAGGCTTATGATAATGACCGGCGGGCAATATGACCTCATCCGAAGAGAAGAATCTCTTAGTAAGGTCGGACAGAGCGGACTCGACCTTGATGTCATAGACCACTACAACGGTACTACAAGAAGTGTAAAATCACTCTCCGGTGGTGAATCATTTAAGGCTTCTTTGGCACTGGCTCTTGGGCTCTCCGATGAGATTCAATCCTCAGCCGGCGGCATTCAACTGGATACTATGTTTATTGATGAGGGATTCGGCTCTTTAGATGAGGACTCACTTTCTCAGGCAATGAATGCCCTTGCATCACTTGCAAGCAGCAATAAGCTTATCGGAATTATCTCACATGTAGGCGAGTTAAAGCAAAAAATAGACAAACAAATCATTGTCAAAAAGGACAAGACCGGCGGAAGCAGGGCTGAAATAATAGCATAAACAAAAGGTTATAGTAGTCATTTTCGATTACTATAGCCCCTTTTTAAGTATAAAGTCTTATATACTATTTTTTAATCCACTCTCCCAAAGATCCGTCTGAGATCTCACTAAGGTAATAGTCTGTTCCGTTTTCATGAACCCATCCTGTCTCCATAGCTCCGTCTTTATCGAACTTAAACCATGCATTTCTATTTGTATAAGTATTATGAAATACTTTCTTAGATCTCTTAGAAGAGCTTCCGGCTGATGAGCTTGATCTACGGTTTTTCCACTCCATTTGTCAAAGTACTTGCAAATACTTCTAAGTTATTACTTAACAGTAATAAGCTTAAAATATACGCCATAAAGCATCTTAAAATATTTCTTTTCATATCCTTCCCTCTAAAATCATTATTTTTTAGCAATATACCACCATTCTATTCTGTATTTTTTACCACATTCCTCCTTTATTTTTATATAATAAGCTAATTTATTTATATAACAAAAAAATATAAATAATATGTAAAAGTAGCCTATTAGCGCCGGTACCACTGATTTTTTGCCTATATAATTTTAATTTAAAATAAAAAATGGTACTGTAAAATCATTATAAATCAGATTTTACAGTACACTGTTTTAAGTTCTATTCTAAACTCAGTTTTTAAAAGCATCCATCAAATTATACTTTTTGAGTAATTCATTTCTGTATTCCTTATTAGTATTAGCTTTAAGGATCTTTTCCAAATCCCCTTCCTTTACCAATATTTCATTCAGCTTGCTTATTATATTCGCCCCCTTTTCAATGCCTATCTCCAGTCCTTGCTCAATACCTTTTTCAATGCCTTTTGCCTCTACTCTGTCAAGTACTTCACACATAGTCACTCTCTCCTTTCCGTTCAAATCATTTATAGTTTCCTCAAATCTTCCGTCTCCGGTCATTGCAGCCATCAACATTAACAATTCTTCTACATGATCAATTACAGTTTTATCAGGTATATAGTCCCTATTCACTCTCATTTGGTATAGGTAGTCAGCCAGTATTTTAAAATCACTTTTAAATAAATCTATCTTTTCTCTAGCTAAATATGCTATCTCGAAAAGATTTATTTTGAAATCATTAACATAAGGTTTTATATTTTCTTCTATGTCAAGTATTTCAAAAAGTGTTTTGGGATATTCCCACTTTCTGTCAAATCCAAGATATAATACTAAAGTGATTACAGGATATTTTATTTCATTCCTTTTTTCCCTCCTACTTTGTTTTACATACTCTGCACCATCATATCCAAAGACTCTAAATGGCATTAGCTTATCAGGGCTGGTTTGATTTTCCAATCCCAAAAATGCCATATTTATTTTACTGTTATTCCAGTATTTTGCAACATCTCTGTACTGAGTTCTAACTCTTCCGTCAACTTTCAGCACACTCATTGGCAAAGCATCAGTAAGGTTATTCTCATCAACTATAATCTCACCGTTAAATAAAAGTACATTTAAAACATCTGCGAATACATCATTATAGCTTTCCAACATTTTTTGAGTTACATCTTTTTCTCTCATGTCTCCTCCCTATTATACCAAAAATTAAAATTACTATCTATTCCATTGGGATTAATATTGTTTGATTTTAGAATTTTAAGAAAATTTAGAAATTCAAATTATCTAAGATAGATTATATTCTATCCTATATATTACCAAAACTCAATAATATATTATAAAATATTATGAATTAAAATATATAAAAAATAGACTGCTACACAAGGTGTACCAATCTATTTAACTTATCATACTGTATCAATTATATCTTTTACATTTCCGCCATCTTCCTTAATGTATCCCCGGTTATCCTATATGTTGTCCAGTCTGACATAGGAACGGCACCAAGAGATAGGTAGAAGTCAATGCTCGGCTTATTCCAGTCAAGGCACCACCACTCAAGCCTGCCGCAACCTCTCTCAATCGCAATAGACGCAAGCCTTTTTAAGAGTGCCTTACCATATCCCCTGCCCCTAAACTCAGGCAATACAAAGAGGTCCTCAAGATATATACCGGCTCTTCCAAGGAATGTAGAAAAATTATGAAAAAACAGTGCAAAGCCCACCTCTTTTTCATCTTCCATAACAAATATAACTTCCGCCTTTTGCTTGTCAAAAATCCACTCTTTTAAAGTATCTTCATCAGATATAACTTCATCAAGCATATTCTCATAAGATGCCAATTCCTTTATCAAATGAAGTATCAAAGCTGTATCATCTTTTTTTGCAAATCTAAATTTCATGCATCCTCCAATCTTTGAAAATACATATCTATTATCTGTACATCTTCCATAATGTCCTCTTATACGCCTAATTATTCCAACGCTATATCAATCTCTTTTATATCATCAATCCTTGCTGAGGAATCTGTTCCTGTTATATAAACAATTGAAATATTTGTTTGAGGATTCACAGTAACTGTGGTTGTCTTTGCAATTATAGCGTATGTATTATTTTTTTTACCTATATATGCTATGGGATCATAAACCACACCCACATGTTCTTCCAGTGCCTTGTTAAATATGATATCTACATCAGGATTTTCCTTCAATGAGGTATTTTTGCTATTATACTCCCAATCGGGCTTTCCTTCAGGTAATCTCACAGTTTCTGTGATCTGTGCATCACCTTTTAAATCTTCATATACATTTACTATATTATAATCCGGCTTGGCATCCGGTATCACCATTTCACCTTTGCAAAGGTATGAATAATTCATACCTGCTACCACCTGTGAACCAAGTACCGCAACCACCTCATATCTATATCCATCCAAGCAGTCTATCGCCTTATTAAAAGCCTCCATAGCTTCTTTGTTATTTGCCGGATCCATAGCTTCATTTATTGCCCATCCACCTGTAATCGGCGCAGGCTCGCCCGTTTCTTCAGATTTCCCTGTTTCTTTAGTCTCCTGTGATACTGTAGTTGTCTTATCATCTGCATTATTTGTTTTTATGCTGCATCCCATAAATAAAACAACACAAAAAAGTCCCAATGTTATAGTAAATAATTTTCTCATTTTCTGTCTCCTTAAATATTTTTCTGTGATTACCTCACTCAATTATATAGACGGAAAATAAAGTCATAAGGTCACAATATAATTTTTTAAAATTTTATTTTCCTGCCCCGCCTTTACTGTTTGCAAACTCACTAAGATCCTCATTTTTCATCGCTTTTTCAAGGAGTCTAGGCAACATCTGTGGAGCAGCTGCAAAACATGGTATACCCTGACTTGCAATCCTTTGTGCCATATTGCTATCATAATATGGCTTGCCGTCATCGGATATTGCAAGCAGGCAAATCACAATAACACCGTCTTCTTTCATCTGTGTCAATCTTCTAAGAAGTCCTGCACGGTTTCCACCCTCTTCAAGGTCTGAAATCAAAAAGAAAATAGTTTTTTTAGGATTCTCAATATATTTACTGCAATACTTTATTGATTTTTCAATATCGGTTCCCCCACCAAGAGTAAAGCCGAAAAGTAAATCAATAGGATCATCACATTTTTCACTTAAATCTACAATATTGGTATCAAATGCCACTACCTTAGTCTTTATAGCACTCATACTTGCCAGAATACAGCTCATAATGGATGAATATATTACAGACTCTCCCATTGAACCGCTTTGGTCAATATCCAATATTACAGTATATTTATTGGCTGCGGTTGTTGCACTTCTTTCAAAGAAATAATACTTTTGCGGAATGATCTTTTTTAGCTTGGTATTATAATCCTTGATACCTTTTCTTATAGTAGTTTGAAAATCCAGTGCAGATGCGGATGGAATAGGTGAATGCATACGACGGTTTAGGCTTGCGGTTACCGCTCTTTTTAAATCACTTTCAAGTAATGCATTTATCTGTTCCACTATCTTTTTAATAAATTCTCTGGCACCTTCCTTACTCTTTTTAGGTATCTGATCCTTTAATGTAAGTATCATACTCGCCATTTGCATATCAGGTTCTATATTTTCCAAAAGTTCGGGTTCAAATATAAGCTGCTTTAGACCGCATCTTTCCATAGCATCCGCCTGAATAATCTTTACAAGATCCTTATCAAAAAGTGTTCTCACATCCCCAAGCCATCTGCTGATTTGCGGGCTTGAAGCCCCCCTTCCTCCACCGCTGCCAAAGCAAAATTTCATATTTCTGTTATAGATTGCATCCAGAGCCATATCCATCATAAGATCTTCATCACTCAGGCGTACACCCTCACCCATATTTTCCATTCTGCCGTCAGCCTCGGCTCCAAGTATCAGCCTCCAACGCCTCAGTCTGTCATTTGTATCCATTTATATCTCCTAAAAGTCTCCAAAATCAAAGTCTTCAAGTATTTTTGTATCCACTTCTTTTACTTCCGAATTGATTATTTCGCTTACTACCTGTGCATTAAGTCCCCAGATTTCTCCAAGATTTTCAGCAATCATATCCTTTTCCTTTGCACTGTATTCTACAAAAGCTCTCCTTAAAAATACAACAGAACGCCTGAACTCCTCTTCATCCAAAGTGTCCAGATATTCACTCAGGCTTTCCCATAATGTAAGCCTGCCAATAAGTGCATAATGATTTCTGATTGACAATCCTGCAAACCAGTTGGCGCCAAGTTCTGCCGGCATTCCCATAGACAGTCTTCTTGAAACCTCTTTTCTAAGAGTAAGTTCATCTATTTTGCCTGCATCAAGCAGTATGGCGGTTGACAGTCCTGAGATTTTTGTATTTAAATCATCTCTTTTTGCTACCTCCATAAGCTTATCAAACCAAAAACTCTCATCAAGGAAATCCTGTACCAAAAACACATTATGTATACTTTGAATATCCTCGGATAAAGTAATCGCCGCCATATCATCGCAGGCGGATTCATCTGCAAGCATAAGTGAAGCTCTGATACAAAGCCTTTTAACAATAGGTTCAAGAGGTTTTCTGTCAAGTTTTCGTATATCACCAAAGGAAATCATGCTTGAAAGCTTGCTCACAGTCAAAGCAATATCATGCATTGATATTGCACCGTTTGCCATCTCATCCAGGCTTCTTTTTGCTCCCTCCACTACTTTCGGCATTCCGCAATTAAATGCATCTTCAATAATATCCGCTATTTCGGATATCTTTGTTGCCTGTGACAATCTCTCCCCAAGTACAAAGGCTACAGCCTCAGATATGGTATCACCCTTTAATACGGTTTCCACTATCTGAATCTCCGCCTCGGGAGTCCATTGTAAAACCCAGTTCTCCGCCCATGTGGCATTGTCCTGTCTGTTTCTTTCGATTTTTGCAAAATCAATTCCAAGTATAAGCAAACGATAAAGGAAAAAAGATCTGTTCAAATCAAGAAATGCACTTTCTCTTGATTTTACTCTCAAATTTTCCCTAAGATCCAGTTGCAAGGGTTTTGCTACAAGTTCTTTATACTTTTCAAGCTTCAGTTCATTAAGCTGTGAAGTAAAATCACTCTGTATAGATGTCTGCATAGCATCCTGCGGCACATGACCTATCTTTTTACCAATATCGCTTTCGGCAAATCCCATAGCAAGCTCACCGAAACTTCCGCCACCCATACAGGTGATACTTGCATCCTTTAAATCACAAAGTGTAGGTATGGAGCCTCCACGAAGAGCCGCCAGTGATCTTGCAAGTCTTGTAGCCTCTATTACCTGTGCGGATGAAACTATACCTCCATGCTCTCTCATATATTTTGCCAAAGTGCTTAGATATTTTCTCTCATGAAAGGTGATATCCTCATTTAAAAGTCCCTGCCAGATAAGCTCATAATATGCAGGTGCTGCATTTCCTGCGCCATAACCTGTTCTTTTACTTAGTCTGTAGTATGAATAAGGCATCAATGTAATATTTGAGTCTTTCTTTTCTAATGCCATATACTCTTTATCAGTCATTGCACCGTCAAGGCTTTCTATAGCTGATGTATGAAAAGCACCTGTTACAGCCACTATTTTCTCCGGATCAATACCTTTTTTAATAAACTCTTTTGCCTTTCTTTTCATAAAGCTTTCACGAATTATATCTCTGACAAAAGTTTTATCCAAAGCTTCGGAGTCTTTCCTGAGGCTTTCTCCAAATAATGCACTGCCTGCCTTATATGCGGTCATATCCTCACTCTGCTCTAAGTTTCTTTCCCAGAATCCTTCCATATCTGTTTCCAATATTTTTTTAGACGATTTTGCGGGAGAATTTTCAAAATCCATATTATTTTCCTGCTTTGTATCCTTGATGTCGGCTTCTTCGCTTTCAAGTCCCAAAATTATATTTGACTCCAAATCAAAAAAATGACATTCCTTGCCGTTTTCCCTTGCCCAAAGGATTGCCTGATACTCAGGTGAATAATTTGCAAATGGATAAAGAATGGTATCTATAGGTGCTTCCTTTGTATATGCCATAATGGCAAATGGAGGTATCAGATTCTTAGATACGATATCATCTATCAAAAAATCAAAATCCGCAGGCCCCTCTATAAGCACCAAATCAGGCTTGTTTTCATCTAAAAACCGTCTTAAAAAATAAGCTCCCGCAGGTGAAAAATGTCTAATTCCAAAAGTTTTCATGGCTACCTCCTAGCCATTGAGTGCCCTACACTCATTGTAAAGCCCAATCCACTCTTTACCACGCTTTTTCATTATATTTTCAAGATACTCTTCCCAGACTTTTGAATCTTTCGAATCCTCCTTTACTATTGCCCCTTGAAGTCCTGCCGCAAGATCCGCATCACTTATCTTACCGTCTCCAAAACTTCCTGCAAGTGACATACTGTTTGTAAGTAATGAAATAGCCTCGGCTGTGGATAAAACATTTGCAGTGGATTTTATTTTCTGCTTACCGTCCAAAGTCTCGCCCTGCCTAAGTTCTCTAAATATTGTACAGACTTTCTTTATTACCTCTACCTCAGGTACCTTTGAAAGCAATGCCATGCCCTCTGAAAGTTTTTCAATTCTGGTCTTTACAATATCCATCTCTTCTTCCAAAGTATTGGGGCTTGGAAGCACCACAATATTAAATCTTCTCTTTAGAGCGGCACTCATTTCATTTACCCCACGGTCTCTGGTATTTGCAGTAGCAATCACTGAAAAACCTTTTTTAGCCGCACTGTCTTTGGATAGTTCGGGAATTGAGATTCTTTTCTCTGAAAGAATGGAAATAAGAGCATCCTGTACTTCGGAGGCACAACGGGAAATTTCCTCAAATCTTGCTATCTTTCCTTCTTCCATAGCCTCAAAAATAGGGCTTTTTATAATTGCCTTATCACTTGGTCCCTCCGCTATAAGCATTGCATAATTCCATGAATATCTTATCTGCTCCTCTGTTGTACCGGCGGTTCCCTGTATAACACAGGTGGAATTGCCGTTTATCGCCGCACATAGATGTTCTGAAAGCCATGACTTTGCAGTACCGGGCTCACCTATTAAAAGAAGTGCTCTGTCGGTTACCAATGTAGCTATCGCAATCTCAACGATTCTTTTATTTCCGATATACTTTGGCATTATCTCCACACCATTGCACTCACCGCCCATAATATATGTAAGAACCGACTTTGGAGACATCTTCCAGCCTGCCGGAACAGGATTTTTTTCAGCCGCTATAAGTGCATCTATTTCCTTTTGGAACATGACCTCAGCAGGGAGTCTTTGTAATTCTTCGCTCATATCTACCACCTTTTATTTTTTCTTTTTAGCCAAATCTTCAAAAAATTCATCAATTCTTGTATCACTGAATGTCTTTAAAACATTCATTGCTTCTGCCTTGCTTGCCTTATCTGCAGTCTTTGCAATCTCAAGCAAAATATCTATATTTTCTTTACAATACTTTAATGACTCTATAGCCTTCCTTTTAATATCCTTTTTGCTATCCGGATTATTTACAATTGACAAGTAAAAATCATTTTCCTTACCCCTTGCAAGCTTTGAAATAACTTCAAGTCTTAAATACATATCGTTTTTGCCCATAGGATCAAAGCCTCTTTTTAGAGGTTCAATCATCATCTTACCGTCTTCCACCATCCATCTGCTGATTAGATATGCAAGTTCGCTATAGCTGTCGCCAAGTCCTTCGATATACTTTGGAAACACTCTGTAATCTAAAAATATCTCCGGAGTATCCTTTCTGGCATTCACCAAAATATCATATCTACCGCTTCCGGTAGTGGTAAGTGCCGTAATAACCGGCTCAAGCATTTTATACGAATAGTTTTTTAACAGCTTTCCGCTTCCCCCTTCAATATCTGAAAGCTCTTTATTTTCATATATACCTGCTTGAGTTTCAAGCACTGCATCTATTAATGCAAGTAAATCCAGAGCCTTCTCTCCGGGATTATCACATATAGGCAAATCCAAAGCCTGCTTTTCTATCTGTGCAAATACCGGGGCAAGCTTTGATAAAGCTGCCATATCCTCTGTCGCCTTTTTTAATCTGAAATCTTCTTTTATAAGAGAACTGCCTGTGATTATACTGTTCTTTAATTGCTCTCGTAACTTATATAAAATATCTAAATTCATTATATCCTCCCACTAATATGCCAGCCTAAGTATTTCATCATCTGTAATGATGCTTCTTGGCTCTATACAGATTTGACGAAGTCTTCCATCATAATATGCCAGACCGAATAATACCTGATTACTAAGGTAATTTTTACCTGGAAGTGATAATAAAGAATCAATTACCGTACTGTCATGGCTGTTCGGTTTTAATAAAATCTGCTTGCCCTCAGTATCTTCTACAACTATATCCTCTTCATACTGTCCTATCTTTTTAAACTCAAACAATACAGCATAGGCATTATCAGACAAAGTCGCCTTTAATATATTTTTAGCAGGCTTTATAAATTCAGATATACTCTTCTTAGCAAAACTCTTTATCTTTTTAATATCTGAAATATCCAAATCTTCATCTTTAGAACTTTCAAAACGAATTCGGGTATTTTCTCCGTCATTTGCAGGATAAAAATAAAGCTTATCAATACATTTTTTACCAAAAAAGCTGTCATCTCTTTGAATATATTTTTTTGCCTTTACCGGGCAGTAATTAGCGGTATAATTTATTTCACCGCTGTCAATATCAATCCAATACCCCTTATCCGTATACTCTTCCTTTACACTGTCAAACTCCGATAAGAAGCTTAATTCTACAAGCACTGCATTATCCTTTTTAAGCCCGATCTCACCAAGTTCTTCAAGCTTCCATACTCCTCCAAGCGCCTCATAAAGTATATTGTCATCAGGATTTGTATCATCGCTTTCAAGCTTTTTTAGAAGATAATCCCTTGCCCTTTTTTCAATATATCTAAGTTTTGTAAGTTCTTTTACAGCCAAGTCAAATAAATGTTCCTCAATATGATCATTTGGATAATCTTTTCTTATCTCGTCTATATAACTCTTAGGATAATTATTTTTTATATCTTCTATAAATTGCGAATTTTTTATTGTTCTCAGATACTTCAAAAACCTTTTAAAATAAATCTGTACTCCCGGTAGATAAAAATCTCCAAGTTGCTTTGCAAGCTCATCATATTTTTTATCAAATGCCGCATCCACACAAGCTGCCACACCCGCATTTGTTATCTGATTCATCAAATCCTTTAATAAATCCAGACCTTCGATTTGCTTTTTTACTTTCTTTGTTTTTGCAGCCTTTGAAACTGTGCTTGTCTTTTTCGGTTTTTCCGTATTTTTTTCTTTCTCTGCCTTTTTCTTCTCCTTAGCCTCTATCTTATTTCTTTTATCTATAATATCCTGTGGAATATCAGCTGTTTCAAAGTCCTTTCCCTCCTTCATCTCAAACATCAATCCAATTGCATGTTTACATGGAAATTGTCTGCTTGGACAGGTACATCTAAATACAGGCTCTCCCTCTTTTTCAAAGTCTATGGAAACGATATAATTACTCTTTCCGCTTCCCTTGCACTCTCCAAAGTAAAGGCTGTCATCTTCGGATTTCATCCTTTTTACAAAACTGTTTCCCAGCTTTCTGCCATTTGTAACTGCATTCGCATTCGGTGCTATAGAAACTATAGCCTGCTCATCAAAAGTTCTCATATTTGATCCTTTCCGATATATTTTTGTAGTATTATACCATAAAATAATATCGTTATTTTTAAATATTATATTTTTGCATTGACTCCATCACTTCTCTCATTCTCTCAATATACCCATATATATTCATCCCATTTGAAATATTTTTTATTTTATCAAAATCAATCTTATAATAAGCCTTCATCTCCTGCCATTTAGCCTCCGCTTTTTCTTTTACAATATCGCTTTCCTTAGAAAACACATCAAAAAAGCTCAGTTGTCTGCCATCTTCTTCTCTCAAATGGTAAATACCTGTTCCTACAAGTCTTACCTCGGCTTTTGGCACATTTTTTAAAAGTTTACTTGTATTTTCATAAATGGTATAGGCATCATTTGTATTTGCACTTATAAGTGTTGACCTTGTAATAGTCTTCATATTGGAATATGTTATCTTCAGAGATACCCCCTCTCCATAAAGCCCCAGCCTTTTTGCCCTCTGCTCTATGCGAAAAGCCAGTATAAAAAGTACATCATCTAAAAGTCTGAAACTTGATACATCCTTTTGAAATGTAAACTCCTTACTGATTGACTTTGTCTCCTCTTCCTTATAAGGTATCACCTTCCTGTCATCAAATCCGAATGCCAAATCTACAAGATATTCCCCCTGTTTTCCCATGAATCTTTTTACTTCATTCTTTTTATCCTGTAAATCTCTTACAGTATCAACACCATATAAATGAAGTTTTTTTGCGGTCTTTTCTCCCACTGTATAAAGAGCACGCACATTTCTGTCAAGCACCAGCTTTATAAATTCATCTCTATTTGGTATTTCAAAATATCCGTCAGGCTTTTTCTCCTCACTCGCCATCTTTGCCGCAGTCTTTGAATACGCCAAACCTACAGAGCAGGTAAGAGAAAGTTCTTCCCTTACCCTCTTTTTGATTTCAAGACCAATCCTGCCTGCATCTTCCCATGAATTTACCTTTTTTGTAAGGTCAAGATACCCCTCATCCAAAGCTATGTATTCTGTAACATCGGTATAGCTTTCCAGTATCTTATGCAATTGATTTGATACTTTTCTGTATTTATCAAAATTCGGATGCATAAATATCCCCTTTGGGCAAAGATTAAAAGCCTCTTTTATATTCATTCCTGAACGAATGCCGTATTTTCTGGCTTCATAATTGCAGGTAGACACAACACCTCTTTCATTTGGCATAGAACCGATAATAAGCGGCTTTCCTACCGGAGTTTTATCATCCCTCATCTCCACTGAAGCATAAAAGGCATCCATATCTACATGAATAATTATTTGATTTTCAAACATATACTCTATCCTGCAAAAAATGTACCGTCAAAGACCTCATCAACAGGCTTGCCATCTATCTTTATCTCATAATCCGATATCTTTTCCATAGGTATACGGACAACACTTCCGTCAGACATTGTATAATCTGTAAAACTTTCCTTATCAGTGCCTACAGGTGTAAGTAAAATTCCCACAGGGAGATTTATACTTCCTAATGAATTTCCGTTCACACCATCAAGCATCTCTCCATTCAGCTCTATCTTAGCTGCAAGTTGAACAGGCGTTGTAATAGTGAAATAATCCGTTAAAGCCTTCGGTCTGCCATCATCTGCCAACTCATATTTTCTCTCCACCCAAACAGAGCTGATAGTGAATATATTATCCCCAAGATAAAAATCATTCGGATTTAACAAAGCCGTATGTGCAAAACTGTCTCCGATACTTATTGTTTCAGACTTCTTATTTAAATCAATGATCATCATACTTTTATAATCATTATCATATGTTAATTCTACATAAAGATAGGCATGATCTCCCTTTTTCAAAACATAGCTCTTTGAAATACCATAGCTTGAGCCGTCCTGATAAGTCCTCTTCTCCCCGTCTATTTTTACTCTTATTTCCTGTGCAATATCATATTCATTGATTTCCTGTGTTAGCTCCAAAGCCCTTTCTTTTCCGTCAATATTAAACCTTATCTCCCTGTCCGGCAAAATTTTAAAAGCATAATCATCAGGCAGTTTTAATACATCATCCTTAAAAAACTCACTGTATCTTGCGTATTCAAGCGGAATACTTACAATCTCTTTACCATAATCATTTTCCTTAATCATATAAATCATCATTCCGCCATTATTTAATGCCCATGCAATATCAGAGTCATTATTGGTGCCGTCTGAAAATTCCTGAGGTTTAGTCAAAACACTTTCTAACTTTTCGCTAAAATAAGCTATATCAGCACCATATTCTTCCATAAATTCTTCACTCTCTGTGAGCTTATCATATAATCCGACAGGATTTTTTAAAACATCCGATATTTTCAATTCCTTACCTGTATTTGAGTCTATATTTATACCTCTGATTTCCTCACCGGTTTTATCATAATCACTGTATGCCATTGTCTTTATAAAAAGACTGAAAATATTCGAATCGGCACGAGTCAATTCAATACTTGAATGTTCATCCGTCCATTGATTATTGATTTTTTCAATAATACTTTTCAGATTATCATTTCCTTTAACTTCCACCTGCGGCATCATTCCCTCAAGTAAGGAAAATCCTTCCCTGACCTTATAAAAAATATGAACATCCATCATTTGCACATCATTTTTTATAATTCCTTTTTCAACTTCCTCAGCCTTACTTTCTAGTGCCACGCTCTCCTTATCGGCACTTTCATTTGTACTTACTGTTATTGAAGTACTCCTTCCACATCCAGCCAACAAAAAAGCCACCAACATCAAATATATAAATCTCTTTTTCATATAATCCTCCTTTTAGACTATACTATCACAAAATAACGACTCTACCAATAAATATAGTATTAAAAAAAGTGCATTCGGTCTCCCTCCTGCACTAATTATTATTTGTCTGACTTACTGTCAGTCTTTGCCTGAAACTTTTCATTATTTACAATAAATCTTTCATGAATTCCCTCACCTATAAGCCCCTTTTCATCATATGCTTCAACCTTAAAAGTAAGAGCTCTTCCATCTATTTTAATAAGCTCCGACTTTATCTCCACCTTCATTCCAAGCGGTGTAGCCGATAAATGCCTTACATCCACAGAAATACCTACAGTGGTAAAGCCCTCATCCAGCTTATCCGATACACTCCTAAAGCAGGACTCCTCCATCAAAAGTATCATTATAGGAGTGGAAAATACCTCTAAACTTCCACTTCCTATACCTGCCGCAGTATTTTGCTTTGTTACAATGGTCTCTTTTTGTCCCCTTATTCCTACTTCCAACATAGAATTCTCCTTTATATTAAATAAATTGTAATTTTACATAGTAAACATGGTTATTATATGCGCTTTAACCCTCTCCTCATAACAAAATTTAAATTCTTTAGGTATTTCAATTACTGCATTCTTTGAAGAATATAACTTTTTATCGGTATTTTTTGATATATCCGTATTAACTGTTTTTGCAGAATCTATACCACTGTTTTGCGAATCCTTAATTTCTCCGGTTTTAAAAATTTCAAATCTTTTATCTTCGCTGATTTCACCGGAGGAAAACATAAAAAGCTTTGGGCTTTGCAGTATCTTGATTCCATATTTTTCATATAAATACTCCGAAAACTCACAATCCCCAATCACAAGCTTATTTTCAAGTGCATCCTTCCATAAATCCAAAGGATTACAGGTACATACAGGCAGCATTACTGTCAAAGTATAACTCTTATCCTTATTAATACTGTAGTACAATGATACTCTTATTGATATATCACCATATCCTAAATACTCATATCCGATAAAACCGCAATCTATTTTTGCCCCACCCTTATCTTTAATAAGATTTTTAAACTCCTCAGTAAAAAAATCTTGATTATTTGCATATTTTCTTAAAGCATCCGAATCTGCTTCAACAAGATAATTTAAATATATATCACAAACAGGAAACTCTGTATCCCTATGCCTTGCAAAATCATCTACCCTTGCTTCCAGATTTTCGATATTGGACATACCCTCGGTATTATCCTGTAATTTTATTTTTTTATCTTTTTCTTTCTTTATATAGATATAAACATTCTCTGTTCCATACTCCGATTCCACACTGACTTCGGTTTTCAAATACATAGGAATAACTTCCCACTGGTCTATATATGCAAAGTCTTCTTTACTTACAAGCAATACCTTTCCATTGACACATCCACCCTCATTAGGCACTACATTATAAAACTCCTCTGCCGTATTTATAGAATACCCTACAAGTTTGGCATCATAAGACTCCAAAGTATGCCCCAAAAGCTTGTTTTGAAGGTATTTAGATTTTAATGTTCCGTATACAAATATTTTGTACATAATATCTCCCATATACCAAGATAGTTTATAACCTTAATTTAATTTAGCAAATATTTGGCTCAAGCCATATTTTTATAATGCCGATATATTATAAAAATCTTAGTATATTTATTTCTTATAAAATTTATTCTATGATATATTAGCATATTCCGGAATACAAACAAAGTTTTTTATCAATGCAAAACTATAAAAAGCTGCTGTCAGTAGGCTTCCCATGACCATAATGTAAGATTCTAAATGTTTTAATACATTTAATAAGTTTTAACCTCTACCTTGATTTTAATTACAATGAAATATTTTTTGACAGTATCACTTCTTTTCATTAATTTTTTTGATAACAGCGTCGTACCGTTTTTTCTGTACGATTCTACCTATCGGTAAAAACAGCATAACACCAACAATACTAACAATCCACATATATTTCCGGCTTATAAATACTCCAATAAAGACAATCAGTATTATAATACTTAGCCAAAATATAAGTTGAAACTTTCCATTTTCTTTATTTAATTCACTCAATACATCAACACCCTCAGATGGATGGGGAGCGTTTTCTATAAATTCCGCAGCTCCTGTTGTTCCTATACAGGAACGAAAATCAACACTACATTCTTTCGCTGATATACGATAACCTGTATTATTCAGCACTTCCTGTACGGCAGAACGAATACCCTGCACAGAATCATTATTAAGCATAATACCTGCTCCTATTTCTGCGGTTCTTCTTGCCACAGCCCTTTGTTCGCTTGTCTGTGGATAAAGAACCGGCGGAGTAGCCATATACAGACTCTCGGAAATGCTGTTCATACCGCAGTGAGTGATAAATACATCTGCCTTTGAAAGAATACTGAGCTGGTCAACATATGGGTATACTTTAACATTTTCAGGCAGTATTCCCAATGCCTCTCGATCCATAACATTACCACATGATATGACTATGTCTATATCCTGACCTTTTAGAGCCTCAATACATCTACTATAAAAATCCGGTCTGTTATTGATAACTGTTCCCAGAGAAATGTAAACAAGTGGTCTTGGCTTTTCCTTCTCAGGCTCGTCTTTTGAAAAAACTGATGGACCTACAAAGGCATAATGCTTGGAGAAGCTCTCTGCATAGGGTTGGAAATGTCTTGAAGTATAAACAATTGAATCTGTATTATTATCGCTTTGGACCAAAGATAAGGCACTACGCACATGATAGCCGTAAGGCTTTAATTTCTTTAGTTCCTTAGATATTTTCGGCAGTCCAAAAATCATATCCGCCAGTTCTTTTAGCGAATTTTTCATATACTGCGAAGACATTTGATTAAAAGCAAATGTACTTGTGGACACCACCATAGGCACACCATGCTTCCATGCATTAAGCTTTCCCCAAAAGCAAATAGAGTCCGTATATATAACCTCAGGATTAAATGACAAAAATTCATTATGCAAAAACTCATCCATTGCAAGCGTAGTACGAATACCCTGTATTGTCATTTCAGTGATGGAGACATTTTTAAGCTCTGTCTCTTCTCTTTTTGTAAGCTTTGGAAGATAAGAATCACAGGATATAAACTCAGCTCCTGTTGCCTCTATCTTACTTTTAAATTCATTAAATGAATAAAACCTGACTGTATTTCCTCGATCAACAAACTTTGCTGCAACAGGAAGCATCGGATTTGTGTGACCATGTGCAGGAATACAGAAGAAAGCTATTCTTTTCAATCAGTGTTACCATCTCTTTCCATAATAATTTATACATCTATCTTCCCAATATAGTACATACTTCTACAAGATTTCGGTTCTAAATCAAGAAAATCTTTTACTAAGACTCCAAAAATTACATTACCCTCTAAAATCCCTTTATCTTTACATATTCTTTCAAACCCACCTAAATCTGCAATGTAGTCTTTTGCCAACTCTCGGACTCTGCATAAAGAAAGCCTATCAGAAAACCAAAAATCTTTTTTGTCCAACTCTTCCAATCCCATTTCCCTGCAAAATCCGCACTTTAAACTCTCGCTCGGTTTATCCCCCTCGCCTTTCCTCCATATTTCCATTTCATTTTCATAAATTTCATTATCCCAATATTGTTCAAAATCACTATCTTCAAATGTTCCAATCCATACATAATAAGTTTTCATAAATAATTTTAATTCAGAGGCCGAGAAAATATAGCTAAAAATTAATTTTTAAATCCTCATTTATCATATAGCCTATCAAATCTTGAGGAATAAGTGTTAATCCATTTTTCTTTATCTCCGAAACAGCGACTTCAATTTTTTTTCTTAGTACTCCATCACTCAAATAATACATCATGTAATGAATTGCTTCTAAATCCGCAATATTTTTATTAACAAAATCCGCAACATCTTTTTTTATTTTATCTATATTTGAATTTAATTCTCGTATTAAATCATCAAATCTATCTTTTTTCTCTTTCGTAAGTTTGTCAAAATTCTTTACTTTAAGTTGCTCATAACAACTTATTTTTTTCTGTTCTTTAAGACAAATGCAGTTCATTACAAACTCATTAATTTTATATCTGGGTATATGAATTTTTTTATTCAAATCTATTTTTTCATTAATTTTATACCACTCTATTAACTTGCCTATAAACATATCTCTATTAATACCTTTTAAGTAAAATTCAACAGTCATCTCCTCCCAATTCTCTATAAGTTTACTTTTATTTACTGGACTTAGTGAGCTCAAGTCTGTTAAAAGCCTATCTAGTAATTCAAAGAGTTCCTTCTTTAGTGATAACAATTCCGATATTAATTTTTTAAACTCTATATCCTTTGTTGGATTATAGGTTCCACACTTACTATTTATCCATTCTTTAAATTGGATACTAATATGATACTTACAATTCTCTTTACTAACTGTATGTGATATAGCTGTACGCAATATATTTATATCATACAATTTACGCTTAATATCGCTGATATAATCCCAGTTATTTTCTTCAATAATTTTACAATTACATATCCCCTTTATAAAACTTGAATCAAAAAATACTTTATATAAATCATTTATCAACTTTATAAACTTTGCATCAGTACTTACTACATTATACTCAGAATCTTCATATCCACAAAATATCCATAAATGATATGCAACTTCTTGTTTTACTTTATTATTAATTAAAACAGTGTCTTCTTTAAAAGATATATTTTCAATTTCACACATCAAATATACCCCCTATCTTTCCTACCTTTTTCAGTATATGCTGAAAAACCGGTATATCCAACTCCAACTTCTAAATCAACTATTGGGCTATTATTATCAGGCAGAAATCTTTTCCCTATATTATTAGCAAAGACCCTTACTCCCCTTTTTTTTTCCATTTTAATTGCAATCCCCTTTACGTTTAGATATCCGGATACTCTGTGTGTGTCCGAATTGTCAACATTATGAATTGTACCAAAGTATTTTTTTGGTTTTCCAGGCTTCTCACAAATAATATATGGAACCCTCATTCTTGCTTGAGATGCAAAAGAAGCAGTTCCTTTTTTATCCATGCTTATAATTGCATTGTATGCTGTCACATAATCCTCTCTGAGTTGAATTATAGACAATGCATAGATTAGATAAACAATCGGCTTCTTATTTTCAGCCTTACAATGTATATACATTTCACATATATCATATATTATTTTCCAACCATCCTTATTAATAAAAGTAAGTTGAGCCTCCTTGTCTCCTATATTCAGAGGTGTTTTGTTAAACAATAGCCAAGCCACACGCAATTTTAGATATAAAGCAAATACATCTTTTTCAATGCATATTTTATATTCTTCTTTAGATAAAAAATCAAATACCTTTTTACATACTTTTAGTTTTTCTGTAGACAACTCCTCATTTTTTATCTTATCATTTTCAGCCTTTTTTACATGTAATAATCCATATTTATTAAGCTCTTGTTGACACACAAAAACTATTGCACAGGCTTTATTTTTAGATAAACACTCATCAAATACTTTTACAAAATTCTTGCTTTTATCTTTACTTTCAATTGTATCAATATCTATAGCGTAGTCTGCTGCCATTTCTTCAATTTTTAAAATATTTTCTTGAACCTCATCTCTTCCGTTCATTCCTCTATTAATAATGTCTAAAGTACCTGCTTCTTCTGCATAACCTCTAACCTCACTCAAAATAGTCAACTTCTGCTCGTAATTACTTAGTTTTGTATATTCATGAACAAATAATTTAAACATAGCATTGTATGAATATCCATTTATTGGATTTGAATTTACAGCTCTCGCCAATAATGGGTATATTTGAAAATACTCAGGTGTTTGAGTATCTATATTTTTTCTTTCTCTCTCATTTACAACTAAATCTTCTATAGCAATTTTACAATATGCCATTTCGTACGCAAATATATTGATTTGATCCTGAATATACTTTTTCTGTGTCGGATCGAGTTCAAATTGTTCTTTATTCAACCTTTCTATGCATATTTGAGATAACTCCAGCACATCTTTAAGTTTTCTTAACCTTTTAGCGCTATCTTCTTCACCTTCCTTATCATGTAGTTTCTTCCACAATTTACCATAATACTCTCTAGTAAATGTTATCTCTAGTTGAGCTAAATTAATATCAAATTTATCATCTTTAATTGTACTCCTCATATTGGATAATTTAAAAATAAAACTATCCAAATTTCTCAATATCATACGGTGTTCGCTAGGATCCGTTTCAAAACTATAATACTCTGAGTTTGGCCCCATCATTCTTGCCAAATTAATCAAGGCGTTCTTAATTTCATCATCATCTGGATACTCACTCATATATAAATCAAACATTTCAATTAGATACTCAATATGTTTCTCTCCATCGATATCATTTCTTTTTATAAAAATCTCAGCCTCTTTAGAATTTCTAAATCTGAAGATAAACCTATCATATGTGTCAAGTCCATAAAAAAGCCAAGGTATAGACGTAGTTACAAAATCAAAAAATTTTGGATATTTATATATAAAATCCGTTCCACTAGCAGAACCTCTAAGTAACATTGAAAATGCCAATTTATAAGGTACATTCAACTTATATCTACTAAACAATGCAATGCTTGAATTAAATGAATCTAAATCAAATTTCATATTCTCATTACATTCCTTTAGTTCGTAATTTTCAATTTCCTTACTAATATCATCACTTAAGTCAATCCCAGCTTCAAGCAATGCTTTTACCATTGGGCTTAATGTCCTCTCCTCTTTGTTTTTATAATTAGACATCAACTCTAATTGTTTTTTTACATAATACCCTATTATTCTTTGTTCAATATTCAAACCTTCTGCAAGCCGCTCTCTTAGTTCATATCTCAATTGAAAATAATACATAAATATATCATTTTCTTTATTTGCCATCTCTCTTTCAGAAAAACTTAAATCTGTATACTTTTTATTTTTCTCATCCAATTCAAACTTATCTTCCTCTGATAAATCTCTATTACTCTCAATAAAAAAAGCTCTACCATCACTATAAACACAGTTACCAAAGTCGTCTTTTTCCTCAACTTTTATTTGGATAAATTCATCCTTACGATCCATTCTCCACACTTTTTTTATATTAGTCTTTCGTTCAGAATTTGGATTATGATTTACATCTTCCTTACTGGAACCCCTATATGCCGTGCACAATAGAACAAACCTACGCCCTACATTATCTAATAGTCTAATCAAATTCCTTGCAATATCTTCAACATTTCTATAAGCTGCAGTATCCCAAACAATTAACACTCTCTCATCAGAACCTGGAGCATTCTCTATTTCACTTAATAAGCTATTAAGTAACTCAAATTCTCTTCCATATTCATTATTAAATGATATCTCTTCATTTTTTATAAATACAATTGGGTTATTTCTATTTTTAAATATTTTATATGCGATTGCTGCTAAAGTAATACTCTTCGATGTTCCTGGATCTCCCTCTAAAATAACAGGTAACCTTTTATTCTCAGGCTTATCCTCTAATCCTCTCCCATTTAATAACTTTTGAACCAATCTAAGTAAAGTTTTCTCAAAAGGTCTTTCTAAATGATAATCTAATTCTTCTGAATATCCATACCATTGTGGTTCTACTGATGAATTATCTAAAAAAATCTCATAATACCTTCCTTGCTCAACTTTTCCTATTGGCCTTATTTTATTAACAACTTCATCTGTCAATAAATGCGCAAAGTTTTGACATTTTAATAATATTTTATTTTCAATATAAGTAGCTTTACTCCCTTTATAGAACAACTGTTTAGATAAACTATCTGTTCTAGCTTCACTGTAATCGTCGTACATAAAATCCACAGAACATAAAACTCCTGATAATGATGTTTCACACCAGTAATCATTTCTTTCATCTGCAAATTTCTTCATCCTTTCAGTAAAATCGTCAACCCTACCATCATTAAATATAAATACCCTAGCCCCTTTTATCTGACTCCATCTCGTTACAAAATCCCTATATTGCAGTTCATCAACGTTTATAGGACAATATCCTATAACGACTAATTTGCTTCTTGTATCCAATTTCTTAGCAATATAGCCCATAATGTCAGACGCAGTGGTGTCTATTATCATTTTATCTATTTCTGTATCTAGTTTATTCATATCTGAATCAAGCCCAAATAACTGTATTATAGGTAAATTTATACTACTGAAAGACATCTTTTGAACATCTTCCATTTTTGTATAGAACTTTGGCAATCTTTCATCTGACACAAAAAATCCCGAAAAGTCCTCTCTCTTCTGACTAGTAATAACAAATCTCCACTTCTGTTCTAAGACTACACTTGGTAATTCCTCCATTTCTATTCCCTGGCCCACATATAAACCTACATTATTTAATTCCATACTTTCTAAAATTTCTGAAACTATTTTATTAAACTTATCATTATACATTTAATTCTCCACCATTATTTTTATTTAATAAAAATCAAATATATTCTAGTTATATATTAATTTTATATAATTTATACATAATTAAATATAACATTAATATTCCAACTACGCAGCAGCATTCCCATTAATGCTATCAATAATACCTCTTATATTTGCCCATACACCCAAGTCTGTAAATATCTCAACTATACTTCCTTGATCTGTAAATGGAGCGTCTTGTAATACAGATAAATCCTTCATCATTCCATTGTGAACTATATACTCTACAATCTGATTTACAAAGTAAATCTGTCTGCTGTCAAGATTACTGTTCTCAAGATACTCTGAAAACGCTTCCTTTGCCGCATTCATATCAAGACCGACTATTTCTCTTACCAACTCACCGAGAGGCTTTTGTCCGTATTCCCTCTCATATTCCTCTTTTGTTCCAAGTTCTGACCAAAGCACTTTTTCAAGTTCTTTTATATCATCTTTGCTTAATGGAACATTTGATTTTAACTTTTTTATAGCCTCACTGTCCTGATGCTCTTTAATATAATATTCAGCCTTTGCACGATAGTTTTTCAGCGAATCACTTTCAAGATCCGAGTCATTCCATTCTATTGAGATTATATCGTCAGTAAAGTTAGTATCATATACAATACATCCCTTTGGGATATACTTCATCAGTCCGCGGAGCTTTTCTCTTATTATCTCAAACTCATTTACTCCACAGCCCTCTATATAGTCAGTATGCAATATATCCTCTATAAGGTCTGATTGCTCATTTATTTCTGTAATATTAGCAATACTTGCAAGTTTTTTCGCATTCTTCCTTAAATCAGTAACAAACCTTTTATATGATTTGCCTGCAAGGCATGCAAGCTCTATGCCATACATCAATGCATCGAAACGCACTGCACTGATTTCATCATCTTCAGGCAATATAAGAGGTGAAAGTTCTTCTCTTATCAACACCGTATCTTCAAATGTAAGTGCCTTATAACCTTCTTCCGTAGAATATAATTCTACAAACTTTAAGTGTTGTCTTACATCAAAACTGTCTTTTGAAAGCTCTGATACCTTTGCTACCATCTCTTCAACAAGCCTTTTTCTAAATGCTCTAAGCTCATCACTCTGATAATCCAAATCCTGCAATCTATATGCAATTTCAAATTTTAAATTAAAGATGGCACTCTGTATAGGAATAGAATTATCTGTAGCCTTACCCTTACTTATTCTAAAGAAATTAAAATTACCACAAAAATCAAAAATATAAAATTTAGACTTATCAACTCCGTCAATAAGACCCGGACACAATCTTGTACCACGTCCTATCATCTGCCAGAACTTCGCATAACTCATTACTTTCTTAAAGAAAACAAGATTGACAACCTCAGGTACATCGATACCGGTATCCAGCATATCTACAGAAATAGCTATTTGTGGAAATTTATTCGCTTCCGAAAAATCATCTATTATACTCTGTGCAAACTTAATCCTGTTATCAATAACCTGAGCATAGCAGGTTAGATGCGGATACTCTTTATTAAAGATTTCAAGAATCTTCTCAGCATGTGCATGGTTCTTTGCAAAAATAATGCTCTTTCCAATTTTTTGCCCATAATCTATTTTAATTCCGTTCTTCATAAATGTATCAAGCACTTTGCGAATAGTATCAGAATTAAATATCCACTCATTGAGTGCAGATGAGCTTATTGAATCAGGTATGTTGCCATCCTCTGTCTCAAAAGTATTCTCATATATGCTCTTATCTTCATCTGAAAGATCCGCATACACTATTCCTTCCTCAATAAACTTAAGCTTCGTTTCAACTGATAAAAAATCAACCAGATATCCGTCCTTTACAGCCTGTGAGAGTTCATATCCGTATGTCGGAACTCCCTGCTCAAGATCAAATCTTTCATATGTATTTTTATCAATGTCGTCTTTTGGTGTAGCTGTAAGTCCCACCAAAGGAGAATCAAAATATGTAAAAATATTCTTATATTTATTATAAATAGATCTATGTGCTTCATCACATATCACAAGATCAAAATGTCCGCATGTAAATATTTTTCTATCCTCTTCCTTAGCTGAATCTATACAGTTCATCATAGTCTGATATGTAGAAAAAACGCAATGAGCATTATAATTATCCTTGTCATCACAAAGATTTGTTACAGAAAGATTGGGATAGTTAAGTGTAAATGCTCTTTTTGCCTGAATTACCAAAGATGTTCTATCCGCAAGGAACAAAATATTTTTAATCCATCCGGCATCAAGAAGTACATGACACAGCTCTATTACAGTTCTTGTCTTTCCTGAACCTGTAGCCATAACAAGTAATGCTTTCCTACGATGTTTTTTATCGAAAGCATTACATACCGCCTTGATTGCCGCCTCCTGATAATATCTACCGGCAATATTCTTATCTATAACAACATTTTCAAGAGATGTTCTCATTTTTCTTAAGTTGAACATCTTTTCCAAATCTTCTTTTGAATATACGCTTGCTACCTTTCTTTCAGGATATTCACCATCTATTATTCTGGTCTCAAATCCATTTGTAAGGAAAATGCAAGGTCTTCTACCGAATTTTTTCTCAATAGCATCTGCATAGTCGCTTGCCTGTTTTCTTCCTACTGCAACATCCACACATGTACGCTTTGCCTCTACTATTGCTAGTGGTCTGTGAGCAGTATCATAAAGCACATAGTCTACAAATCCGTTGCCTGAATCTGTAGGTAATCCCTCTATTTTTACCTCATTTAACCAGTCAGAGCCTTCTCTCCATCCCGCATCTGCCAGCATAACATCAATGTATATTTTTCTTGTTGAATATTCCGATAATTCCAATGGCTTTGTAACATAGCTTTGAATTTTTTCTTCTCTCTGCTCTGTAAGCAGTGCCTTAAGTAAGGCATTATCTGCTATCAACTTATCTAAATCTATATCTGAAATTTCAGGTATCTTCGGTGACTCAACTTCCTTTGTCAGAAGTGATTTATTAAAGCTTTGTTCGACATAATTATCCGCATAACAATAGCTCACAAAATCAAAGAATATATGTAGATTCTCAAGACAAAGTATTGCCTTCTCCTCTGTTACCTTCCTCGCATTGTGAGTACCGTCATTACCTATCTTACGTATAAAATCCATACGTCTAAACAGGTCTGCGTCTATAATGTCTTTGAATTCTTCAGTATTCATCAAACTTATCAGATTGTCCTGATATGGCTTAGTCAATGAAGCATCTACCGAATACATCCATTTAATAGCAAACTCCATGGCTCTGCGGCAATTCATCACACACAGTCCCGGATCTATATATAAAACTTTTTCTGCCGCAATAGCAACATCTGAAAAGGTATCAAATCTCTTTTCCTTTTTCAAATAGTCAAAGTTGCCCATGGCAAACCTCCCCGTAGTTTTTGTAAGTAGTATTTAATAGAGAACATCTCTACTTAGCAAGCATATTCTTAAAATTTTATTTATGTAAAGCCCTTTGTATTAAGGAAATCGTTAACTATGACCATTTTACAGCAAAGTTAGGGTTTTGTATATATGGATTTGAGATGATGAGTAAGTAATCAAATTTTGATTTGTTGACTTGTTTTATAAATTCAACAAATTCATCTTGCTTGTTCTTTTCTGGTACAATAACCTTCAATTCGCTAAGAATCTTTAAGTTAATATTCTTTTGTGCTGACTCTGGAGCTTGTGATTCGAGTATTTTTTGAAAGAATGAAAACCAGAAGTGAATAAATATATTACTAGTCTTCTCATTTGCATTAAAACCAACAACACTATCTGGAAAACAAGCATCCATTTCTAAAATTGCTGTTTTTGCAATATTAGCTGCTATAGTTATACAAAGAGTTCCTTTATCCCACATCTTACTTTGTTTTAAACCAAGTTCTGAATATGTGCTGTTATAAGATGTAATATATAATTCAGAATTAGCAACATCTCCTGTTTGAATTAATGGATATTTTCCACCCAATAGTCTAGGATCATTTCTAGGTCTATGCTTTGATACCCCTCTACCTAACTCACCTACCTCAGATAATGTGAACTCTGCTAATCCATATGAATTAGATACAGGATCTCCAAACATCTCTACAAATCGGGCTTTAATTAGTTTATCCAATTTCCGCAGTTCCTTTTCTCTTGCATTAATTACATTCTCGCATTTCCCAAGAATATCTATAATTTCTTTCTGCTTCTCTAAAGAATCTAAATTAAACTGCTCATTTTTATAATCCTTGAAATATATATGTGGAATAGTAGCACCTGTAAAATACTTTTCTAAATGCATATAACGCACTACATAGTAAAGATATTCTGGTAATACGTTTTTTTTAGGTATTAAATATTGCATGGTTCCTATTACTGAAGATTTTGCCGGATGCAAAGTTGTCCTTCCTATACCTGCTCCATCCTTAACAACTGCAACATATGGCTTAGCCTGGTGATAAAAATCCACATTACTGATGTGTCCCGATGCTCCATAAATAGGATAATTCCCGGAACTACCTACAATATCCGACTGCTTTAAATTTGAAGACTCTCGCTCACAAACATCCTCAAGCTTCACTTTCATCTATCCTCCCACACAAATCTCAAGTTGCAAAATTTTAAGCAATATATCTTTGATGGGAATTCTTTACATTATTTTGGTTTACCATGGCGTATTGCATCGTAGTATCTATTTGAGAATGTCCAAGTATCTTTTGCACCTGTTCTATTGGCATTCCTTTATCTATTGCTCTGGTTGCCATACTTCTACGGAACTTATGTGGATGGATTTTTTCAAGATTTAGCTTTCTGCCAAGTTCTCTTAGCCGAATTTCTACCCCACTTATTTTTAGCCTATCATGTGGCGCATCCAAAGTTACAAAGAGAGCCTCATTATCATCATCTCTACTTTCAATATAATCAATAAGGTGTACCTTTGCCTTAGCATCAAAGTAAACCTTTCTCTCCTTATTTCCCTTGCCATAGACTACGCACTCACGTCCTTCCAAATCTATGTCATTTATATTTAAATTTACAAGCTCGCCTACTCTTATGCCTGTAGAATACAGTAAGTCGATTATAGCCTTATCCCTTTTTGATGCACAATTATCTCTAAGCCTTTCTATGCTCTCATCGGAAATAACACTCTTTACCACAGTTTTAGTCTTTATCTTATGTATACGCTTCATAGGACTTTTTAGAATATAGTCTTCCTCTTCAAGCCACGAAAAGAAGCTGGAAATATTTCGTCTTATATTGTCAATAGTAGTATTGCTGCAATTATTTATCTTTTGATAGTCTGAAAGGTATTCCCTCATCTCCTCGGTAGTTACTCTTCTTACCGGTGTTTCCTTATTCTTTAGCAAATGTTCTATAGTTACCTTATAATATTGTATTGTCCTTTCAGAACATCCTTCCACTTTCTTTGCATCTAAAAAGAGTTTTAAAAAGTCTTCATTCGATATTTCCTGCTTACTAGCTCCACTATTAGAAAAAGCTTTCAAGATAACCTCCTGAAGCTTTTTCATCTGCGAAATAGATAAATACTCTGACATCTCATTTAGTATGATTACAATTTTTTCTTCCATGATAGTATACTCCCTTATATACCATCATCCTACACCAACTAATACTTTATTACATATCCTGATTTGTTTATACTCATTACTAAAAGCTTTTTCATACATTTATCCTAGTTTTTATTATTTATTTTCTACCCAAAGTACTTTTGCATAAGACTATCAAATAATAACTGTGCTTCATCAAGTGCCCTTTGCACCTCAACTTTTGATTTGTTGACTTGGGCTACAAAGGTTGCAAACTGCTTTTGTTGCTCTATAGACGGAACAATGAATTCTTTGCCTTCGAGTTTTGATTTTGATAATATGCCTTTCAATGCCATGTTGATTTCTTCGGCAAGATACTCTTTTGATAGCTGAAGCATAGTATGCAGGAATAACGAGTCATAATCTTCTGACACAATTGCATTTATCTGCTGGTTGAAAGCAACTTTTCTATCTGTTATGCAAACCCTTCCTATGCTCGCTACACTTCCTGCAATACAAGCCATAAGTATTGCACCTTTTTCTACAGTTCTCCCTACCTTCATGCCTTCATCAGACAAGTATTCTAACGCCTGTGAAGGTCTCAACTGTCCAGAAACGATATTGTCCGTTTTTATCCATTCAATGCTATCACCATAGTATTCTGGAACAGAACGTGAAGGAGTGTTTCCCGTTATTACAGTACACGTATCCTTAAGCGCCATTTTTTCGAAACCATACGGATTTGCCTTTACATCCCCAAACATCTCTACAAATCGGGCTCTAATTAAATTATCCAGCTTACTTAATTCTACTTTATATAGCTCAATTATGTTTGTAACTGTATCCAATGTTTTTACAATATTTTTCTGAGACTCCGCATCCTTATATTCCAAATTAATCTCTTTAAGCCATTTGAAATGTCTGTTATAACCAGTGTCAGGTATTCTCGCATTCCTCAATACATAATATAAATATTTATAATTTGCATCTTCAATCTTTGACTTTAAAAGTTTTACTCCATCTGCCCCCAAGAAAAACGGCTCATCAACATATTTTATAATTCTAGTATGATCACCAAACACAATAGCAGGTACATCTTCAAACAAACCATCATCAATATTTGTATATCCGGCAATATTATTTTGTCCTTGATCTATTACAATGTACTTTCCATTAGATAAATATTCCTCTTTAGGTATTTTTCTACATCTACTTGTGTAATCATCAAATACTTCACAGAAATCTAATTTCATTCAAAATCCCACACAAATCTCAAGTTGAGATCCCTTTCAATAATTCTCTCAACACTCTGGTCTCTTCCATTATCTGTTCATTCAGCTTCTCTATTTCATCCAAAATCTCTGATGTTGGCGGATATTCTACAGGAACATACTCCACTTCCTTGTATTTATTTATTGATAAGTCATAATCTTTTTCAATAATTTCACTCTTCGGTACCATAAATGACTTATCTGTACGTTTTCTATCCTTTTCTCCATCAAGATTCTTAAAGCGAGCTATGATATCCGGTATATCATTTTCTGCTACCGGTGTTCTCTTATCATCCAGACTCTTACCGTCCGCTGTCATATCATAAAACCATACATTATCAGTTCCACCATGATTAGTCTTTGTAAATATAAGTATACCTGTAGATACTCCTGCATATGGCTTAAACACTCCTGAAGGCATTGATATTACTGCTTCAAGTTTCTGGTTTTCCACTATTTCTTTTCTGATAGCTTTATGCGCATTTGAAGAACCGAAAAGTACACCGTCAGGTACTATACAGGCACACCTTCCTCCTATTTTCAGCATTCTTGTAAAGAGTGCCAAGAACAGAAGCTCGGTTTTTTTAGTCTTACATATTTTTTGGATATCCTCAGATACTATTTCTGCATCCAAACTGCCTTTAAATGGTGGATTTGCAAGTATAAGAGAATATTTATCCCTGTCAGGATTTTGATCAGACAAGCTATCCCTATATTCTATACAAGGATTTTCTATACCATGAGCCATCATATTCATAGCACCTATACGTAGCATTGTCCTGTCCATATCAAAACCGTGGAACATGCTATTCATAAAATGTTCTTTATTCTTTCCATTCATAAGTACTTCTTTTTTATATTTTTCCTTTAAGTACTCACCACTGATTACGAGAAACCCTGATGTACCACATGCCGGATCACATATAGTCTCATTTGGCTGTGGATCCATCATCTCGACTATCATTCTTATTATATTTCTTGGAGTTCTGAACTGTCCGTTAACACCTGATTTTTCAAGTTTTGAAAGCAAATACTCATATACATCTCCTCTTACATCTGTACTTTGCTCCTTGTCCATTATTGCATATATTTCATCCATAGCATCTACTATCTTTGAAAGCATTAGAGGAGTATTTACTTTAAAAATGGCATCATTCATATATTTACTGTATGCACTTTTTTTATCACCATGCAGGTTCTTTATAAAAGGAAATACCCATTCCTGCATTATACTGTACATCCTTTGTGCAGGAAAGTCATGAAAAACAGACCACTTCAGTTGTTCTCCTTCTACTTTTCTATCACCTATCACTACCTCACCGTCAAAAATACTCTTAAAAGGTAAACCAAGCATTGCTGCTTCTTTTGCTCTTATATTGTCTGCACTGTCAATATCTCTGATAAACATCAGATATGTCATCTGCTCCACAACTTCAAGAGGGTTTGTAATACCTCCTGTCCAGAATATCTCCCATAATCCGTCAATCTTATTTTTTAATTCGCCTGTCATAATCTCTCTTTCCACTTTTTTAAAAAATATGTTTATTTCATTCCATATTATTTTTTATATTGTAAATTCGCTTCAGTTTTTCTCTTGAAATTGAAAGCTTTTCTTTTAAGTCAGCCATCCTCTCAAGTTCCTCTTTGTATTTCTCCCCTATTATATTCTGTTCCTCCGGTGAAGGCAAAGGAATCTCAAGCTTTCTCAGCTTTTCTAAGGAAATTGTTGGGATTACGCTGCCTACATATATACTTTTAAATAAGGCTCTTCCAAGCTCACTGTCAAAAAGTGCCTGCACATAATATGGATTAGCCTTTGTCTCATCTATTTCGAGAATAAACATATTTCCTGTGGCCAATATTTCTGTACCTTCTTTTACCTGTATAACCGCGGATTTGAAATCAGTTGATCCTGTCTTAGTCAAAACGATTGAATTGTTTCTTATACAAAACTTTTTTACATTAGACTGTATATCCTTTAAGTACTGATTATCTGTAAAGAAAACATCTCCATCACTGATGTTTGAAATCATAATATATTTATAAGGTGTGGGTTCACTTGCTCTATTTTCATCTAAATATGATGCTTTCACCTGTGCTCCCCTTGTTATACTCTTTACAATACTTGCAATCTCCACTCCGTCTTTAATCTCCGGTGCTTTCTCTAAATATCTGCTTGCATTGATTATATAATCATTCTCTGCAATCTCATTTATACTTATTGTTATAGAATTCTTACCGTCCTTTTGTAATAACTCCAGAATATCAGATATGTCATTGTCCGATAATATATTTCTTCTTCCTTCTTTTGTGAAATTCTCACCGGCATCAATCATCTTAATATTAGTGTTGCCATGACTGAAAATCACAAGAGTTGTTGCAATAGATGTTCCGGGCAATAGTTTTGCCGGCAATAAAACAATTGCTTCTATAAGACCGTTCTCAACAAAGTATTCTCTTATTTTTCTATCTGTAGAATTCCATGTTGTTCCATTTTTCATAATGGCTACAGCCCTTCCACCGGATTTCATCTGCTCAACTAATTTCAAGTTAAATATCCAGTCTGAAGAAACTCTCTTTATATTATCCGGTAAATCCACAAAATCTTTTACAATATCTTCAATATCCGGAATAGATATCAAAAAAGGATAATTGGCAAAAAGCTTATCTACCTTCTTTTCTGCTTTGTATGTCATAGCATCATTCAAAACTAAAGATATATCTCTGTCCAATAGTGATGCCCTTATATTTGCAATAAAGTTAATCGCCATATTACACTCTATACCGATATATTTTAGATTCTCTCTTAGCAATGTAAGCTCAACAAAGAAATTCCCCTTGCCTGAACAAAGCTCCAATACACTATCATTTTCCTGTATATCCAATATCTTAGCAACCAGCTTTAGTATTCCTCTTGGAGTAGATGCCTCTTGTAAAACATCTTCTAAGTCATTATTAAATAACAGATATGAAAGGAGATTCTCCACATCAAATCCATATACCTTTAATCTATCCAATATGGGCAATATCTCAGGAAAATAATAAGTCAACTCCCTTTTTATACTGTCATCTACATCACAGATATTCTCAAACAATTCAATACTGCCAGGGTTTTTAATTTTGTCCTTAGCTGCCCTGTACAATATATATGCCAATATGGTTGAATATCTTGATTTATTATCACCTGATATTATACGAAGCTCGCTGTTTATAGCTTCTGAAATATTTGATGTATCAAGCTTTTCCAATCTCTTAAGATATGATATATCCATACCCCTCCTTCTAGGTTTATAATAACCTTTATTTTGTGAGGTTATTATAAACCTAGAGAATATAAAAATCAAGTTCCGGTTTGAGGTTTTTAATAACCTTATTAGTCATAAATACTAAAGTAATATTTCGGAGTCCGAATACTTTCTATCTCCAAAGGCTACAAAAGCCAAGCGTATACGCATTAAACAAACACTCAGAGCCAAGAAGAAAGCTGCAAAGTCGAAAAAGGAATTATTACAGATACAAGCTAACTTAATAGCAGTTGAAGATGTTCACAGTCGCCGTCCAAGATGTGCTTATTTTGGTGATTTTCTGTAGATGTATGCAACCCCTTATGAATGGATATGGTATCTGCATTTAGCTATTTATGATGCCTCAGGAGTTGTCACAATTGCATGGTTTGACACTCAGGAGACTCTTAACGGCTGCTACCATGTATTTGAACAGATTCTTACTGATTATAGCATTTCCTATAAATTTCTTACCTATAAACGAACTGTATTTACTTACAAGAAAAAAGGTGCCTTATCTGAGGACAAAGACACCTATACACAGTTCGCTTACACCTGCAAGCAACTTGGCACACAGCTTAAATCAAGCAGCGTGTCACAGGCTAAAGAACGCATAGAACGATTAAATCAAACCTTACAGTCACGCCTGCCTACCAAAGTTTAGACTCACAGGTGTAACCGACATCAATAATGCCAATGAATTCCTTTACCGCTACATAAAAGAATTCAATGAGAAGTTTGCGTTTCAACTTTATGGTATCAAATCTGTCTTTAATCGCAACCGTATAAAGAAAAAATCAATATTACTTTGGCAGTTTTAACTGAGAGAACTGTTGATTCCTCACATGTGATCCGATTCGATTCGATAAAAAATTTTATAAGATGATAGAGTATAAAGGAGTGCAGATCCATTATCGAAAAGGTACCAAGGTTATGCTTATCAAGGCATTTGATAAGTCTATGTTTGTGTGCGTAGATATTAAAGATATTTATACCCTGTAAGAAATACCGACTCATGAGCATAGATCTCAGGACCTGGACGCTGACTACATAGAAAGCCCTATATACCGCTTATGAAATATACTTGGAGATTAGAGTCCTTTTATAGATTCTCACACTATCAGCCACACAAAATTGAAGAAGACTTAAAAAATGCATGATAAAAGCTCATTTGTGGGGGCTTTTAAAATAATTATTTTGGTACATAATCATTTATACTTGACAAAAACTTATAAAAAAAAGTTGGATCTTCCGGAATCAAACTGTTCTTCATATTGGAAGATACTTTTATCCAAGATATATGAAACGCATTTTTACAATCATTACACCATATCCCATATATGTCTTATATTCTATTACACTCATTGAATAATCTGTATTTATACTATTACAAACAGGGCAATTGCCCGGAATGTTTTTGTCAATAATAGATTTCAAGTTCTTTATCCACTTCAATAATTATCCTCCTATAATTAAGTTAGGTAGTATATTTACTACCCTGAGCACTGTGTTAAGTTTTATATTCCAATTCTGGTTATAAATGACCAATTATATTTTGCACCTGTTCTATCTTTCTATTACGATTCGGCTATTTTTAGGTTGTGTAGAATATTTGTTCGCTTGGCAAGGCGGTAGCTTTGCATTTTGATCTGGTTATATTCTAATGACATGCATAATTTAATTGAATATGGGGGTTACTATACTTTACATTCCATTCTAGTTATATTCTAATAAAGTAGAAGATAGATTTTTGAAAGTATTAAACATCTTTATATTCCACCCTTATGTCAAGTATTGGATAGATTTTTTAAAATTCCCAATCTGCTTTACTTCTATTTTAACTTCAATACCGGATTTTTCAATAGGTTATTGATAAGGCCTGTATAAATCATCTGATCGACCACTTCCGTTATGCTTGTGATTTTTTGCCCTGCATCTTTAGAAGACGTTCCGCAATGATAGATTCGCTGATGTTCGGTATTCCAGTCGATAATAATGTACCTGTCATGAAACTCTCCACCGGATTTTTGGAATGTTATCTTTCTAAACGGGTATTCCTCACAAAAATCCTGATATTCAAGGGTATGAAGTCCTTTGCCGATGTTATCGCTGAATATAATGACCTCTACTGATGAAGGAACATCTTTTAATAAAACCAAAGTTTTCACTCCGATATAGTTGTCTACGATATAAATGCTCTTTTTCGCTATACTGTAAATGTCCTTGTATGCGAGATTTGCTTCGATCGGCTGTCCATTCAAAAGTAAAAATCCGTATTTGAGTTGTGGATTGCTAAGGTCGAGAATCAAGTCAGACAGTTCAGATTTATGTACCACATTATTTAAGGTGTCCATCACTTCCGCTACCTGATCTTCAACATCTCTTAAATCTCGTCTTAAATCCTGCATTTCCACGACATTACTTGTGATCTGCATCGAAAGCTGCAAAAACTCTCTTTTCCCAATCAACCCTTGATTTTCTACGATGTAGTCTTTCATTTGCTTGAAAGTACGAATCAACGCCTTACTTTGCTTGACCGCAAGCTCCCTTTTAAGAACTGTCATCAGCATATATATTCCCTGTTCGGTAAAGGCATGAGGATTGTACTTAATATTACTACCTCTCCCAGCACTCTTGTTCAAGGTCACATTTTGTGACCTTGAAAGTTCAGATACTTCCTCGTCAGTTAATCGGAACATAAAATCTTCATCAAATTTTTCAATATTCCTTTTTACTTGCTGATTAAAAGCTTTTGTTTCATACCCATAAATCTCTGCCAGTTCAAAATCAAGCATAACTTTCTATCCCCTAATAATATAAATCTTTTTTACAAGGAATCATTCTTCAAACATTCTTTATCTACTCTTTACATTTTTATTATTTTTTTATCTCCTATTAGATTTTCTCCCCTTCTTGTACTATAATCATACTGTTAAAATATCCTGAAAGGATTGATCTTATAATGAATTCGTTTAAAAAATTTATATCAAAGAACTGGCTCGGTTTATTTATATGTTTTATTATTGCTCTTCCGTCATGGACTCTTGGAAAGAAGTTTTCGGTAATAGGTGGTCCGATGATTGCTATTATTGCCGGTATGATTATTACTCTTTTTTGGAATGATAAGAGTGAGGCGGAAAAAGGAATAAAATTTGCTTCAAAATACATTTTACAGACTGCAGTTGTTTTCTTGGGCTTTGGTCTTAATCTAAATGTTATACTTCAAACCGGCAGGCAGTCTTTGCCGATTATTTTATGCACTATATCCACATCATTGATTATTGCCTTTATTCTTCACAAAATAATGAGGATATCAGGCAATATCTCCACACTTATAGGCGTGGGCTCCTCAATATGTGGCGGTTCTGCCATAGCTGCTACTGCTCCTGTGATTGATGCGGATGATGATGAGGTGGCACAGGCAATATCCGTTATTTTCTTTTTTAATGTTCTGGCCGCACTGCTTTTCCCGATATTTGGAAAAATGATAGGTTTTGATACTTTGACAGGAGAGGCATTTGGAATATTTTCCGGTACTGCAATAAATGATACATCCTCAGTTACGGCTGCCGCATCCACCTGGGACAGTATGTGGAATCTTGGTACGCAGACACTTGATAAAGCCGTTACGGTAAAACTCACAAGAACTCTTGCCATCATACCTATAACTTTAGTACTTGGAATAATAAAATCCCGCACTTCATATGAGGAAGAGGTGGATTTTGATTTGAAGAAATCATTTCCGGTATTTATAATATATTTTATTATTGCATCCTTGATTACCACTGTTGCCTTAAATATCGGCATACCCTCAAATGTCTTTGCTCCTTTAAAAGACTTCAGTAAATTCTGCATTATCATGGCAATGGGTGCAATTGGGTTAAACAGCAATATAATAAAGCTGATAAAATCAGGTGGTAAACCTATTATTCTTGGCGGTATATGTTGGATATGCATTACTGCCGCAAGCCTTATCATGCAACATATACTTAAAATATGGTAAAGTATATAATTAGGACTTATATAATATAAAAATTAATGCAAAAAGTGTGCAAGCCTCAGATTTTTATTCTAAACTTGCACACTTTATTTTTAAAGTTTTCTTTTACAAAAAGAGATTCACTATTTTTTAATCTGTACCAACTGTTACTTTATACAGAACAATATTTCCATAATCTTTATAAACCTCGGTACTTCCCTCTTCCAGCATATACTTTACAACATCGGATGCCCTCTGCCTGTCTTTTAAAAACTCATCCTCTACACAGATATATTTTACCTTTGAGTAATCCAAATATTTCTTGAAATGTTCAAGCGTCTTTACTACCGCCGCATTCCCTCCACTTCCTGTAATATCCGTATATGTTCTTATATCCGAACCCAAGGCTAAAAGTGAATTGTCATCCGACAATAAAAGAGTTCTTGGATTTCCCAATTCTTTTAAATCATTATATACATCCACAAACTCATGCTTTTCCACCGCTTCTTTATTAAGATATCTGTCATGGTGATTGTAGATTCCAAAATCTTTAGTATCTTTCGGACTCTCGCTTAATCCGCTTACACCTGCCCAGTTGGTAACCCCCAGTATAATAAAAGCAAAGATTATACCGGGCAATGTTGCGTTAAATAAATATCTCACCGAATCAGATTCTACCAAAAAGCATAGCATTATTATTATCAATGAGAACAGCAATATAAAATAATTACCATCTACCTGATTTAAAACAAATAAACTAAGCAGGCTTACCATAGCATCTACTGTCAGTAAAGCCGTAAGATATAAAAATACATCCTTATTTTCTCTATTTTTAAAGCAAAATTTTACTGCAAATATGACTGCCGGCACAAGCAATACTATTATAAGAACTGTGGGAGATGCAATATAAATATGCACTTCCTTTGTGGGAGCTACCAATAGCTGGAACAATCTGTAGACTATATCCACACCTTCACCGGATGACATATTCATACCGGCACTTTTATATATTCCGATAGTATACGGATACTTGGTTTTTATTCCCAGCTTATACCATATAGAAGAATATACCGAAGTAATAATATGTCCTGTGAGCATATATGTCCTTGCATATACCGCAACTATCGCAACCACCGGATATATAAGCAAATATGAAAAATCAAATATGTTTTTTACGGTATTTTTCCTCTTAAAATAATCCAAAAGCAAATAAATGATATTTGATATCCCTATTCCAAAGCTGAACAACAGACTTGTAGGCTTATATATAAGGCTTGCAAGCAATGCCGCCAGAGCAAAAATCATATAATAGTTTTGTCTTTTTCTTATATATAAACACATATTCAGCACTGAAATCAGCTGCATAAGCAGTGTAATCATATCAGTCTTTGCCGATATGCTCATATTCATTATAGCAGGTGTCACCGATACGAATACCGCTGCCAGCCATCCCTTGTTTATGCTGTTTTTGTCAACTTTTTCACTGCATACTATAACTGTCTCATATATAGCAAATAATGCAAGTACCGCACAAAGATAATTAAAACTCAACACAAATCCGAAGCTTTTTTCAGTATTTAATGCAAGTGTAAGTATTTCAAGTCCCTTTGGGTATACATAAACATCATTTACTGTGCCAAGTCTGTCATAGATACCTGTATTACCAACCAATACCGAGAGACTTCTAAGACCGTAGCGTAATGAATCATAATCAAGAGCTATATTGATTCTTCCAAGCTGTAAAAGCAGAGCCGAAAGCATTATTGCAAACCCTAAACAAATATAATTTTTATTTTCTGCTTTATCAGTATTATCAGAATGATTTTGTACAGGTACAATGATTTTAAAAACTCTAAGCAAAGTATATATCAGTATAATAGCTACAACAAGAAAAAATGTATAATACCTTACCAATCTTATCGAGGCTGTTTGCATTGCTGAAAGTATGCAAACAGAAATAATATAGGTAAGACTACCTATCATAAAGCTGTTTAAATAGCGTGATATACTGCTTTCCTCTGTATGTTTTTTTCTTACCCTTATAAGTAAAATCTCTCCAAGCCCAATCAAAGCTGCAATAAAAATACCGTCTGTAATCAGAGCTGTTATTGCCTGATGTAAATATAAATAAACAGCACTAATAAAGATTATGCAAATAATCCTTATCCTACTCTTTTTAACAATTTTCAGAACCCAATAAAATCCTGCAAAAAGTAATGTATGCTCTATAAAAAGCTTTTTTGTTGCAATATCTTCTATATACTTTAATATATGAGTATTTTCGTATAATAGTAAAAAGCTATACATACTTATGACAGCTGCAAATATAAACAAAAGAAAATATCCGATTTTCCTAAGTTTCATAATCAAACCTCAAAGGCATTGATATAATATCCATCCTTTTTATGCCCTCACTATTTTTTTACCGATTAAAAATCATCCGTATCCTCTTCAAACAGATTTTTGTATACCGAATCCAGCCCAAGGTCCTCTTCCTTCAAAAAACTTATCCTCTCATACTCCATACTGGGTATATCATCTAATTTACACATCTTTATACTGTTTTTTAATTCCGAAATAAATGATTTTCTCTCCTGTACAAAACAATCTGTAGTATCAGGTACTTCCTGTGGGCTGTCTTTCAAGCCTTTATATATTTCATTTTCAAATATATTATATCTTTTGCAAAATATCGGCTTTACCCCTCTTCTGAAAATGATTTGATTTCCAAGTTTCATATTCAGACAGTCCTCAGTCATTATGCCCGCTCTCGTTGCAATATTTTTTGCGGTTTCCAAATCATTTGAGCCCATATATACATAGGTATCACAGTTATTGATAATAGTAGTGGATTTGTCATTTCCATAGATTGCAGAAAGCTGTGATTCCGACTGTACCAAAATCGTTACCGAGATTCCTTTCTCTCTGAAAATAGAAATATACTGGTCAAATAAAGGTACGGGGCAGCCTGTAGCAAAATCATCCGCCAAAAAATGTATAGGAACAGGTAATACTCCTGTACTCTCCCTTTCACCTATCTCAAAAAGTTCTTTGAAAATATGTGCATAAAACATATTTATAAAGCTGTTTAAGCTTGGATTCACAGGACTTGTAGTCACAAATAATGCCCTCTTTTCCCTTGCCATCTTCTCAAAGCTTATTTTACTTTCCATTTTAAACATTTTTCGAAGTTCCGGTGTAAATACAAATGATATAGAAGTGTTCAAAGTAGAAAATACACAGCTTGCGGTTCTTATAGGCAATCTTCTAAAAGACCTCCAGTTCACCGTGGCAAAATTGAAGGGATTGATTTTTTCAAGTCTGTCAAACTTGCTGTCATAATTGGTTTTCAGCTCGCTATACTCCTCTTCAAAGCTTAGTTTATCAAGCATTTCCAATACATCTGAAAAATTAGGATTTTCCTTTCTCATTAAAACATAGGATATAATTGCGGAAAAAAGAGAGGTTGCCGCCTCATCCCAGTAAGGATCCCCACCGGTATTTTCCTTTTTCTTGTTTGCCGTAACTATACTCTTTGCTATAAAAACAATATCCTGATAGCTCTTTATAAAGTCCAAAGGATCATATCCGACATTTCCGTTTTCAGGATGTACAAAATCAAGATCCCAGACATTATATCCTCTTTTTTCCAGTAGAGGAATATACTTATTAACAATTCTTCTCTTGGTCACTGTAGTAATAATATTTCTATTATACGACTCCAGTAAAAAAGACTCCGCTATAGAAACTGTTTTTCCCGAACCTGAACCTCCTACAACCAAAATATTATTGTTGATACCGCTTATATTTGTATCAGTGCTGAATATACAATCTTCTCCATCACCTAGAACTACTCTGTCTGCTTCTTTTATATTATCTGACAGCTTTCTTGCTTTCTTTTTCATTACCACTCCGCTTCTTTTACAAACTCAATAACTTTTGAAAACTCGATTATCTCATCACATAAATTAAATTCTATTGATTCAGTTGGCGAAAAATAATGGTCAAAGTTTGTAGCCTCATCAATCTCTTCTTCACTTTTGCCCGTATGCCTTGCCAACAGACTGTTTAATTTTTTCTTTTTCTCAAGCATACTGTCTGAAATGCTTTTAATACTTGATGCGTTTCCCGATACTCTGCCCCCAAGCATAGGCTGATGCAGCATCAGTTCACTGTTTGGAAGCATGTATCTTTTACTTGCACAGGCAAAAAGCACTGCTCCCATGCTGTAAGCCTTTCCTCTGCATATCATTCTTATAGGAGCCTTTGAGCCGACTATGGCATCATACATTAAAAGTCCGCTGTTTATCTCACCGCCCGGGCTATTGATAAGTATTGTAATAGGCTCACAGGATTCGATATTTAATTCCAATATTTTATCCGTAAAATCAATGGCATATTCATCATTTATTTCTCCACTGATACTTATACATCTTTTACCGAAAAATTTGGTTTCAAGTGGAACCTGTGTAATACCGTTATTCGTCTTTATCAATGTGCTTGAACCCATAGTATCTCCTCTAATCAAATGTGTTTTTAAATATTTATACCTTAACGGCAGTAATCGACTTCTTATAAAATCTTATACTCAAGTATTTTATTCGATACAATCGCTTTTTACAACAGAGATTTTTCGTACTAATTATTGGATTTTTCAGTTTCGCCTGTCCAATCCTTAATACCGCCGAACTCATAGACATTGGTATATCCCATATCTGCAAGCTTTTGCGATGCCTGTCTGCTACGATTTCCGCTTCTGCAATATACCAATATTACCTGATTTAAATCCGGCAATTCCTTTGGTTGCTCAGTTCCTATACTCTCATTTGGGATTACTATAGCCCCCGGAATATGTCCCTCATTATATTCTTCCTGACTTCTTACATCCACAATAACATGTCCGTCCTCATTTGCCATCATTTGCTTTGCGGTTTCCTGGTCAATATGTGTGTATCCGCCTTCCTTCTTGGCTGCATCGCTTTCTTTAGCTGTATCTTTTTGGCTCTCACTTGATATAGCTGACTCAGCCTTTGTACTCTCTGCCTTATTTGCTGTATTTGCACATCCTACCGATGTCAATAAAACGCCTGTTAATATTAAACCTACTATTCTTTTCATATGATATATCCTCACTTCTATAAATTTATTTATTTTTATACAATAATTAGCTTCTCCTAATATCGTACAGTGTGCATTATATCATAAAACCTGTTATGTAGCCATCAATAGAAGAACATAAATATAATTCAGACTTTATATAATATTTGTCAACTTTTGCAGTACAAATATATACTGCTCATTCCCTTTTAATTTATCTCTTTTTGCCTCGTTTTAAAAAGTCTGAGGCTATTTCCTCTTTCCACTCTTCTTCATCCAGGCATTCCTCCGCCTCATATAAAGTCTTTGCATTCATTACAGAACATACCGCTTTTGATATACCCTCAAAGACAAGCCCCATTCCTTTTTTATCATAAGTATAGTTCACAGTCCTTCCCTCATTAATACCGAACTTTTGTGCCTCAGCGCATGCATCAATATTTGCTCCTATAAATATAAATTCCCATCCATATTTTTTCTTTTGCTTTTCTATAAGCCTTTTTACCTCTGAATAGTCAAACTTTATGCTGGCATTTTCCATACCGTCTGTTGTAATAACAAATATAGTCTTTGCAGGACGATCCTCCTCCCTTGCATACTTATGTATATTACCCATATGCTTAATGGCTCCTCCCACTGCATCCAAAAGTGCTGTATTGCCTCTTACAAAATACTCCTTATCAGTTATCTTTTCGATTTTTCCAATCTCTACCCTGTCATGCAGCACTTCACTGACTCCGTCAAATAATATTGTAGATACATAGGCACTTTCACCGGTTTCCTTTTGTTTTTTAATCATGGAGTTAAAACCGCCTATAGTATCAGCCTCCAATCCGCTCATTGATCCGCTTCTGTCCAAAATATAAACAATTTCCGTCAAATTCTTTCCCATAACAGCCTCCTTAAAATTTATTTTGTAAGCCTATGATATATTAATTCAAAAGAAAAAAGGTCAACCCTGTGGCGACCTTTTTAGAACTTTTATAAATTGTTTGATCAAAACATTTTTAATATCTTTCTAACTTGAAAGCGGCTCCAATCCAAAATCAAACAATACGATATCTATTTTTATAACATTATAATCCTCATTTTTTATAAAATATTCCACTACCTTATCTGTTTGTGAAATAGGTGAAAGCGCATAGCCGGCAATTCTTAAAAAATCTATGGTTTCATCAATATTTAATCGCAGTCCTACTGCAAGAGCCAGCATTTTCTCCTTTGAGGGCTTTACCTTTCCCTTTAGAAGCTTTGAAAAATATTGTTTTGATATATTTGCTGTAGCATAGACCTCCGAGTTTTTTAAACCTTTCTTATTTATAAGCTGCTGCAAATGCTTCTCAAAAGAATCCGTATATATTTTCTTTAATGCATTCTCCAAAGACTCGGGCTCTTTTAACCGTGGCAGATAAAAGATATTTGAAACCCCTATATCAGTATTATATTCATACTTGGGTTCCTCAATCTTATGGCGACCTTTACTTTTATCAGAGATATATTTTTCATAATCCCGGTCTAAGAATCCCTCTTCATACAGATCTTCTTCAACCTCATATTCTACAGAGTCATAATCTTTGTCACTTGCCGAAGCTACATAATCATCATCTATAAACTCGACAAGCTTTTTTACCATATTACCTGAAATACTTACCGCATCTTTTCCAAATACTACCAGTAAAATTTCAATTTCATGATCTTTCAAAAAGTTTGTAAATACTTCTATTGCAATTGATATTCCCAATTCCTTCGGAAACTTATATGTTCCTGTTGAAAGCAACGGAAATGCAATGGAATGACAATTATTTTTAACTGCCAGCTCCAATGCCTTATAATAGCACTGTTTTAATATATCTTCTTCATTATATTTCCCATCCTGCCAAAAAGGGCCGCTTACATGTATAATATATTTTGCATTTAGTTGAAAGGCGGGAGTAATACCTACATCTCCCGGTAACAAAATTCCAAGTTTTTTTCTCTCTGCAAAAAGCTTTTCTTTTCCTGCGGCATTATATATGGCAAGTTCCACTCCACGACCTATTTGTACATAGGGATTTACGGTATTTACAATAGCATCGGCTTCCACCCTTGTTATATCATTTCTTATAATTTGAAATGGCATCTATACCTCCCAAATTTTATTCTGTTCCTATTATATCGCAAGGAAACCTACCATTCCATATCAGATTTTTATATCTGTTATCTATTTCCCCAATATTGTCAAAGTTACATTTTATCTACATTTATTTGAGATAAAAGCTCATCTATCAGTTTCTTTTTCCCTACACCGGCTGAAAATGAAGTAGCACCTCCTGCTGCCGAGGCATATTGGAGGCTTAACCTATAATCTCCCGTTTCATCATATTTTGCTACAAACATTGCAAGCATGCTGTCTCCTGCCGCTATAGTGGAAATCACCTTTCCCGTTGCGGTATTTGCAGTAAATACATCTCCTTCATTTGTAAAAAGTATTGCACCCTTACTTCCCCTTGATACAAGTACATTTTCTGCACCCATCTCCTGCAGCTTTTTTGCATACTTTGCTATTTCTTCGGTATTACTTATTTTTACTCCGAACATCTCACCCAGCTCAAATTCATTGGGCTTTATAATGAAAGGTTTATATTTAAGAGTATCAAGTACCATATCTTTATTACTGTCCACCACAAGCTTCGCCCCTTTTTCTCTTACCTTTTTTGCTATAGCGGCAAAGTCATCACTGTCCATGCCCGGTATAATATTGCCTGATAAAAAAACTGTGTCATTATCACTTAGTTCCTCCAATGTATCAAAAAACTCCTTTATGTTTTCTTTAGCGACTTTACTGCTTTGTGAGTTTATTTCAGTCTCTGTATCTGTGGTCAATTTGATATTTATTCTTGTAAAGCCCCTTGTTTCTACAAAGTTTGATTTTATGCCTTTTTTCTTTAATTCCTCTTTTATAAAATTTCCGGTAAAGCCTGCAATAAAGCCAAGCGCCTTACTCTCCTTACCGATATTATTTAATAATAAAGAAATATTTATACCCTTACCACCTATCACATAATCAGACTCTCCGGTTCTGTTAAGCTTGCCCAGCTCAAAATTTTCAACCTTTGTAAGCATATCTATAGCCGGATTTAATGTAATCGTATAATACATACACACCTCCCCACTTGTATAAAGAAAATATCTTTTTATTTGATATATTATAACATATTTAAAACTACTTTCATTTGTGTATATTATTTAATTTGAAGTCTTTATAAAATCTTCAACATATATCTATTAACTTGACAGGTAGATAAATGTTATACTATAAAATATTTTACAGAATAAATTTAAAGGATAAAAATATGACATTTAAAATATGTATGATTGAAGATGATTCAGATCTTGCAAATATTGTGAGGGAACATCTTATACGATATGATTTTGAAGTTTTTATTTGTGAAGATTTTAAAAGTATTGATAAATTTATTGAAAAACACAGTCCTAATTTAATCCTGCTTGATATCAATATCCCATACTATGACGGTTTTTACTGGTGTAGTCAAATAAGAAAAGCGACTAAGGTTCCAATCATATTTATGTCTGCAAGAACCGAGGATTATGATCAGGTCAGGGCAATTATGAGCGGAGGTGATGACTATGTCACAAAACCGTTCTCCTATGAACTTTTACTTGCAAAAATCAATTCTCAACTCAGAAGAGCCTATGGCGAATACTCCGGAGGTGAATCGATGCTTGAACTTGGAGACTGCTCCTTTAATAAGCTGCGCTTTACACTAAAATGCAGAGATAATCAGATTGATCTTGCAAAAAATGAGGCAATATTAATAGGTATCTTGTTTGAGAGCTATCCTAATGTGGTAAGTCGTGAAAAAATACTTTCTGAAATCTGGGACAGTGATATGTTTGTAGAAGAAAACACCTTGAATGTAACTGTCAGCAGAGTAAGAAAGAAGCTTAAGGATCTGGAATCCGGACTACAGGTAATAACCGTAAGAGGTATGGGCTATAAGGTGGAATATGAAAAATAAAGATAGTTTAAAATTATTTTTTTCAGACAATATTTTACTTTATTTGATTGTATTCCTGACACAATTATTTTTCTTTGGTATCTTATTTTTTATTAAGGGAATATGGTTTGATGAGATTTTCTATTTCGGATTCTTAGTGTTTTTTATGCTGAGCTTATTTATTTTAACCAGGCTTTATAAAACAGGGAGGATATACGAAAAGTTCTTACTAAAAAGTCCTCTTTTAAATGATTATCTGATCGAAGAGCCAAGAAGTGAACTCGAAAAAAATTATAATCTGATGATTGAAGAAATAATAAAAATTAACAGCGATAAGGAAATAGCACAAAAGCAGGATAAAAGAATGCAAAAGGTTATGATATACAGATTTGTGCATCAGATGAAAACACCTCTGTCTGTGCTTAAGCTTATTTGTGAAAATCACAGTGATGAGGATGATTATAAAAAGATAGGCAGAAATATAAATACTTTGGAATACAATCTGAATCAAATCCTTGATATCTACCGTTTGGATGAATTTAAAAATGATTTTGTATCCGAAAAAGTAGCTCTTAAGAGTATTTGCAAGGAATGTATCAATAGCTTAAAGGATTATTTTATAACATCTCAGATATATCCGAGGCTTGATATAAATGATGATATCTATGTGTATTCGGACTCCAAATGGTTAAAATTAGTTATTCACCAGCTCCTCACCAATTCGGTAAAATACAGTAATATCGGTCAAACAGTAAATGTGAGCGCAGGGAAAATTGAAGATAAAGTTTACCTCTCTATCATTGACCATGGTATAGGAATAGAGCCTGCTGATTTAAAAAACATTTTTGAACTGTTCTATATAGGAAAAAACGGAAGAAATAATGCCGATTCCAGCGGAATAGGACTTTATATAGTAAAAAAGGTCAGTGAATATCTGGGACATAAAATAGAGGTGAACTCGAATATAAATGACGGCACGACAATGACCATTATTTTTTAATAAAATCCATACACCGGTAATATTACAAAAATGTAAGCTTTTGTAATGTTACCGGATTTTTATTTTATATTGCATCTGCTAAAATCATGACATAGATTAAAATATTTAATTTAAAAAGACCTTGGAGAGGGTTATTAAAACTACTACTAAAATTTTTGGAGTAAAATATGATATTAAAAGTTTCAAATCTTGAAAAAATATATAAGGGAAAGATATCATTAAAAGCCCTGGAGAATATAAATATGGAAATTTGTGAGGGTGAATTTGTTGCTATAATGGGCCCCAGCGGAAGCGGAAAAAGTACCTTTTTAAATACTATATCCACTATTGATAAGCCCACCTCAGGTTCGGTTTTAATTGCGGGTAAAAATCCCTATGAAATGAACTCCAAACAGCTTTCAACATTCAGGAGAAAAGAACTGGGATTTGTATTTCAGCAATTTAATTTAATAAATACCTTGACAGTCGGAGAAAATATAATACTTCCTCTTACACTTGATAAGGCGGATGTTAAAACAATGAAAACAAAACTGGAGGAAATCAGCGAACTTCTCGGTATCTCCCATTTACTTCATAAAAGAACCTATGAAATATCAGGAGGACAGGCTCAAAGAGTAGCTATAGCAAGGGCTGTAATCAATGAACCTTCAATACTGCTTGCAGATGAACCGACCGGTAATTTGGACTCAAAGTCGGCAAAGGATGTGATGAAGCTTTTTAAAAAACTGAATGAATCCATGCATGTAACTATCATTATGGTAACTCATGATCCTAATATTGCATCATATTCAGATAAAACCTATATCATAAAAGACGGCAATATTTATCAGGAAATCATTAACAGAAATGATGATAAAAACTATAAAAGAGAAATACTCAACACTATGAGTTTGCTTGGAGGTGATGAAATTGACATTATTTAATTTTGCATACAATAATATAAAAAGAGATTTTAAGACTTATTTATATCATTTTTTAAGCTGTGTATTCTCTGTTTTTATCTTCTTTCTCTTTTCAAACCTTGCCATGCATCCGGCATTAAAAATAGTGGATTCGGGAAGCACTATAGGCATTATATTATTTATGGCAAGTATAATATCCATGCTCTTTTCCTTTGTACTGATTTTATATTCCGTGGGCAATTTTTTGAAAAACAGAAGTAAACAATTTGCCATACTGAATATTATAGGTGCAAGTAAAGGGCAGTTTAATACACTGATTTTTTTTGAAAATATAATAATTTCAATATTTGCACTGCTTATCGGAATAATAATGGGATTGGTTTTTTCAAAAGTATTTTTAATGATTGCACAATCACTGATAGACGGATTAAATTTATACTTTTATTTCCCTCTTACACCGCTGATACTCACTGTTTTTTTAATGGGCGGACTATTTTTACTTATATCATTGATTGCTCCTGTGATTTTAAGAAAGAAAAAAATAATTGACCTCTTAAAAAAAGAAGAACTGGCTGAAAAAAATCATTTCCTGCTTTCACTGATAGCGGTTATTATTATATTGCCCATTACAATTTATTTACATATACAAAGAAATTTTTCCGGCTTTATCTATATATTTGAAATACTTGCCGGTATAAGTTTTTTATACTTTATTTATAATCTGATTTTTAATATCTATAATTTTTTTATGGAAAAAAGCGGGCGTATTTATATAAAAAATAATTTGATAAAGTTAAGTAATTTTAAGTATAAAATAAATACAAATATAAAGACCATGGCAGCCTCTATGATATTATTCTCTATAATACTGACCTCCTTTGTATATATAGTGGGTGCACCGCTTAGTATATCAAAAGATACGCAAAAGATAATGCCCTATTCATATATGTATGCAAACTGGGAAGATGAGGAAAAGGGTGCAAAAAAGGCTGAGCTGATATCAGAGGAACTTAAATCTATAGGTGGCTTTAAGGAACTTACAATATCCTATTCCAAGCTTAAAAACAAGGTAAGAACAGTAAGACATATTATTTTATCCAATACTATGTATAATGAAGTGGCTGATTTATTAAACAGAGAAAAGATAAATCTCTCAGATAATGAATATTTTCTTATAGGAGTGGATGGCAAAAAAAATCCTGTTTTATCCGATACGATAAAGGATTTGATTTCGGTCTATGGCATCACTAAGGAAGCAGGATTCGATAAAAAAATAATTTCAATATCCGGCTATTTTACAAGTGTTACCGTTGTATCCGATAAAAACTATGAGTCATTATCACAGGTTTTGGTAAAAGACAGAATATATGCTTTTACACAGAGCGATTTAACAAATGGAAGTATTAAAGATTTGGAGACTATAAAAAATCTTATAGGATTTGAAGATGGGAAAGAAAGCCTGATGTCTTACAGTCTTTATTATGATATTGAAAACCTTACAAGAAGGCTGGTTTCCTATGTAGGAAGTATACTATGTATATCGTTTTTAATAGGAATAGCAAGTATTATCTACTCAAGACTTTACTCCTTTGTGGATGAAGAAAGCAAAAAATACAGTATTATGATAAAAATAGGACTTAGCAAAGCCGAGTTAAAAGATATACTTGCAAGTACATTGAGATGGCTTTTCGTTCTTCCCTTTATGACGGCACTTGTTATATCTTGGATAATTATAGGTATTATAAATCAATTGACATTAACCTCCTATACAGGTCTGGCTGTAATTTGCAGTTTTATATATCTGCTTACAGAATTGATTTTATATATAATTATAAAAAGAAAATATCAAAAGAAAATTTTTGATAATATTTATGAAGCATAATTAAAACCGTGTTATTATATACTACCCTGCCTTTATCAATGTAAAAATTTTTGTTTCTATTGATTTATATCTATTCTATAAGTATATTAAAGATATGAAGTGTAAAGCGGTAATCATCGCTCCTATATCGAAAGGATAAAGATATGAATTCAAAAAAAATACAAAAGAAAAGGCAGGGAGAAATTCAGCTGATTAGCCAAATGATAGAACTATATTGTTGTGGAAAGCATCAGGGACTTTATAATGAAAATTTATGCCCCGAGTGTCAAAAGCTTATGGATTATGCCCGTTTACGAATCGAGCATTGCCCTTTTATGGAAAGTAAAACTTTTTGCAATACCTGTAAAGTACATTGCTATGCAGCCAAAATGAGACAGAAAATAAAAGAAGTTATGCGATACTCAGGTCCTCGTATGATATTTTCTCATCCTATTGTATGTATCCGCCATGCTTTTTCTACTCTGTCTCAAAAACAAAAATAATTAAATTATATTTAAAAATATCTGCTAAAACTCAAAAATCTACTTCCCTGAAATGAAAGCTTACCTCTATCTTTTATTGCTAATTGTTCGTATTCAGTGCCGCTTATTTTAAATTCCATACGATCACCGCTTTCCACCTGAAACGCAGCATAATAGATAGTAGGTCCCGGTAAAAGCATTGAGGCGTTTCCACCCATATGATTATTAAAAGAAACATCAGTTCTTTTTGAAACAACCTCCGCTTCAACATCAAGCCTTGGAGAATGATTATTTTGATTCCATGTCTTAATATTTTTTACAATTATAAAGACAAACATTCCAATTATTATAAAGAACACCATATTAAACATTAGCCTAAACATATTATAATCAAATGCAAAGTCCATATGTTCTCCTTTATACATATTCCTTACTTCTTTTCAGGTCTGTAATCAGCAGTGGATTATCCTCTCTGATCTTATCCACCAACTCTTTACCTCTTTTTGTAGTAGGGTTTTCAAAAAGCCAGTCAAGCTCTCTTTGAGTAATACCAATCATTTGTAAAAACTCAACTATGCCATGCTCTGTTTCTATGCTTCCAAGCTGTGGATCAGGAGCAAAGATAATCCCTACAAGCTTTGTATCGGTTTCAGTTCTAATCGGTGAATTGGCAGGCATAAAATGATATGCTTCAAAGTATTCCCCTGTTTCATATACATATCTTGCAATATTTTGCATAAGATTCATTGCCCAATAAGGCTCATGTTTTGCAATACTTCTATCCGGATTCTCCGCATCTTTATCACCCTCAAATGGCACAAGTCTCATAGTAAATTCACATCCCCAGCGACTGAAATCATTACCTACACTTTCCGGTGCATAATAAAGCTCAGACATTCCAAAGCTGACTACATGGCGATGAAACTCTTGTGACGGGTTATCATAAATACTTATTCCGTCCAAAGGATCCTTACCACCCAAAAAATATTTTATAATCGTACCGTAATGCCTTTCTACTGTATCAGGATATACTTTTTTTAATGCCACATCAATAGCATCCCATCCCGGCGCTGCTCCATCCTCAGAACCATATTTTTCTATATAGGCTTTTCTTTCAGGAGTCATTTCCAACTCTTCACCCTTATTGTCGGAATTTAATTCACTTATATTGTTTTCATCATTTTTTAAACTCATATCTTCACCTTTATCTTTCTATTTTTTATACTGATGCAAATAAATATATCCGTACAAAGCCTATTCTCATGTAAAAGGATCTATACATTTGCAATGATTTACTGATATTATACCATTAAACACCTATATATTCGATAAATATATTCTGCATATAATATATCCATTCTATTTCCAAAATATCATTAAACATGCTATTATTAGTATAAACTAACTTAAATATTCCTGCAAAATAATATATGCGGTTTTATCCGATCCGATCACTTTTTCAGCATTTTTATTATATTATATAACAGAAGCAAAGGAGGTATTTATGATCAAAATGAGACTTATCAGGCTTTTGAAAGGCTCCGGAAAATATATTCTTTACCAGGTACTTTGGCAATGGATATCCCTGATTGCACAAATCATAATTGCAATCAATATAACGCAGCTTATTGATAATGCCTTTTATAACAAAATTTCAGATAGTAATATTATAAAAGTTATTATCACCGTGATTACAGGTGTTTTTATACGAGTCTTATGCGACCGCTTTTACACCGATGCAAGCTTTCATGCAGGTGCAAATGTAAAAAGGATATTGCGCAATCAAATATATGAAAAGGTGCTTCGACTTGGTCCGGCATATAGAGAACAGGTGCATACATCCGAAATTGTTCAGATGGCAGGTGAAGGTGTGGAACAGCTTGAAGTATACTTTAGCAGATACTTGAGTCAGTTTTTTTATTCATTACTGGCACCTCTTACATTATTTATAGTTGTAATGAGAATAAGTATGAAATCGGCAGTAATTCTTTTAATTGCAGTTCCGCTTATTCCTATTGTTATTATGCTTGTAATGCTTGTTGCCAAAAGACTTCTTAGCAGTTATTTTGATATTTATTACGGACTTGGAGACAGTTTCCTTGAAAAGCTTCATGGTATGACCACGCTTAAGATTTATCGGGCTGATAAGGCGGCAGCAGATGATATGGACAGGGAATCCGAGCAGTTTAGAAAGATCACAATGAAGGTCTTAATGATGCAGCTAAACAGTACTTCCGTCATGGATATTGTTGCCTATGGTGGTGCTGCCGTCGGAATAATCAGTGCTTTGACACAGTTTTATAGAGGAGAAATATCACTTTTTGGCATGCTTATGATTTTATTTCTTGCTGCCGAATTTTTCCTTCCCATGCGAATACTTGGAAGCTTTTTCCATATAGGAATGAACGGTATGAAGGCAAGCGATCGTATTTTTGCATTTATTGACCTTCCTGAACAAAAAAGAGGAGATAAAAAAATTGTTGATAATAATATCAATATATCCCTTGAAAACCTATCCTTCTCATATGAACCTACTAAGGAAATCTTAAAGGGAATCAATATGAATATCCCTCCAAAATCCTTTGTTTCACTTGTCGGAGTTTCAGGCTCCGGCAAATCCACAATTGCCGGCATACTAATGGGGAGAAATCCACATTATAGCGGCAGCTTAAAAATAAATGATGATGAACATAGTGAGCTTACAAGTGAAAGTATTATGAAGAATTTTACCATGGTCGGTCATAGCAGTTGGATTTTTGCAGGTACTGTCAGAGAAAATCTATTTATGGGAAATCCGAATGCAAGCGTTTCGGAAATGAATGATGCACTACAAAAGGTTAATCTTCTTGATTTTATCAATTCTCAAGAAGGTCTTGATACTAAGCTGACTTCAAATGCCGGCAATCTCTCCGGAGGTCAAAAGCAAAGATTATCACTGGCAAGAGCATTGCTTCACAACACTCCTGTCTATATCTTTGATGAAGCAACATCAAATGTGGATGCCGGCAGTGAAGAAATTATTATGAATGTAATTCATGAACTCGCAAAAGAAAAGACCATAATACTTATCTCACATAGACTGGCAAATGTGGTAAAGAGTGATAATATCTTTATGCTAAAGGACGGAAATATAGTTGAATCAGGTGTTCATAGCGAACTTATGGCTAATAAATCCGCTTATGAAAATCTGTTTACAGAGCAGATGAATCTTGAAAATTTCTCTAAAAGAAGGGAGGCAATGGGATAATGAAAGTAAGTACAAGAAGATCCGGTTTTACAATTATGAGAAGTTTGATTGTACTTGTAAAGCCCCTGACATTTGTTATGATACTTGGTATTTTACTGGGTGTTTTGGGATTTTTATGTGCCATCTTCCTTACAATTACAGGGGGATATGGCATAATAAAAGGTCTTTATACAATAGGAAATATTTCAATATCCGGTAATATAGCAATTTTAGACTCACTCTTTTCCGGGAATTTATTTGCCGCTCTTATATTGATGGCTGTTGCAAGAGGTATTTTGCATTATGGTGAGCAGTATTGTAATCATTATATTGCCTTTCGCATTCTTGCCATTATAAGACATAAGGTTTTTGCAGTGCTTAGAAAACTCTGCCCGGCAAAGCTTGAAGGAAAGGAAAAGGGAAATCTTATTGCAATTATTACAGGAGATATTGAACTTTTAGAGGTATTTTTTGCACATACCATATCGCCTATAGCCATTGCCTTTATTACCTCACTTATAATGGTAATATTTATAGGTATGCAACACCCTATTGCAGGTCTTATCTCACTTTTTGGCTATCTGACTGTAGGAATTGCTCTTTCACTTTGGAACGGAAGCAAAATTGCAGATGCAGGAATGAACTTTAGAAATAATGTCGGTGAGTTAAATAACTTTGTTATAAACAGTATGTATGGTGTGGATGAAATTTTACAGTATAATCAAGGCAGCATGCGTTTAAATGAAATGAATGACAGATCACTTAAACTCTCCGATAATCAGAAAAAACTTAGTATATTTGAGGGCTCTCAAAGGTCTGCAACCAATCTTGTTATTCAGTTATTTTCATGGGTGATGTTTTTTAGTATGCTGGTTTTATACAGGTCAGGAAGTATAAACTTTTCACAAATACTTATTGCAACCCTTGCGATGATGAGCTCCTTTGGACCTACTGTAGCATTATCCTCCCTTTCAAATAATTTAAACCAAACATTGGCATGTGGAGAGCGTGTACTTTCACTTCTTGAAGAAGAGCCTGCCGTTTATGAGGTATCCGGAGAAGAGAGCATACAGTTTAACGGTGCAAAGTTGGAAGATGTGAAATTCTCCTATGACAGTGAAATTATACTTGATAATTTATCACTTGATATAAAAAAGGGTAAAGTACTTGGAATTCATGGCGTAAGCGGTTCGGGAAAATCTACACTTTTAAAGCTTTTAATGAGATTCTGGGATGTTAATACAGGAAAAATTTTTATCTCAGAGAAAAATATAAAGAATATAAATACAGATAATCTTCGTGAAATGACAGGCTATGTGACTCAAGATACAGTTATGTTTAAGGGCAGTATTGCAGATAATATACGAGTTGCAAAGCAAAATGCCGGTATGGAAGAAATTCAAAATGCCGCAAGAAAGGCAAGTATTCATGACTTTATTACAAGCCTTCCAAAAGGTTATGAAACAAATGTTGGTGAACTTGGTGATTCTTTATCTGATGGTGAAAAGCAACGAATCGGACTTGCCAGAGCATTTTTGCATGATGGTGATTTCCTGCTTTTAGATGAACCTACAAGCAATCTGGATGTTTTAAATGAGGGTATTATCTTAAAATCGCTTTCAAAAGAAAGCAGCGGAAAAACTATTGTATTGGTTTCACATAGAAAATCCACCATGTCTTTGGCAGATGAGGTCTATAAAATGTCCAATGGAAGATTTTCATAATAGTAAAAACAGAGCTTCCACATTCTGATGTGGTAGCTCTGTAAAATCATGCCATTTTATCATTCCAATTCTGAAACGCTTTTGCCCTTTTCTTCCAGAATCTTTGCGCAGCTCTTACACATATCAACTTCATCACATATAAGAAAGCAATTATCACATACCATTCTTTTACAAATCGGGCAAATATTGAACTGCTCATTTAATTTATTTATCGCATCATCCCTTAATTTTTCCCATTCTCTTTTATATAAAATATGATAAAACATTATTTTTTCTTTTTTTTCAGGAGTAATGCCTGCCTTGGAAAATCTTTTCCTGATTTCAAGCTGTGTTTTATTGCATTCTTCACAGCATACCTTAAAAACTATTTCATTATCTGTTGAACAGTCAATCAAGCCATCCTGCAATTTTCTATCCACTACCCCTCCCTCCTGTATATCTAAACCGCTTCTTAAATGGGAATATTAAGTCACTTTAATAAATAAACTTCATTTAATGAACATAGTAACCGTTTCCATCCACATTGTATCCGTCAGGTGTTTTCTCATTTGAATACATTGAGCCAAGAGGTCTTGAGTTTTCAAGATTCTTATAATACCATTCACCGTCATTTCTAAGTTCCCAGGTCCATTTAGGTGTATATGGATTAAAATAATACCAATTATTATTTATCAACTGCCAATTCATAAGCATTGCTCCGGTATTTAGATCCAGATAATACCAACGACCATCCTGAGGATCATGATGCCATCCCTTTTTCAATGTACTTCTTGAAGTTCCGGAATAGTAATACCATGTATCATTCTCTAAAATCCAGCCCTGTTTTACCTTTGTAGATGTAGAGCTGTCATTCGGATTCTTTCTGATTCCGGAAGTACTGCCACCACTTCCTGAATTTCCACTTCTTCCTGAACTGCCGCTGCCGCCTGAGTCATCATCACCGTCTGCACCTCTGCTGTTCGGTCTGATAGTGACTATATCACTTGGTGTCGCCAAAGGCTTTTTCTCGGTTTCAATTATATCACTAATTTTATTCGTTATTTTAGTAGAGTCTTCCTTTACACAAACAATTGTATAATTATTATGAATTGTTCCGGAAAAATCCTTACCAATCAAAACTTTAGCATCATTTGATGAATTATACTGATATACTGAATTACTGTATACTTGTGACTGTTTTACTTTATATACAGTTTTCATAGAAATATCTCCTGAGGCAGGGATTACAACAAACTCCATACTTAAAGGTATCCATCTCATTGTGTTGCCGTCAGCTATACTTCCGGTTACATCAGGTGTCAAGGCATTTCCCGATTCATCCACATATCTGATTGTATATGCTAAAGGTCCTGTGGTCAGTGTTGTTCCCGGTGTCGGTGTCGTTCCGGGTGTTAGTGTTGTTCCGGGTGTCGGTGTCGTTCCCGGTGTCGGCGTCGTTCCCGGTGTTGGTGTTGTTCCCGGTGTAGGCGTTGTTCCCGGTGTCGGCGTTGTTCCCGGTGTCGGCGTTGTTCCCGGTGTTGGCGTCTTTCCCGGTGTTGGCGTTGTTCCCGGTGTTGGCGTTGTTCCAGGTGTTGGCGTTGTTCCCGGTGTCGGCGTTGTTCCAGGTGTTGGTGTTGTTCCCGGTGTTGGCGTTGTTCCCGGTGAAACTTTCCTTTCACAAACTATTCTGAAATCATCATAGATACTACCTGTGCCTGTATCCCTTCCTACCAACACCTTAGCATCAGAAGCTGAAATATAGTTGTATATTGATGCCGGATATGCTTGTGTTTGTTTTATCTTGTATACATTTCCTGCATCATATACTGTTGCACTAAATTCAGTATTTAAAGGTATCCATGTCATAATATCCTGATTAGGAATACTTCCTGCTATATCCGGTATCAAAGTATTACCTGATTCATCCACATAATGTATTGTATAGTTTAACGGTACAGGTTTTTTTACACATTTTATAAGATAATATGTTTGGACAGGTGCGTCCGGACCTACCATTACCTTAGCATCAGTAGCTGAATTATATACATAATTTGCAGGAGGATATGCCTGCTGCTGCTTTACTATATACTCCGTTCCCGGATCATACAGAGTCGCACTAAATTCCATAGTCAGATCCTTCCATTCATTAGTGTAAGCCACTCCGTAACTTGATGGTATAAGCTCATTACCCGCTTCATCCACATATCTGATACTATAAGAAAATCCTTGTGTGGTGCATCTCACTGTATATGGTGGTGCAATAGTCACATCAGGCCCGAAAACCGGCCAATGCGGTCCGTCATTAGCTCTGAATTTATTATCTATAGGATTATAAGTGCCTCTTGAAGGATCAATATCACTTTGAACTATATCTGTTCTATACACTTTTCCATTTACTCTAAATTCATCATCAAGCAATACTTCATACTCAGTTATACCACCTACACTGTTCATACCTTTTTGATCGGTCTTTATCAAAGCATTATTCTCATCCTTATATTCAAAAACACCTATTACTCCTCCCATCATGGCATATGATATTTTTGTGAATACACTCAGAAAGGCTAATACTAAAAATATAAAAAATATTACCTTTAGAATATTTATATAAGTTTTATTTATCTGTTCCATACATTTGATCCTTTCCTTTTTATTTTTAGATTCCGTAAAATAATTTCTAAATACAGCCTCTAAATTCCTCTTTGATTTTAGTTACATATTATTATTTTATTTTTAGTACCACCTCCATAACTGATATGAGCTGTAATCTCTAATAAGTCCATTGAGATATTAAATCCACTGCATATCGTTCAATCAAATCCTCTTACTTAACTTGTAAAGCAGGACCTCCAATAAACTCTTAGGTTATTCATAACACCTTTTTTATCTGAAGTATATTATCCGGCGGATAGTTTACGGGCAAATACTCAAATATTATCTGATGGATACCAACAAATACAACAAAAAAGCATTTATTATTTGTGCGTAATATACAAATAATAAATGCCTTATACTATCTTAATTTTAATATCCTTTAAATTCCTATATTAAAATCTATTTTTCATTTCATTCAAGTAATTCTTTAGGTTTGACAGCATCTTTGAAAGTTCATCACAATCTGACTTGTTGATTTCAATCATACTATACTTTTTCTTAATCTCATAAAAATTTGGATATCTTATATTATTATGTAATGCTGTAAATCTCACGCCCTTGAGTACTAATGTAAGCAATTGATTTTTTAATTGTTCAGCAACTACAGCATCTCCTTTAGCATAGATTTTAATTAAAAGATCAAGTGACTTGTCTAATGAATGTCCCATAGTATTTCTAATCAAATCCCTATAATAAGTATTTGTAACATCTACAATCTGAGCAATATTTGCCTTTATTTGCTTTTCCATTGCCTGGATATAAAAATATGATGCCTGATTATATAGTCCTAACCCTTCCAATGCATTGGCGGCTTTTTCATCTGAATTTGCAATAATTATATATTGATTTGCCACCTCTAAAGAATCCTTTAAAAATTTTCTATTACCTAAGTACATATCTCCTCCATGATTACCATATATAAACTTTCATTTAATATATTAAATATTTCTTATAAATTCAAGTTGATAATCTTGAGTTCAGCTGTTATAACAGGTACTTTTTACATTCCTTGAACCATGTTTTATAACCCACTCACACTCTTTACTGATATTTTCCTTCTTCCATGTATCTATTATAAGGTAAAATTTATTCGAATCTTCCTTATACAAATCATTTAAATTGTTTGCCACACTTTTTTGTATATATTTGTCCCTATCATCCTTTAAATTACTTAAAATCTCAAAATACTCATCAAAGTATTCCAGTGCGGTGAAGAGCTTTTTTGCCCATGGCAGTCTTATCCTTAAACATTCACTTGAGAGCCTTCTAACTCTCTCATGCTCATCCTTACTCCAATCCTTTAATATCTTCAACGCTTTATCAGGCTCCTTCTTAATCAAAGGTCTCATACAATATTCTGAGGTGAATCTTTTTGTAAGTTCCTTGCTGAAAGCTATGCTCACATCAAAATACTCATCTCCATAAAGTTCAACATATTTACCGATTGGCCACAACCACCAGCCTTCAGTAAATGCACCGCTATTACCCCTTAACTCATCACCTAAAATCTTGGTAAAAACAGCAATTATATCACTATATTTTGCATCAAAAGCTTCATGTAGCGCCTTTGCTACAAGCTCCTGCCTTTGATTAAATTCAAGCTCCTCTATACTGCTCTTAGTTAATTCAAAAAATTTCTCTTTATTAAAATCCTTAGTTTCTGCCGAAATCTTATCGGCAAGTTCTTCCAGATAAGGAACATTATAATAATCTTTTACTTTTATACCCATTATTTATAAATCCTTCTATTTTTAGTATATTTTTGCAAATCCTGTGTTATAGATTTTACCTTTTAATAATTATTCCTCTACTATAACATAACTTCCATTTTTATAATATACATTTAAATTATTATACCTAAAATCCTCATCCTTAAAAGCATTCAATAATGTATGCATAAAAAACCATGTGTTTTGACTATAACATTTTCTCCATCTTTGCAAAGTATAAATACAAAACTTTCTGTATGCTCCCAAGTATTAAATCTCCTTTATCCTATACTTTTAGATATGAATTCAAAATTTATAATAACTCTTAAACAAAAAATCTATCTGAAGATTTTATTATATTAGCAATCTCTTTAATGTCTAAATTATCCGTATAAAGTAAATTATCACTACTGATATTTTTAGATAAAAACTCCTCTCTTGATCTAATTGATAAATCACCGGTTCTTTCTATTTCTGCTCTGGATAAATCTCTTTCTTTAAGTGTCTGTTCTTCTGCCAACAAAACACAGTATTTTAATTTTATTTGCCTTGCTTTTAAAAAACTTTCAATTTTTTTAATTTGCTCCTTAAATATTACATATTCTATTATTACTGTAATATCTCTTTTAATTAAATTATCGGTAATACTTATTATATTATCCCAAAGCAAATCCATATAATAGCCCTTGTCTTCCCACGGTGCCACCAAACCGCTTCTAATCATCAGATAAATCATATCTCCTTCTATAACGGCACTTTTATCATAAGTATAAGCCAACTCATTACTTACACTACTTTTCCCCACAGCAGGCGGTCCTGAAATAATATAAACACAATTCTCCAACTTAACACCTCATAAATACTAAATTTATCTTTATACATAATTATCATCTTAATTGCAAAGAAAGTTATAAGTATCCTTCATTCAATTATTTATTTCAAACTCTTTTCTCATAAATCTCCTTTGCAACTAGCTTTTCCGTAATATTTACAGGCTATGCAATGCTTAGTATATGCATACTTAATGTTCAGTACTTCCAAAGCAAAATATATATATATATTGTACTTACAAGCCAAAGTATCTATAAATCCGCAATGTCCATCACCTTTATCCCATTCTTTTGCAGTAAATCTGCAAATACTCCTTTACCGGAAATAAGCTTACCCGAAAAAGAACCGTCATATATTGAATTAACTCCACATGATGGACTCCTTGATTGCAGTATAACAAGATCTACATTTTCTTCTTTTACTATTTCCAATGCTTTTTTTGCACCTTTTCTAAATTCTTTATCAACTGAGGTACCGTCTTTATGACTTACCACGCCATTCACAATTTCCGCCGATTCTCTTGGTACCGGTAGTCCTCCCATGACCTCAGGGCAGACAGACAACACATCATTACCTTTAATATAATCAACTAACTTTTCACTATAATTGTTCCCGCCATTATATTTGCAGTTCTCTCCAAGTAAACAAGCACTCACTGCTATTCTCATCACTAAACCTTTCATATCAGTTTTTACTGTAAAATAAATCTATTTTTGTATATTAATATAGTTATTATATTACAATTGCCAAATCACCAAAAATTCTACTTTAAATCACTTTCAAAAATGGCAATTGATGGATAATGGTTTAATTCTTCCAGTTCAGTATCCAGTGGAACACTGTACACCATAAAATATCTTTCAGGATATTTTGCTTCAAATTCTTCCATTTTTTTACTTACAAGTTCCTTGTTTTCAGACACAAACATAACAGAAACTACACCTACTTTTTCTCCATCATTCTCATTCTTATCATTTTCAACATATCCCGATAAAATCATTTTTAGAGAATCATTACCATTCAATCCCATTTGAACTAATTTTTCATCTGTCATTTTATGCTCCTTTCCTCCACCAAAGGGTAGTACAAACAGTGATTAAAGGTATTTTTATCACTATTCTTCTTTTAAAAAAATTTTTATTACTTAAGGTTTATATCTTTATTCCCCACTTTTTTAATCAAATCCCGAACTATATCTACGCCTTCAATCTTTGTTATTGCAAAGCTTTTCTTGCCTGCATCTTTTATGGATGCACCTATTAAATAGCCCTCTTTATCATCAATAATCAAAAACCTATCATGAAAGTCTTCTGCCTTACCTCTGTATTGCTTGCAATGTAGTTGAATACTTCTTCCAGTTTCTTATCTGTTTCCAGCTGTTTTAATTCCACTCTATCAAGACGAGAAAACATATCTTTGTTTGAAATAAAGAAATTACGCATTCTAACAAAAGTATCCATGATTTTTATGCTTACATCCACTGCAATATCACTTTTAAGTACGGCAGACAACCTTGCAATCCCCTGTTCTGTGAAAACATAGGGCATATATCGTCTTCTGCCATGTGCATTGTTTGTACTTGAGGTTCCATTTTGGAATCTCAAGTTTTGATATTCCATCTCTGTTAATTGAAAACAAAACTGCTCAGGAAACCTTGCAGCATTTCTTTTCATTGCTTTATTCAAATTACCTGTTGTAACTTGGTATAAACCGGCCAAATCACTATCTATCATGACCTGTCGTCCTTGAACAGTATAAATCATATCCGGTATATTTGTTTCGTCTATAGGTATCAAAGTATTCTTATCTTTCATGTTCTGATCCTCCACAAACTAAGATTTAATATTTCAGCAATGATAAATACTGACCTACAATAACATAGTTATCTAAGTCTTTCTTACTCAATCCTCTACTAATGAACAAATCATCCCATATTTGTGCCACTACTTTCACATCTTCAGATTCAACATGGAAAAAACCTGTTTCAAGATCAATTCCCACATATACATTGCCATGAACTACATAAGTTCGAATTAAAGGAGTATTCGATCCATTTTCACGAGCATTACAGGTTACAGCCTCAGTAAGTTCAGGAATGTCCACTTGATTATACACATAATTGGAGCAAAAGTATTCGTTAAGATCATTTCCGCTTATTCTATTTTCAACTAAACGCTCTCTGTTATTTTCAAAAAGTGCTTTCCAAATTTTCAGATCATTCTTGGTCACCTTTGAAGTAATCATAATTCAGCCTCCTAAAGAAACCATTCTGTGTAAAACTGAAAGTTATTTTTTTCGGTAAATTCAAACTTGTCACCCACTATTTTCACGAAAAGCCTCTCACCAAAATGATGAAAGGCTTTCTAAACAAATTACTTACCTTATTGTCCTTTTTGCAATAAGAATAAGTATCGCTTGTAAAACTCACTCAATTCAACAACTCTCTTTGGATGCTACTTTTTCTTATCTTTAGTATCCAAATAATATCAACAATATGTTTTCCACCCTTTCAAACCACTAAAAGTCACTGTTTTCAACAGTTTTACAACAGTAACATATTTACTCCCGTTACTCCAACTCAATCGTCCCCGGTGGCTTGCTTGTTATATCATAAAGCACCCTGTTTACATGGTCTACTTCATTGATAATTCTGTTGGTCACCTTTTCAAGTACTTCCCAGGGAAGTCTTGCGGCTTCGGCTGTCATAAAGTCTATTGTTTTTACGGCGCGGAGAGCTATGGCGTAGTCATAGGTTCTGTAGTCACCCATTACTCCTACACTTCTCATATTGGTGAGGGCTGCAAAGTACTGGTTGATTTCCATTGAAAGCTCTGCCTTATCTATCTCCTCACGGTATATGGCATCTGCATCCTGTACTATCTTTACCTTCTCGGCGGTTACTTCACCGATAATTCTTATGCCAAGGCCCGGTCCCGGGAATGGTTGACGGAATACAAGATGTTTTGGAATACCAAGTTCGAGTCCGGCTTTTCTTACTTCATCCTTGAAGAGATCTCTAAGCGGCTCTATGATTTCTTTGAAATCTACATAGTCAGGGAGTCCTCCTACATTGTGATGAGATTTTATTACTACACTCTCGCCGCCAAGACCGGATTCTACTACATCCGGATAGATGGTTCCCTGTACGAGGAAATCTACTTTACCGATTTTTTTTGCTTCCTCTTCAAATACTCTGATAAACTCCTCGCCTATTATCTTTCTCTTCTTTTCAGGCTCGCTTACACCTGCAAGCTTTGCATAGAATCTTTCTGCAGCATTTACTCTGATGAAGTTTAACTTGTAGTTGCCGTTAGGGCCAAATACCGCCTCTACCTCATCTCCCTCGTTCTTTCTAAGAAGTCCGTGGTCTACAAATACGCAGGTGAGGTTCTCTCCTACTGCCTTACTTAGCATTACTGCCGCAACTGATGAATCCACTCCACCTGAAAGGGCACATAGAACCTTGCCATTTCCTACCTTTTCCTTGATTGCCTTTATGCTGCTCTCTACAAAGGCATCCATCTTCCAGTTACATTCGCATTTACAAACACTCTTTATAAAATTCCCAAGAATCACTGAGCCGTACTCTGAATGCAGTACCTCAGGATGGAATTGAATTCCATATAATTTTTTTTCAGTATTTTCATATGTTGCCACAGGACAGTCTTTGCTATGTGATGTAATCTCAAACCCTTCACCCAGCTTACTTATATAATCGGTATGACTCATCCATACTATGCTTTCCTTTGGTACATTTTCAAATAATTCACTTTCTAACTTGTCCACTGTAAGCTGTATTTTGCCATACTCTCTTATATCGGCTCTTTCTACCTTTCCGCCAAGGAGATGCTGCATAAGCTGTGCTCCGTAGCAGAGCCCAAGCACAGGAATTCCGAGTGCAAAAAGTTCTTTTGAATATGTGGCTGAATCAGGCAGATAACAGCTGTCCGGTCCTCCTGTAAGTATTATACCTTTTGGATTTTTCTTCTTTATTTCTTCCAAAGGTGTTTTATATGAATAGATTTCACAATATACATTATTCTCTCTTACTCGTCTTGCAACTAATTGATTATACTGACCTCCAAAGTCCAAGACTATTATAAGTTCCTGCTTTAATTCCATATGAATCTCCTATGCTTGATAAAATAATTTATACTTACAATAATATATCCTAAATACAAAAAAAACGCAATTATTCTATCACTCTCAATCATAAAATTACCGCTTTACTTTTTATCTCTTGCTATACTTGTTGATAGCGTAAATTCCCTCATTTTCTTGTTTTCATCAAAACGAATATAGCAATAATACTCGTTCCAAAATAAACTTTCACTATTGGTACGCCATGCTATTCCATATACAAAATCTGTTGTATCATCATTATATCCGCTTGGTCTTAGCCATAACTTTTTGCCAAATACCTCTTTTACTGCCTCAAGTTCCAATTTATCAAGTAAATTCATACTTTCAAATTTTATATCAATAAATTTTTCCTTTGATGATGCTACACAATTCTCATCCATACAAATATGAATAACTTTAGAGTCTTCTATATCCATATCTTCTTTCATACTTCCATAAAAGTCCATACCTGCAATAACAGTTCCGTCTTTCACCAGTAAATAGGGCATATTTCCCATTGATTCACCATTCCGTCGATAGCCTTTTTCTATGGTTATATTTTGACCTTTTTCATACTTAATAAACGAATTGTCTGTCAATAATTCCTCATATTTGTATGAAGAATTATCTTCCTTTATATAAATATCAAATCCGCTATCCAACAGCTCAGACACTTTTGTTTTGCTTACGATGATTTTTGTACCGTCTATTGTGAATACAGGTGGCTTTACAGGTATACCTATCAGTATATAAGCAAATCCTAAAAAAGCAAAAATAAGACATATATTTCACTAATAATACAAAAATAGAGAGACTCACTTAGAGTCTCCCTATTTTTAAAGATTCATGCCATTGAATTCTTTTTTTATTATGCTGACGGTGGTGTTTCATTGCTTCGCTTAAATTTTATAGTATATTCTTCGATTTCTATCGTCAAAATATCACCTTTGATGGTATATTCGATAGTTTCGCCGTCAGCACTGAATTTGCCGTCTCCCCATTCTATTTCTGTCGGTTCGTCAAAGTTGGCTATACCTTTGCCGTCATCGTTAAATACTATATAGTATGCCATACCGATTGCTTCAAGTTCTTCTTTTTTCAGCTCCGCACCTTCCATGCTTGCAGAATCCAGTACATAATATCCTGCATCTGAGGATTTTGCCGCCTTACCTGTGCAACCTGCAAGCATCATAGATAATAGTATCATTCCACAAAGCAACCATACAAAACCTGATAATTTCATTCCAAATAATTTCTTCATCTTTTTACCCTTCTTTATAATATTTATTGTTTACTGATTTTTATAAACGGAGTCAACATCTCTCCAAGCCTTGGCAATGACATTGTCTGAATATACACCTTCCCCGGTCCTGTTACTACTGTATCTATCAGTCCTTCACCTCCAAAGAATTTATTTTTAATTCCCTTTACAACTACTACATCCATAGTACAGCTCTCATCCATCAGTGCGATCAATCCTGTATCACATACTACCTGTTCTCCCGGATTAAGATCGTACTCTTTTACATATCCGTCAAGTTCTAAAAATACAGTTCCCGGTCCTGTTACCTTTTGCATTATAAAGCCTTCTCCTCCAAAGAACCCTGCACCTATCTTTTTTTGGAAGTGAATGGAAAGACTGACTTCAGATGTTGCACAAAGAAATGCTGATTTTTGACAGATTATACTTTCTCCCGCCTTAAGTTCTTTTGCAATGATACTTCCGGCAAAGGATGAAGAAAAACCTATTTCAGCATGCCCCTTCGCAGTATAATGACTCATAAAAAAGCTTTCACCACTAAACATTCTTCCAATAGCCTTTCCTATTCCTCCCGTTGCTTTGGTGTCTGTGTCTATAGGTCCTTTTGCCCATGTTCTTCCACCTACTTCGCTAATGATAACCTCGCCGGGTTCAAGCTCTATAACCACTGCCGGAAGGTTTCCACCCTCAATCTGATAACGCATACCATCCCTCCTCTTTTATTTTAAAATATATTTGCCTTTAATCATCATTTTATCCTGCATACATTATCCCTTCAAAGATTTTCTCCAAATCTTCTCCGTTGACCTTATTAAATCCTTCTTCATCTGTTTCAACCATTATTCTGTAGCAATACCCCTCATAATCCGAAAAAATATTCTTGTTTAATATAAAGTATCTATCCCCTTCTTCTCCAAAGGCATCCAGGTATTTTTCATCTATAGTTATTACATCAACAAATTTCTCATTATCGGTATAGATTGGCAAAATATATGAATCAGCCGATAACACAACATCTTCACTTTTTATATTACCTTTTTCATCTACCAACATACATTCAATATCCTTTAAAGTATACAAAGCAATCTCTGATGAAGCTTTTCCACGCTCGCTGCTTATCTCAGGCTTACCTTCATCTCCTACACAGCACTGCTTTTCTGCTATCACAGTACCGAGTAGATAACCCATTGTTTCCACCATAAAAGATTTTGTATCTGTAAATGTTTCTTTTAATGCTTCATACCTTTCGATATTCCCGTCCTGCTCCCATGAGTTGTCTCTTATGCTCAGGCTTAGCATATCATAATCATTTTCCGTCTCTACACCTTTAAGGTCCAGACTGTAAAGAGCACTTATTTCATCTACAATAAATACATACATATAGTAATTATCATTTTTTCTTACCAGATAGGCTCTTCCATCATAACCCGATATTTCCTTTTCTCCGGATTTCCCTCCATATACCATTAATCCTGTTTCATATATATCAAGAGTCTCTGCATTCTGATTATAAACCGGATCTACGGACACATTTTCCTGTTTGCCGTCACCGTCAATATCAAAATGGAGATTCATATTTCCCGCAACTACAGGGAATACATAGTCTTTATCTTTATATATATATTTCGGCTCAAATATATCCTTCGCTTCCTCAAAAGAAATCGTAATAACCTGTGGACCGTCAGTATTTTTCCCAAGTATCTCCGTATCAAAATATAAGGTAACTCCCATGGGACTTATTGTCCATACAAGATCCTTATAGCCGTCTTCTTTAATCTCCTTAGCATACTTTGAAGGCTTTGTGATATTACTTTCTTCATAATCTTCTTTTGCCCTCTTATCCACCATTTCAAAGAATTTTTCATCATCCTTTACCACATCAGTGAATTTTATATTTTCTCCGCTAAGAGTATCAAAATTGGCTGAACTTCTTATATACCCCGGATTCCCACCTGTATAATCATACTCTGTATAATTAAGTATGCTTACTACAACATTATCCGCCCTCATTATATATGTATCAGTCTCATATAATCTTGTATTTTCTCCAAATCCTGAGAGTCTGTTGGATTTTTCACTCTCTGCCAGCTCATCCATAGACTCCTTTGTATATGCCATTTTTTCGCTTACTTCTTTATTATATTCTTTAAAGGCATTGTTAAGCGCTTCAAAATCTTTTCCTTCATCCTTTAGTTGGAGCATATTGTTTCTTATTCTGTACAACGAGCTGCCAATCTCATCATCGTTACATTCCTCTATTATTTCCTTCAAAATTATATGAGGTATGTTTGATGTTTTTTTCTTTTTACCCTCTTTTTCTAATACGAAATCTTTTTGTTCATCCTTTTTAGTTTCTTCTTCAATTTCACTTTCCTTTTCAACAGATAATTTTTCATCCCTCACACCGTCATTATCCGGCTTTTTACATGATGTTGAAAATGCAATAATCAACATAACTAATATAGCAAAAAACCATAGTTTTCTATATCTCATTATATTTCTCCTATATGATATACAACACATAATCTAAAGCTATGAAGAGTATGATAAACCTTCAAAAAGCTCATTTATGTTTATTCCATTCACCTTTTTATCCCGGCCATACTCATCACTTTCAAGCCTGAATCTATAACAGCTGCCTTCATAATCTGAAAGGCTTTTGTCATTAAGTTCAAAATACCTCTCTTCAACTCCTCCCCACTCGAGTTCATCTACATATTTTTCATCTATAATTCTTACATCCACATACTCTTTGTCTGTGTATAGCAATAATATATAGGAATCACTTGGTATGGTCGCTTCATTCTTTTCATTTCCTTTTCCGTCAACCTCGGTACAGGATATATCTGTCTTTGTATGCAATACACTGTTATCTGTAAGTTTATATCTTTGTCCCGCCTCAGGATAGGCATCATCTTTTATAGTCCACTTTGTCATACAGGTATTTGTACCCAATACATCATATCTGAATGATCCCATAAAAAAATCGGGGTTGGTAAAAGTTTCATTCAGGCTGTAAAATTTTTCCACACCATCACTTCTTTTCCAATCATTCTCTCTGCTTCCGATACTTACATACAGGTTTTCATCTTCAATTTGATCAATATTTGAAAGATCTACTATATACAGTAATTTTGCATCATCCAATTCACTCATAAATGCATACATATAGTATTTACCTGATTTTTTAATTATATATGCCTCATAGTCATAGCCGTCGATTCTTTGGCTCTCTTTATCTCCGGCTACAATTTTTATTCCCGAATACATACTGTCATAAACTTCCGGACCTTCACTTAGTATTTTATCGGCATATACAGACTCCCTTTTGCCGTCACCGTCAATATCAAGTTCCAGCTTCATTCCTTTTACAAGAGGAGTCACATATTCATCCTCTGCCTTTGTATATTTTGAATTAAATATACTTTTATCTTCATCAAAATAAACTGTTACAATCCTTGGCAGCTCTTCATATGCTTGCTGCTCATATATATCAAAATATAATGATACTCCCTCAGAGCCTATAGTCCAAGTAAGCTCTTTTCCATCCTCTTTTATTCTCTCAGAAGGTTTTAAATCATCATAATATTCTTTTGCTCTTGCATCTGCCAGTTCTAAGAATTTATTTTCATCCTTGACCACATCAGAAAATGCAAGTTCCTTACCTGAGGCTGTATCAAAATTGGTGGAGTATCTTAGATATTCAATACTTCCGCCTCCATAATAGGCATTTTTATAATTTACTATGCTTACTACAGCCTTATCCGCTCTTATAATATATGTGGATGTTCCCACACTTTGGGTTATTTGTCCATATTCCGACTCTTCTTCCTCTGTATATTGTGGAGGGGATGCCAATTCCATAAGCTCATATTTATATACTTCATCCGCCTCCTTATTATACTTATCAAATGCCTTGATAAGCGGCTCAAACTCTTTTGTTGTCTGCTCTAATTTAAGATGTACATTATGAATAATATACAAATAATTAAAGTCCTCATCAAAATGTCCTTCACCTGTTCTTTCTAAAAGGATATAGGGCAACTCGGATACTGAATTTTTATTCTCTTTATCTTTCTTTTTATCCTTAGTCTTTTGTTCATCCTTTTTTTTACTTTCTTTTTCGGTAGTTTCTTTTGCAGACTTTGTTTCGTTTTTATCTGTTATTATACAGGATGTCGATATAAGTATAATAAATATAAGTAGTAGTGTTACCGGCAGGTTCTTTTTTATTTTCTTTTTAATCTTCATTTTACCCCTCCACTCGTGTAAATTTACTTAAAATCCACTTATTATAAATAAAAAGAGCTCAGACTTTGAAATCTCCTCTACTCTTATAAAGGCCTCAACCTATCATAGCTCTCCTGCCTAAAATAAAATCTTTTGCCTGATTTTATATCCGGCATAAACTCAATTACCGCTTATACTATTCATATCACTTTTTTATTTTAAAATATATTATCCGACGGATACTTTTAAGTTCGTTTTTCAAATACTATCTATTGAATACCAATGTTTTGCATAAAAAAATACACCACATATCACATTAATTATGCATATATGCAGTGTATTTACCTCTATATTATTTCATTTATTCTTCCGCATCTTATCAACAGATCAAGATATATCTGTAGCTCGTCTTTTGAATTTACTTCCAGTTTCATATAGATATTTCTATTATGTTTTCTAACCGTATTTAAACTGATACAAAGCAAATCCGGAAGTTCGGAAATCTCATGCCCCTTGGCATAGTATCCGAGAATATTTCTCTCAGATGAGGTCAGCTCCTTTGAATTTTCTATAAAACGATCAAAAAGTTCTTCTACCTCCTTAGGCAATGCCCCTCCCTTGTTCTTATATTGCTCCTCTTTTGTTTTTAAGAATTCGGCAAGTATATCTATTTCTTTGATACCTGAGTGATTTTGGGTTTTATAAAAATCTTCTGTTTTTAAATTTTCAATTCCTCTCTCAATAGGTTTAACAAATCTACGGGATATTATAAATGATATCAAAAGCATAACAAGGCTGAACATCATTAAAATAATTACCAGAACCAGTTTTTCATATCTTTCCTGTTCCTTAAAGCTGTTATATGAAACAAGCACCGCAACAGACCACTGTCTTCCCTGTAAGTCAAATACTCCGTCTATAGGCTGCTGTATTCCTATATATTTTCCCTGTGCATTAAAATAAGTATTATATGTTTTACCGGGATCGATAAAGAGATCTTCATTTTCATTTATATAACTGCTGCCCTGAGAACCGCATAATCCGTCAGATACCAATAGTTTACCCTGATCTGTCGGGGCAATTATAGTCACCATATCACCATATTTACTTTCATATTTGGGATAGCTTAATCTAAATAACAGGCTGCTTATTTCAAGTCCGCATATTCCATATCTACCGGACTCACTTCCGATAATAGGTATAGTTAGGAATATACAATTTTCCCATGTATCCTCCAAATGCTGTCTGTTGATCCATAAATAGTTTTCTGAAAGCGACTTTTTATTATCAGCTGAAATCTGCTCATTATACCAATCCATGTTTTGTATATCAAATTCCATATTCCAGCGATTATGAATCTGTATTTTATTCTGCATTGCTACATTGGGATTTCCTCGAAACAAAAAAACATCATCTTCCAAAACATTTCCGCTTATATTTGCAATTCTTAAATATACACCGCTGCGTGAATGTTCAGCTCCGGGAGCAGAGGTATTGACTGTAGTATCCAATACCGCAAACACTCCGCTTGCCCTTGTAACATGAAGCTTACTCTCCAGCAAGAGATACATATTCTCCTGCATCTTTCTAAGAGCCTCCTCATTATTATCAAGTGATTTTATATCATAGGGATAGGATAGCACTTCTCTTTCCAAAAATCCTGAAAGCCGCTTTGACAGATCTATACCATTGGTCGTAAAAAGATCCACCCTCTCCTTTATATCCTTTTTTTGATTTTGCAAATGTACTTGTAAGTACTGTTCCAGTCTGGTTCCACTCTCTGAAAAAACACCGCCTGCCACCAATAACAACAGCAGTATACCTGTACCTGCCAACACCAGGCAAAACAAATATAACATAAGCTTGCTTCGCATTGACCGGCTCTGTTTGCTTGTTCCCTTAAATATATCAAGAATGGATGTTTTTTTCGTATTTACAGGCTTATTTATTTCATTTTTCAGGTCCATATTTTATCTCCGGGTTATTTCATAGCCTGCACCAGATTTTCGTATGCCTCCTCAATATAAGTATTTATATCGGTTTGAGTATTATTTTGCAAAGCATCCTTATACTCTTGCTCTACTCTTGAAAGTTCAAGTCTGACATTTTTTTCAAAATGCATCTCCAAATCAAGATAATTCGGCAGTTGTGGTGCAACATAGAAAGTATAATCTTTCTTGGTTTTTGCTAAAGCCTCATATAAGCTCCTATACTTAAGATTTTCAAGCTTTTCAGACGCATTTGGCAATTCTTCAAATGCCTTCTCCGTCACAGGCATATAGCCGGCTTTAACTACAAATTCAATATTATTCTCAGGCTCTGTAAGCCATTTTAAAAATTCAGCCGCAGCCTTCTCACGCTCTTTAGTGGATTTTACGGTACAAAATCCGGCACCTCTTTGCATAACCATCTTTTTTCCGTTTTCAAAGATAGGCACAGGGTATGATATGACTTCTATAGGTTCAGATATATTATTCTCATATGTCACCACATCTTCATAGTATAAAACACTTGCAGATGAAGCCACACTAACTATAGCCTTTCCTGTTCGCAGCGGCTCTGTTGCATATCCGTCACGAAGCCATACACCGCCTGATATTGCGGCATTTGCATACGGCTGCCAAATCTGTTTAAACTTCTCACCGAATGCAAGCTTTCCTCCATCAGCTATATCCGAAAAGAAATCCTCGCCTAAAGACTCACATCCCACCTGGAAATAATTAAAATGATAGTCATGAACAAAAAAGTTCCCTCCGTCATTTGCAATATCAGGTGTTTTATCATCTGACCATTTCTGATAAAGCTTTGCCATATTAAACACTCCGTCCCAGGTCGCAAGTTCCTCTTCCTTGGCTCCGGTTTCTTTTGAAAACCTGTCAAACAATGTTCTGTTGACAAAAAGAATCTCAGTTGATTTTGCTACAGGGAATACCATAAGCTTATCATCAATCATTCCCTCCTGAATAAACTCCGGTATAAATGCCTTTAACTCTTCCTCATTGAAATAATCCTTATAGTCCACCAATATATCCTTATCCGGTAAAGACAATACAGTCTTTGGATATGATACAAACATATCAGGAAGTTCTGCGGCTCCCGGCTCTTTATTTGCAGCCGCAATTACCGCTTCATGTATAGTATTGGTATTTGACACACTTGTAACCTGTATCCTTATACCCTTTTCTTTACCTGTGGTCTCATTAAATCTGTCAATTGTCTGATTTAGAGGAGAATCTGTCTGACCGCCATACACATGCCAAAGTGTAAGAACTACAGGCTTATCATTTTTTCTTCCAAATCCCGTACATCCTACAATAATCGCAGTAATCAGAATCACTGCAAAAATAATACCCAACCTCTTATTCATCTTGTCCTCCCACTTAAAGCAACCAGTGTTTTTACTATACAAATTAAGATATTTTTATCAGTCATTTATAAATTTTGTGTTTTATATAAAAATTTATGAATATACTTGATGAATTTACACTATATATACACTGTTTTGTTAATTATTATTTTACCTTGCCTTTTTATATCTGTCCATAGCATTTTTATGTTTTTTTAAGATTAAAGTAATATTTGGGATATAAGGATGTCTTAAACATTTATATGACAATCTTACAAAAGATTGTAAAAGTCTTACGGAAGATCATAATACAGTGTTACCGGTAAGTTACTATCTTACTATCGGTACGCAAAATCAGGTAGAATTTCAAACAAAGAAAAACCCGGTATATACAAGGTTTTCCTCGCATATACCGGGTATAATTTTGTGTCTTTATTATCTCTTTGAGAACTGTGGTGCTCTTCTTGCTGATTTAAGACCGTATTTCTTGCGCTCTTTCATTCTTGGATCTCTTGTGAGGAATCCTGCCTTCTTTAAAGTCGGTCTGTATTCCTCATCTGCATGAAGAAGTGCTCTTGATATACCATGTCTGATAGCGCCTGCCTGTCCTGTGAAACCGCCACCGCAAACATTTACAAGTACATCAAATTTATTTACATTGTCTGTAGCTACTAAAGGCTGACGAACAACAACCTTTAATGTCTCAAGACCAAAATACTCATCAATATCTCTTTTATTTATTGTTATCTTGCCTGTTCCCGGCACAAGATACACTCTAGCGATAGAACTTTTTCTTCTACCTGTTCCGTAAAACTTATCGTTAGCCATACCATTCTCCTTCTTAAAGATTATTAGCCTTTAATTTCCATTACTACCGGTTTCTGTGCCTGATGTCCATGAGTCTCGCCTGCATAAACATGAAGCTTTCTATACATATCTCTACCAAGTGGTCCCTTTGGAAGCATGCCCTTGATGGCAAGCTCTACAACTCTCTCAGGCTTCTTAGCAAGAAGCTCACGAAGTGTTGTCTCTCTCATACCACCAACATACTCTGAATGGTTGTAATAAATCTTCTGATCTAACTTTTTACCTGTAACCTTTACCTCTGCAGCATTGATTACAATAACATAATCTCCACAATCAGCGTGTGGTGTAAATTCCGGCTTGTTCTTTCCTCTTAATACACTTGCAACTTCTGAAGCAAGTCGTCCCAATGTAGCTCCCTTTGCATCGACAACATACCATTTTCTGTCGATCTTATCCGGATTAGCCATAAAAGTTTTCATTGACTGACCTCCATTAATCTTTTAACTTCGCTTTATATGGATAAATGCTCTCCGGGGCATTGGAATAAGCATCAATCTCTAATGTCACAATTAATAATTATATTTAACTTACCTTTATTTGTCAATACCAATATTTAAGCATTTTTAAAACTTATGAAGCAATATTTAAGCATTTTCCAAAACCAATCTGCCTGCAGCAATTCTTCTGCCCGAATTTCTGTCAAATAGCAGTATTTCATCTCCGTTTATATTTATATTGACATTTTCACCTATTTTATATGCCGTATTTCCAAATATTACACCGGTAAGAAGATAATCACCAAATCTAAGCTTTAGAGTACTTTCCATACCTGTGGGCATCGCTCCGTAAATTGTGGTCTTAAGTCCGTCGCCGGATGTAATACCGATGGCTTCAGGTCTTATACCCAGCACAAAATCCTCATTGCTAAGTACCGGATCTGTTTGTATACTGCTGTCTTCCTCCATAACCTTTGCGATATGATATTTAAATACCTCATCCTTATTTGACTTTTCAACAAAGTTTTTGCTTTTTAAAAGTTCCTTATGATGTTCCTGTTTTTTTGTGATATCATCATCTCTTTTATCAAACCACTCATCCAGCTTTATTTTCTCATTCGGGATAAATTTTACATTTACTCCGTCCAAAATATTCAAAGAAATACTTCCGTCATTTTGCTGAGTTCCCTTTGCCTCAACAAAGTTGATGGAAGGATTGCCTACAAAGTCCGCAACAAAAAGATTTTCAGGTCTTGTGTAAACTTCCAGCGGCGGTGCATACTGCTGCAATACACCGTTTTCTACCAGACATATCTGAGTCGCAAGAGTCATTGCCTCCATCTGGTCATGTGTAACATAAACAAATGTACTTCCGGTCTCCACATGAAGCCTTTGTAACTCATAACGCATTTCAAGTCTCAGCTTGGCATCCAGGTTTGATAACGGCTCATCCATAAACAATACTTGAGGTCTTGTGGCAAGTGTTCTGGCAATGGCAACTCTTTGTTGCTGCCCTCCGGAAAGCTCCGCCGGATATCTGTCCATAAACATACCGATTTTTACAATTCTTGCCACCTGTCTAAGCCTTGAATCCATCTCCTCATCAGTAAGCTTTCTGACTTCTTTTACAATATTTCCGCCCTTTACTATTTCAAAATCCTTATTCAGCTCTTCTCCCTTTGATTTATGACTTTCTTACTATGAACATTTCCTGTTTCCCCTTTCACTACCTACAACAACGAAATTTCAAAAATGCCAAAGTTTTTGAGATAAATTTGAAAAATAAAAAAAGTTCTACATTTTGCATAGTAGAACTTTAGCAAAAGGCATTAATATCATATAGTTTTACTATGCCTTTATAAATAAGAGACAAGGTAGAAAACTACCCTGTCTCTATATGAGATTATATATAGCTCTTTTGAGAAGTAATTATTTGATAGATATTTTCTCTTTTATTTCACTAATAATATAAATGGATTTGGGACTAATATTTAAGTCATAACCTATGATATATAAATATTCATTATTTTTCATTGGGTATTCATATACATAGCCCCCACTTCCAATATCTTTGTATGTGAATTTTGTAAAATCGTTCCAACTTATATTCTCTTTTCCTTTTAGAAGTATTAACCTATCAATATATTCTCTAGTTAAAATTGAATTGTCTATTTCTATCCTCTCTTTACAATGTAAAAGCCACAGAAAACTGAATAGTTTAAATTTCCATAATTTCGGTTGCAGGTTTGAGGGTTTGTAATCCTTTTCCCACTAGCATCTACATTTGTAACTTTTAAATATCCTCTTTTGTGTGACCAATACCCATTAGTGTTAAGTACATACCAATGGTAATCCCTATCTGGTGCAATGACTAAAGCAACTTTATACTCTCCTGAACCTGGACGTTCACTTAAGCTTGACCTTCTAATATAGCGTCCTCCACCTAAACGAGAACCATCACGCACAACAGCACTAAAGATACTTGATTCAGATAATACCTCAAAAGTTCGTCCTGACAGTTGACCAGGCTGTAATTTTCCTACAAAATTTTGAATTATGTCCATTGAATAGGCATAACAATTAGCTCTCTTTATACGAATTTCTATTATTCCACCAACTTGGATTATATACTGGTGCTCCTAATGCAAAAGGCACTATGTCATCTATGCCTAATTCACCTAGTTCTGGTTCGGATACTATAATATCTTCAGAATTGACAATCAGCTTTTGTAAGTCTACTGGCTCATAATTAATGCTATCTTGTTCATCCAGAGATAAAGAATTATACCAATCTAACCACTCTAATGTGTCTTCTGATAGTTCTTTTTGTTCAATAGCAACACCCTGATAATACAACGTATCATTCTCTGAGGCATAAGTATTAAATCCAACATTCAATGATAATAAACATATACTTAATACCAGAGACATTATTTTTAAATATTTTTTCATCTTGCATTCCTCCTTGCTTAATAAAAATCTTCAAATATATATTTTTCTATTCTTTTATATTGCCAGTATTAAAATATCGAAAAATACTTGATTATAGCAACATTCCAAAACTAAACAAAATAATAATCTCCATTCTTGTACCTCATAGGATTTATCTTTTTCATAAAAATTGTACTCCTTTCCTTTCTTTAGATTTTTTATCGCTACAGGTACTTGCAAAATACTAAAATCAAATTAATATTTTTGCTTATGTGCCTATAGTAAATTATACATTCACTATTTATAAATAAATTGATTTAGTCAGCTCTTGCAATCACCTAATGTTACAAGATTACATCTGCTACACAAGCTTGCATGATTTTAATTTTTTATATATATGCTTTCTGTTATATGAATGTTTTTATTCTCAAGTCCCTCTATAAAAAGTCTATATTCTCCGGAAGTATTGACCGTAAATGTATGTCTAGCCTCTCCACTTTTTGAATTTACAAAAACCTTTTTATTTTTACTGTCCAATAATCCGATTCTGAACTTATTGTCGGAATTGTCAGCATATAATGTAAAAGTTACTTTTGAACCTTTTCTCATATATACTGTGTTTGTAATAACCCTGATTTTACCGTCCACATTTATGTCTATGTCAACGCTTCCGCTCATAGGCACTGCTTCCTCTAACATAACTGCTGTAATATCCGTATTATCCATTTCCTGCTGTTCTATAAGTTCAGTATCAGCAGTTTCTTCTATATCTTTATCCAGCATGTCAATTACATAAGTCTGCATATCTATAGAGCTGTTGGTTGCCGCATAAGATATTACAGGGCATATTCCAAGTATCAGTGTTGATAAAGCAATATAGGGTATCCTTTTCATCATTTTTTTACTATTCATAATGTTAATTATCCTCCTTTGGAGACTTATCGTTGTTTTTCCTGTTAAACATATAATATTTTCTATATCAGGCTTACTGCACGCCATATCATGCAGAAGCTTTGCATAAATTAATTTTTCTCTGTCTGAATAATTTTTTAATGTGGCTTCATCACACGCCATTTCATTTATTTCAATGAATTTATTCAGAAAAATATGTACGGCAGGATTAAACCAATACATCACACAAAGCATAAACATAAGCCTGCGATAAAAATAATCCTTAGCTTTTAAGTGCGTCATTTCATGTCTTAATATAATCTCCGTTTCCAAATCCGAGAGACTATTTTCTGATAAAAATATCTTCGGCTTAACAAACCCTATTATAAACGGGGAAGGTATTATGGAGTTTATAAACACCCTGAAATCCTTTTTTATGCCCATTTCTTCAATAAGCCTATCTTTTGTTTCAATACTTGTACCGTCAGTTATGAGTTCACTTAGTCTATCAAGTTTCTTTAAGAAAGCTCTTTCCTTAATTAACTGGTTTATTCCTAAAGCAAATATCCCTATAAACCAGACTGCAAGCAGAATTAAGAATATAAGGTTTCCGCCAAAAGAAGTGGCATTAGCAATGGTCTTATCTCTGACAAAAGACAATTCGGATACATCATTGCTTATAACATTGAGTTTTTCAGTAATCAAAAACCTGCCTACAATATATCCTGTAATTACCAGGAGTGAAGATGAAATATACAGCATAAAACCCTTAAGCAGTTTGTTAAGCTGACACATACTTAATATCTTTTCAAGGTAGTCTTTAATAAATACTATTAAAACAATAACTATGTTCGTAACTATTATAGGCACAAACAGTATAAATAGAAAATCACTTGCCGCCCCTATGTCATTTGTCATCGCCCAAAGCATTTTCAAAGTCCTTTAATAAATTGTTGATTTTACCAAGCTGCTCCTCACTTAATGTATCTTTTCCATAAAAGGCGGCTATCAGATATTCAAAGGAGCCTTTGCCTGTCGCCTCTTTTATCTGCTGTCTTAACAATGCCCTTTCATATTCAAGCTCGGATATTAAAACAGTGTATATATGGTGCCAGCCGACTTGTTTCTTTTTCAAATATCCCTTTTCGGAAACGCTGAATAAAATTCCGCTTACACTTCCTCTCGGCATTCCTGCTTCCTCATAAATCTCACTGCTTGATATCTCGCCTGAATGTGTCCATATAAATTTCTTCATAAAATCATATTCTTTGGGCGTTAAATTCTTCATTCCGCCTAAGTATTCCAAGAAACCGCTCCCCATAAAACCTATCCTTTTACTTTTGATGATATTTTTGTTTGTACAAATATATTATATATTATAATGCTATAAAAGTTAAAAAAAATAATATAATAGAAAATCAAATAAAAAAGACATAACTCCAATACAGAAATTATGCCTCTTTAATTCTATTTGCCCTCATATTTTATTAAACTTGCGATATCATATTTTGAGAGCTTTTCTTTGCCTTTCAATCCTTCCAACTCCATAACAAATACAATCTTTACAATCTCTCCGCCAAGACTCTCTACAAGCTTTGTAATAGCCTCTATTGTTCCTCCTGTTGCAATAAGGTCATCTATTATAACCACCTTATCACCCGGCTTTATAGCATCCTTATGGATTTCAATTGTAGCCTTGCCATACTCCAAATCATAATCCATGCTCACGGTCTCACAAGGTAATTTACCTTTTTTTCTTACAGGTATAAATGCCTTATGCTCTGCATAGGCTACAGGTACACCGAATATAAATCCTCTTGATTCAGGACCTACAATGAGATTATAGTCCAAATCTTTTATTTCATTTCTCAAACCGTCAATACTTAGAGCAAGACCGTCGGCATCCTGCAATATAGTGGTTACATCCCTGAATATTATTCCCGGCTCCGGAAAATCAGGTATACTCCTTACATAATCCTTTAATTCTTTCATTGAACACACCAAAGCAGCCCAAAATTATTCTTGGGCTGTCCTTTCCAAATTATTCTTATTTGTAAATAGGATATTTGTCCATAAGCTTTATTACTTCGGCTCTTATCTCATCCGCCTTTGTATCAAACTCATAAGCTGTCATCTTTATAAGTCTTGCTATCTGCTTCATATCTTCTTCCACAAGACCTCTGCTTGTAACAGCAGGAGTTCCTATTCTGACACCGCTTGTAGTAAAAGGACTCTGCGGATCGTTTGGTACTGTATTCTTATTCAAAGTAATATATACTTCATCACATTTGTTTTGAAGTTCCTTACCTGTAATGCCCGTTCCTCTAAGGTCAAGTAACATCAAATGATTGTCGGTTCCTCCTGTAAGAATATTAAAGCCCTCAGATATCAATGCATCCGCCAATGCCTTTGCATTTTTTACTATCTGTTCCTGATACTTTTTAAACTCAGGCTTTAGAGCTTCACCAAAACAAACCGCCTTTGATGCTATCACATGCTCCAACGGTCCGCCCTGTATTCCCGGGAATACAGCCTTATTAAAGTTAAATTTCTCAGCCGCTTCCTTATTGGCAAGAATAAGACCTCCTCTTGGACCTCTAAGTGTTTTATGTGTTGTAGTAGTTACAACATCAGCTATTCCTATCGGTGAAGGATGAATTCCTGCCGCTACAAGCCCTGCAATATGTGCCATATCCACCATCAGATATGCTCCTACCTTATCCGCAACTTCTCTGAATCTCTTAAAATCAATTGTTCTTGCATAGGCACTTGCACCTGCAATAATCATTTTGGGCTTATGCTCTATCGCTATCTTCTCAAGCTCATCATAATCTATAAAGCCTTCATCATTTACACCGTACGGAACTATATTAAAGTATTTTCCTGAGAAATTTACTGCTGAACCATGTGTTAAATGTCCTCCATGGTTTAGATTCATTCCAAGAACCGTATCTCCTGCCTCAAGCATTGCAAGGAATACAGCCATATTTGCCTGTGCACCTGAATGAGGCTGAACATTTGCATAATCACAACCGAATAATTTCTTTGCTCTTTCGATTGCAATACTTTCTACAATATCTACATCTTCACAACCGCCATAATATCTTTTTCCCGGATACCCTTCAGCATATTTATTTGTGAGCACTGTCCCCATTGCCATCATTACGGCTTCCGATACAATATTTTCAGATGCAATAAGCTCAAGATTTCTTCTCTGTCTGTTTGCCTCTTTTTCTACTGCATTTCCTACCTCGGGGTCAATCTCCTTTAAAAAGTTCATCACTTCATTAACCATATTTGTTTTTCTCCTACCTGCATACTATTGCTTATGAAAGTATACAATAAATCAAATTGCTTTGCTATATATTTTTTACCTATAATTACTTATAACTATTTGCAAACTTTCTCTGCCACCATATTCATTGATATCGGGATAATATATTATATCTATTGTTTTTTTATCCTGAATGCTTTTAAAAAACTCCTCTCCGTCACCAAAATATATCGCTTCTACAGCAGTTTTGTCCACATCCTCCAATACCATTTTCACCACATTTTTATTCTTTCCCAATATGGTTTTTGAAATGATTTTTATATCCTTTCTTGCAAACTTCGGTTTTTCATTTTTATTTCCGAAAGGCTCAAGCTTATCAAGTTCCCTTACAAAATCAAGGCTCAGATATGAAAAAGGCAATGCTATATCAATCCATATCTTTTGTACAAAGTCTTCATCACATAGCTTAGAGTTTTCATTTAATCTCTCCCTGAATTCGTCAAGCCTTTCCTTTTTTAAACTCATTCCTGCCGCCATATGATGTCCTCCGAATTTCACAAATATATCCTTGACCTCATACAATGCCTCAAACATATTATAACTTTCTATTGACCTTCCGGAGCCCTTTATCATATCCTCTTCACCGAAAGCCTCCGTAAGTATAATGGTCGGCTTTCCTATCGCCTCCCTTACTCTTCCCGCTATTATTCCGGCAATGGACTCATGACAATCATCCAGATATATAACCAAAATATCATTATCTGAATAATCATTTTCAGCTGTTTCAATTGCCCTTTTTACATTTTTTAATGTCAAATCCTTTCTCTCATCATTAAGCTCCTTTAGATGAGAAGCATATTTCATAGCCTCTTCTTCACTTTCCGCCATAAACATATTAAGCGCAATCAGAGCATTCTCAAGCCTTCCTCCTGCATTAAGGCAAGGTCCCAGTACAAAGCCGATGCTATAGGCGGTCAGTTTTTTGCCCTCCATACCTGTCACCTTTATAAGCGCCTGCAGTCCGAGGTTCTTTGTATGCATTAGGCTTTTCAGCCCGTTTTTTACCAATATCCTGTTTTCATCCACAAGCGGCATAACATCACCTATTGTAGCTATTGCCGCCACCTCAAAAAGGTCTGTAAGTTTCTCATCATCATAAATCTTTTTGGAATACAATCTCTCATATACATATTCCATCAGCTTATATGCAACCAAACCTCCGCAAATACTTTTAAAAGGGTAATCACAGTCACTTCTTTTCGGATTAATCACCACATTTGCAACAGGCAGAAGGTCTTTGCCATCCTCCTGATATACCTCATGATGGTCTGTAATAATTACCTTTATTCCAAGTCTTTTTGCAAGCTCCATTTGACTATGTGCCGCGATGCCGTTATCACAGGTGATAATCATTGAAACACCGTCATTTGCCGCATCATTTATAATATTATCATTGATTCCGTAGCCGTCTTTTATCCTGTCGGGTATTTTTACATCTACATTTGCTCCGAAATATTTTAATGCCTTTACAAGAATATATGATGAGCATACTCCGTCAATATCATAATCTCCCACAACCCTTACTTTTCTTCCGGATTCTATCTCCTCCATAATAATTTCATAAGCTTTTTCTATACCTGTAAGCTCTCCTGCATTATGCATAAGTTTTAAATCATTTTGAAGAAATATCGAGAAATCCTCTTCCTTTATATCTCTGTTTATTATAATCCTTGCCAATACAGGTGAAATATTAAAACGGGCTGATATTTTCTCAAATTCAGCCCGCTTTGTATAAAGCATCCACTTTGACTCCATCTATTCTCCGTTCCAAGACCACAAATTTAATTTTTTTTACTTACCTTTGTCTTTATTATGGCTAAATGTGTATTTTGGGCTACAGCATCACTGAATACTTCAAGTACTGCCCTTTGTATATCGCTGTTTATATCATATCTTATATCAATAGCCGTATCAGCGCTTATATCTGTCAGACAATCAAACAGCGCATCCAAATTTCCACCATAATAATCAGGAAATTTCATTTTCTTTTTTAAATAATTATGAATCTCGTTTTTTGTGCTAAATTTATCCAATTTCAAAGTTATATTATTCATTTGCTTTTACCTAATATATTTGTTCAAAAGTATTATAATGATCTTCCGTATAAAATACCAGTCCGTCATTTGAATAAACTATTCTTTTGGCACCTCTGTATCCGCCCTCATAGTCAATATCACATTCAAAATATCTTCTTCCGCCTGCCCTCGGCAATGCCCCTTCATAGTTTCCGAAAACATTACCTCCAATACTCATTCCCGGCAATATATCTGAAAGATTACCCTTTTCAGGATCCCAGCCAAGCTCCTCGGCCTGCTTTTTTGTAATGTAATTTACAGGAAGTTTTCCATAAGTATGGATATATAATGCCACTTCTTCTTTTGAAGTATAATTTCCGTTTTCTTCTACATTTAAGCTTCTGCTTTCATATGTACTTCCCTGCTCGGTTTCCGCCGTTGTTTCCTGTGCAGATTCAGTCGTTTCTTCATTTGACTCTTTGGTATGATTTTTTTTCTTCTTTTCTTTCCGGCTTTTTTTACTGTTATAAGTAGTTTCTTCTTTGGATTCCTTTTCGCCGCTTTCTTTTTGAGCACTTTCAGCTTGAGTACTTTCAGCTTTTAAACTTTCTTTTTTGGCTTCCTGCTTCGTACAAGCGCCAAGGGCGAACATCAAGCCCAAAATAATTATGGGAATCCACCAAAGCAGTTTTTTCAGGATATTCCCATCTTCTTTTTTCTTGTTTATCATCTTGCCTCCTCACATCCTTATGATTATACATAATGGTATTCGCATTAACAATATAAGAATATAATAAGAATATATTAAGTTTGACCTTCAGTATTAAATTTTGTATAATAGTATTTCAAACAACTAAAAATCAATAAGGTATGGTTATTTATGAAAATACATATATTACAAACCGGAGAAGTGATGGTGGCTCCTTCTCTTGCCTATAATGGAAATACAGGTTTTAAACCACAAACACATGGTTTGCTTTTAAAAAATGAAGACAGAATAAATATTCCCGTTCTTTCATTTCTTATACAGACCGGAAACAAAAATATTTTGGTAGATACAGGTATAAAAAAGGAATTGGAGTCTGAAATTCCTCTTAGCTTTGACAAGCAATTCAAGGCTATAAAGGCTCCTCACACATTTGCATCCACCCGCTTTTTTCTGCCGAAGGATTCTTCACTTATTTCAAGACTTGAAGAAATCAACCTTTCTCCAAAGGATATAGACTATATACTTTTAACACATTTGGACTTTGAGAATGTAAGCGGTGTTGCTGATTTTTCCCCGAATACAAAGATTTTAGTATCAAGAGATGAAGCAAAATCAGCCGTTAAAAATCCTCTCAGATATTCCAGAAGTTGGTGGAAGGATGCCAATATATCGATTTTTGACTGGAACGGCAAGGAAGGTCCTTTTGAAAAGTCCTTAGACCTTTTGGGAGACGGTTCAATAACACTTATAAAGCTTTTCGGACATTCATCAGGTATGTTCGGAGTAAGGGCAACCTCAGAAAACAAAAAGTTTACTCTGCTCTATGCAGATGCCGGTTATGGCGAGCTTGCCTGGAAAGAGCTTACACCTCCGGCTGTCTCAGTCGATAAGGAAGCTTCCATGCGTTCATTGGAATGGGTTAGAATGGAATCCCTTGATAAAAACTGTGCATACAGCCTTGCATCACATGAAACTACTCCTTTAAAGGTTTTAAGATTCTAAAAAATCAGCCGTTATAAGTTACTCCTTATAACGGCTGATTTTTTATTTCAAAACTCTCGCCCTTTATCTTATCTCTCAATAATAGTGATAAAACTATCCCTAAGACAACAAAGTTTACCCATAAAAAACCTGAATTACCTCCTATAAATACAGAAATCAGAGATTTTACAGTTTTTAAATTTAAAGTACTCACAAGTACCTCTATTGTTGAAGCTGCAGTAGTCATGATAATTGTAAGTCTCATACCTTTTTTTGAAAGCTTTATAAGTTTATTTAAAATCACTATTGCAACAACTACTATCGTAATAGGATATAAAATCATCAAAACAGGTATGGATATCTTAATAATATTATTAAGACCGAAGTTGGACATTGCAAAACCTATAATCGTAAACACATTTACATACACTTTATAGCCGAATTTCGGGAATGTCTCAGCAAAAAACTCCGAAACTGCAACTATAAGACCTGCAGTAGTAGTAAAGCATGTAAGTATGGTCATTGCGCCTAAAAAAATCTGTCCGAAGTTTCCAAAAAGCTCATAAGAACTTTTTGATAATATATATGTTCCTATATTAGTATTTGAATCTTTTAACACATCAGCAGGAATACTGAACTTATTTCCCAAAGCACCAAGCCCTATATAAAGACTGCTAAAGAATATGGCAGTCACTATACCTACTATCGCCATTATCTTTATATACTCTTTCTTTGAAGAAAACCCGAAAGTTTTTATACTTGAAGTCGCAATCAAACAAAAACTCACAGATGCCAATGCATCCAAGGTATTATAACCCTCAAAAAATCCCTTTTTCAATGCCTCCATACTTCCACTCATCTCACCGACATTCACAGTATGAAAATTCAGATTTCCGACTATGATAAGTATGATTATAAGCATTGCAAACATAGGGGTAAGCACCTTGCCCACCCTGTCCATAAGTTTTGAAGGATTGATAGCAATAATATATGCAAACAAAAAATATACAGCACTGAATATAAATAAAGGAAACCTTCCGTTTCCTGTTACCGGAGCAAGACCTATGGAAAATGATGTGCCGGCTGTTCTCGGTATTGCAAAGAAAGGACCTATTGCAAGATATAGTATGGTCAAATAAGCTTTTGAAAAGATAGGACTGACCTTTATACTCAATTCTCTTTTATATCCCCCATTTACCATGGTACCTACTACCAGTGTAATTATAGCAATACCTACACCTGATAATACAAACCCGAACATGGCAGGAGAGAAATTCCCTCCTGCCCTAAATCCAAGTTCTGCCGGAAAAATCAGATTCCCGGCCCCAAAAAAAATACCGAAAAGTAAAAGTCCTATCAAAAAACCTTTTTTTATCATACTCTTACTTTTACAACCACCTTTTTAGCCTCTGCCGGAGCATCAAGACAACATCCCGGCATATGAGCATCCTCAGGTGCCACCACTATAAAGTCACCCGGATAAAGTATAACATGACCATATACCTCAGGTTTTTCATAAAGGATTATATCATTTTCAGGTCTTGCCTCATTTACCTTTAATCCGTCTCTATTACATATACCAAAGAGTTCAACTCCCTCTACAAGGCATTGAATATCAAAGAATTTATCATGAGCTTCAAATAATTTTTCTTCGATTTTTAATGTGGTATACTCATGTACATTTGCAACCACATCACTGCCGATAATCTCATATCTTCCTGCAGGTAATGACTTTAAATCAGTGTTCTTAAGCCATTCATAAGCTGCCAAAAACTTTTCATTTAAATAATTATATTTCTTTGCCAAATCAATATTTGTAAAAAACATGCCCTCTCCCCTTTATAATAAATATGCGATATTTGGATCTATACTCATTTCATCGGTATAAATTATCCAGTCTGTTACATCATTTATGGTATATTCACCCTCATCACCTTCTTTTATAGATGAAACTCTGTATGGTTCCTGGGTAAGTACCGCCTTGAATCCTGTATCTGTAAATTCCTTAAGTTCAAACCATATATGTTCCAGATTTTCATAATCAACACTTCCATCCTCATTATCTGTAGGAAGTCCGACCTTAATAAGTGCCTTATAGCTTGGATGCTCCTCTATTGATTTTTTTAATAAATCAAATCTGTCTCTTGCCATAAATTTCATATGATCTGTCTGCTCATTTGAATAATAGTACAGCGGATTCTCAATAAGCTTATCCTCTATTTCGGACGGCTTTGTATACTTTCCGTTATTTGCATCATCCTCTGTAAGGAATAAAAAGATTATTTTACTGTTTGTATTATGACTTCCCTCTCTGTCATTTGCTCCACCCGGAATATTTGCCGGATACTTTGCTACACCCTCATTCCATGGCAGGGTTGCCGCCACTATCATATTTCCGTCTACAAACTCACCAAGGAATATATAATCTTCCACAGCCTCATTTTGATATAATACTCTGTTTGCCATAGTATTTATCAAATAATACACATCATTTACATTCTCCTGACTTACATCTAAAAGCTCAAACTCGGAAAATCCGGTTCTGCATATTCCATGTGTATGCAGCCATACTTTTTTTGTCTTTTCATCAAAAACAGCCTGTACTGTAAACAAGCTTTCAGCATTAGGTGTAACCTTGGATTTGGCAGCCAATTCCACCCATCTTCCGCTTAGCAGTCGCTCTGCACTCTCATCTACTACAGCCAATGTATCCGGAAAAAATGCCATTATAAGTTTTACCTGTAAATGATATGAGTCCATATAATTTTTATTAAACTTCATATAAATAACAAATGACTTTGTTTTTTGCTGTATTTTTTCAAAATCTTCATCATGCATCTTCTGATTTTGCAAGGAATATAAACTGTCCAATACGAAATCATCAAAATAAAAGCCTACACCATATTCATCTCCATGATATTCCAATGTGAGATTCCCGGAATTATTATCTCTTATATTAAATTCTATCAGCTTTAAGCCTTCAATACTTTCTATTCTTTCCTTTGCACCTTCAATATTCTCAGCTTCCACATTATCTGATAAAACATGCATATAGGAGTTTTCCTCCCATGTAGCCATAGGCTGCACCTGTGGTATTTCCACCTCATTTTGCTTTTTCTTAAAAAAATTAAACATTATTCCTCCACAAAAACTACTATTTTTGATATTTTTCTAAAAGTCTTATATCCTGCAAATTTTATTCCGCTGTCTTTAAAAAAGTCGCAGGCACAGTTCATAATATAAGCAAAGCTTCCGAATATCAGAAAATCCAGATATCCGTATTTTTTCCCGGTTGCCCCGTCCAAAAAAGCAATATCACTTGCTCTGCCTTTTTCTTTCAGTCTTTTTTTAATATATTCAACAAGCCTGTTTCTAAGACTCATTATTTCAAACTCATATTCTAAAGGATCATTTGACTGATTATCACTTACTATAGAAAAGCAAAAGAAACCGGCAGCTACACCATTTCTGTAAAGCTCGTCCACTATCGGCATTTTATCAAAAAGTCCCGAATACATATATTCACTTATAAGGGATGGTAAACAGGTAGTTCCTGTATATATATCCTCTCTTATCTCATCCTCATCTATATGCTGCAATTGATAGCCCGAATACATTTTTAAATAGTCTCCCGCATCAATCCCAATCCTAAAACCCTTACTCTCCGCCTTTTCTCTAAGCCCCTTATAATCCACACATGATTTTAAAAACTCGTCTATATCTTTAAAAGAATTTACAGCTTCACAGGTGTTCTCATCAGGAGCTTCAAAATCTTCTCTGTCGGCAATATCAAATGAAAAATCATTTGCCATCAAATCTATTTCACCGAATATATCTATAAAAAGCCTTTGTATAACCTCTATCGGCATATCAAATTTATCTGAATATATTACAATATGCCTGTCATCACTTATAAAAAACCTCAGTTCCTCTATATTATACTCCTCATCATTATAATGAATTATATTATTTACATATTTCTTCGGCAAAAGACCTATTTTTATATCACAAAGAGATTTAAGACTTTCGGGCATCATATCCTTTATATATTTCAGCATAAAAACATCCGACTTATCATCTCCGGCTTCCACTTCAATAAGCTTTTTTTCCTCTGAAATATGTACATTTATCCTGTAATTAACACTCTTTATACCATTTGCAATTATCTCTGTTATTTTTGTGTAATACAGGGCATCATTTTTATTGTATTTTCTTATATCTTTTCCAGCCTCTTCCCACATCAAACAAACTCTATCAGACATCTTTACTTCAAAATTTGAATCCGTAAGTAAATCCACGCATGAGGACATCATATCTATGGTATCCTTATCCCCCGGTTTTGCATCAAGAGCTTTCTTAAAATAATGCAGTGCAAGTCCGTCTTCATCCAAGTAATAATATGAATAAGCCATTCTGAAGTAAAATTTATGATTCCCTCTAAAATATTCCTCATGTGGTTTTAATAACTCAAGTGCCTGTGAAAATAATTCATATTCCCCCGGCTCACCGAGATTATTATAGGCTCTTGCCAATTCCGAATCCATCTCTGGAGTCCTTGCATTATCAGGAAGTATCTCAAGGGCATCCACCACCTTCTCATACTCGCCGTCCTCATTCCAATTTTTACATTGTTCCAGTAATTCCATCTTCTTTCCTTATAAAAATCCGGTAATCTTTGTATTATCCGCCATGTATTATGGTTTTAAACAGAAGTCTAAATTCGATAAATAAAATCTCTTAAATACAAAGCGCAAACATTATAAATATACCATATATAAAAACCGGTGTCAGCAAATTTAATGATATATCGCATTATAATATCAGAAATTTTCTCCTATTTCACTAATATAAGTTACAGAGCCATAAAAACTCTCAAATCATTACAATCTTTTATAATGAAAATGAGACACAAATCTTACAAAACAAAAATTCGTAAAATCTGTGCCTCCTATAAAATGTCTATTCAATTAATGTAAAAACAGGCTTAAAATCATTATTTCTATAATACCTGCAATACCAAGCAACAATGTACACACAGTCTGTGTCTTATAGCCCTTTTCAGGTGTCATTGCACCGAAGTTTGTAACCACCCAGAAATATGAATCATTCGCATGTGAAACTGTCATTGCACCTGCACCTATAGCCATAGTTACCAAAGTAGCGCTCATAGGGCTCGCAAGTCCCAGTGCCGGCAAAAGCGGTGCCACAATACCTGCTGTAGTCGTAAGTGCTACTGTAGATGAACCCTGTGCACTCTTTAAAATTGCGGATAATAAGAACGGGAAAAGCATACCCATTGAACTTAAAACCGCCGCATGGTCCTTTATAAAATTAACCATATCTGATGATGCAATAACCTTACCGAGTACTCCACCTGCCGCAGTAACAAATAATATAGGTCCTACCGTCTTTAATGTATCATTGGTTATGGCATAAAATTCCTTCATTTTGCCTGCTCCCTGAAGCTGTAATACACCAAAAACAGCTCCTACGGCAAGAGCTATAATAGGAGTTCCAAGGAACTTTAATATATCGGCCGGCATCCCGTCCATCTTCATCATTGAAACTATTGATGCAATAGCCATAAACAGTACAGGAACAACAATAGGTGCTAAAGAAATCATACCGTTTGGAAGCTTGCCATATTCTGCTACAAGTTCTTCATATGTCTTTGTAACCTCATCTGAATCAGCCTCATCATCAGACTTTACGGTCTTTCCGATAAATTTAGCATAGAAAAGTCCCGCTATCAAAGGAAGTATCGAACATACCACACCCATTCCCATTACAAGCAAAAGATTATCACCTATACCAAGTGTTGAAGCTGCCGCAATAGGTCCCGGTGTAGGCGGTATAAATACATGAGAAATATAAAGACCTGCTGAAAGACCTACAGTCATAGCCACTGATGACTGTGCCGTTCTCTTTACAAGCGCCTTTCTGATAGGGTTTAAGATAACAAATCCGGAATCGCAAAATACCGGGATTGATACTACCCAACCCATAAGTTCCACTGCCAAAACAGGATTGTTTTTACCTACCAGCTTTATAACCATATCCGCAAGCTTAAAAGCCGCACCTGTTTTCTCTAAAATAGTACCTATCAATGCACCTAGTATGATAACTATACCTATGCTTGAAAATGTACCTGCAAATCCTGCACCGATTACACTTGCAAGACCGGAAATCTTTGTTCCGTCTTCCAAAGTCTTATCCACCAAAGGTATTCCTGCTACAAGTCCCAAAATCAGTGATATACACATAATTGATATAAAGGGATGTACACCAAACTTTGAGATAGCAATTATCATCACAATAACTGCCAAAATAAACACGAATATAAGTGGTAAACCTGTCATATAAACCTCCTTACCCAGATATATAGGTATATCATTCTTAATATATATACCCTATTCCACTTAATAATATTGTAAAATTATTATATCATAATATCTAATAAATGCAATTAAAACAAAGAAATTTATATAAAGAAATACTTTATAGCTTCTGTTTTCTAATAAAAAATGCCAAGTCTATTGACTTGACATTCTTATTAAATATTTATAATATATTTACTTTACTCCCTTTTGAATTATTATGCAACCAAAAGGCTCTCTTTCACTTGTAGATACAACTACAAATGCATTCCTAGCCTTTCCGTAAAATTCGGATCTTTCCAGACTTCCAAGTGAATACTCATAGTCGTACTTTATCATAACATCTCTTATTTCATCCCATACCGGATTGGTTTCCATCTCATCACCTGAATCTATATCAGGAACCATATATTCCACCGGATAATCTGAATACTCCGTATCAATAGGAAGCAATGTGAGTATAGCATCAAGCATTTGCGCTGCGGTGTTACCCTTTGCCTGTACTACTCTGGCATCCGGACTTTTACTGAATGCAGGATAAAAATCATCAGCAATAACCAGCAAATCTCCATGTCCCATATCCGCCATGGCTTTCAATAAATCCGAACCTATTCTTTCCGGAATTCCTTTTAACATACACTCTCTCCTTAAAATAATAAATATTATAACATTATAATAGCACTTTATGCTTTTTTGTATATAGATAAATTTACCTGTCTTTTATCAAAAAATTATGCATGATGTATAGTATTTTTGTGCTTCAAAAAAAATTTTACCCCTTCAATCTTCAATACATTGCTCGTCTATAAACAGCTCTTATCCGGTATATTTTTTAAAACAAAACTACACTTAAAATTGACCTTTAGGGCTATTTTTTGTATAATATATATAATTTAATCGTTTGAAATTTGTACTGTGGAGGGAATAAATGTATGAATTATTTAGAACTTATTGAAAAAAGAAATTCTATAAGGGATTTTCACAAAAAGCCGGTTGAGAAAAGTAAATTAGATGAGATAGTAGGATTTTTTAACTCAGTTCAAAAGCTTTTTGATGTAAATACAAAAGTGCTTATAGCCGCTAATGAAGATACCGCTCAAAGACTTTCAGGTGTGGCAGGCTATCGTGGCAATGCCTTTAATGCTCCCGCTTACCTTGTTATTTTATCCGAAGAAAAGGATAATTATCTTATCAATGCAGGATTTATGGCGGAAAATGTTATTTTAAAACTTGAAAAAATGGGCTTGTCTTCATGCTTTTTAACTTGTGATGACAGTGATATGGTAAAGAAAGTCTTACTTATCGAATCTGACATGGATATAGCCGCTATGGTAGCATTCGGATATGGTAAAAAAGAAAAAGATACCACAAAGCTTGATATACATTCACCTTCAAATATAAGTATCAGCAGTAAATCAGGACATATCGCTCCAAAGATAGCAGTTACCACCCTGTCATTTGATTCTGATTTTGATACTCCTTATAATTTTGATGATGAGTATGCAGATCCGGTTATAGCCGACGCGCTTTATGCAGCCAGTCTTTCACCAAGCTTTTTAAATCATCAAAACTATCGCTTTGTTATAAACGGAACTCATATATATTTATTTAATCATTTTGATGAAATGGTTACAAAGACCGATAATTTGCTAGGGCTTGGTGCCGCAATGCTTAATTTCCATATGATATTGTCATCAAAATATTCAGGAATCGGAAACTGGAGCCTTGATGTTTCAAATATCAAGACTAATTTTAAGAATCCAAGTGATTATACATTGGTGGCGGTTTTAGATATATAAAATTTATTTTTAGGTATATAAATAAAGACAACTTTAAAAGGCACAGCCGTTTATATGGCTGTGCCTTGAGCTTTTTAGTGTTTAGTTTTGTGCAAATGCCTTAAGCATCCACAGAGTCTTTTCATATTCTTTTACATAGCCTGTAAAGATATCGGCAGTTACCACATCACCTTCCTTGTCAGCCAATTCCACAATTTCCTTTGAATCCTTTACCCAATACTCAACATCAATTGTAAGTATACGAATAGCCTCATCAATGTTAATGGCTTTATCCGGAAGTTCCTTTACCTTGCTGATTTCCAATGCTTCCCTTAAGTTAGCTATTGGCAGAGCATCCATAGCAAGTATTCTCTCAGCTACCTCATCAATAATCTCGGCTGTATAATCATAATATTCCTCTAATTTAGAATGAAGGGTAAAAAATCCATGTCCCTTCAGATTCCAGTGCATATTATGTAGTTTGATATACATAATCTCCTGATTTGCCAAATAAGCATTCATTTTTGCAAGTAATTCCTGTTTCATAAAATATTCCTTTCCGCAAAACAATACTATTTATGCAATCCGTTTCTATCACCTCCAACTTTTCATAAGATAACTTACAACAGTCTATTTGACGCAGTTAACTTTGAAATGATAGTCTCTATCAAGAGGCAAGTATATTTTATCATTTTATCTTATCAAATCAACACTTCCTACAAATGTATGCAGTATTCTTATATATTATTTTTATATTCGCCCACATCTCTTACCGCTGCTTCTCCAACCGCATTGTAACTACAAATACCTCTTCACATACTTTCCGGTATATGATTTTTCTATTTTTGCTATCTCCTCCGGTGTACCGGTAGCTACTACCTCGCCACCTCCGGCACCGCCTTCGGGACCTATATCAATTATATAATCGGCACATTTTATAACATCAAGATTATGCTCTATTACAAGTACCGTATTTCCGCTGTCTGAAAGTCTTCTAAGTATCTCAACAAGCTTATGTACATCCGCAAAATGAAGTCCTGTAGTAGGCTCATCTAAGATATAAATAGTCTTTCCCGTAGCCCTCTTTGAAAGTTCGGTTGCAAGCTTTATTCTCTGTGCTTCTCCACCGCTGAGTTCTGTAGACGGCTGACCAAGCTTTATATATGAAAGTCCTACATCATATAAGGTCTGTATCTTTCTTGCTATGGTAGGCACATTTTCAAAAAAGCTTAGAGCCTCTTCCACAGTCATATTAAGTACATCATATATGGATTTGCCCTTATATTTTACTTCCAATGTCTCTCTGTTATATCTTTTTCCGCCACAGACTTCACATGGTACATATACATCAGGCAGGAAATGCATCTCTATCTTTATAATACCGTCACCTGAGCAGCTCTCACATCTTCCACCCTTTACATTAAAGCTGAATCTTCCTTTTTTGTAACCTCTCATCTTTGCATCCTGTGTTGCCGCAAAGAGATCTCTGATCATATCAAATACGCCCGTATATGTAGCAGGATTTGATCTTGGGGTTCTTCCTATCGGTGACTGGTCTATAGCTATTACCTTATCAAGCTGCTCCGCTCCCTCTATTGACTTATACTTTCCTGGAATAGTATGGGCACGGTTCAGTTTCTTAGCCAATGCCTTATATACTATCTCATTTACAAGGGATGACTTACCGGAGCCTGAAACACCTGTTACACAGGTCATTACTCCTGTAGGAATCTTTACATTTATATTTTTCAGATTGTTCTGTGCCGCACCTTTTACACTCAGCCATCCTGTAGGTGTTCTCCTGCTATCAGGCACAGGAATTTTTATCTCACCCGAGAGATATTTACCAGTGATGGAGTTTGGATTTGCCATTATTTCCTTTGCACTGCCTGTGGCTACCACCTCACCGCCATGACTGCCGGCTCCGGGTCCTATATCCACAATATAATCGGCCTCCATCATGGTATCCTCATCATGCTCCACCACCAAAACGGAGTTTCCGATATCTCTTAGATGCTTTAATGTTGCAAGCAGTTTATCATTATCTCTTTGATGAAGTCCGATACTTGGCTCATCCAGTATATATGCCACTCCTACAAGCCCTGAGCCTATCTGAGTTGCCAACCTTATTCTTTGTGCTTCACCGCCGCTGAGTGTACCTGTAGCTCTGGTAAGACTTAGATAATCAAGGCCTACATCTATAAGGAAGGTAACTCTTGCTCTGATTTCCTTTAAAATCAATGCACCGATGGCTTCCTGCATTTTTGTAAGCTCCAAGCTGTCTATAAAATTTCTAAAATCGGTAATGGACGCATCTGTGGCATCATATATATTCTTTCCGCCAAGAGTTACAGCCAAAGCTTCTTTTTTTAATCTTCTTCCGCCACAGGACTTGCAGGGAGCAATCCTCATATACTGTTCATATTCTTCCTTGGCACTCTGTGAAAAGGTTTCTCTATAACGCTTTTCCATATTTTTTATAAGCCCTTCAAAGATAACAGGATATACACCGCTTCCTCTCTGACCTGTATATGCCACATCCACTTGCTCAGTAGTACCGTAAATCAATATATCATGTATTTCTTTAGGATAGTCCTCAAAAGGTGTATCCAAACTGAAGTTAAACTTCTCTGCAATCGCTCTCAGCATTGCATTGCTGAAGCTCTTTTTATCATTGCTGCTCTGCCAGCCAAGCACTATTATGGCACCCTGATTTATGGAAAGAGATTTATCAGGAATCATCAAATCCTCATCAAATTCCATGGTATACCCAAGCCCTGCACAATCAGGACATGCCCCGAAAGGATTATTAAATGAAAAAGTCCTCGGCTCCACCTCATCAATGGAAATACCACAGTCCGGACAGGCAAAGTTTTGTGAAAACTTTATAGGTTCTCCGTCTATTATATCAATAGTGGCATAACCGCCACCAAGGGTTAATGCAGCCTCCAGCGAATCTGTAAGTCTCTTTTCTATATTTTCCTTTACGGAAAGTCTGTCTATTACAATATCGATACTATGTTTTATATTCTTTTCAAGTACGATTTCCTCACTGAGTTCATACATATTTCCGTCAATCATGGCACGGACATAGCCTGATCTCTTGGCACTTTCAAGTACCTTCTCATGTCTGCCCTTTTTACCCTTTACTACAGGTGATAGTATCATAAACTTTGTCTTTTCAGGCAATGTCTTTACTCTGTCAACCATCTGATCAATACTCTGCCTGTGAATCTCCTTACCGCAACATGGACAATGCGGTATTCCGATTCTTGCATACAAAAGCCTTAGATAATCATATATTTCCGTCACAGTACCCACTGTGGATCTCGGATTTCTGTTCGTTGACTTTTGGTCTATGGAAATCGCAGGTGAAAGCCCTTCAATGCTTTCAACATCCGGTTTTTCCATCTGTCCGAGAAACATCCTTGCATATGATGACATAGACTCCATATATCTTCTTTGTCCTTCCGCATATATGGTATCAAACGCCAAAGAGGACTTTCCTGAACCGGAAAGCCCTGTTAAAACAACCAATTCTCCTCTTGGTATGTCCACTGATATATTTTTTAGATTGTGCTCATTGGCACCTCTTATCTTTATATATTTTGTATCCATTAAACATCTCCATTACATGTTCGATAAATTCGAACATACTTTCGTAACAGTATATAATGTATTTTAACTCTCGTCAATAATGGATATTATTTTTTTTATACAATCCTCCGGACTGCCATTGTTTTCTACAGTATAATCGGCATACTTTTGATATTTGGATATTCTCATATCATAAAGGCTTGCAAGCTCATCCTTTGACTTTGATTTTGCCAGAGGTCTGTTTTTATCTGCAAGCAAATCTTCATATATTTTATCAAAATCTCTAACAAGGCAGATAATAATACCGTTTTTTTTCAAAAGCTCACCATTTCTCTCAAAGGTAAGCATTCCACCACCGGTAGAAATAACTGCAACAGGCATTTCTACGACTTTTTTGGCTATATTATGCTCCAAATCTCTAAAATACTCCTCACCATACTTTTCAAATATGGTCGGAATATCCATGCCATAAGTCTTTACAAGCAATTCATCTGTATCTACATATTCGATATTTATTTTTTCTGCCAAAGCCCTGCCTATTGTAGTCTTTCCGCTTGCCATAAAACCGCATAGTATAATTTTTTTATCCAACATATCTAAGTATCCATTTCTATAAAACAGAATCACTTTATTGCAACATTTGTGGCATTTTAAAATCTACACATATTTAGCTACAATCTTTTTCATCTCTTCTATATTTGCTTCCATATCTGAAATCAACTTTATTTGAGTTCTGGCTCTATCAAGATTATGTTTTTCTCTGCTTATCTTAAAATACTTATCTCCTGCAATATAATCTCCCAAAAATCTCATACCGCATTCAAAAGTCATAACCATAGCCGCCATAGGTAAAAGCTCTATTTCCCTTTTGCTCAGACTCTTACCACATGCCTCCAAAAATCCTTTTGTAAAAGCCTCAAACAGCTCTATATCAAGCCCTACCTTTGACAAATCCACTTCATCCTCCAGCCCCTTATTGGCTCCGAATCTTATGGCATCTCCAAAGTCAAAGGCTGCAAAGCCCGGCATTATAGTATCCAAATCAATTACACATAATGCCTTTTTAGTGGCATTATCAAATAAAATATTATTCAGCTTGGTGTCATTATGTGTAACCTTTAAAGAGATTTCATTATTTTTTAATGCTTCATTAAAGATATGGCTGTATTCTTCCCTCTTTATAAAAAAGTCTATCTCATCCTGTACAGACTTTGCTCTTCCAAGCAAATCCTCATCTAAAATAGCCTTAAAGGTTTTAAATCTGTCCTCTGTGTTGTGGAAATTTTTAATAACCTCACTGAGCTTATTTACAGGAAATCCCTCCAAAAGATTTTGAAAATTTCCAAAGGCATATCCTGACTCATAAAATTCATTCGTATTTGTTACCTGCTCATAGCATATAGCATTATCTATAAATTCATACATTCTCCAAATATCTGAGTTACTATCCTCATAGAAGTAATTTCCCTCTTCCGTATTTATAAGGTTTAGAGTCTCACGATCCGGATTTCCACCCTTTTCAATAATTTTTTCTCTTAGATATGATGTCACAAGTGAAATATTTTCCATAAGCTTTTTAGGCTCTTTAAAAATATTTTTATTTACTTTCTGTAAAATAATCTTATTATTACCCTCATATTCAATAAGATAGGTATCATTTATATGTCCGTTGCCATATTCACCGAAACTTTTAAGCTTGTCAAAGTCCTTATAATGCTTTAATACATCCAGTACATTTGATTCCATAATTAAACCCCCTTTATTGTAAACCATTTTATCTCAGTAGGTTTTAATATAACCTCGAAAGAACTTCCATCTCCTTTATAAATGGTAGTTTCCTGAGTCTCATAAGTATTGTTTACAACACAAAATTTATTATTTTCAACATAGGCATTTACCTCTACATTCAGATTGTCGCTGCACCATCTGTAAATGCCCTCTTCATCATGTGATGCCCAAAGTATTGACCTGTACAGCAATCTTGTATTTACAAGGCTGTAAGGCAATCCGCTTATATATACACATCTTCCCTTGCCGAACTCTTTGCTTGATAGCTGTACAGAGTCATTTCTTACAGCCAAAACATCAGTTCCTTCAAGAGCATATACAAAATCCTTGCCTTCACCGAAGTTTATCTCTTCGTCAATCTGAGCTGTAATAAAATGTGATTTGATATTTTTATTGTATTTTCCCTTGCCTAAAGTAAATCCGTTTTCTATCTCCACTCCAAGCTGACTTGCAAGCTGTAAAACTCTACCCTGATAAATATGTCCGCTTGGCTCACCTACACCTATAAAGCCTCCGCCATTGTATATAAAATCTCTTACTGCTCTTAAAATTCTTTCATCGCTCCAATATTCACCACCGGCTTGACCTGTATTTACATCACCGATATTCATTACAATATCAAAATCCTCGAGCTTTACCCTGTCTTTTATAATATCGTCAAAGCTTATAAAGGATACATCAACCGGAGCACCGCTCAATGCCTCTATCACTCCGGCATAGGAATAGTTCTTTTTATAATATATTGCATGATGAACCATATGATTGCCCCATGACTTATATCTTCCCCATACGCTAAGTATGGCAATCTTCTTAATACAATGTGCTTTGCAGTCCTTGGCATTCTCATACAGTTCTCTGAATTCATCACAAACCTTTTTTGTGTAGTCAATAAAATCAGGGAAATCCAAAGTAAGCTTTAAATATCCGCCATATCCTATTCTGTCCACAGGTTTTCTAAGTATTGCTCTTCTGGCAGTTATCCAGTTTATCTTAGCTTCTCTTAAAGGACTTCCTCCCTTATAGAAGGTGTCCGGAAAAAAATACGGTAAAAGTCTGCCCTCGGTATATTTTACCCCCTCAATATCACTTATTAGTCTCAAAGTCTGCCCGTTTCCGACACTTCCAACCACGGCATCAAGACCTATACTTTTAAACTCTTCCATATATGGTTCCATGCCTATCCAATGGTCTCCCAAAAACATCATGGCTTCCCTGTCATACTCATGTACGATATCCACCATCTCCTTGGCAAGCTTTGCCACTTCTCTTCTTTGGAAATCTATAAAATCAAAATATTTATCAGTCGGAACTCTGTAGGTATTATTCATATATCCCTGGTCTATTATATATTCAGGTCTGAATTTATACCCTACCTCTTTTTCAAATTGCTCCAAAATATACGGGCTTACTGAAGCACTGTAACCATACCAATCCACATATTTTTGTCTTGCAAGCTCATCAAATATCAAGGTAAATTGATGGAAAAATGTAGTAAATCTTATTACATCCACTTTTGGATGCTCCTCCAAAAATTTTCTGAGCCTTTTCATTGAATATTTTCTTGTTTTTGGTTGACGCACATCAAAGGTTATCTGCTTTTCAAAATCTGTCCAGCCATTAGTTACCGCATTGTACATATGCACCGGATCCCAGATTATATACGCCAGGAAACTGACTGTATACTCGTGGTATTTCTTTGCATTTATAAATACTTCACCGTCTTCATAATGCCAATCTGCCGTGGACACGGGTTCACCGGTTGTCCGATCCATTACCTCCCACCATCTCTTTATATCATCACGATCATTTACCTTAAGTAAATCAGGATGTAAACCCTTCATAAGATTTATTCTTATAATATCCTCTGTAGCCGTATAAAAGTCGGTCATTATATACATTTGCTGAACTTCATCAGGATTTGCCTTTGCCCACTCATTATCCTTTCTGGTAGTATAATAAGTGGCATAAATCTTCGCATCCAGCTCCTCTAATTCCTTTGGCATATCGGTACCGTCACAGTCTCTGACGGCATCTGCGCCCCAAAGTTCCATTATCTGCTTTGTTTCTTCAATGATATCAATATCTGTAGGTATCGTTACTCTCCCTTTTAGCATTTTGCCCCCTTATCCTAGGTATTTTTCGTATTAAATCTTCATATCAAATATAATATTTTAACACAAAAAATTCAACTATAATCTTTGATATACTATTACAATAAAAAGCTCTCCTTTAAGAAGAGCTTTAAAATATGATAGTAAAAATTATAGGTATTAACCAAGGAAGTTTATAAAAAATGTAATAGTCAAACTGTTTAAAAAATCCGCAAACATACTTCCAACTATCGGCACAAGTAAAAATGCCTTTACGGAAGGCAAATACTTTTCCGTTACAGCCTGCATATTTGCCATAGCATTCGGTGTGGCACCCATACCGAAACCGCAGGTTCCGGCTGCAAGTACAGCCGCATCATAATCACTTCCCATACATTTGAAGACTATAAATCTTGCAAAGATGTACATCAGTGCCACCTGACCTGCCAGGAGTATAAATAACGGAAGAGCAAGTGCAGCCAATTGCCAAAGCTTAAGTGTAATCATTGCAACACCAAGGAAAAGCGAAAGGCAGATACTTCCGAGATCATTTATTTCTCCCATATGTATTCTGAACTTATCGGTATATTCACTGATATTTCTCATTATGGCTGCAACAATCATAGAGCCTATATATATAGGAAAAGTCATACCTGTCTTTGAAAGTATAAAAGATATAACAGTTCCTATGCCCATGGCAAGTGTCAGTTGATACACTGCAGGTGCATACATGGAGACCTCTCTCCTATGCTTTATCTCCTCTTCCACAAGCATACTGTCATCTTCATATACAGCAGTATCCATGAGGTTTTTCTTTTTTATAAGGCTGTTTGCCAAAGGTCCACCCATCAATGAACCTGCTACAAGTCCGAAAGTAGCCGCTGCTGTAGCAAGAGTTGTCGCACCGTCAACATTCATATCTTCAAGAAGCGGTCCGAAAGCTCCCGCAGTGCCATGCCCTCCAATCATAGGTATGGAGCCTGTACACATACCTATAAGCGGATTTATACCAAGCAGTTTTGAAAGTCCTACGGCTACAAAGTTTTGAGATATAATCAAAACCAATACAAGTGCAAGGAAGATAAATGTGCCCTTCCCACCGCTCTTTAGCACCTTCATATTTGCCTGAAATCCTACAGATGTGAAAAACATTACCATGCAGACATTTCTAAGAGTTTCATCAAAGTTAATCTCTATAATATCCAGTGCATACAATACACAAAATATCACTGCAAACACCATACCGCCTACTACAGGTGCAGGAATACAAAAGGTAGTTAAAAACTTTATTCTCTCCTTTAAAAGTACTCCTATAAACAATGCAAGTACCGCCACCGCAACAGTCTGATACATATCAAGATTTAAAGTTTTTCCGGGCGCTGTATCAGCTTTCACATCAGCCTTTACTCCGGTTATTCCGTTTTCACTGTACCAAGTATTAGCCCCCTTATGAAAATTTACCTCTATACTGTTTAAAGTGCTTTCATCAAAAATATTTATGGTATTTCCCAAAATTTTATTGAAACTCTCCTGATGATTTTTCAATAAGTTTAGTACGGTTTCAATATTACTTGAGCTCATATTCTCATTTGCCACCAGAACTGCCATAACTCCTACAGTGGTGATATCCCTGTTTATTCCCTTATATGTACCTTTTTTTATTGTGGTAATGCTATAGCCGCTATAACTGTCCTGAAGGAATCTTATCGCTCTCTCATCCAATGATATAATATCAATTGCTACATTGCTGTCCGCCAATTCGGATATCGCCTTGGTAGGTGCCGATGCGGTTACAAAGAATGCATCTATCTCACCGTTTTTTAAGGCATTTGCCGCATCCTCAAATGAGAGATATCTTACATCAATATCATCTATTCCCATTCCATAAGCTTTTAAAATATTTTTTGCATTCTTTAAAACACCGGAGCCCTCTTCACCTACAGAAACTCTAAGCCCCGCCAAATCCTCCACAGAAGTCAACCTTAACTTCTTATTTACCACTATCTGATAACTTTCGGTATACAGACCTGCTACAGCCTTGGTTATTTTTAACGGATTGCCCTCAAACTCTCCATTCCCCTTATAAGCATCTGAGAGTGTATCATTTTGTACTATTGCCATATCAACGATATTGTTTTCAATCAATCTCAAATTTGCCGCCGAACCTGCCGTAATCTGGATACTCATATCAATATCGCTCTCCTGCTCCGCCACATTCTTTAGGGCATTGCCATAGGCAAAATATGTACCGCCCGTTCCACCTGTTCCAAGATGAATGTTCTTGCTTTCAGCTTTCTTAGCACAACCGGAAAGCAGCAACACAAACATAAATATGATAATTATAAAACCTAAAATTCTTTTTATTCCTTTAATACGCAATTCCTCCTTTTTGCTCTGATAATCAGTACCACCGGCTAAGCCGGTGGTTTGTTGTTTCGCCCTATAAGGGCTCTTTACCTGCGCTTGAGTCTAAAGACTCATCGAAAGTTCGCCAACCGCACATCATTTACTTGCTTAGCCCCTTGGGCTTATTTTTTCTTATTGCTTTTTATTACCGGCTCACCCGTAAACGGGTCTATATATTCTTTCATACTCATTTGGTCATATAACATATCTTCATTTAGCTGGTTTCTTATGTATTCTTCTATCTTTTTTGCATTTTTCCTACCGTATCTACATAATATCCCCTACACCAAAAATGTCTATTCCCATACTTGTATTTTAGATTTGCATGTCTTTCAAATATCATTAGTGTACTCTTACCTTTTAAATATCCTACAAAATCTGATACACTCATTTTGGGTGGAATCTCTACCAGCATATATATGTGATTCGGACATACTTCTGCTTCCACTATATGTACTTCTTTTCTTTTACATAACATGCTCAATATATTTGCTATATCCTGCTTTAGCTCTCCATATATTATCTTTCTCCTATATTTTGGTGCAAATACTATATGATACTTACAATTCCACCCTTGTGTCAAGTATTGGATACATTTTTTTCTCTAAGAAATTGCTTTTTTTAAGGTCAAGATTTTTGAACGCACTCGCTTTACACTTATTCATGGTGAAATTTTTGCACCTTGAAACTTAGCATAGCAATCAAAACTAATATTTCTACTTACTCCAACCTGTTCATAACCTCTAAAATTATATCTACATCTGTAAAAAACAGATTGATTCCTCTTTTCTTCATAGCGATGACTTCCTTCAGCTTTGTCCGAAGTTCTTTATCCAATTTTTTGTGTACTGTAATCGGATTTCCCTGAATCGTATGCACATGGTCCAAATAAACCTCTTTGACCGGAAAGGCATTTTGTATCAAAAACGCATTTTCTTCCCCTGCAAATATCCCAATTACAATCGTGCTACACTTACCGTTTCTCTTTATTTTAGAAGCAACTATCTTTTTGTATTTTTCTACTTTTGAGCTAATCGGTATCATCCAAAAAATATCTTTATTCTTTGAATCCTCAATTGCATAGTAATGCGGTCGATAATTGCCATTTTCCTTGTTGCTCATTAGAGAGGAATCTGACACATCAGAAAAGAAACGATCCTTTATATGATAAGAATATCCTTGTTTTACCTCCATACAAACCTCCAAAAAAATCCCTCTATCATTTCGATTAGAGGGATTTACGCACTATATTATTTATACCCCACCCATATAGTAAGTGGCCACATTTACACACCGAATTATTTATATCCCACACCATCGGCAAGTGGCTGAATTACACCTCATAATTTTATATCCCGTACTATGAGAAACGGCTAACATTTGCTTGCCTAAATTATAGCATATTATTCGTTTTTTTACAACACCCAAGTTATTAAAATAAGACCGGCACAAAAAGTATTTTCTGGAGTTTGGGGTGAAATTATTGCACCTCAAGTCGATCACCTTCCTCTAAATTTCCAAACTATCTCAACTGTTTTCTTGTCATAAACATAGATTCTGTCTATCACTTCGTTGATCCAGTCTAAAACAAGTTCTCCTTTCGCTACTGCTTCTCTTAGCTTATCGACATTCAAATGATGTCTTGAAACTGTATTTTCTTGTATCTTGTCCTCTATGACCGATATTTCCTGCTCAATGTTCTTTGCTCTTTGTGTCAGGAATTCTCGTTTTGAGAGGTATTCTTCTTTTTTTATGATACCTTGTTTATGAGTTTCATAACACTGCATTTTGGAAATTTGATTCTTTTGTTGTTCCGCTTCCAGCTTTTTCTTTCTCTCAAGCAGGCTATCACAAATACTTTCTCTGACTCTTTGCTCAATCATTCTCGTCTGTTCTTCCTCAAGAAAACGCTCGGTATAAAGCTGAGTTTCCTTTGACACGATTTCTTCCAGTACCGGAGCTTGTATCTTTCCTCTCATACAACCGCAATCTTTCGCTTTGTATCTATAAGGGCAGCAGTATCCATCACTTTTTCCGTAATTAACAGTGTAGCTCATCTTATGATGGCATTTCCCGCAATAAACTTTATCCTGAAGTATGTGAAAATTTTTACGTTCCCTACTAATATGCTTTGCGTTGCTGTTTAGCATATCCTGAACCTTATCAAAATCTTCTTTAGAAATAATAGCTTCATGCATATCTTCTCTAATTATCCAGTCTTTACTATCAACCCATTTTCGATTATCTGAACCAACCTCTTGCACCCTTGTCTTTCCGCCAACAACTGCTCCTGTATAAACTCTTTGTGTTAATAGATATCTTACAATCTGACCGGTCCATATACCACTACCTCTTTTTAGTCCAATGTGTTTAGCCGGAGTTAAAACACCTCTATTGTTTAAGTCTTTAGAAATAGAAAGCATACTTTCACCACTAAGATATCTTTCAAAAATTTCTTGTATTATGTGTTTTACTCTATCATCTACAAGTAACTGATGATGATCCTTTTCATCTTTTACATAGCCATAAGGTGCCTTTGAACCAAAGTAATATCCTTTATCTTGTCTTACTCTGACTGATGAATGCATTTTTTGTGAGATGTCTTTTGAGTAATAATCATAGACAAGATTTTTAAATGGCACTTCCAAACTGCTGATTCCATTCTCATTGTTATTACTGTCATAATTGTCATTTACAGAAATAAATCGAACTTGCATAAAAGGAAATATCTGCTCGATATATGCACCTGCTTCAATATAATCTCTTGCAAATCGTGATAAATCCTTTACAAGTATTGTCTTTACTTCATTTTTCTTGACAAGACCTATCATCTTTTGAAATGCCGGACGATTAAAGTTTGTTCCGGTGTATCCATCATCAATATGCTCTCTAATCTTAACTCCGGTAAATTCTTCTCTTGAACCGATATAGTCTTTTAATATTTCTCTTTGAGAAGTTATACTGTTGCTTTCATCTTTATAGTCTCCATCTTCTAAGGAAAGTCTTAAGTAAAAATCCACTATATTCATATCAGCACCTCTTCTTCCTTCTGCTAACTTTTTCAGCAAAAACAGGTGTTTCTTCAAAATTAAATTTGATTTCTATTGTATTATCTTCTCCTATAAAGATCTTATCAATGATGCTATCCACAAAGTCTTTGTCCCATTTCTTTGTTTTACCTTTAAAAAGTGCTGTAAGGTACTTATGTCTTTTTTCAAGTTCAAATGCCTCTTTTTCAAAGATAGCAACTTGTCTTTCTTTTAAACTTTCAAGCTCTGCTTTCTTTTCGCTGAGAAGTCCTTTTTCCCTTTCAAAATCTTCTTTACTACACTTGCCCAAAACATATTTTTCATAATACTCACTTTGAAGTCTGCTAAAGCCTAAAATTTTTCTTTCAATTTCAGTTATTTCTTTTTCCTTTTTCTTATCCGTTTCTATTTTAAGATTGTCATAAGCATTCAGATAAACCTTATAACTTTTACTGTTATTTGAAAGAATAGTGTCAAAGGCTGCTTTAACAGTTTTTTCAAGAGTAGCTTCTGTAACAGAGATTCCACATTTTTCTGTTGTAAATTCTCTGAAGCGATTACAGCTAAAATAAAATACAGTCTTCTTACCGCTTTTTTGCCTGTGTACACTCATTTTTCTCTTGCAAATCCCACAATAGAGTTTTCCTCTAAATACTGTATCATCCTTAGCATTCTTATTTTCTTTTCTGCTGTTTTTAATTAGCTTTGATTTTGAGGAAATTTTCTCCTTTACCTTTTCAAATATATCAGGTAAGATAATCGCTTCGTGGGCATTTTCTGTTATTATCCAGTATTTTTCGTCAAGCCTTTCTCTTTTTTTACCTTCATATAGATGTTTTTGATTCCTACCTTGAATGAGTGTTCCTGTATATACACGATTTTTAAGCACTTGTAATATTGTTGTCGGAATCCAAGCTCTTATAAGTTCATTCTCATCAGCTTTAGCTTTTCCAAACTTCCTATAATCCGTTGCTACATATACTTTCTTCTCAAGTAGTAATTTTGAAATATCCAGTGTACTAAGTCCATTCAAATATGACTTGAAAATTTCTTTTACGACCGGAGCTGTATTTTCATCAACATATAATCTTCTTATCCCATCTTCATCTTTTCTTGCGATATACCCATAAGGAGCTGTACCACAAATAAATCCACCCTGCTTAATTCTAATCTGATGTGAAGTTGATATTTTCTTTGAAATATCTTTTGCATAAGTTTCGTTTACAATATTCTTTAAAATAATCTCAAGTGATTTATTAGGATCTTCCATGTGAAAAGTATCCAGATTGTCATTAACCGCAATAAATCTTACTCCAAGAAACGGAAATATCTTTTCAATGAAGTTTCCAAGCTCCGTATAATTTCTTCCAAAACGAGATAGGTCTTTTACAATAATGCAGTTGACTTTTCCCGTCCTTACTTCTCCCATAAGTTTTTCAAAGTCAGGTCTTTCAAACTCTGTCCCTGTCTTTGCGATATCTTTATATATTCCAACCAAATTATGACCATCATTTTTCTTTATATACCTTTCACAAAGAGCAATCTGATTTTCAATAGAATCACTTGGCTTTTCTTTTTTATTTCTTGAAATTCTTGTATAAATGGCGGTCTGAAAACTATTTTTTTCTACTTTATCTGTTATGCTTTTTTCCGCTTTTATTCGTCTATTTGATGTCCTTGCCATCTATACCACCTCCCTAATTTTCTCCGGGGATTGATTGGTATAGTGATTTATCTTTTCAAACACATCTATGGTTTCATCATAGTTAAAATGAATCTCTATCCTTTTATCTTCCAAGACATATATTTTATCTATTAACCTTACAAGAAGTCCTCTTTCTAAGGTATTGATATTTTTATACTTTTTAATCTCAGAAAAAAAGTTCTTATTTCCTAAGCTCTTTTTATATAGCCTTGTAATTTCTTTATTTTGCTTTTCTAAAACCAATTCACTTTCTACAATACGGTTTGTATAAAACTCTCTCATATCATAAAACTCTTCTTCAGATATCAATCCTTCCTTTAAGTCCTGATAAAGAGAAGATTTTAGAAGTTCAAATTTTGCCTTACTTTTCTTGGTCTGCTCTTGTCTTTTATCAATTTTTTTGAAGAGTTCATAAGACACTTCCATTTCTCTTATCTTTTCAGAAAAGGCTTCATACTTTCCAAGAGATTTAATATAGTGGCGTATCATTTCAAGAATGGCCGCCTTTAAATCTTCCTGTTTTATTGAATGCCTGCTGCACTCTTTTCCTTTGTTGTACTGGGAGCAGATATAGTAAATAGTGGGAGTTTTCCCTCTCTTATCGACTTTCTTTGTCATCTGAGCATTACAGTCCTTACAAAATAATAACCCCGAAAATAAATCAGCTTTTTCTCCACAATTTTTTGCTTTTATATCACATTTTAAAAGTTTTTGAACAATCTCAAAGTCATTTATATCAATAATAGCTTCATGATTATATTCAATTTCAATCCAATCGCTTCTATCTTTAGAAACAACTTTATCAAGTTTATAGTTTATCTTCTCTCTTTTCCCTTGTTGAAGCGTTCCAATATAGATTTCATTGGTTAAAATACGATTGATTGCCGGCGTATCCCACTTTGCAACAGCATTTGTATTAAAGCCTGTCTTATACCTAATCCCCTTTGATTTCTTGTATTCCATAGGAGATAATATTCCATTATCATTTAAGTGTTTTGCAATAGAATATGAGCTATACCCCTCAAGTTTCATAGTAAAGATTTTTTGCACTACATACTCTACTTCTTTATCTATTACAATTTTGTGCTTATCTCCTTTATCCTTTTCATAGCCGTAAGGAGCATAGTTTGATATAAATTGTCCTTGTTTTCTCTTTACTTTACAAACACTTCTGACCTTTGCGGAGGTATCCCTGCAATAGTTGTCGTTGATGAAATTCTTGAAAGGAATAACTAAGTTTTTTTCTGTCTCGCTGGCTGTAAAGCTATCATAATTATCGTTCAAAGCTATAAATCTTATATCAAGAGATGGGAATACTCTTTGCAAATACCTTCCGCTGTCAATATAATCTCTTCCAAATCTTGATAAGTCTTTTACGACAATGCAGTTAATATTTCCTGTAATGACATCTTCCATCATCTCTTTAAAAGCCGGTCTTTCAAAATTTATGCCTGAGTATCCGTCATCCACGTATTCACCTGCAAGCTCCATATCTTCATTTTTATCAATATATTCTTTTATTTGAAGTCTTTGATTTGAAATACTGTTACTTTCTGTTTTAAAATCCTTATCATATTTTTCATCATCTTGGGACAATCTAAGGTACATCGCCACTTTAAACTTATTTGTATCTAAAATATTTTTAGACATAATAAAACCTCCAAACTTTCATATTCTTTTTAAGAGAAATATGATAACTTGGAGTCATTTCAGCACATATTTAGTTGTATCCCTATTTATTAAGCATTATACCACATTCATATAAAAAAGTCTGCCCCTTTTATCATATTTTTAATCTAATAGCATTGCTTTCTTTTTTAGATATGACAGAAAACAATCCTCTAAGGATCTTCCATTTTCTGCATAAGTGCATTTTACAAGCACATTTCCTATATTCATAAAATACATGGAAATAGGATCTATTCTTTTATTATTCTTTATATCTTCAATATCAGGTACGATTTTTCTATCTATATCTTCCACTGACATATTCTTATATCTTATTAATTCTTCTATGTTCATTTAGAAAACTCCTCATATAATCAAGTATTTTTTGTTGAAAATTCAAGGTTTTTTGACCTTGTCTGTCTCAGTAAATAAGCCAGAGTTATGAACATTTCGGTGTATCTGGTACTGAAATAGCGGTAAAAGGGTACACGAAATAAAACGTCATTGTTTTTCGCTTTACTGGCCTTGTGTATACCCATCCCTCTATGGCAGCTAACCTCCTATATCCACCAGGATCATCTCTGTCTCCAGAGGTCCTAACTTCCTTCGTCCTGCCTGCCCATAACCAGGATGTCAGCTATGCTCCTTTACGGGGTCATGCCCCATGGTTACAATTCCTGCCGACTACCGGCTCATTCTTTGTATTGTTGATTACTGACTCGCTTCCTGTACCAGCACTTTGATCAGTGGACGTTATCTGCTACATTCTGCTTTGTTTAGTGACCTCCCATAGGACGGCCGCTGTATTGATTACATTGTACGCTTATGCTACCTGCAGATATACTGCCGGTCTCTTTATATCACCAACCAGCTTTTTGGGATCATAGTCCACACCCTTGGTCAGCATTGCAAAGAAGACACGGAGCAGCTTTGCCGCCACAGCCATCAGCGACTGCATCTTCTTTAATGGATTCAGCTTTCTGGTTGTATAGTATGAGTGGAGTTCCCTGAATTCCGGATTCTTTGACACAAGAGACATTGCAACCTCGAAGAGCAGATATCTTAGTCTCTTTCGACCTCGTCTGCTTATTGTTGTCTCACCCTTATGTTTACCCGAACTATTCTCAACCAATGCTAAACCTGCAAGTTTCTGCAGTTCTTTGGGGTTATTGAAGCGGCTTATATCGCCCACTTCAGCCAGGAATCCCGACACCGTCTTGATTCCTACTCCCTTAATTTCCAACAGCTTTTCAGCCATTGGAATCTTTTTTACCAGCTCTTCAATCAGAGCTACTACTTCCTGAAGACGAGTATTTCTGGACTCATAATCCTCCAGCAGCATACGGATTTCCATCCTTGCAGATATTTCACCTTCTTTGCTTCCAACACTGTGCTCAGCAGCTTCTATCAGGGTCTTTGCCCTCGCTTTCCCAACTGCTCTCACCTTCGCATCTCGCCAGATTTGGTTCACACCATCGATACCCAACGTCAGGATATCTTCCGGAAGTGGCGCCACCTTAAGAATCAGCATTCCGCTTTTAGCATTCGGATGCCCGTACACTGTTTTGTATTCAGGAAAATATATATTGAACCAACGACTGATCCTGTTCTGAATTCTTGTAAGCTCCGCTTGTAACTGAAATCTCATGTTAGATGCAGTTCTAAGATCTGCATAAACACCGTCTGGTAGGTATGGGATCATGTAACGTCCCTCTCTAACTAGTCCTGCTATGACTTTCGGATCCTTACGATCATTCTTTGTCGGATTGTTATCGTCGAGTTCTTTTGATTTCTTTACATGATGAGGATTCACAAGAACCGGCTTCATCTCATTGTCCTGAAGGAACTTACCAAGATTAAACCAGTAGTGGCCGGTAGGCTCCATTCCGGGAACCACCTTGTCCTTACCATGCTTTTCTTTGATGTCCAGAACCCATGCCTTAAACGTCACGAATCCGGCCTTATCATTACTAAACTTGAATGGTTTCTTAGAATACTCGATTCCTCGGTAATCAAAAGCTCTGGCATAATGCGTTTCACTTCCGACATCGATTCCGAGCACCAAAGTAGTTTCTGTAATTGCTTTAATTTTTGCATTTTGTGTGTTAGACTTCATTGTAGATACCTCTCTGTTTGATAAGATTTACCAACCTGCCAGTCAGTAGTCTTATTTTACTCTGAGGTATTTTCAATTTTCAACGTCCACCATTTAAATTATACAGGAAGCTCCTTTCATTGTTGTTTTCTTTAAGTAAGTTTTTTGACATTAACAGGTGTCTTGGCTGACAACATAGGAATTTCACCTCCGCCCCTTTTCAAGATGAGCCGGCGTCAACTGTAGATGTATCATTATCCCCATTTATATCTTCGCACATAGGCTGCCACGCCTATGTTCTACCTTGCAATTTGTCGCTCACTTTCTTCTATCCTTTGCTTTACAAGTATTCATTTAAACCGAGATTTTTTAAGATAAAAATTTCCCTCTTAATATTTTTTCTCAGCAGAAAGGTCTTGGCGTTTTAAGATAGGCTGCTCCATAAATGGTTAACGTCCTGTTTTGGTCTATGAAGTTGTCAAAGAACAATACTCTTATATTTCAAAAAATATATTTAATTTTTCCAAGGTAAAATTCTCCCTCTATATATAAACCTTACTTTTCGGACTACTTTTAACACTTTTTTTGAAAAAATTTTTATTTTTTTATTTTTTCTCTCTTTTAAACAACAAAGAAGGCGAGAAAAATTTACTTCCCGCCTTCCATTATTACTTGCTAAGAAATTATGAGAGCATCTCTCTTAGTTTCTTCAGGATCCTATCCCTAATCCTACTTATCTTCATTAAGTTGGTATCCTGCTCTTTTGCAACATCTTTTAATGTTTTTTCTTCAAAGTATATAGAGTATATTACCTCTTTTTCTTTGTCATTGAGTTTATCCAATGCTTTGTATAAATCTTCCATTCGCATCTTCATCTCAACAATCTTTTCAATATCTATACTTTCGTCAGCAATATCTCCTGAATCGGCATATTCCTCAAGACTGTATACCCTATTCTTTCTATCCAGTCTTTGTAGATATGATTCATGGTTCTTGTGCTTTTTATATTCTCTATATACTTCATCAGATACATAGATTTTCTTTCCCTCTACATAAATATATTTCTCTGCCATAGTGCAGTCCTCCTTTAATATTTTCTAACTGTTAAAAGTTTTGAAAACAAAAAAGGAGGACTTCTGCATTTTGACATGCAAAGTTCTCCAATGAGTAGTATATATATTCTTTTTTTTCTAGTATATAATTTTTCTTAACATGAGCCCTACACCTAATTCATTTCTATGAAACGCCCTAATGTTCTATTGTAATAATTTTCTATTTACATTTTATAATTAATTATGGATAATTATCATTTTATTTCTATAAAATATCCTAATAGTATTGTGATATTTTGGAATTAATATTAACGGGGAATCTTTTGCAACTCATCTATTTTACTTCATCAAGCGAAAATTTACTCTGAAAGACTTATATTCCCATAAGAAAAGTACAAATACCTTCTCCTTATCTAGGAGTGGTATCTTTATATCCAAAATAGGTTAAAATATTATCATATAATGTTTCTACTCTAATATCAAGTTCATCTAAAAAAAGTTTTTTATTTTTTTCACTCCTTAAAAAAACCTTTTTAGTATTTGATTCAATAAATAAATCTACAAATTGTAACGCATTCTCTGCAATATGTTTTTTTATACTAAAAAAACATATTGCATCAATATTTCTATTTAAAATTATTTTTTCAATTTCTATATTATCAAGAATACTTCTTCCATCACTAATATTGCCAACATATATACAGTTTGACAAAAAAAGTATCATATAGGGATCATCTGAGATTATAAGTGTATTGAAGCCTTCATCCATGAACTTATATAATAGCTTTAAAAAAAATAATCTTGAAATTTTAGAAATAAAAATTATTGGTAACTTTCCTTCAAAAACACATTTTTTTCTTAGAGACTCTTTTGCAAAAATATCATAATAATTAAATACCTTATTATTATGATAGGTGTTATAATAGTTCAAATATGCACCTTTTCCTAAAAATACATATTGAAAACTAAAATAATCATTAATATCCCGTTTCAGCAGTTCTTCACATTCACCTTCTATTTCACTTATAACAATTGTTCTATATTTTTTGCACATTTTTGAACTTACTTGTTTTAACTCTTCAACACTCTCTACATAAAGTATATCTGCAATTCTATTATAAACACCAAATCTATTCACTTCTAAAAGTTCATTATATAAATCTTTATTTTTTACAATTATTAAGCAACCTTCCATCAACCAATCCAACTCATAATAGATATTTATTTCTTCTTTACTTATTTTAATTTCGTCATAAATTTTCTTTTTTATAATCTCAATCTTATCACCTTTAATACCACCTACTGCTCTATATATATTGGCAACTAGTGCTGTCACGATCGGAGCAGAATAGCTATTATGATTTCCAATCCAAAATTTTCCTAGGTGGCTAGACTCCATTCTATAGTTAGAAAATACTTCAAAGTCTACTCCAAGAAAATTACTTGATACTTTTTCTATCTGATTTTTTTCTAATAATTTATTCGCCTTAACACAAATAACATTAGAAAATGAAGCTGGATAGGTTAATTTCAAGTTATTGTTAACAGCTGCAATAATTATTATTCCTAGATTATACAGTTCATTGACTATTCTTAAAATAATATCCCTATCATAAAACATTGTTGATCCTAAGCTCAAGTTTATTATATCAACTTTCATTTTCTTACATATTTCCAGTCCTTTGCATAACTTATCAATAGACGAAATACATTTTTCATTCAATATTTTAATTGATGAAATATAACATTCGTTATCTATTTTTTTTTGCATAATCAAAAAAGCTTTCAGTGCATGTCCTGAACCACTTGATGGAGAATTTGATATTGTCAAATCATCCAAAATTTCAAAATTTTTATACAAATGCATGTCTGAATCATCGACATTTACTCCATCATCTATAATTGCAATATGAACTCTTTGATTTATCATTAAAATTTCTCCATTCATATAATCGTCAGATTTTGAAATACATTCAATCTGAAAAAAATAATACGTCACTATTTTTCTATTTCTCAACTATCAAACTGATATTTATTATAAAACAAAAGTATTTTTCTTTAATTTATAAAAAAAGGGGAGCCATGTGGCTCCCACAAAAACCAAGGTTTTGCACCTTTCAAAAACAGCCTACTATGCATATTTTGCATTAGACAAATAGGATGACTTATCTTCGTCTCTTCCCGCACTCCTAGTTGATGCGTTGCTTCCCTGCTGACAAGCGCACTTACAAATACATCTACACCTACACACAGCAAGAAGCTCATAAGCCTCAATTGTATTTTCGAATCTACCTGCTTTCTTTAACAATTTTTTCATTGTTTTACCTCCTTTAATCAATAAATTCATATAATATGTGTAATAATATATAGCATAAGTCTTCCTTATGCATTGTAAACTACTTCCGTCTTACATACTACTATACTAGTTTCCTCAAAACTTGTCAATAGTTTTTAGTTTTTTTATATTTTTTCTAAAATATATAAAGCACTTACACATTTTACTTTTACTACTCAGTAGAATAAGAGTCATCTACACTCACATCATCCTGATTAATAGAGGTTTGATAACTTTGTTCAGAATCATCACCATTAATACTTTTTGAAAGCTTTGCTCCATTTTTTATTTCTTCCAAGTTGTCCTCATACACCTTGATTATTTTTTCAACATCCTCAACTGTCCATTTTACCCATCTCCCATCCTTTAAATACATATCTTTCGAATTTACTAACAACATTAATTTTGCTTTTTCTTCAACTATATAATCTTTGTATTCATCATAGGTCCAATACTCCACCGTTGATAAACTTTTTTTAAACTCATCTTCACTAAACCAGATATGACCATCATTTGAATATGATCCCTCCCCAAACATATTGCTTAGAAAGCTAGTTTCTGTAATATCAGTCAAAACTTTACTATTAGTTATTTTAGACATACTAAAATCATTAGCGGCAAAAGCTACCATAGTAGTCCCTATGATGAACATTAACGCTATGACTGACAACTTTGTAATTTTTTTCATCTTCATAATCGCTCTTATCCTTTCTTCTATTGCATTTTTTCCAAATCCATTGCAGAACTGTATTCTATTAGCCTTTTGTTCTTCCATATCAATCAGCAAACAAGCATAAAACTTTCTATTCTCTTGCCCTAATTTCATTAAAACAGCTTCATCACATGCCAGTTCAAGATCTCTGTTTAGAAGTAAAAACATTAACCAAACAATAGGGTTAAACCAATAAATGCCAGCTACCAACACCATCAATTCTTTAAATAAAATATCAAATCCTTTAATATGCATATATTCATGTGTCAAAACATATTCTAAGGATTTTATATCCGTTATATCAAAACTACTTGGCAATAAAATTACTGGAGTTAATATTCCATAACTTATAGGCGTATGCACCTTATCTGAAATTCTTACCGCAATTGTTCTTTTCAAAGAATGCTGGTCTTTCCAATTTCTAATGAAATCAGTATCAATTGAAATAGAATCCTTGAAACACCTTATACCTCTCAAATATATAAATATAAAAAAAAACAAACATAACAAAAGGCCCAATATCCAAATCCCTAAGAACAAATATTCATAATATTCAAAAAACGATACAAAAGAAACATCCTGATTATCTATAGCAACAAAACTTATGTTCTCAAAAACTCCACGAATATTCGACATATAGAATTCTTGCATCTGTGTAACAGCAGGTGCTATATTTTCACTTTGTATCCATGTTATCTTTTTTAAATATCCTATAATAGAAATAGGAAACAACAAACGAAACAAAGCTACTCCCCACATAAATTTAAACACTTTTTTAGGAACTCTGTACATCAATATTGCTCGTAACATAACTATAATCATAATCAAAAAAGCTGCAGAAAGATTAAAGTACAAGAAACTCATATCTTCTCTCCTATTCTAAGTTTTCCACCATTTTTTTTAATTTTTTTATCTGTTCTTTAGAAATATGTCTGTTATCAATAAGTGTTGCAAACAACTTATCAACTGAACCATCAAAAATTTTATTAATCAATTCATCGGTCTCCGCAATCTGTACTTCTTCTTTTGGGATAATAGCACGGCACATAAAATTGGGTTCTGAACGCTCAATAACCCCTTTCTTGATGCATCTTTTAATCAAAGTATACGTTGTATTCATATTCCAACCAAATTCATCCTTTAAAACTTCAGAAACATATTTTGCCGTAACATTCCCCTCTCTCCAAAGCACATTCATTACTTTAAGCTCAGAATCAAATAATTTGATATCCATCGTTCACCTTTCTTTTAAAACTTAAGACGGAAGTAGTTTGTATTTATATACTACCGCAGTCTTATGAAATTGTCAATCTGTTTTAAATGTTTTTTCATTTAATCTTGTTAATATATTTTCTAATGTCAAAACAGAATAGTCATTTTCTTGTAAAAATTCATACATAGCACACTCTTTATCTTGTTCTATCCTATCTAATAGTATTACTATTTCTGTTATGTTAATAGGACATTTATCTTCCAATAAGTTTTGTTTGAAATCAACTTCATTAATCTTAATATTGAATAAATCATATATAAGCTCTAATAAATATCCTTTATTTTTTTCGTTTATTTCAACATGTAATTTATCCATCTTGTATAATATTTTCCCTCGTATTATAAAGTAGTAGTGTTTATAGACCCTCTCCAAGGTCTGTATGCTATACTGTTGAAGATACTGTGGATTGTTTTTTCTCTCCTACCACTTGATGGTTTCAGAAAGGCTACAGCCACAGTCTCTTTGTATATTTGTTAATCAGTTAGATAACGCATGACGGTTTATTTAGAACGAGGTTACAATCGCAAGGAGTACCGGTGGTTCTATAAACAGTATCAAAATTTTACTCAAAGGAGATTTTTTATGATATACGTCGGAATTGATGTTGCCAAAGACAAACACGATTGTTTTATTACTAACTCAGATGGTGAAGTGTTATTCAAATCTTTCACCATCTCTAATAATCGTAAAGGTTTTGAAACCTTATTTCAGAAGGTACAGTCCCTATCAGATGATTTAAACAAAGTAAAAGTAGGGCTTGAAGCCACTGGACACTATAGCTACAATCTTCTGGGATATCTCTTAGATAAAGGTCTTCCAACCTATGTTATCAACCCGTTACATACCAATCTTTACAGAAAAAGTCTTAGCCTTAGAAGGACAAAAACAGATAAAGTAGATGCCCGCACAATTGCGTCTATGATCATGTCTGATGTGAACTTAAAGTCCTACTCAGACACATCTTATCACAATAATGAATTAAAGTCACTCACTCGCTATCGTTTTGATAAAGTAAAGGAACGTGCAAGACTCAAAACGTCCGTCTCCCGACTTATTTGTATCCTTTTTCCAGAATTAGAAAAGCTTGTTCCAACACTTCATATGGTATCTGTTTATGCTTTGTTGTCGGAATTCCCATCCGCTCACTCTATTGCATCTGCACATCTTACCAGACTTACCAACCTGCTCTCTGAAAGTTCAAGGAACAGATATCGAAAAGACACTGCTGTCATGCTTCGTGAAGCTGCAAAAAACTCAATTGGTTCAAATATGCCTGTAAAATCCTTGGAGCTGAAACACACAATTAAGCTCATTCAGTAATTGACTTCTGATATTGATGAAATCGAAACTGAAATCAAAGCCATTATGGACACAATCAATTCTCTGCTCCTTACAATTCCCGGTATCAGCTATCGTATGGGGGCAATGATTCTTGCAGAAATCGGGAACTTCAGACGCTTTGATTCTCCTGACAAGATACTTGCTTATGCGGGAATGTCTCCATCAACTTATCAGTCAGGACAATTAGATAACTGTTACTCCCATATGGAAAAACGTGGTTCTCGTTATCTTCGATATGCTCTTTATAATGCGACTAAATATGTCTGCCATTGGGATAAATCCTTTAGAACATATCTTGCTAAGAAGCGAGCGGAGGGCAAGCATTATAACGTTGCTTTATCGCATGCTACAAAGAAGCTTGTAAGAATCATTTATGCAATGAAAAAATCCGGTCAGGCGTACTTGCCGGCTATTTAACTTTTTCTACAAATATCTCCTTTTAGAGCACCTGCAAAGATGCTCTTATTGTCATGCAGTTTTCAAGGTACAACTATCTCTGAAGCGCATTTCTCCAATTCATTTAAAAAACTTTCATTTTAGACTTGACTTTTAATAGTTAGTCTTTCTCTTTTTTTCTCAATATATCTCAAATAATCTTTTTAGAAGTAGTACTATCAAATAAGTATGATAAATACTCACAAAAGAATATCTATAATTTGAAAATATAACCATCGTAAATCATCAAAAATTATCACAAGCCAAGCAATATCCAGAATAATTTTTGTATATTAATTTACTATTGTTCTTCTGTTCCTACTGTCTACTATCAAAAAAGAGGCATCGAATATAATAATAGTTCTATTGTATTTTTCTATCTTTATAATTAATTTAACCCATTTGATACCAACTCGTTTTTGCTCTTTTTTGATTGCAATTTTTTAAAGTTTAAATGGTGAAAAATCCACTAAAACAACATTTCATATTTAAAACAAACTTAGTTTATTTAGTAAACACCAGTTAATAGCCTCTCTTAGATATTAAAGAAACATTTTTATTAAACTTATCCTTTATTTGACTTTTTGTTTTTCCATTACAAAATTGAAAAATTAGCTTGCATACTCTGCATAATCTCTTCTGGAATTTTCACATTCCCCATCCCATATACCATATTAAATATTTTATCAAAGTGTTTTGGAAAGTTATCCTCAATAAATTGCTTGGACAGATATATCTTATCTATTTCATTTTCTTTTTCTTCATCATAATATACCATATTACCAGACATCCAAAAATAGTTTGTTTCTGCATTAAATCTATATTTACAGTTTTTTGACAATTCTTCTATAAATTCTTCATTTATATCATCCATAAAGTTTAAGCAAAGAATGTTTTCATCTATATCTAAAGCAGCAGAAACAACCTGCATGCCTTCGGCATAATTATACATCTTAAATTTATTTAATCCCAAAATGGGCTCTTCAAGATTGATTAAAATTAAGTCATAATTATCATTTTTAAGTTTTTTCATTACATATGAGTTAAACATTAAAATTTTATCTCGAAGACATATATTATTTTTAAATAAAAAATCTGGAAGCAATTTGCATCCCCAAATATTGCCTTCCATATGTGTACATAAATGCAATACCTTATATCCGTTAGCACAAAAGTACTTACTTATAGAAAAGCCTGCTTCCATATTTTCAGTTAACTCAGAGGCCGAAGTTATTGTTATGACTGGAATGCTAGATACTTGAGTTTTCTTAGGAAAAACAATATTTTCATTGATGTCATCATTTAAAAATACCACTTTTATTTCTTTCTCATTTTTAATACAATCACTATTTTTCAATCTTGTATAAAAAATTTTGTCAATAATAACTTCAATTCTTCTTTGAGCAGCCATACTAAATATTTCACTATAAACTCCCTGTGTTACAAGTGGAGACTCTCTCAGGTACAATGCATCTATATCTTTTAATCCTTCATTAATATCATCTCCAAAATATCCTGCAAAGTTTCTCTTGTATTCTTCATACCTTTTGTTCAACACAAAACCTTTCAAATGGATTAGTGAAATAATCTTCTCAGCCCCCATCACTACACTGGAGTTAACAAGACAAAATATATTTTCTATATCTAGTGGATATATCGCAATCTTTTTCATTTAATTTTCCTCCATTCCAAAAGTATACCCATATTCTTTTAAAAGAGTTATCTCTTTCAGCGTTTCCAAAGCAACTCGCTTATTGATAGTACAATTTTGACACTTTGTTTTCTTTGACGTCTCTCCATTTTTTTCTATTTCAGCAATACACATCTTGCAAAAGAATAATGCCCAACATACTTTACATTCTTCTTCTGTAATTTTCCCAATATTCATAATTGTTTTACACTTTTGAATGTTAATTCCATTTTTCAAATCTCCTATATTCATAATTTCTGATGTTTCAGAAACTCTCTCGCATGGATAAAATTTTCCATCCACTGAGACAAACAACCTTCTTACCCCAGGTATGCATGGACCACCATGATGATATGTTTCCGAAAACCCTCTAAATAAACACATTGATTTATAAGTGCTGTCAATTTCTGCTTTATTTTCCCTTATTAACTTTGAAACAACATCTGAATGCACTTTCCCCATTAAAAACAAAATAAACAACAAATAATCATACCTTCTTGCTATATGAAAATCTTCACTAAATAATACATCTATTTTAGAATTTTTACTTTCTACTATATTGGTGTGCATAATTGAATTTTTTAAAATATCTGTTTTTTCAAAGAAACTTTTAACTTTCGTATAATTATGGTTAGTGTTTAAAACAGTATTGAAACTAATCTTCTTATATAAATCAGGGTATTTGTCAAAAATATACGTTAAATTTTTAATTAAAATATCAAAAGAACCCTTTCCATCAGAAAAACACCTGTTTTTATTATGTTCATCTCGTGTTCCATCTAAGCTAACTAAAATACTAAAGTTATTTTTCTCTAAAAATTTATTTACCTCATCGTTAAATAACGTACCATTTGTTGTCATAGAAAATCTAATCCTTCTATCTCCAACTTTATTTTTTACATATCCTACCGACTTCTTTATCAATGAAAAATTTAATAATGGCTCGCCACCATAAAAACCTATAACAATTTCATCAGAATCTTGAGAATGTTGAATAAAATAGTCTATAGCCTTGAAAGCAACTTCCTCACTCATAATCTGATTTGTATGCTCTCTATTAAAATAATTGCCAGAATACACACAATAACTGCATCTTAAGTTACATTGCTGAGTAACTTGAAGTATAAGTTGCTCCATTTTACTATCTAAATAATTATCAAGTAAATTTATTGCTGGATGGTTTATTTCTCTAATTGTATTATCTAATAATAAACCCTTATCTTTATAAGGCTCTATATCCACAAAATTTTCTATACAGCCTCCTTCTTTCTCTATTTTTTCAAATTCTTTATATGATTTATCATCAATACAAATAATCTTATTTGTGCTTCTATCATACAAATATTTCTTATTCCCTAAACTAAAAGTTTTAAATACTATCATACTTCCTCCTCTTAAATCATTAGACATACCTAATATCAATGTTGCATGATTCAACAAAATAAAACAAACACTATCTGATACAAATAATGAAACTTTTGAAATTATTTTTTCACATTTTTGTAATTTTTTAGAACTAGCTGAGCTGAAAGTCCCTTGTTCTTTGTATGTTTTTTAGAAATATCATTATTCTAGCTTTTTATTTTGTATCCTTAATGCATCCCCTTGAATTTTCCCTCCTTCCAAATGTATAATTTTATTGAAAAGAGATAATCTTTCATAATCATGAACTATACTTATAATAATATCATAAGACTCATCTTTAATAATTAACTCTAAGTTCTTTTTTGAATCCAAATCCAGTTCAGAATCCGGCTCATCTAGTATAAGCATCCTGCTTTTTTTGCCAAGAGTTCGCAAAAGTGAAATTTTTTGTCTTTCTCCTCCAGAAACTTTATTCCCTATAGCACCTACTTTATGATTTATACCATTTTTAAATTTATCAACAAATAAAACCAAGTCTTTATATTTTTCGTTTATATTAGATTTACCATGCATATATATATTGTTTTTTATAGTATCATTGTACAAAAAAGGATTTTGGCTCATATAAGCTATTACCCTTCGAATTTCCTTATATGATATTTTCCTGTATGACACACCATTAATAAGAATTTCTCCTTTTGTTGGTTCTATTATTTTAGTCATCAACTTCAATATGGAAGTCTTTCCACTTCCATTTAACCCCCAAATGGCAACTCTATCTCCTTTTTTCAGCAGAAAACTTACATCATCAATTATTCTATTATTTTCTACATCATATGAAATATTTTTAAACTCAATAGTGTCTATACTTTTAATACTTATATCATCAGCATATATATCATTTTCAAAATCCAAGTCAAAAAAATCTAAATATTTCCTAATAGCAGGGATTGCTTCATTTACTTGAATAATCAGTGCCATGAAAGAATCGATCGGAGATAAAAATAGGCTCATATATGTAATAAAAGCTATTAATTGACCAACTTCAAGATTTTTGTTAATTATCATTACTCCTCCAACAAAATAAAATAAATCAATAAATATAGTTTGGCACAATCTCACACCATCATACAGTAATGACTTATTTATAAATAAATTTCTTGAAGCCCCTTTTACATCAGCCAGGCTCTCTTTGTATTCTTGAATTTTAATTTCATTTAAATCCCACATTTTTATTTCAAATATACTATTTATCTCAAAATTATCTTGCTTCCATTTTGAGAACTCAGATTGTGATTTAATCATTTTCTCTGACATCTTACTTATCCTTTTACGCAAAATAAGCACTAATAATAATTTAAATGGAACGAAGCAAAAAACATATATGGCTAATTGGGGATTAATATTATAAATTCCTATAAAATATCCTATAATCTTTGCCATCTCTAGTAAAAATTCTATTATTCCTCCCGTTAATAATTCAGCCAATTCCTCAATGTATAATAACATATCCCCTACAATTTTATTTGTACCATTCGTATTTATATAGTCCATTTTTAAACATAAAAGTCTCTCGAAAACTTCAATTTCCGAATCATTTCTAAACTCTGCAATCATATTAAATTCTATCAGCTCTACCACAAATTGCAAAATACCAACAGATATTTCTATTACAATTAAATAACTGGAATACTTGATAATACTAAATGTATTTGCCTTCAGTATTCCAAAATCAATAATTTTGCTAATAATCTGTGGGATAGCTATACATAAAAGTAATACACAAAATGATAGTATAAAAAACAAGGATATTCGTTTCTTTGATTTCCTGATAATTTTTAGCATCAACATGTAAAAATCTTCATTACACTTACTTACATATCTATTTTTCATAAATCACACCTAATTCAAAAATATAACATATTATCGTTATATATTCCTACATAAACATAGGACAACCCTATATTCTCTCTTAATTATATATAACAAACTACTCTTGTAGTGTATTATAGCATACTCTAACAATAGCAACAATGTTATTTTATAAATTTTTCAGACTTTTTATGTAGTATAACTCACGCAAATTAGAAGCCTATTTCAAATCTGCATAAGAAGCCTAATTGGAAATAGTTCTTCTCTTTCGTGAAAATGGTTTTGATGCTTTTTTGTTTTTGTTTTCTGCTGAAGCAGCTTTCGCATTTACTACTTCATAAACTATGCTATCAATATCTTCTTTGGCAAGATCAATGCTATCCATTTTGTATGTCCATTTGTAAGGCACCGGTTCTTTGTTAATTTCATCAAAGTATCTATATATTCTCTCTTTGAGTTCTTTCTTCGTTTCAACACGAATTCCACATAACATCTGTTTTGTCATTTTGCTAAAGAATCCTTCAATCATATTCAACCACGAACCATGTTTAGGCGTAAATACAAACTCAAATCGTTTAGGTATTGTATTCAAATATTCTTGTGTCTCTTTTGAAGTGTGAGCAGAGTGATTATCTAATATAATACGAATAGTGTCACCTTTTGGATACTTTTCATCAAGCTTCTGTAAAAAAAGTATAAAGTCTGAACTTTTATGTGTATCACTTATCAGTGGAATCGCTTCACCTGAAACTAAATCAATTGCTGCAAGTAGAGAAAGTGTGCCTAACCTTACATATTCATAATCCCGTTGATAACTGTTGTTTTTATCTGAATTGGGGATTGGAGAACGGTCTTCACTTGTTCCGGCTATTGCCTGTATTCCGGGTTTTTCATCATAAGACAGAGTATGCATTGTATCATTCTCAAAAGGAATAAGTTTCCCTTCCTCATCAAACTGCATTTGAACCTGTTTATAGACAACAAGAACATCATGCATCTTAGTGTCAAACTCCGGATCTCGCTTTTCGCAATAATACGACACACGAAACTGTTTAATTCTTGCATTACTTAAAATTTTTCGAAGTGTGGTCTCTGCTACCGTTGCCATACGTGGATGTCCTTGTTCTTCTGCTATTGAGTTAATGAATTTCCTGAAACTCATAGGATACCAGAATTCAGCAGAGTAGCCATATTCCTTTGGTTTCTGACAAGCTTTATTTATAACCCAAGTGATATCGTCATCCGTGATTTCCGCTTTTCTTCCACGACCTTTGCTATCATGCAAGGCGGATTCAACACCATGGTCTTTAAATTTGTTAAGGCAGCGTTGAACTACACCAATTCCAATATCCAATTTTCCTGCAATATCCATGTTAGATATACCCGCTGATTTGAGTAATAGTATCTTGGCACGTTGATAAATGCGAATTTCCAATGTACTTTGAGCCAGTAATTTATTTAAATAAGTCTTATCGTCGTCTGTTAAGAAAATAGTTTTGATTGTATTAGGCATTATTAGCACCTCCGATAGGTTAATTATACCATGGTGACGAAATACACTCAAATACTTTGTTATTTAAAGTGAATTATAGTAGTATTGCAATATCTACTGCTCTAGTATATTGAATAATTATTAACTGTTACAAACCTCATTGCCTTTAGCTCCTGCTTCAGTTGCTTCGACAACGCTGATTTCATCTATTTTGTATAACCAACGATAAACGACCGGTTCTCGATTGACTTCATCGAAGTAAAGGTAGATGCGACGCTCCAACTCTTCCTTTGATTCTACCCTGATACCTTTGAGCATCTGTTTCGTCATCTTGCTAAAGAAGCTTTCTATCATGTTAAGCCAAGACCCATGCTTAGGCTTAGGCTTAGGCGTAAACACAAATACAAATCTTCCTTCGGGGCGAGTAGCAAGGTAGTTCCTTGTCTCCTTTGATTTATGTGTTGAATGGTTGTCACATACTATGCGGATGATATCTCCTTCAGTATAACGATCATCAAACTTTTAAGTGGTTCTATAAAATCAGAACTTTTATGTGTTGTGCTAACATAAGGGATTGCTTCACCTGTTAGCAAATCTATTCCGGCGAGGAGTGATAAGGTTCCGAGACACTTATATTCAGCATCTCGCATCACATAACCGTTTTCGACCATAGAGTGAAGATCATCTCCTGTAGTGGCAATATCCTGTATTCCTGGCTTTTCGTCATAGGATACTGTATGTACCATCGGTTCATCTACTGGGATTATAAACTGACCGTTTTCATCGAACTGCATGCTCACCTGTTTATACACCAACAGTACATCATGCATCTTGGACCCAAACTCAGGATCACGTTTTTCACAGTAATACTTTATTTTGTGCTACTTTATATCAGAGTTTTTTAGTATTTTTTGAACCATGGGTTTTGTTATTGTTTTCAAACGTGGGTAACCTGCCTCGACTGCATGAGTCTGAATATGCTGATGTAGATTCTTAAGTGTCCATAGCTCCTGTGCATAACCAAAATTAGTGGAACGCTGACAAACAATATCTATTATCCAAGCAACAGCGTCATTCATGATCTCAACAGGACGACCTTGACGCTGAGCGTCAAATAATGCACTTTGGATTCCGCCATCCATATATTTTTTGATGCATAGTTGCACTGTAGAAGGACTTATATCGTATATTTGTGCAATAGTATGAATTGGAGTTCCATTACATCTGTCCAACACTGGGTGATTGTGCTAAATATATAAATGTCATAAATAAAGATAGTACAGGTAAGAACATAAAACCTATAGTGGCCTTAAATCAATCTAAGATTGATGAAGATCTTAAATATGCAGGATATAATCTTTTAGTAACATCTGAGGTGGATATGGAACCGTTACAGGTATATGAGACATACCATAGCCTATGGAAAATAGAAGAATCTTTTAGGCTCACAAAATCATACCTTGATGCAAGACCTATTTATTTACAGAAAAAAGAAACAATCTATGGTCATTTTTTGATATGCTACCTTAGCTTGTTTCTTTTAAGAGTATTAGAAATCAAGTGTTTCAAGAATAAAATAAACTCTTATGACTTGATTAACTTTATGCGTGATTTTAGGGTGGTAAATAAAGGTGATAATACATATATAAATATCTCAAGAAACCAATCCCTTAATGAAAAAATCAAAAAAATGGTTGGCTTTAGCAATCTTGATGCCCTCTACTTAACACAGGCTGAAATCGACAATTTCTTTCAAAACTGCATGCTCTTGGACACCTAGTATTTCATCCTTTAATTAACTCAACTTTTTGACAGGCAGTGTATCAACAATGATTTCTTCCGATACATCAATATCATCGAGATTATATTTCCAATGGAACACAATCGGCTCTTCGTTTATTTCTGCAAAATATCTGTAGATACGATTGGTAAGTTCCTCCTTAGATTTAACACGGATACCTCTGAGCATCTGACGGGTCATCTTGCTAAAGAAACCTTCAACCATATTGAGCCATGATCCATGTTTGGGAGTGAATACAAATTCGAATCTTCCCGGTACAGTTGCTAGGTATTTTCTGGTCGCCTCTGATGTATGAACTTTAAGATTATCGAGTACGATGCGAATCTTGTCTCCCTTTGGGTACTTATCATCTAACAGCTTCAAAAATTCAATGTATTCCGTGCTTCTGTGCTTGTCTCTTACAAGAGGAATCGCTTCTCCTGTTTGAAGATCAATTGCAGCTAATAATGAAAGAGTCCCCAAACGTTTATATTCATAATCTCTATTGATTGTCGGATGCTTTTCGTCCGGCATTAAATCATCTGATGTTGTTGCAATAGCCTGTATTCCCGGCTTTTCATCATAAGACAGCACATGTATAGGTGTATCTTCAGATATAATGAGTTTTCCGGATTCATCAAACTGCATTTCAAGCTGCTTATACACAAGCAGGACATTATGCATTTTGTAATCAAAATCAGAATCCCTGTTCTCGCAATAATAAGTTATTTTATGTGGCTTTATATCTGCCTCGTCAAGAATTGTATGTACTGTACTTTTATGAATGGTGGAAAGTCTTGTGTATCCGGCTGCTTCAGCAGTTTTATTGATATGTGAGGTTAGCTTTGCATACGTCCAGGTTTCAGCAGCATATCCAAAATCAATTGGCTTTTGGCAGGCAATGTTAATGATCCAGGCTTTTTCTTCGTCTGTAATCTCAGCGTTCCTGCCACGACCGGGGGCATCAAAGAGTGCATTTTCAATGCCGCCTTCTTTAAACTTTTTTAGGCAAAGCATGACGCTACAGCGGTTGAGCCCCACTTTATCAGCAATCGCATCTATTGATACGGAATCCGCACGTAATAATAGAATTCGTGCTCTTGTAACTGTTTGAGCCTGAATTGTTCTGGCACGAGCTTGAAGTTCCAGATATTCTCTTTCTTCATTGCTAAGTTCGATTGATGATGCTCTTTTGCCCATGTAAATGCCCTCCAAAATCTTTATAAGTACATTATAGCACAGGTTCTAAACATAGTCGAGTTATTAAAAAGATATTATACTAGTATCTCATCTGCACAAAAAGCTCCTTGAGCGTGATATAGTGCATTGCGATGAGACAGTTGTTCAGGTGCTTAAAGAAAAAGACAAGGCACCACAGACAAAGTCTTATATGTGGCTATATAGAACCGGAAATGACGACAAGCCATCCATAATTCTTTATGATTATCAGCCTTCAAGAAATGGTAATCATGCAGTGGAATTCCTGAAAGGTTTCAAAGAATACTTTCACTCTGATGGATACTCCGGTTATAATAAACTTTCTGATATGATCAGATGTGGGCGCTGGGCTCACCTTAGAAGAAAGTTTATAGAAGCGATTCCATCTAAGAGTTCACTGGATGCACCACTCACCCTTGCTGAAATCGGAAGGAATTACTGTGATCAGCTGTTTCACATTGAAGACAGCCTTAAAAACTTAACATCTGAAGAACGATATAGTAAGCGCCCGGAGTTGGAAAAACCTGTTCTTGAGGCTTTTTGGTGTTGGATTGATTCCATAACGGCATTAAAAGGCTCTGCACTTGGAAAAGTTCTTGTTTATGCTAATAACCAGCGTCCATATATGGAGAATTATCTGCTTGATGGAAGATGTTCTATTTCCAATAATGCTGCCGAGAATGCAATTCGTCCGTTTACAGTAGGTCGCAAGAATTGGCTTTTTGCAGACACTCCCAAAGGAGCATCTGCAAGTGCAGCTGTCTATAGTATTGTAGAGACAGCAAAGGGAAACGGCTTGAATGTCTATACCTACTTACAATATCTTCTCATGTATATGCCGGATACACAGTGGCAGTCCGAACCTGAACTTTTAGAAGATTTAATGCCCTGGTCACCGGATGTAAAGGAAGAATGTAAGCAATAAACAAATAAACTATGGTGCTCTTTATTGGAGCACTTTTTTATTTGATTTATTATCTCATTTATTTTAATGAAATATAAGGCATCATGTTATTGGGCGCTTACAAAATAAATGTATTTCTCTGCCATAATGCAGTCCTCCTTTAATGTTTTCTAACTGTTAAAAGTTTTGAAAATAAAAAAGGAGGACTTCTGCATTTTGACATGCAAAGCCATCCTGGGATTATAATAATTTTTTTATTACTTTTTTACAAACTACATCTGAATTTCTAAGACAATACTAACAAAAGCATACATAGTATATAAAAATTCTTCAATAACCTCTTTGCTTGATTTAGATAAAAACTATATTTTGCTAATGATTAATTCGACCATTTTCTGTAAATTTTCTTTTGTATTTTTAATAGTACCATCACAATTCTTGAAAATAATATTATCTCTATTTTTAATTACAATCAAATCATTACTACTTAATTTCAGTCTGTTTTCACCACTGAATATTAGTACAACATCACACATGACCATATTAATTACATCTTCAATATCCTCTGTACTATAGTATTTTATTTCATTTACAGAAAACAGTAATATCTCATGAATATCAAGTCGTATACCAATCGCTTCTATATTATATTTTTTAATAAAAAGATCAATTATATATAAATACTCATCAAAATTTATAAAAAATATTTTAGTTACATTATTTCTTTCTTTATTTATCTTCAAACTAATTGGATTTATATTTTTATTTTCAAATAATTGAGGATTCAAGTATGCTGCACTAATAAAGGCTGCACTATAACTATTGCTTGATTCATAAAATTTATTTTTTAATAGTTGTGAAGAATTAACTAAGTAGTCTATTCCTAAAACATTTTTTTCTACTTTAAATATTTTTTTTGATGGATAAATATTATCAAAATCATTTACAACACCAATACACCCTTCCAACGAACCTGGAATTGTCATATCCATACTATTACTTATAGAACATATTATAGGTATTCTTTTATCATTTATTTTTTTTATAACTTTTTCTAAATACTTTATATCGGATAACTTCCTACTTCCAATGCTCAAATTTATTACATCAACATTGTAATCTAATCCTTTTTCTAAAGCCTTTGATAAATCTTCTATGTCTATTCTTCTTTCAATATCTTTTTTCAAAGCTATATTTATTATTTTGATTTTTTCTTTTACATTTCTCTCTAATATCTGTGCAATTATTGTGGAATGCGTACATCCAAATATTTCATCTGAGAATTCTTTTATTTCTTTACTGGAAGAATCTAAAAAAAATATATCTATATACTTGTTTTTTAAATACTTGGTATTTATAATATCATCTATTATCAATATAGTTTTCATATAAAACCTCTTAATATTTTCGTTGTTTATAATAAGAGAACACTCTACCTCATTCAACAATTCGTCAATAATGCAGAGTGTTCTCCATTTGTGCCACTTTTCAACTCATACTACCACTTCTGTACTTTAGCTCTTGCTGCGTAGTCACCATTTTTAGTGCTTATCTTTCTTGATGAAGATTTTTTCCAATCACTTTGGCAAGAACAATTGCAAACAGGATCACAACCACAATTTGCAAAAGGTACTACATTCCCAAATGACTCTACTGTATTCTTGGTAGAATTAAATTTCTTTTTCAACATAGCCAGCACCTCCTTTCTCTTGTATTTCTTCAATAATTCAAAAGAATTATCAAAGATATATATCTACATGTAAAATGTAAATATCATCAAATAGTTCCTATTTTGTCTAACTCGCAAGCAATATTCTCTATTGTAAAAACCGTATAATCATTATTTTTAAATACATCATATACTTTTTTGCCATATTTTTCTTCAAACTCGTTGAAAACATATATGAACAAATATGATGCTACCTTACTTTCAGGACCCAATAAATTTATATCTTTATCAATATTTTTTATTCCAGAAATTTTTTCTATTACATCTGAAATATATTTTATCGTATCATTCATAAGTAACTCCATTAAAAAACCTTGATATTTTCTTCTAATTTTGAAATCACGCTATTCAAACATCTATTTTTAATTTCACAGTTTTCATTCAAATTGCTAAATACCTCTATTCCATCACAATTATCAAATTCACAACTAACATCTGAGTTCCTATTTAGAAAATAGTTTATATATGAGTTCTCTTCTCTTATAAACCTTTTTTTTACATCAGAAACACAAATCACATCTAGAGGAACAGAAAACTTATATCTCAACATTTTTCTTAATTCATCACAGTAAACTTCATTAAGTTCAGAAAGGAAATCAATACATAATATCCCTACATCAACTTGTAATGCAGAAGAAACTATATATGCAAACTCACCAAAATTATTGCTTATAAACATATTTGCTGGCATTATCCCGTACGGTACACTCAATATAATTACATCCGGTTTTTCTTTGGTTTCAACATCATAAATATACATGTTAAACTTCTGTATTTTTGTAAATAAACTCATGTTTTTTTCAAATATAAATTTAGGATATAATTCTCCGCCAGTAATCTTTCCTAAATAATTGGAAAATATATTAAAACACCTATATCCCTTATCAAAAAACTTCTCATACAATTCCAAGTGTGTTTGAAACTTATTACAGTTTTCTCCAAAACCCATTATACAAACAACAGGAGTATTAATAGGATATAGCGTATGTCTTTTCTCTTTCAATTCTTTATCATATGGATTTTCTATAATAACTGATCTATCCAGCAAATCTTTTTGTAAATCGTCCATACACTCTAACTTAATTTCATTATATAAACCATTACTCAGAAAAAACTCTTTATTAATAAGACACAAATATTCTATCTTTTTCAAATATGCTAGCGGATCCATCTTGGATACATTTTCACAAAATACCACAACATCAACTTCTTTTGCATATTTTTCAAAATCGTTTGACAAAAGAATTCTTTTTGATTCAAGTTCTTTTGTCATTGCTGCTATATCTTCTTTAAACGAACAAATCACAGCTATCTCATAGTCTTTACTCCCCCTAAAATTATTCAGTAAAGTGACTGCATCCTTGTTATACGGAAATAACATGATTTTCTTCATACTTAGTAATCCTCCGTACCTATATTATATCCAAACTCACAAATAGCTATTAATTCATGTAAATCTCTTAAAGCTAACCTCTTATTTGAGGAGCATAAAGATAACTTCTCAGATTTTGTAAAACATCCAGATGCACAATCAACCTGATTAATACAAACACTACACAAGTTTATAGCCCAACACTTTTTACACTCTTCTTCTGTTAGTTTGCCAATATTAAGGTGTTGCCTTACCTTTTCTATATAAAACCCATCGTTTATATTTCCAATACATGAACACTCTATTTCTGGAACTCTTTCACAAGGATAAAAATCTCCAAATGTATTAATAAATAATCTTGAATTCCCAGGTACACAAGGACCTGAATGATGATTAATAGTCGCAACTATTCTATGTTCTTTCAATTGTTTATACAATCTCTTCACCTCTTTCTGAGATTCAATTACTAATTTACTAACACTTGTCTTTGGTATTTTACCTAACATAAACATCAAAAGCTTTAAATACTCATATTCACGCTTAGATATATAATCACTTTTTATGTCTATTTCTTCCTTCAACCCTGTCAATGTCAATGGTGAAAAATTAATTTGATTATCTTCAAGGAAATCTTCTGTATTAAAAAATTCCTCTACGCACTTACTTTTCGTTTTAGGGCTAATCACAGCATTTATTTGTAAAAATTCTTTTACATATTCTGGATAATTTTCCTTGAACATATTTATGTTTTTCATGATTATGTCAAACGATCCTTCTCCGGACTTAAACTTTCTGTTCAAATCGTGTTCTTCTTTAGCTCCATCCAAACTAATCATGGTATAAAATCTATTGCTTGATAAAAAATCCATAATTCGTTTATTCAATAATGTCCCATTGGTTGTTATTGTATATATAACCTTCTTCCCATCAACATTCTTACTGATATAATCAACACAAAATTCAAGTAACTTCATATTTAATAATGGTTCTCCACCATAAAAAGATACAACTAAATGGTCGGTATCTATTGAATGTTCCAAGAAAAAGTCTATACTTCTTTTGGCTAATTCTTCAGTCATTTTTCTATCATTATGCACTCTATTGGTATATAACCCACCATATACACAATATGAACATCTTAGGTTACACTGTTGAGTAACTTGTAATATAAGCTGTGATAATCTTCTATCCAAAAGATATTGAACATAGTCAGAGTCTGGATGTTTTATTTCTTTTATTTCATGAGGCAATATTAATCCATTTTTTTGATATTTGTCTAAAACTTTTTTACTTACCTCTTCAATTTTTCCTTCTTCATAACTTTTAAAATGTCTGTAATCATGATCACTTACAGTAATTATATCTCCAGAGTATCTGTCATAAATATAATACCCTTTTGGTGTTTTTATACATTTAAAACATAAATTCGCACTCATACAGTTTACCTCTTCTTAAACTTATTATATGTTTTAATTTTACCATCTTTAAATTCAAAAATTTTATTGACAAAATCTAAGACTTTTTTATCATGAGTTACAATTATAACTATTTTATCGTTAAATTCTTTAGATATCCATCTATTAAAGTCATCCATTGATTCTTCATCATAAGCAGAAGTTGGCTCATCTAAAATAACTAACGACGGATTTTTATTAATTACTCTTCCAAGTGCTATTTTCTGTTTTTCGCCTCCAGATAACCTACTTCCAGAACTTCCCACTTGTGTACTCCATGTGTCAGGTAGTCTATGTACAAATTTGAATATATTATTATCTTTAAAAAAACCAATCTGAACATCAGAGTCACTTTTTGAGTCCAATATTATATTTTCAATAACTGTCTTATTAAATAAATAGATATTCTGACAAACCACACCTATTGCATTTCTATAGTTTTCAATATCTATCTTTGCAATATCTATATCATTTACAAATATTTTGCCATCACTTTTTTCGTATAATCTCGTTATCAAGTTTAAACAACTTGTTTTTCCACTTCCATTTTCTCCTATAAACGCTACTTTATCTCCCTTTTCTATTTCAAAACTTAAGTTATCTAATATATTAAATTCTTCTAAACTAAAACTCACATTTTCAAACTTTATTTTAACTATTTCATCTATTATTTCTATGGCTTTGTCCTTTACTGTATCTTCTAAATCATAATTCATAAATTTTTGATAACTTTCCATAAAAGGTTCCACATCTTTTAACAGCATAGTAAAATGCAAAAGCACATCCACAGGAGATAGTAAATACGAAGAAAAGCCTACAAAAGATATTATTTCTCCAACCGACATTCTTCCACTTAACATACTATGAGCAGCAATTATATAAATCAAATAAATTGCAGACTTTTCAACACAATTTATGGTACAATTATACTTCTTGTATAGTAACCTTTTTTTTCTAAAAGTAAAAATATTGTCTTTATTTAATTTTTTATATTCGCCTAATATTATATCTTTTAAATTCCATAATCTTATATCAACATCGCCTTTAGTTACATCTTCAAACCAAAAATTATAATTTTCATTATTTTTCTTTAGTTCTAAACTGCATTTATATGTACTTTTTTTAAATTGATAATTTAAAAAAACTTTTATTGGAATAATCATTATTACTAAAATTGATAGTTTCCAATTCATATAAAACAAAGCAACACTACCGCCTATCATCCTAAAAACAGTTATAAACAAAGTCACAAAACCATCTTCAGAAATATTCAACATTTCATCTATATCATACAAAACATCGTTCAACATCTTTAATAGAGAATAATCTATATAATATTTATATTTTATTTTTAAAGAATGTAAAAACACTTCATTGTTAAGAAAATACTCTATATTACTTTTAATCTTTGTGCTTATCTTTTCTTGCAAGTATGTCAAACAGCTTACAGTCAATTCAACAACTATTAGAAACGCTACTATGTACAAAATAACATACCATTTTTTTCCATAAAGTCCTTCATCAATCAGCGACCTTATTAGTAAAGGTGTGACTATGCTGGTCAACATCAAAATTATAGATATGAGGAATACAATAATCATTTCCTTAACATAACGCCTGTACCATTTCCAAATTTTAACCATCACATTCATACTCTAGACACCCTACCTTAATGTGATGGTTAGCACCACTATTTATACAAGAGAATGCTAACCAAACACATCTTCTCAGCTATGACTTACTTTGACTTACCTTGCAAATAATCATCCAAATTAAATTCCATCTGTTCAGAGTCACTATCCTTAGTGTATAATGCTCCTGTTTTAATCTCTTCCAACATTTCAGAATAAAACTTTATATTGTATTCTTTTTCTTCTTTTGAAATTTTCCCTTCCTCATACAACTCATTATTATTATCTAAAAAAGATTGAAGCCATATCTCAAATTCTCCAGCTGTCCAATACTCTGATTCTGTCTGTCCTTGAATCAGTAATACATTAGCCTCCTCATCTGTCAACCAACTTTCCCCACGATCAAGTGAAACTTTTTTTTTCCATAGTTCCCTCATCTATTTGAACTAACATTTCACTGTAATCCTCTTTCAATTCATTCAAGTCATACGAATTATTTAATCTTCTATCTTTTTCCTCTAATGCCAGTTTTTCATTGAAACTCACCCCTGCAAATGATTGAACCGGCAAAATTACAACTCCTGATATCAAAATAAGTGTTAAAAGAGTACTTTTTTTACTTTTCATAATCGACACACACCTTTCTTCTAAAAAAAATTTTGCATATGAACTTGTCAGAAAATTCTCACTTTTATTTAAAGCCGTTATATTAAGTAGAGAAATAGCATAATCTTTCTTGTTTTCTTCTCCCAAAAAATCACTAACTTCTTCATCACATGCCAACTCAATATCTCTATCTACAAAAAAACACATTAACCAAACAAATGGATTAAACCAATGAATGCAAATTGAAATAGCAAGTAATAGTTTAACAAGCACATCTAATCTCTTAATGTGTGTCAACTCATGCAACAATGAAAATTCAAGTAACTTTTCATCACAGAGAAACACTTTTGGGATAATAATAACAGGTTTTATAGTCCCAAAAGTAAGAGGAATAGACACCTCATCAAATTGATTTATCTTGATTTTTCTTTTTACATCAATCTGATTTAAGTACTCAGAAACCCTCTTAATTTTTCTACAATCTACACTAATCGGAATAGCTTCTTTACATTTACGGACAAACAACATGTGTCTAATAAATATAAAAAAAGCTACCACAAAGAAACCAAAATACCAAACATAAGTAAGAATCTTCTTTCCCTCAAATACATAATCTCTTTGCTTAATTCCATCTTCAATCGAATCAACAGTTTCTATGTTAATCGAATCTAATCCTAAACTACTAAAATCTCCTCCAATATTTTTGCTGAAATCTTCTGAAATTTCAACCGAGTAATTATTAAGTACTACCCTTAGAATACTCCTGTTTATATTAAAGGCTCCCAGAAAATCTAGTGGCACAAATACTGGAACCAATAAACGGCATATCATGATTATCCAAAAAAATTTCAATATTTTTTTAGGAACTCTATAAACCACACAATTCCTAATTATTACAACAACGATGATAGGAATAATAACACTAATTGACACACTCAAAATAGAATCAATCATACACTCATACACTCATACACTCCAATCACTCATCAAGATCATTGATTATTTCTTTTACTCTAGCAATTTCCTCGTCTGCAATATCAATATCGTTCAGTAAAAAAGCCACCAAGTTACCCACCTTTCCATTATACATTTTATCAATCAATTCCTTTGTTTCATAAGAACTAACTTGTTCTTTTGAAATTGAAGGTTCACAAATAAAATTAGGTTCCTTTCTGGTAATCAAATTTTTCTTTACGCATCTTCTTAACATGGTATAAGTTGTTGTTTTGTCCCAACCAATTGTATTTGATAGTTCTGCAGCTATATCTTTTGCTGTAAAACTTTTCTCTCTCCATAATATTTCCATTATTTTCAACTCGCTATCAGACAACTTTTGCAAAGTACTATTCTCCTTTTATTTTCATTGTATATTTGTACAATATTTTTGTCAAGCATTTTAAAAAATATAATTTAATAAATATAAGCCATAAACGAAAATGTCCCGTTTATGCCAGGGAAACTTGTTGATAGTGAGTTAGCCCTTTGGTATGCTTGCATCACAGACGGCTTCTAAAGAAAATATTTAAGCCGTCTGGATGCTTCGGGGATTCCAAAAGGGTGGAATGCTCACTGCCGACAAGGAACCTGGAATACATGGGGCATTTTCATACCTCATTTAGGACATTTATAAAAAAGTCGGCATAAGAGCAAGCACAGTAAGTGCATATGCACTTACGAAAAATTGTCTTAATCCTCACTTTCGCATCGGACTCTTTCAGTCAATTTTTGCTTGTTGGGGAATATCCCCAAACCCCTGCATAAGGTAACTTACTTTATTCCATTACCTAAGTAGTATTTGAAAAAGTTTCTGCTTCTTTCATTGAAGCTTACTTTCAAAAATGTTATAATCCTCTTGTAACTTATATAACTATTTTATCTCTCTACAGGAGATTTCTGATTTAGAAATATACTATAAAGCAAAACCTGTAAGTCAAGCTTAGTACTTGATTCTACAGGTTTTTTCTTTTGCTATTTTTAGGATTTGGAGGTTTTGACATGGCAAACAGAGTAAGAACTCATGGCATTTATTTAATGCTTTCAGATGATGAACTAAAGGTTTTGGAGAAAAAATATAGGTTCTCCGGTTGTAAAACTTTGCGTCAGTTTATTATGAAATGCATCTTAGGCAAGGATATCTTCGTATTGGATATGACAGTTTTCAGGGAACTTTCCGCAAGTATCGGCAGGATAACCGGTAGCATCAATCAGATTGCAAAACGAGTAAATTCTACCGCAGCTATCTATAAAGATGACATCCTTGATATACAAGAGCTGCTAAAAAAGCAGGGGAAAGATATTTACTCTCTGCGAAAAAAACTATATGACCTTGGAAATTTAGAAAGTATAAATACGGAGGAGATATAATGGCTGTTACAAAGATTCATCCCATAAAAAAAACTTTGCACTTAGCCCTAAACTACATCATGAATGCTGATAAAACTGATGAGAAAATCCTTATTTCCTCTTTTAACTGCAATCCTAAGCTTGCTCATCTTGAATTTGAGCAGACGAAAAGAGAATGTAATTCCAAGGCAAAAATATTGGCAAGGCATTTAATTCAATCTTTCGCTCCCGGAGAAACCACACCAGAGCAGGCACACAAAATAGGACTGGAACTATGCGAAAAAGTCTTTCAAGGAAAGTATGAGTATGTACTCACTACCCATATAGATAAGGGGCATCTTCATAATCATGTTATATTTAATAATGTAAGTTTTGTAACTGGTAAGGCGTATCAAAGCAACAAAAGAAGTTATCATCAAATCAGAACTGTCAGTGATGAGATTTGTAAAGAAAACGGTTTATCTGTCATTGATGAAAACTATAAAAAATTCAAGAACAGATATTCCACAAACGGTAAAAGCTATATTGAATATATGGAATTTAAGAAAGGCGGTTCTTGGAAAAACAGGCTTCACCTTGCTATTGACAAAGCAATTCTAAGGTCCGGTACTTACGAAGAGTTTTTAAAAGCAATGGAAGATTTAGGATATGAAATTAAGATTGGAAAGTATCTTTCATTCCGCCATAAAGACAAAAAAGATACAGGAAGATTTACAAGAACAAAGGCAAATGTGCTTGGAGAAGATTATACCAAAGAGCGAATTAAAGAAAGAATTGAAGATCCGACCAAACAGCAGATTTATAATAAAGAACTGCTTTATGACAAACTCTCTTATAAAAATCCGGATACTATTGTAAATATAAAGAACAATGAAAAGGTAAAAACCTCAAAAGGTTATGAAGTATGGGCAGGCAAGCACAACATGAAAACAATGGCTTCCTCCTTAAATGAAATGAGAAGATATGGCATAAACACCTATGAAGAACTGGAATTAAAATTAAAGAAGGCAGCCTCAGATAGGCAACAATTATTAGATCGGATAAAGCAAGCTGAACAGGAAATGAAATCCATATATTCTGTAGTGGAAAATAAAAACACCCTTTCTAAAAATCAGTTGATCTATGACATGTATATTGAAGATAAAGAAAATATCGCCTTTTATGAAGAATACAAGCCACAGATTGTTGCCTATGAAATCGCCTTAAAAGAACTTGAAAAATCAGGGTATTGTACATTAAACATTCCGGAACTGTCAGATAAATACGCCGTTTTGGAACAGAAAAAACTTAGCCTTATGGAAGAATATGCCTATCAAAACTTCATGCTCCACAATCTTCAACAAGCAAAGAAAAATACGGATATATACCTTAACAATCATCTGGAAAAATAAAGAAGAAGGAGGTCGCTCATACCTAATTTGTCGGTAGAAAGCAAGCTCCTTCTTTATAAATAACAGATTAGATAGACACAAGAGCAGACTTTTCTTCATAGTCTCCAAGCCTAAATACCCAAGGAAAGACAGCATGCTTCTTTATCACTTGTCCATTTCTATAAGATAATCTTCTCTTCTTTTCCATACAACTAAAGAGATTATACTTATTATCTCAAACTTCCCACACCCCAAATGGAGTTAGTACATTGAAAATTCAATATTTCAGCTAACAAAATAATGATTTATGCTGTTTTAGGTTTGTGATGTAATGCATTTTGCAGATATTTTGGCAGCTTTGATTCAAAATCAAGCATAAAACCGGATATTTGATCATTACTTAACCTAAGTGTCTCACAAAGACTTGCCGTCAATGCAGTCATTAATATAGCAAGTGAGCGATAAAAAGTGATATCTGCCATTTCATCCACAAGAAAAAAGAATAACTCACCAAGAGTCCGATAGTCTTCATTTTGTCTTTGCTCAACTGAAAGTAGCATATACCTAAGAAAAACAATTGCAGTATGTGCAGTCAGTGCATCATAAGATAAGCTGTGGCACTCACCTATAAGATTAAGCATTGATTTACAGGTTTTGAAAAATACTTCTATTTGCCATCTTTTTCCGTAAATACGAATGATCTCTTCTTCACACAAACTTGTGTCAGTGCATATAAAGGCAAGCCAATCCTTACGATTAGCTTTATTCCTTATACAAACAATTTTAGCTGCTATAGGTTCTTCTTTTCCTACTTTTACATCAACTGAAAGTAGATATTTAGATCTACCTCTACGCTTTTTGTTTTGTGAATAAATCTCCTTTATGTTAAGTTGTTTTCCACAATATTCATACTTGATGCGTGAACTTTTCTTGATCATTGCAATGGCATCTATTCCTCTTGACTTGATATCAGTTATCTGAGTGGGAGTGGCAAACCAAGAGTCGAACAGAACATAGTCAGCAGATAATCCGGCTTTAGTTGCATTATCAAGAAGAGTAAGCATTGCCTTCGGTGCTTTTGTTTGAGCAAGTTCTCTACGCTTTCCTGCAATCGTTCTTTTGTCAAATGATCTTTTGGGACCAATAATATTTGATTCCTTAGAAGAAGCTAAAAGGCAACTGTTAACAGGGATAAGAGAATTGCCGTCACTCCAACATAAAGTAAGCATACGATAACCCTTTTGATAACTCATGCTTACATGGTCAAATACTCTTGAACTGAGTTCGGTCTTTTTACAGCCTGTTCGGTTAAAAAGACTGTCGTCTATTATGAATACATTTTTTCGATCAGGTGATGTCAGCTTACTGATATCGTTATTGACTATATTTGCAGCAACTAGGGAAGTGAGACGAAGCCAATTAGTTTTTACAGAGTTCATGAAACGATAAAAAGCATTTTTTGAAAAGTTTTCGGTAAAAGTTCCTGTTTGTTGTTGCATATACATGCTCTTACCTACAAAGATGTTGCTAAACTTGTATCTCAAAAGTGAGATTGCCGGAACACCTTTTTCCTTTGTGCCGTTACATTTTTTCAAAAGTTTACCTAATTGGTATTTTGTAAAAAACTTTTTTATATGATCAATTAAGGCTACCTCATCAGTACTGTTTTGTGCTATAATAGACATGGCATAAATCTCCTTTGTTAGAATTTTTCTGATAACTACATTATAGCAAAGATTTAGGTTTATGCCTTTTTTATTGGCTGAAATATTGAATTTTCAATGTGCGTTACACCTTAAAGGTGTGGGAAGTTTGAGTTATTATGATATAGTTTACCACCTGATTGGCTAAATCATAGTTTAAAAGAGGTAGGAAATAAGATTTTTCATTTGTAATAAATCCATGTACTAAAATACAATACACCGTCATAGAGCTGAAGAATGATATAGCAAAATTAAGGATTTTTCCAATCAATCCAAATTTATCATGAATTAACTTAAATAAGACAGAATATAGCACTACCGCCACTATTGCCGCTAATATATCCCAAAAATATACGGCATATCCGGATGAAAACTTGACAGAAAAATGATGATGAGTATAATACCAACTTGCTATAAATACCGCAAGTTTATCCATTGCAAATAAGCTTATTTTTACAAATGTTGTTCCTACAAACAGGATAACTCCCAAATATAATATAATTAAGGCTATAAAAATAACAATCATATCATTTTATCCTTTCTACTAAATAATCCTATTTTTCTTATACTATAACGCCCCTATTCTTTTTTAGCAAATCCTTATTTTAAGTTTAAAAGAGAATCAAAAAAAGACGGGGGACAGCAGCTTATTAAGCTGCCAATCCCCACACTTTTATCTTTCTACCCCTTTTTCACTTTTTGTATTTCCCGGTTCTTTTGATCTGCCATCCGTTTTTTCCTTGTAATCATTTAGTTTTTTAAGTGTTGAAGGCTTCTCTTTTGTATCTTGAGATTGTCCTCTGGCTTTTAACAGCTTGGCGGAATATACCTTAAAGTTTGTATATTGCTTTCCATTCTTTCCGGTACTAAGCTTTTCTTTTCCTGACAGTGAAACAAAATCCCCTTTTTTAAAGTCCTTTACTGCTTGAACCTGCTCATTATAGGCAAAACAATTCATAAACTCTACATTCCCCATTCCGTCATTTTGAGCAATAGAAAAACTTGCCACTCTGAAATCCTGTCCATCATTTGACCTTAGATCCTTTATTTCAACATCAGCGGTAAGATTACCTTTGACATATTGCTTTTCTTGATCATTATTATCTTTCAGACTTGTATTTTCTTTTACTGTATTTTCCCGTGTTTGGTATTGCTCATTTTCACTTATTTCTTCTTTGCTTTTTTCCTGAATGTCTGCATCTTTTTCTATTTCTTCCTGCTTTATATCTTTCGCTGTTTTTAGGTCTTCATCAATAAAGTCCATAAACCTTTCATCAATCAACCCCATATAAGAGTCATTCATATAGTTGTCATAAGCATTATCAAGTATGTCTTCATTATTTATATCTGTTTCCAGTGATATTATTCCCTTAATAAAATCACTATGATTGTATTCCGCCAAGAATGATAAAGTTTCTTTCATACTTTCAAAGGTGTTGTTTTGCATATTTGAAATACTTTTTAAATCATTTGCATATCTTCCGTTTACCCACTCAAACTTGCCGTTTTCTTTATTTTCTTTAATTCCTGATGCTATGACAAATTGTTCACCTGTAAATAATACTGCCTGACCTTCCTTTACATCCAACACCGTTGTATGTTCTCCCAGTGCCGTTTTAATAATATCCCCTTTTTTTAAGCTCATAAATTCCTCCATTTCTGTCTTTACACTTTATTTTTCTATTAAATTTGAGAAAAGAGTACCCCTAAAAGATACTCTCTTCCCATATTTATATATGATATTTTTTATCCGGATCCTACCTTGCCTCCTCAAAGTATTCCAACTGATTTTCCCTTGCACCTGTTTGACTGATTTGTTCCTTATACCCGTTTAACTTCTCTACTACAGAGTTTCTTTCTCTTCTATCCAGATCTCCGATACTTTGTACCTTGCTATCTCTAAAGTCTGCATCGTACCTGTCCGCTACACCGTCCAAGTCCGTATCTTTTTCTAACGGATCATAAAAATTCCCATCATCATCGATTTCAAGCCCCAGTACCTCTTTTAACTTTTCTTCATCCACATAGATAAGCTCATTAAAATCCCAAAAACCTATACTTGCCTTTATCTGCACAAGCTCACTTCTATCACTTGCATCAAGAGGATCATAGGTGTACTGAAAGCTGTTCACTAAAGTATTATCAACATAGGTATTCATTTTATAATCAATTAAATCAAGGCTTGTCTGTATTTCATGCTCTTCATCAGGCGTAGTCGTATAAGCAAGCCTTATATCGCTTAAATCAGGAAACAAAGTATCAAAATCCTCTATACTATGGGTTTCCTCATACTCCTTATTTAAGAAATGAATCAATTCTTCTTTTACCTCTTCAAGTAATGGATTTTTTTCTCTGTTACTGCTTCTTTTTGCCCCATATCCAGTAGATTATTTACCTCAGCAAGCCTTAATGTCTTTTCTTTTAAAAGCTCATCCTGAGGAAATTTCTTCTCGATTTCAAGTTTTGCGGTTTCAAGTTGACTTTCAGTATCACTAAGCTTACCTAAAGTTTGCTCCAGCCTCTCAGGCATTTTATCAAGGACATTATCCATTCTCGTTATATTTCCTATACCGTCCGCTCCAAATTCACCATAATGATTCTCTTCGCCTTTTAGATTAAATTTATACTGATTGGAAAAGCTGTCATAGTATGCAAATAAATCAAAGTTTCTGTACTCTCCGATTTTTACTTCTTCCGACTTAAAATCATCCGTCTTTTTTATACTTTTTATCTTGCTTATCAAAAATTCTCCTGCTTGTCTTTTATCTGTATATTTTTTGCCGTCAAGAATAAGAGAGGTGAATTTTGATACTGCTTCTTTATCCGACTTTTTCTCTGTTTCTATTGAATTTTCTCCTGCATTCTCCAAACTTGACTGAATATATACTTCCTTATCTGTATTTTCTTCTCTATATGGCTCTATATTTTCTATATCTTTTTTCAGATTTTCTATTTTATTTTTTAAATTTTCTATTTCTTTAGGGTA
>NZ_JAGEKB010000004.1:0-127066 GCF_017565785.1 Lachnoanaerobaculum sp. Marseille-Q4761
CTTCATTTTTCTTTGAACCGTACTGTTTAAGATATTTTGTAAAGCCTTCATCTATAATGACCTTACCGCTTGCCTTAAATTCAAATACATCACCCTGACTTTCATATACCGCAACAATCTTTGTTATATTTTCAATTAAGGGATAGCATGCACTTGCATGGAGTTTATTTAAGATAAGGTTATATATTTTTCGTTCACTTTCAGGAATTGTGGACATATCTTCCTCTAAAGAACTTACTGTAGGTATGATTGCATGGTGATCCGTTACCTTAGCTGAGTTAAAAATAACTTTAATTCTCTCCGTATCAAAGTCATTTTTGCCAAGTATGTTGTTTATCGTATTTATAATCATATCTTCCGAAAGATGTCGGCTGTCCGTTCTAGGATATGTAATCATTTTCTTTTCATAAAGGCTTTGAGCATAGTCAAGTGTCTGTTTTGCACTGTATCCGAAATACTTGTTACATTCTCTTTGAAGTGTTGTTAGATCAAAAGGCAAGTCAGGCTTTGTAAGCTTCTCCTTTTTCTCCACATTTTTTACTACGATTGTATTTCCTACCACATTTACTAAATCTTCTACAATTTCAAGACTGTCTATTCTGTCTGTTGAAAGAGTAAAACCGGTAAAATAAAGCTCGCCTATATAATATTTTTCTTTCTTAAAAGCCGTTATTTCATCATCTCTTTTTACAATCATGGCAAGCGTGGGTGTTTGTACTCTTCCAACAGAATAATTTTGATTATAAATAAGTGAATACAACCTGCTCATGTTCATACCGACAAGCCAATCCGCCTTACTTCTGGCAAGAGCTGATTGGTATAGATTTTCATACTCTTTTCCCTCTTTTAGCTGCCTAAAGCCTTCTTTAATTGCCACATCCTCCATTGATGAGATCCAAAGTCTTTTGATATTCTTTTTACAACCTGACTGCTCATACACAAGCCTAAAGATTAACTCTCCCTCACGCCCCGCATCACAGGCGTTAATAACCGTTTCAATCTCTTTAGAGTTCATCAGCTTTTTAAGAGTGTTAAACTGACCCCTAGTTGCCTTTACAACCTCATACTTATACTTGCCAGGAATAATCGGTAAATCCTCCAATCTCCACTTGGCATACTTTTCATCATAAGCCAAAGGGCTTGCCATCTGTATCAAATGCCCCACACACCAGCTTACAATATATCCACCTCCTTCATAGTATCCGTTCTGTCTACCGGTTGCACCGATTACCTTTGCAATACTCATTGCAACACTCGGCTTTTCACATATCACTAAATTCATTTATAAATCCTCCTTTTTTGTATGAAAAAAGGCAACCGAAAGTTATCTGATTGCCTTTTAGTTTTTTGTATTTAATTTTTTATATTATTGCCTATTTACGGCTTTTGATTGAATTTCTATCTTCATATTTTTCTTGCAAAGTTTTTGGGGTTACTTCATATAAGCTTCAGAAACTTGAATTTATCAAAACACATTCAAAAAAATGTATTTCATTCGCCTATAGGATCATAATCTGCCGGAACCGGTGCAACGATACTCACAAAAACTATATCCTCTGTTCCTGTGTTCATTGCGCCGTGACATGCACCTTTAGGAGAAACGATAACCTGTCCTTTTTTTAAGGGAATCTCTTTATCCGGTTCGGGATAGAATATTCCTTCTCCCTGTAAAATGATCCAGATATCATCAGAATTGTGGTGACGGTGCTTCTGCAAGGTTTGTCCCGGTTTAATCACCCACACCGACCCTCCTGTAGATTCTGTTTGGTAAAAAGGTGTTTTCTTTGCAGCTTTTTTGTCTTCTTGTTTTACCATGTCCATTTCATAGATTCTTTTTTCTTCCATTGCTATATGCCGCCTTGTATTGATTTTTGATTATTCTTACTCAAAGAGCTTCCGATACTCCCCATACCCTTGTTCTTCCAGTTCATCGTAGGGAATGAATCTAAGAGCTGCCGAGTTGATGCAATAACGCAGCCCGCCGGACTCGCGGGGACCATCGTTGAACACGTGACCCAGATGGGAATCCGCGCCGCTGCTGCGCACTTCCGTCTGGACCATACCATGTGAAGTGTCCACGGCCTCAGTGACAGCATCTTCCGCGATCGGCCTGGTGAACGCCGGCCAGCCACACCCTGAATTATACTATACTTGTCCATGGATGTAAAGAGCGGTTCGCCGCTGACAATGTCGACATAAAGGCCCTTTTCAAAGAAGTCGTCATACTCGCCGGTGAAGGCGTACTCCGTGGCGGCGTGCTGTGTGACCTCAAAGGCCAAATCGCCGATCCGCACCCGAAGTTCATCTGCAGATTCTTCTGCGCTGTTTTGCTGAAGATCAAAGTAACTGCGCGGGATATGGCAGTAGCCGCCGGGATTCTTGTCCAGATACTTCTGGTGATACTCTTCTGCGGGGAAGAAGTTTTCCAACGGAAGCAGTTCAACAGCAAGCCTGGCTCCGGCTTTCTCTTCCTCCGCCCGATAAACCGCTTCGATTTCCGGAAGCTGGTCTTCTTCCGTATAATAGATCCCCGTCCGGTACTGGATGCCTCGATCATTGCCCTGTTTGTTTACAGAGAGCGGATCGATCACCATGAAATAGTAATTCAGCAAATCAGTCAGAGAAATTACAGCAGGGTCATAGTCGACCCGCACTGTCTCGGCATGCCCGCTGCTGTTACAGACGTCCTGATAGGTCGGAGCTTCGTCAGGTCCGTTTGCATAACCTGCTTCTGTTCGGATTACGCCGACAAACTGATCAAAGAACTTCTGCGTTCCCCAGAAGCAGCCGCCTGCAAGATAGATTGTTTTTATATTCTCCGGTATCTCCATAGTAGTTTCTCCTGTCACGATCTCTCCGGACCAGGTGTTGATCCCGCCGAATTCGTAGATGTTGGTATATCCCATGTCCGCAAGCTTTTGCGCTGCTTGCTTGGATCTGTTCCCGCTTCGGCAGTAAATCAGGATGATCTGATCCAGATCCGGGAGTTCTTCCGGCCGCTCCGCTTCAATGCTCTCATTTGGAATTAGAATTGCGCCAGGAATATGGCCTGCATCGTATTCATCTTGCCTGCGGGCATCTACAATCACATGCCCGTCATCCCGGGTCATCATCTGCTTTGCCATATCTTGATCGATCTGATGATAGCTCTCGACCTCTTGCACTGAACCGGCAGTATTTACCAAACAACCAGTCAGAAGAAAAATGGTCATCAAAATCAAAAACAACGGTCTTGGAACACCTGAGCGCCCTTTTTCTACTATTGCTCTCATCTTTTTCATTCTATGTTACCTCGGTAAATTCAAATTTGTCATAGTTTTTACATAGATAAAATTACAATTTTTCCTTCAATTATTATCTCAATAAAATGGAGTATCTTTTTTATATATTGCATATTAAATTCAAAGCAAGGTGTAATGCTCTAGAGTGTGACGAAATTCCCCAATTCCTTTCATCATGTTCAGTAACACTTGCAAGCGAATCCGCAGTAAAAAAGAATTGACCAAATGATGCTCCTCTTTTTTGTGAACACGCAGCAAGTGCAGCACATTCCATTTCGACAGCAGAGCAGCCTTCACTTAATCTATACTGAACCATTTCCCGTGTTTCCCTAAAAAAACCATCTGTTGTCCAAGTTATGCACTCTTCAAATGGTATGTCTAATTTTTCAAAAACATCCTTAATTTCACCAATCATTTTCCGGTCGATTTCAATATATCGTGATGGTGGTAAATAATGGAATGATGTTCCCTCATCTCTCAATGCTTTTGTAGGAATAAGGAATGCATTTTCTTTTATATCCCTCAGAACCCCACAAGAACCTGTTGCAATTATTTTCTTACAACCACAAGCAATCAGCCTGTCCAAAAGCTGTACGGACGCAGGTGCACCAATATTAGGACGGACAAGACATATTCTTTGCCCTTTATACTCAATCACATATATATTTGTAGTTCTACAGCAATTTTCAAATTCTTCGGCAATTATTGCATTACTATTCATTGCGAATTCATCTACGCAGTCTCCTAAGAAAGCAAACACACACTTTTCCGGAAGTTTCAACTCCTCGCAACCATGATTTGGTTTAATTACCTCTATAGAAAAATTGTCATATTCAAGTATAGGAATTTCATTTTTTATTATCATCTTCAGCATTCTCCTCTAAATATTAACTATTCATCTATTCATTATTTATTAGTCCAAACGAGTGGGAAATAAAATTTATCAAACCGGCAAATTTATTTTTTAAATCTACAAACCCGGAGTTACCATAAACTAAAGTTTACAAAACATAACATAGTCCTCTTCATTTTCACGAACAACTTCAAAACCTACTTTTTTATACATACTCACTGCATAGTTTATCTTTTGAACCGATAATGAAACTTGCTTATATTCTCTCTCTTTCAATGTCAAAAGAATTTGTTTCATAAGTTCAGTTCCAATTCCCAAATTCCTATATTCCTTGAGGAGAGAAATGGAAAGAGAGGGTGTTGTGTCATCAATAATCATTGATGATACGAGTCCATACAGCTCCTACTACCTTTCCATCAAAATCCGCCACATAACATAAATCATCTTTCTTGCCAAAATCAGCAACATATATTTGTAAATCGGGATGTTCTATAATATCTTTGGATGGAGCTTGTACTCCTTCAGGAATAAAAATAGCTTCATATAGAAAAGTATCCAATAAATTAATTTCATTCTGCTTTAATTCTCTAATTACATAATCCATTATTGCCTCCAATCTATGTTCTGTAAATTTATTATTTTATAAATCGGTATAAATTCCACACATACTATACCTCCATACTTTTTGAATTGTTTCTGCTACTTCTAATTTTCCATTATACTAATCATCTCGTAAATTCTAATTTGTTAAATACATGTATCAAATACAAGCCACCTATTAACCCCACCACTTTATACTTCTTTATCCGTATATATCATACTATATTAAGCCCAAAAATACACTATATATTCTTTACATTTTTACTCCTCATCTTCATCCTCATAAGCATCTATTGCCATATCATCCACTTCCTCCTGCTCCTCTTCCTCCGGTGCTTCTTCCGGAACCTCTACATTATCCTCGCTTTCATAATCATCCTCAAGCTCATTATAGTCTTCATCATCCTCACTTTCTTCCTGTTTTTTCTTATAAATCTTAAAATAATATCCTGCCCCGACAACTGCCATGACAAGCAATCCTAAAAATATATAAAGCCCTGCTCCTTTACTTTCTTCCTTCTTTTTAGGCTCTTCCTTTACCGTTTCTTCTTTTGTTGCTTCTGTTGGTGGCGGTACCTCTTCTATCTTTTTTACTTCCTCTTTAGGTTTTTCTTTTGCTTCGACCATATTTAGTAAATCATCTTCACTTACCTCTGTAAGCAGCATGACATTTTGCCCTTCTTCATCATAATTAATAATTAGATGAAAGGTCTTTCCTGACTTTGTTTTAAATGTAATGAACTGTCTGGCATCGGCAAAATATTTACCACTTTCATCCCCCGTACTTTCTCCATGATAAATAGGATAGTCCTGATTGGCATTATTTACATTTTCTATAAGTTCCGCCTTTGCACTTCCTTCTGCTGTAGGAATACCTTTATTTATACTATCACCTTGTCTACCTAACTGATTATCACTTGGAGGCTCTTTTGCCTCCAGTTTATTCGGAAAGCGTACTTCTCTCTCCCCGTTATCTTTTTCTAAGGCTGTTTCCTTAATTGCCTCAGTTTCTATTTCACTTTCATTAACCTGTGCAAAAACATATGTAGGGTAGATATTCCCTACAACAAACATCAAAAGTAAGAAAATAACTCCTACCAATCTTTTCACCCTGTTCTTTTTAGATTTCATTTCCTTCATTTGTATCCTCCATAATTTTTTCTCTGTTTTCCTCTACTTCTTTAGAATTTTCCGGCTCTTTCATTTTCTTTTCACTTTGCCTTTCCTTTTTGTAATTTCTCATCATTTCTAAAAACTCATCAAGTGAAATATCAATGCTTCTGTATTCTTTTAGAACCTCAACTTGCTCCATTTCCTCCTGCTCTTCTTTAAGTATTTCCTGCCTCAGCCTAAGTTCTTCTATTTTTTCTTCTATCGCTTTTTGATTTTCGATATTCTTTTGATATTTTTTATTCAACCTCTTCCTCCTGTTATTTAACTCTACCGAAACCATAGAAATGTTCTATCCAGTAAGGTGTATTGATACTTACAAAGCGAATAGGATTGCCTGCATGTATCATCATTCCGTCTCCTGCATAGATACCTACATGGGATATCGGACTCTTGCTGTTATAAGTGTTTTTAAAGAATATAATATCTCCCGCCTTTGCTTCACTTGGAGATATAGGATTACAATAAGTTTTATAAATCCCCCAAGCAGTAGTTCTTGGCATATTTTTAACTCCTGAATGTGTAAAACTCCAGCATACAAATGACGAACAATCAAAGTTATTCGGTCCGTTTGCTCCAAATACATATTTTTTACCTATATGTTTCTCCGCCTCGTTAAACAGTGCCTTAACCGTTACATCATCAAAGGCGATTCCCGGATTTGAAAAGTTGGGATTGTTTATAATCTCCGATAGATCCCCGTTATCACTTCCAAAAACAAGCTCCATATTGCCTTTACTTGAAAGCAGTGCTTCATAGTGAGCTAAATTGTTGGGATAAGAATTAAATACTTCTCTGATGATATCGTCCATTTCTCTTTTTTCTAAGTTTACAATGAGTTTTTTATATTCATAAGCTTCTTCATGGCTTTCTGTCTGCTCATTCCCCGCTTCATCAATATAGCTTGATGTAACGGTTTTATATCTGATTTCAATTTCTTCATCATAGGTCAATGTATACATTTGATTAAACAGCTGTTGTATTTCCTCGGCTATTTCAGATACTTCTTTTACCACACCATATCGAGATGTTATATAAGATAGCAACTCATGGACATTATGACCGATTTTTTCTTTTCCGTTTATTATATATTCATCATATCCCGGATGTGTCTCTTCTACGCTTTCCATTTCCTCTTGCAGTCCCTGTTCTAAAGAAGAAAATTCCTGATTGATATTCCTTAAGGTATCTTCTGAGGAAAGATAGGTTGTAGAAACGGTATCACTTATTGTTCCCGTTCCTATATTCATTACCATGCTTCCTGCCTGAACGAGCATAAAAAATGTTCCTGCCACCAAAAGTATTAGGAACACTATCTTTTTACTTCTTTCTTTTATAAATTCTGCAAACCTTTTACTTCCCTTTGCTAAGGATTTTTTAAGCCCGTTCTTTATCCTTTCTTTGTATTTCTTTTGAAGTTGCTTTTTATACTGCCTCCTTTTAAAAAACTGTCTTAACCTTGAAGTGTTTTGATACTCATTATTTTTCTTAAATTCTTCCATATTTTTCTTAAAAAACAGATTTTTTTCCTGTTTTTCAATATCTTTTTTAAGCCTTACTACCCTTTTTTGTCTTTTTAATGCCCTACCTTTTCCATGATTGTGGGCTTTTCTTTCAAGACTTTCTATGCCGTCTGTTGTCTTATGAGCGGCACTGACACCGGCATTATCCTCTTGTCCACTTTCAAGATACCTGTTTACCGCTCCTACCGCAACTATTGCACTCTTAGAAGATATGCTGTCCTTACATTTGTTTTTAAGTTTCTTTTCAAAACTTTGCTTTTTATGCTGAAGCTTTAAAATCTTCTTTTCCTGTTTTCTAAATTTATCATTGGCTTTTTTTGAATATTCTTTAGGCTTAGGCTTTGAATTATCCGCTATTTCTTCTTTATTATCATTTTTTTCTTTTACACCATCCTTTGTGTCTAGAGTTTTTTTCTTGTTTTTAGTCCTTGTAAATTCTTCATCTTCAAAGTTACTTTTAAAATATTTCTTTGGACGATCTTTTAAGCTTAAATCTTCTTTGTCATGGTTTTCTTTTAAGATTTTCTTATATCGTTTCCTATTTGCTCTTACTTTATTTTTAGACTTATCAGTTGTTATGGTGGCGGCATTTTCTTTATGCCTTCGTTCCTTGTCTAATGCCTTTTGTAAAGCTTTATCATCCCTAAAGCCCATATCATAGGGATTAGAAGCTATATTTTTATCCGTATCTTTAGATAAATCTTCATAGGTTTCTTTTTCTTTCTGATGAAATCTGCCTATCTGCCTTTGTCTGACCTTTCTATTCTTTTTTTGCTCAAAAAAAGATTTGCCCTGATTTATGTTTTCCTTTCTAAGTAAGCCATAAGAATCACTGCCTTTATTTAAATCCTTATATTTATCCTCTATATCCGTATGATTTATAAATGTTTTCTTAGATGAAGATTTCTTTACTTCAGTTGGTATCTCATCTTTAATCGGAACATCCTGATTTTGAACATCTTCTTTTTTATAACTTGTTTGATTTTTAGATGGAAAAGGCTGTATCTCTTGATTTAACGGCTTTTCTCTACTGTTTTTACACCTTATATTCTTTTTCTTTCTCAAGTTTTTTTACCTCACTTTCTGTCTTTCTTACAAACCCCATATATTATGTATTTATCTTGGATTCTGCATACTGCTTCTCACTTTTTATCTTTTCCTGTCTCACTTAGTTTTGTTGTTATCAATGAGTACAGTTTTGTATTTTTAGGAAACTTATCTATAAAGGGGACAATGGTATTTCCATAGAATATTAAACCTTCTCCCTCATTACTGTTAGTTACATAGGAAAGCTGGTGCTTTGAAATATTAAGCTTCTTAGCCAATGTATCTCTATCCGTTCCCGCCTGATTAAGCATCAGAATAAAGTCGGTATTATCAAAGATATTTTCAATCTCCGGACTTGCAAGAAGATCCTTGATATTTTGTGTTAAGCCTGTCGGCATACCACCCCATTTTCTGAATCTTTTCCAAATCTCTATAGAATAGTTGGCTGTTTGCGGCTCTTTTAAAAGAAGGTGAAATTCATCAACGAAATATCTTGTTGCTTTTTTACTTGCCCTATTTATTGTTACTCTGTTCCAAACCTGATCTTGTATTATTAACATTCCTATTTTTTTAAGCTGTTTTCCAAGTTCTTTAATGTCATAGCAAACCACCCTGTTGTTTGTATCTACATTCGTTCTGTGATTAAATACATTAAGGCTTCCCTTTACATAGATCTCCATCTCTACCGCAAGTTTCTTTCCTATTTTCTCCTCCTGTTTTCTAAGAAGATTATATAAATCTTCCAGTATAGGCATATTTTCAGGTATAGGGTTTTCAAAATAGGCTTTATAAAGAATTGGCAAGCACCTGTCAATAACTGAGATTTCTTCAGCACTAAGTTTTTTCTCTCCAACTACAAGCTCAAAAAGGGACAGTATAAAATCAGATTTTAATGACAACGGATTATCTTCATCTGCATAGTCAGTGTTTATATCAAGGGGATTTATATAGTCTTTTGAAATCGGTGATATTTTAATAACCTGACCTTTTAGAGCATTAACAAGAGGAGAATATTCAGCCTCAGGATCTGCAATAATGATATCATCATCCGTAATTAGGAAAGCATTGGTAATCTCTCTCTTTGCCGCAAAAGATTTTCCGCTACCCGGTGTTCCAAGTATCAGCCCGTTCGGATTTTTAAGTTTCTTTCTGTCAGCCATGATAATATTTCTACTTAAAGCATTTAAACCGTAATACAGACTTTCACCCTTAATAAAGAGTTCCTCCGTTGTAAAGGGAATAAATATAGCCACCGAACTTGTGGTAAGTCCTCTTTCTATTTCCACCTCATTTATTCCAAGCGGAAGGCTTGCAACAAGCCCCTGTTCCTGCCTGTAGTTTAAGTTTTTAAGGTTACAGTTGTGCCTGTTTGCAATGGATTTTAATGTAAATACGGTATTTTCAAGCTTAGTCCTACTTTTACCTGTACTCATACTAAGGATCGTTACTAAAAACATCTTTTCATCATGATTTTGAAGTTCAGAAAGTAAGCTTTTTGCCTCCGCACCATAAGTTACAAGATCACTTGGCAGGATATCTATATCATATCCTGCTCTGATTGCTTTTTTATTTTCCTCAAGTTTCATCTTATCAAGGTCGGTTATTTTTCTTTTTATATTTTTAATCGCTTCCATCCTGTCAACAGCTTTGATATGAAAGGTAACGATAATATTTTCTTCCACCTCTAAAAATTCTGAAAGCATTTCATCCTTTATATCCGATGCTAAAATCTGTAGAAAGTTTACATCTGCAAATACTTCTCCCATCTTAAAATATGTAGGCTTTGAAAAATTAAAGGAAGTCGGTACAATATATTCCTTTGTTGTAAGCCCGCTATATTTCAAATCTTCAAAGTTAAAAATAAACCTGTCATCAGGATTTAATATATCGTGAATGACTTTTAAGCGTTCTTCTCCGTCAAGTACATAGCCCTTTACACCCATCTGCCTAAAGTTATTTAATATATCCGATTCTATTCTCTCCAGTCTGCTTTTTGCCTGTTTTAAATCCTCAGCTTTTATGGTAAAGGTTAAATACATATTTTTTGACAGTCCATTGTTTCCCTTGCTACTTTGATTTAGGAGCATTTGTCTGTATTCATTTCTTATCTCATTAAAATCATCCTCGGTTTCTTTGATATTAATAAGCTCTTTCCTTTCTTCATTCTCACCTATACTGTTAATATAGTTAAACTCCACTTCCACACTTGAATCAAAGAAATTAAGAAAAGAAGAAAAGTCGGCAAATATCCCCTCCTGATCCTCTTCTTCCATAAGCCTATAATTAATATCAAAAAAGCGAATGGTTTTATTGTATTTATCCTTTTCAACCTGACAGATCCCGTCCTTTAACATTCTTTTATAGGGAATTGTATCCTGTACCGTTTCCTTTTTCTTAGACTTTATCAGAAAGGGAAACCACCCCTTTTTTATGAATGATTTCCCGTCTTTTTTATTGCCTGTATTCTTTCTGCTTAACTTTTTAAACTCGGATAATTCCTTACTGTTTTTCCTAAGCTCCATTTCATCCCTTTGTATTCTTTGCTCTTGTTTTTTCTTCTTCTCATTATTCAATTCTTCTCCTCCTATTACCCTTTAAGCCGGACTTATTTATAATTATTTTCTCTTTTATTTTGTCTTTCTTATCAGTGTTATAAATGCTTTTCATCTTATATACCCTTATCTTTTCAGCCTTATGAAACCTTACTATATATGCCAAATGCTTTTCAAATGGCAGATTATCTTTTTCATAAAGCGTTGCAAACAAAATCGGAAGTACTACTATACTCATCAGTATCATTGAAATATCCGTACTTAAAAAGTTTTTACATAACAGATAAACAGGAAAACCTAATAGTCCTACTATACTAAAGCCGATCAACTGTCTTTTAGTAAGGTTAAGGGCTACCTTTGTTTTTACTTTGCTAAGATCCTTCGGTACTTTTACATATGCCATAAACTTTTCTCCCTTGATTCTTCGCTATTTGAAAGTGCTTCTATATGTTCCCAAAGTGAGATGATTTCCTCTTTTACCTTCTCTAATTCTTCTGCAAGTTCAAAATCAGCTTTACATAAGATATTTTCATCATCTTTTATTATTACAAAGTCAAAGTCTTTATCTAAGGGTACTGATATATCCTGCTTTTTTCTGCTTATGATCTTACCAAGCAACACCCCTATAAAAAACATTACTCCTGCTCCTGATATTATTCTCATTTTTTTATTTAATATTTTCATTGCTACCTCCCAGTACTTATATTTTTACTTAAACCTACTGTTTTAATTTCATCATTTCAATCTTTTACTTTTGCTCATTTTGAACAAAAGTCATCTAATGGCTATTAAGAATAGCCTTTGCGATACTTCCCGACTTCATCATCATTACTCCAAGTATCAATCCATATGCCAGCACCTTGAAAATACTTACATGAATATCCGTAAAGTTTACGGTTTTTACAAGTACCGCATAGATCCCAAAAAAGATTAAAATAAACAGTCCTTGAAGTCCAAGTGCAAACAAACTTTTTATATAATTTGTTCCTATACTGCTCCATTCCTTATTTCCCATTGTGGCAAAAGGAATAGCGGCTACGGAACAGTAAATATAAATTTCAATCATTCTTCCGTATAAGATTACTGTAATTAAAACAGAAAGTATTGTTAAAGAGAGTTTAACAAGTCCTGTCTCAAGTGAAATTCCGATGAGTGTTCCAACACTTTTCTCTTTTAGGGCATCAACCATAGCATCAAAATCTCCCGGTGAAATATTCGCACTGCTTCCCACAACCCCGGCTGCCTTTCCTACCATTTCCTGTGCAACATCAAAGACCGCCATAGAAAACTCAAAAGCGTGGGATACAAGCCATACAGCTATCCACATCTTTATGATGTATTTGAAAAACTCAAAGGTATCCGTATCATGCATGGAGTTTTTTTGCATTACCACTTGAATTAATTCAATACAACAGATTGCTGTAAGGATTATTACTGCTATGGGTAAAACAACATTTTCATTGATTGATTTTATGAAGGCAAATACCTCCGAGTTCCATGAACTCGGAGTTTTACCAACCTCTCCGGCAACTGTTCCCACTTTCTCATTAATATCTAAAAGCATTGCCGAGAGATTATCCTTAATTACATCAATCATGATATTCTTGAAAAACTCATCTATTTTTCCAAATAAATCCAACATATTAATTAAGTACAGTGGCAAGTAGCGGAATTAGTTTTAGCCCTATTAAAACTATTCCTCCCCCTGCCATAAGCTGCTTTATTCCCTGTGATTTCGCTCCGGGGTTGTCATTTCCATAACCTTCAAGCAGGTTTATGACTCCCCATGCTCCAAGTCCTGCCCCTATTGCTGTTACCAAAATCTTTAATACATCTACCGCCTGTGTAAAAAATGCCATTATTCTTCCTCCTCATTTACTGTCTTATCTGCCTTGTTAAGATGTTTTACAATAAAGTTTCTATAACTTTTATCTTCCTTTTTAACCTCTTTAAAATAGCCGAAAACATGAATAAAATCCCCTTTTTCAAATTCCTTCGTAAACTCGGCTTTTTCACCGTAAACATTACAATTTATATATTCCTTCTTTTTCTCCCCTACCTTTCCCATCTTTCTAAAGAGAGTAAAATTAGCAGCTTTAACTTCGCCGTCCTTACCCTTAATAACTTTTATCTCCACTTCATTAATCAGATTTCCATTGATGTTAAGCATTTCTTTTTGCATATAATTTCTCCGTTTCCTATTTGATTTAATAAAAAAGACCATAGTCTTTTCAAGTTACCATAGACTTATTTATATTTTTTATGCTGACTTCTGCTCATTTTGAACTAAAGTCGGAGGGCTTCTTACCTTTGCTTTCACTTAACCATTTCTCCTTTTCTTCAACAAAAAAAGACTAAGATTTGATTTATCTTAATCCTTTACTTTGCCCAACCTCTTCCCTGCTTTTTTAATTCTCATTTCTATCTTTTCCCATTCATCCATTTACTAATCCTTTCAAAAATTCGGTTTGATATTAACTTCTGCTCATTTTGAACTAAAGTTATCCCGAGTTTACCTATCAACCTCCACCACCTTTACCCTCATTTCTTCTTTTAAGTTGACCTTATCTCTTCTTTTTAAATATTTTTCTATATCAAAGGCATTTTTCTTGTTGTAGTCTGAAAGCAGCTTATAATTTTTATGCTTTGTAATATCGAACTTATCTGAATAAAAAGGTCTTGCTCCTCTTATCTCCAGTATGCACTTCCCACCATCCATCACTTTAAGTTCATCCCTGCTCATAAGTTCTTTTCCAAGTTTTTGATAGTTCAGTCCGAAAGATTTTTGATTTGACCTTGTTTCCGATGTGTTATACAGGTCTATGGTTTCTTTTCCTAAGTTCTCTGACAACTCCTTTATGGTTGTTCCTTCCTTTCCACCCAAAAATAATTCACTATCACAATTACCTGAAATCGTATCGGCATTGTCTTTATATATAGCTTTAAGTTGTGATTTTGCCTGGAGTATAATACTTGCGGATATTTCTCTTGAACGAATGGTTGCAATTAACTTTTCAAACTTTGGAATCTGACCGATGTTACTGAACTCATCCAATAAACACCTTACATGAACGGGAAGTCTGCCGCCATAGACATCATCCGCCTTATCACAAAGTAGATTAAATAGCTGAGTATACATCATTGCCACTACAAAGTTAAATGTATCATCTGTGTCTGAAATAATAATAAATAGGGCTGTTTTCTTATCTCCTATAGTATCTAAGCCCATCTCATCATACTCCATAAGGTTTTTAAGCTCCTCAATATCAAATGGAGCAAGCCTTGCACCACAGCTTATAAGAATCGATTTGGCAGTTTTTCCGGCTGCAAGCTTGTATTTACGGTATTGCTTTACCGCAAAGTGATTCGGCTTTTCTTTTTCCAGTGCATCAAAGATATAGTCAACTGCATTTTTAAAGTTTTCATCTTCTTCTCTTACCTCACTGGCATCAATAAAAGCAAGCAGTGTTTCAAAGTTTTGCTCTTCCTCCGGTGCTTCATAATAAAGATATCCAATCAGTGCGGTGTAATAAAGGCGTTCTGCTTTCACCCAAAAATCCTCACTGGATTTTTCTCCTTCGCCTTTCGTATTAGCTATAATGGTTTGTACAAGCTTTAGAATATCTTTTTCACTTCTCAGATAGGCAAATGGATTGTAGTGCATGGATTTTTTGAAATTTATTGTATTTAGCACTTTAATATCATAGCCGTTTTTCTCAAGCATATTTCCACACTCTATGAGAACGGTACCCTTAGGATCTGTTACAACATAGGATGAGTGCATTTGCATAAGATTGGGTTTTAGAAAAAATCTGGTCTTTCCGCTTCCTGAGCCTCCCACCACAAGTATATTTTTATTCCTTGCATATTTAGGGTTTTTAGGTCTACCATTCATGGTAAGTCTTTCCGTATCAGTTAAAAGAATGTTATTTTCAAACTTTTCATCTACATACGGCTCTATATCTTTTGAGTTCCCCCATCTTGCTGATCCATACTCTTTACCTTGCCTAAACTTCTTGGCATTTTTTCCTTTGGTATAGACAATTACTTTGATTAGGGCTGCTACTATTATTCCCACCATTATATCTATTAAATGAATACTTGGAATAAAACTTATTTTGCTAATTTCTAAAATCGCCTTAAAAATCTTATCCAAAATATCTCCACCTATATAACTTCTAACATGTGCTGATAGGATGTTTCCCGGATAAAATAAAAAGAGATAAGGTAAGTTTTGAATTACAAACTTTTTCTTATCTCTTATATGAAATATATTTTTTATATCTTTCAGTATTGCTTCTAATATCTTCGTATTTACCCCTCCTTCTACAAACTCTGTTCTTTAAGCTTTTCTTTGATTTTATCTTTCTTAGGTGCGTTTTTTACCTTTTCTTTGAATTGATTTAGTTTGACCATTACCGATTCTCTTTTCTTATTCTTTCCGGCAAATTTTTCTACTGCTTCCTTAAACGCCTGCTCCATAACCTTTTCATCCTTTGCATGAAAGAAGATGATATTATTTACTGTAGTAAGATCTTTTTTTATACTGAATTTTACTCCGTTTTTATTTAGCTCTCTTTTTAAGCTCTCAAAATCAAGGTCATTTAGTTCTAAGGTTTCAACCTTCCCTTTCTTCACCAACTCTTTTACGGTTGTAGGTTTCTTTTCTTCTATAAACTCCTTTAAACTTTTCCCTTTTTTGGCTGCCATATTTAACATTTTTTTCATAAGGTCTATTATCATTTTGGCAGATTTTATATTTCCACTTTTTACTATAGCAATAACTTGTCTGTTTACTTCTTCATTGATCAATAGTTTACCTCCCTTCATCTATTACAAGAAAAAAGGTAGTTAGATTTTACTCTAATTACCTCTTTACAGGATTCTTTTAAGATTCATTTTACTTCAGCTTTTTTACACTTTCAGCTTCAGATAATATTTTCATCTGCTCAATTGCAATAGAATTCAATTTTTCCAATCTGTCCGACTGTTTCATCCCTTCATTTATAAATACTGCATTTAGGTTTTCGAGATTAGAAAGGCAAACAAGTTGAGATATATCCGCATAATCTCTGATATTTCCCTTTAAATTTGGATTTTCATCTCTCCATTCCTTTGCAGTCATTCCAAACAAAGCCATATTCAAAATATCAGCCTCATTTGCATAAATAAAGTTGATTTTTTCCTTTTGCAGTTTTTCAGGTATAAGATTATTCTTTATAGCATCAGTATGAATCCTATAATTGATTTTTGCCAAATTTCTTTTTATATCCCAACCGAGTTTCTTTTGTTCTTCTTCTTTTAAGCGTTCAAATTCTTTTATTAAATACAACTTAAAGTATGGGGATACCCAAGAAGCAAACTCAAAAGCAATATCTTTATGTGCGTAAGTTCCTCCGTATCTTCCTGCTTTTGCAACAATACCGATAGAATTGGTTTTTTCTACCCACTGTTTTACCGATAAAACAAAGCGATTCAGTCCGGCTTCATTTTTAATTCCCTCGAATTCGAGGGAATTAAAATCAGGATTATACATTTCCTCCCAAATACCTAAAAACTCTATGGTATTTTTATTTCTTAGCCACTTCTCGATTAACGCTAAACCGTTTTCAATGTTTCTTACCATATCAGTTAAAGAAATATAATCTTTATCATCTATGGCTATAATGCTGATTTCAGATCCTTCAACATTTATTTTAGACACAAAATCACCTCTCAATTCTTAAATAAATTATAACTATTATACCTTTTTCCCACTGCAACCATTATGTCGCCATGCTTTATAATTTTCACTTATCTGCATCATTTTTTTATTCCTTCCCTCTTCTGGACATTATGACCAGAAGTTATAAAAAAGCAGATACACAGTTTCTTTATATACCTTGTATTTTATTCTACACTACAATCAAAAGCAATAACAGCATTACCTTAAATAATATCCTTTTTACACCAGCCTCCTCCATACATATCGTGATTTACTTCCTGCTGATAAAAATGATTTATTGTAGTGGTTGCATTATAAAGTGCCGTAATCATATATGCCTTGATATTTGTGATTTTAGTGGCTGTATTCTTCATACATTCAATCACATATTCCAAATGGCTGCTTTCCAGTTTCAAAAATCTTGATTTCACAAGCTCATACGGATATTCTTCTCCTGCTACCCTGATTGTTGGACGCCTCACACATACTACCTCACATATTACTTGAAACAGTTCATCATAGAGTTCTTTTTCTCCATAACTATCATATTTCATATGATGATTATAACTGATATTTTCTTTGATCAGTTCTATGCATTTCTGTACATCATCTATCACATCATTCTTCTCTAAATCGGATTGAGTGATAGGATTGATATAACTCTCCTCAATATAGTTTAAATCAGTTTTATTATATTTAGTATAATTAGGGTTCGATTCTCCAACTTCTTGAGTTTCGTTTTCCGAACTTCTAAAGGTTTGTTTTTCCGACTTCTTGAAGTCCTGTTTTCTGACTTCTAGAAGTTTGATTTTCCGACTTCCTAAAGTCCGATTTTCCGACTTCAGTGATTTTATCAGTATTTACTGCCTCTTTTTTATCTACATTTCCTTCCGGCGAAGCAAAATTCTTGACATATATAATATCCGGTTTGCCCAATCCTCTACGAACTTTTTCCACCAAACCAATTCCCTTAATATTGTCCAGCTCTGCAAGAACCTTAACCGCCTTTTCCTTTCCACATCCCAAATCTTTCATAATACTATTTATGGTATATATTATATATGCTCTGTTATTATCATCAAACCATTTATTTTTTATAGATAAGGACATACGATCAAGCATCAGACCATATAAAAGTTTTGCATCACTTGATAATTTCTTAAATCGTTCATCCTTGATAAGCAAGCGAGGAACTCTATAGAATGAGAACTGCTCCGCTTCAATCCCATAATAATAATCCAGTTGTAATATTTCACTCATTCCCGGCTCCTCCTTTCTACTGATTGTTCTTCCAGTTATCCAATAACTGATAAATAATGTTCTCTATTTCTTTCCTGCTATATGTTACAGGGAAATAACTGTTGATACGCTCTGCTTTTATAACAACCTTTCGTTCCACAGTTTTCACTTTTTCAAGCACCATACGAACCATTGGAAATGTAAGCTCACCCTTTTTATAACTTTCCTTGAGCATGGAACTTTGCAAAGTTGTAATAATAATATTTGTCTCCTGTATTACAGCCAAAACCCATTGCTGTACATCCTCTGATAAAAATGATAAATCAACTGCCTGCATTATACCTATTTTCTTTGTATCCACCATATCAAGCAACTCATCCGCCAAGCGTGAAATCCATATATATCTCTGAACAGTCTTTGCGCTCTCTCCTGCCGCTTCTCCAAGTTCCCCAAGTGTAAGTCCACCTGCTTTACTTCCCTGATGTTTCATTGCATCGTATTTCATTCTGTACGCTTTTGATTTCTCGCTTGGCAGAATATCTTCTCTTTGAATATTAGAATCTACCATGATAATTGTAGCTTCATCATCTGTATAATCACGAATAAACATCGGCATTGTAGAGAGTCCAACCATTTCACATGCATATTTTCTACGATGTCCGGCGATAATTTCGTAACCGCCGCCTTTCATCGGTCTTGCAATACCCGGCATCAATACCCCATACTCTCTGATACTTTCAATCATTTCTTGCATCTTTTCATCATCCAATACCTTAAACGGATGTTCTTTGAACTCATGAAGTTCTGTTAATGCAATTTCCTGTACTTGCTCTATTCCTGACTGTGGCTGCTCAATCCCGAATAAATCATCAAAGCTGTTAAGCTTTACCTTTGTAGCACTTCCTGTCTTATTCATTGCAAAGCACCTCCTTTGTCAATGACTTATATGCACTTGCCACTTTCCCATTCGGATCGTGCTTGTAGATGCTCACACCTTCCGCAGAAATTTCCGCTGCCCTTACCGACATTGGGATACTGTTTTCAAATATATGAACTTTGCTCCCATAATTTTCAATAAGCAGATTACTGATATCTTTTGCATAATTGGTACGGTTGTCAACCATTGTTAGCAAAATCCCCTCAATCTCAAGTTTCTGATTAATCTGACGCTTTACTTTCCCTATGGTTTTAATAAGTTGTTCCAAGCCTTTTATAGGTAAATATGCCGCCTGTACAGGAATTAAAATACTATCTGCACAAGTAAAAACATTTATTGTAATCATTCCAAGGGATGGCATACAGTCAATCAAAATATAATCATAATTTTCTCTCTGCAAGTCTATATAGGTTCTCAGTACGGTTTCTCTGCTCATCACATTAATAAGTGAAGTTTCCAAACCTGAAAGTTCTATATTTCCGGGTATAAAATCAACTCCTTCATCATGGCTTAAAATTCCATAATCTGATCTTATTTCCTCATCATTAATAATGTTTCCCATTATAGTTGCAAGTGTAATTTCCAATCTATCCGGCTCCCTAATCCCAAGACTTGCCGTAAGGCTTCCTTGTGCATCTGCATCTATCAACAGAACCTTCTTTCCTTGCCTTGCCAGTCCAATTCCCAAGTTACTTGTTGTTGTGGTTTTTCCAACTCCACCTTTTTGATTTGCAATAGCTATAACTCTACACATGATATAATTCTCCTATTGTTCTACTATTTTAGTTGTCTTTTTTCAAATTTACTTTCTGCACTTGTGCATAAGCCCTGTAATATTTCCTTGTTCCCTTATTGCTATAAAGCTCTGATATCTCCAGAACTTCTATTTTATTATTACTGCTTAATATTTTTTGAAACCATGCAATATCACTCTTTGTTCCCATTAATCTGATTTTTAGCATTAGTTTGCACCTCCAATAAAGCTTATATCTCACAATTATAATTAGCGTAGTCAGGATAGCGAATCTGTATCGCTTGCCAAAAGAATGGTGCATAAGTACAGCAAAACAAATCTTCTACTGTATACTTCATACACTCATCCATCTGTTCTTCCGGTTCTTTATAATCATCTACACTTGGTGTAGTGTTACAATAAAGGTTAAATGCCAGTCTCACCACCTTCATACTGCTACCTGTTTGCCACCCCTCACACAAACACTCGGTCTTTATATCACCGGTCTTAAAATCATAAATACTGTTAATATTTCTTCTCGTATCAGGGCTGATACCCAGACAATAGCAAAGTGCCTTATGGTAGGCATCTTGTTCCCTTACTTCTTTTAGTTTTTCATAGTAGAATTTTTCATGTGCTTCGCTATTAAATATAATAGACCGTTTACTATTATTTTCTGCACTTAACGCTGTGTTCTTCATATTGAACCTCCTTATAGGTATAAAAAAGGGAACAAACACTTATAAAAAGTGCTTATTCCCAAACGTTAAACAAGGGAAAGCAATAAATGCTTTCCCTCGCAGAACTTTATATATAGACTTTTACTTCAATATCTTTAAATCTGTTTGCCTTTGTGTACTCAGGATGCTCAGCCATAAATGCCTGCACATCCGCTCGCCTCACCGTTAAGCTGCAAAAATAAATATATTGCTGACTAATTCCTCTTTTCCGCAATCGCTGCCTGTGCTGCTGCAAGTCTTGCAATCGGCACTCTGAATGGTGAACATGATACATAGTCAAGACCGATCTTGTGGCAGAACTCAACTGATGAAGGATCTCCACCGTGCTCACCGCAGATACCTACGTGGATCTCAGGTCTTGTCTGCTTTCCAAGCTCGATAGCCATCTTCATAAGCTTACCGACACCAACCTGGTCAAGCTTAGCAAACGGATCGTTCTCAAAGATCTTTTTGTCATAGTAAGCATTGAGGAACTTACCTGCATCATCTCTTGAGAAACCGTATGTCATCTGTGTAAGGTCGTTTGTACCGAAGCAGAAAAATTCAGCCTGCTTAGCAATCTCATCAGCTGTAAGACATGCTCTTGGGATCTCAACCATTGTACCAACCTCATACTTAAGGTTTGAACCTGCAGCTGCAATCTCCTCATCTGCTGTCTTAACAACGATATCCTTAACATACTTAAGCTCTTTAGAATCTGATGAAAGTGGAATCATTATCTCAGGCTTAAGGTTCCAATCAGGATGAGCCTTAGCTACATTGATAGCAGCTCTGATAACAGCCTTTGTCTGCATTACAGCAATCTCAGGATATGTTACTGCAAGACGAAGACCTCTATGTCCCATCATTGGGTTGAACTCATGAAGTGAAGCAATAATAGCCTTGATCTGTGCTACACTCTTGCCCTGAGTCTTTGCAAGCTTCTCAATCTCTGCCTCTTCTGTAGGAACGAACTCATGAAGTGGCGGATCAAGGAATCTGATTGTAACAGGGTTACCCTCAAGTGCCTCGTAGATCTTCTCGAAATCTCCCTGCTGTACAGGTAAAATCTTATCAAGAGCCTTCTCTCTCTCTTCTACTGTATCTGAACAGATCATCTCTCTGAATGCGTCAATTCTGTCGCCCTCAAAGAACATATGCTCTGTACGGCAAAGACCGATACCCTCTGCACCAAGTTCTCTTGCCTTTCTTGCATCCTCAGGTGTATCTGCGTTTGTACGAACTTTAAGTCTTCTATACTTATCAGCCCATCCCATGATTCTTCCGAACTCACCTGCAATCTGAGCTTCCTGAGTTGGGATAGCACCGTCATAAACATTTCCTGTTGTACCGTCGAATGAGATAATATCTCCCTCGTGGAATGTCTTTCCGCCGAGTTCGAACTTCTTGTTCTCCTCATCCATGATAATCTCTGAGAGACCTGATACACAGCAAGTACCCATACCACGAGCAACAACGGCTGCGTGTGATGTCATACCGCCACGAACTGTAAGAATACCCTGAGCTGCCTTCATACCCTCGATATCCTCAGGTGATGTCTCAAGTCTTACAAGAACAACCTTCTTACCTGCTTCAGCCCAAGCCTTAGCATCATCAGCTGTAAATACGATCTGTCCGCTTGCAGCACCCGGTGAAGCTGCAAGTCCCTTGCCGATAGGTGTAGCCTTCTTAACAGCCTCTGTATCAAATGTCGGATGAAGAAGTGTATCAAGGTTTCTTGGCTCTATCATAGAAACAGCCTTAGCCTCATCGATCATGCCCTCATCTACAAGGTCACAAGCGATCTTAAGTGCAGCAAATGCTGTTCTCTTACCGTTTCTTGTCTGTAACATATAAAGCTTTCTATCCTCGATAGTAAACTCCATATCCTGCATATCTCTATAGTGATTCTCAAGCTTATGGCAAATCTCAACGAACTCATCATATACAGCAGGCATTACTTCCTTTAACTGGTCGATATGCTGTGGTGTACGAACACCGGCAACAACGTCCTCACCCTGTGCGTTCATAAGGAACTCACCCATGAGCTTTCTCTCACCTGTAGCAGGATCTCTTGTAAATGCAACACCTGTACCTGATGTCTCACCCATGTTACCGAATGCCATCATCTGTACGTTAACTGCTGTACCCCATGAATAAGGAATATCATTGTCGCGACGATATACATTTGCACGTGGGTTATCCCATGAACGGAATACGGCCTTAACGGCAGCCATAAGCTGTTCCTTAGGATCTGAAGGGAAATCTGAACCGATTTTTGACTTATACTCAGCTTTGAACTGATTTGCAAGTTCCTTCAAGTCTTCAGCTGTAAGGTCAACGTCCTGTGTAACTCCCTTTTTCTCTTTCATCTCGTCGATAAGAACCTCAAAGTACTTCTTACCAACTTCCATAACTACATCTGAGAACATCTGGATAAATCTTCTGTAGCAGTCATAAGCCCATCTTGGGTTGCCTGACTTAGCAGCTATAACCTCTACAACCTCTTCATTAAGACCAAGGTTAAGGATAGTATCCATCATACCCGGCATAGATGCTCTAGCACCTGAACGAACAGAAACCAAGAGTGGATTTTCCTTATCACCGAATTTCTTTCCTGTGATCTCTTCCATCTTAGTAATATTTTCCATGATTTGACCCATGATCTCATCATTTATCTTCTCGCCATCCTCATAATACTGAGTACATGCCTCTGTTGTAATTGTAAATCCCTGTGGAACAGGCAGACCTAATGCAGTCATCTCTGCAAGGTTAGCACCCTTACCACCTAAAAGATTTCTCATTGTTGCGTTACCTTCTGTAAAAAGGTATACCCACTTATTTGCCATACGTAAAAACCTCCATATGTATTTTCCTGTATTTTCCGTCAACTATTATACCATATTCATATAATATAGCAAAGCGTAAAAAAGAAAATTATTTACCTTTTACATCAAATTTTTGATATTTTCTTACCAAAAAAACTTTGAGAGGTTAATTTTAACAAAATTCTGTATACAGTATCCCTTCTATTTAGGTTTACCCCTGCATAATTCAGCCTGCATAATTCAGCCTGCATAATTTAGGCAGTAATCCAAAAGTCATAATTCAAGTACATAAACCGATAAGATAATTAGTGCAATAACAAAAATTACCCTGTCCGCTACAAAATAAAATAAAATTTTATTAAATTGTATTCAATAAAAATCTTGCAATTAAAAACTTTTGCATTATACTATGTATGTGTAAAATAATAAAATAAGATATTACTGTGGCAGCAGGTGCTGCTTTATCTATGCAAACGTATATGGAGGAATTATGCATCAGGAACAATGTATTAAGGACAATTTATATTATGTAGGAGCAAGTGACAGAAGGCAGAGACTTTTTGAAAATGCCTATCCTATTCCATATGGAATGGCCTACAATTCCTATGTTATATTAGACGAGAAGACAGTACTCTTTGACTCTGTTGATATGTCGGTTGAAGGTGTCTTCTTTGAAAACTTAAAGGCAACACTTGGTGACAGACCCCTTGACTATGTAGTAATCACACATATGGAGCCGGATCATGCCGCTACTTTGGGTGATCTTTTAAATATACACCCTGAAATGATGATAGTGGGAAATGCAAAAATCAAGACAATGATCGGACAGTTCTTTGATTTCTCTTTGGAGCACAGATTCCTTGAGGTAAAGGAGGGTGATACATTATCCACAGGAGCGCATACTTTTAAATTTTTCTTTGCCCCTATGGTTCACTGGCCTGAAGTGATGATGGTATATGATGAAAAATCAAAGGCTTTATTCTCATCAGACGCCTTCGGTTGTTTCGGTGCACTCTCAGGAAATATTTTTGCCGATGAATTAAACTATGAATGTGAGTGGTACTCCGAGTGCAGAAGATATTATTCAAATATAGTCGGAAAGTTCGGACTTCAGGTTTTAAATATAATCAAAAAAATTTCAGTCCTTGATATTGAGTTGATTTGCTCTCTCCACGGACCGATATACAGAAGAAAAGAGGATATCCTTGATTGTCTCAAAAAGTATCAGACCTGGGGTTCATATTCTCCTGAAGATGAAGAAGTAGTTATCTACTCAGGTTCGGTATACGGACATACCGAGGAGTTCTCCACACTTCTTGGAACACTACTTGCACAAAGAGGTGTAAGAAATACAAAGGTACTTGATATATCATCAATTGATGTATCTTACCTCCTTTCAGAAGCTTTCAGAGCTAAGGTATTAGTATTTGCATCTTCATCTTACAATGGCGGACTCTTCACTCCTATGGAAAACTTCCTTATGGATCTTGTAGCACATAATTTCCAGAACAGAGATGTTTTTGTAGTTGAGAACGGTTCATGGGCACTTACAGCAGGTAAGAGCATGCGTGAAATTATCGGTCAGTTAAAGAAGGTAAATATTGCCGAGGAAACCATCAGTATCAAATCACTCCTTACAGATGAGCAATATGCAGATGCTGTGGCAATGGCTGATAAGATTGTAGAATGTTTAAAAAAATAAAATCCGCATTCTTTGCGGCATTTCCAAATACCCTGCCTATTTTAGCCGGATTTTTATTCTTAGGTATTGCCTATGGCATATATATGAATCAATCCGGTTTTAAATTTTATTATCCGATGTTTATGAGTTTTATAATATTTGCCGGTTCTGTAGAATTTGCAACTGTTTCATGGCTTCTTGGAAGTTTTGATCCGGTAAATATATTTTTTCTTACTCTTATGATCAATGCCAGGCATTTATTCTATGGGCTTTCCATGCTTGAAAAATATAATATTCCCGGATTAAAGAAATATTATTTAATCTATGGTATGTGTGATGAATCCTTCTCTATAAATGCTACTGTAGATATCCCGAAGGATATTGACAGAGGATGGTTTATGTTCTTTGTAACATTGCTTAATCAAATATATTGGGTATCAGGTGCCACTATAGGCGGAATATTTGGCAGCTTCATCCCCTTTGACACTGAGGGAATCGAGTTTGTAATGACCGCACTCTTTGTTGTAATATTCCTTGAAAATTGGATAAAGGAAGATAATCATACCGCCTCCATAATCGGACTTGCTCTTTCATTTATATGTCTTGGTATTTTTAAGGGCAGCAACTTTATTATACCTTCAATGTTTATAATACTTGCCGTTCTTACAATGCTTAGAGGGAGGATAAGAAATCATGGGTAAAATACAACAGATAATTATAATATTAATCGTAGCCTTTGCCACAATGATTACAAGGTTTTTACCCTTTATAGCTTTTCCGGCAAATAAAAATACACCTGCATATATAAAATATCTCGGAAAAGTGCTGCCCTCTGCGGTACTTGGTCTTTTAGTGGTATATTCACTAAAAGATGTGTCTGTATTTTATGGATATCATGCTCTACCTGAGGCTATAAGCATTGCAGTTATTGTATTATTACACTTTTGGAAAAGGCAGATGATACTTTCCATCTCTGCCGGTACAATTCTTTATATGCTGCTTGTACAATTTATTTTCAAATAAATTGCTTGCAATTATTAGTTGATTACTATATCTTTATATCATGATTATAAATCAATGATTAAGGAGATATATGAAAGAAATTGCAAAAAAAGTAAAATCGGACAGTTTTATTCTTATGGCAAGCAGTAATGAAATGAGAAATAATTGTCTTGAAAATATTATAAATAATTTGAATAAAAACAGAGAGCATATACTCTTAGAAAACCAAAAGGATATAGAAAATGCCAAAGCGGTAAATATATCCTCCTCCATACTGTCAAGACTTTTATTTGACGATCATAAGATGGATACGGTAATAGCCGGTATCAGGGATTTGATAAAAATGGAAGATCCTATAGGGAAAATCACTTTAAAAAGAGAGCTTGATGCCGGTCTTGTTCTTACAAGAACCACCACACCGATAGGAGTTATAGGTGTGATTTTTGAGGCAAGACCTGATGCATTGGTGCAGATAGCCTCCCTATGTATTAAGAGCGGCAATGCAGCCATACTTAAGGGTGGAAGTGAAGCAAAACTTACCAACAGAGCATTATTTGAAAGTATAAGAGCAGCTGTTTTAGAAGCAAATCTTCCTGAACATATCCTTATACAGCTTGAAGCAAGAAGTGATGTAGGTGAACTGCTCTCCTGCAGTGAATATGTGGATTTACTGATACCAAGAGGTTCAAACTCATTTGTAAAATATATTATGGACAATACCAATATCCCTGTAATGGGACATGCCGACGGTATTTGCCATACCTATGTGGATGAGGATTTTGACCTTGAAAAATCCATAAGGATTTTAATTGATGCAAAAACTCAGTACCCTTCTGCATGCAATACCACGGAGACCTTATTGGTTCATGAAAAATCAGTGCCTCTACTTTTACCCAAGCTAAATAAAGCTTTTGGTGAGGCAGGCATCAAGGTATTTGCAGATAAGGATATTATTTCCTATTTTGATAATGCATTACCTGCAGATGATACATCATTCCATACGGAATATCTTGAGAAGACTATCAATATAAAGTCTTTAAAAAATATTGAAGAGGCGATAAATCATATCAATACCTATGGCTCACATCATACGGATGCAATACTTACAAACATAGATAAGAACGCGGATTATTTTATGAGCAGAGTCGATTCCGCCAATGTATATAAGAATTGTTCCACAAGATTTGCCGACGGTTTCAGATACGGTTTCGGTGCCGAGGTAGGTATCAGTACAGGAAAACTTCATGCCAGAGGTCCTGTAGGGCTTGAGGGACTTTGCACCTATAAATATAAGCTTTACGGCAATGGTGATATTGTGGCGGATTATGCCGACGGAAATAAAGATTTTCATTTTAAGGATTTATAAAAAGTATAAAATCCCGACAGTACAAAGTTTTACTTTGTTATCTGTCGGAATTTTATTTTTTACTATCTTATCCATGCACCGTTTGGACCAAGCTTAAATGAATCTATAGTAGTATTTATAGCCATATATCCTGAACTTGGATAGAAATAATACCATTTACCGCTGATTTGTGTCCAGCCCTCACACATAGCACCATTGCTGTCCAAATAATAATATTTGCCGTCGCTGCTGTGAAGCCATGTATTACTTAGCATCTTACCTCTTGGTACTTCCGAATTCAGATAATACCATTTACCGTTTGACTGCTGCCAGCCTGTTTTCATCTGACCTGATGAGTTTAAATAATAATACTCACCCTCACTTTTTTGCCAGCCTGTAAGCATTCTGCCGGTGTCATCAAAGAGATACCATTTATCTCCGATATACTCCCAGCCATTTGTCTTTAAGCTGCCGTCAGGAAATCTAAAATACCATGTATCCCCTGATTTGTTCCAGCCTACACTGTTGCCCGCCTGATCTCTACTGCCGCCTCCGGTTGAAACATTGGACTCATCCAGATAAAATTCATCCGAAGTCACCCAGTCGGAACTTCTGCCATAATCCTTATCATTACTTGTCACTGTTCTTATTTTGAATTTATATGTACCCTTTTGTGTCATATCATTTCTGAAATTATAGCTGTTTCCTTTGTAGTTTTCCACCTTTGTAATCTGAGTACTTCCACGCAACAGTATAATATCATAGTAACCGGAGGTCTCTCCCGGCTCATCCCATTTTGCAATGCCGATACCGCTGTCTTTCCACTCTACATCCTCAGGCGGCTCATAGGTACCTTTTAGCGGATTAAGCTTTATATTTACCACCAAATCCCCATTTTTCTTGGATGCGGAAACAAATTTTCCACCGCTTACACTTATATTTGAAGATGAATAAGTACCTTTAAACGAATATTCGCTATGCGGCTCTAAAGTGAGCTTCATCTTTATTTCATCTCCTATATTCAGACGACTTCTACCCCCCGTGATCTCAGCATCCACTATATCAAATCTGTCTGAGGTAGTATATACATTTATATCACCTCCTGAGCTGCTGTTATAGTTTATACTGACAGAATCTGTACTGTCGCCGATATTCAAACTTGTATTTACTTTTATGCCGACCGAGCTTATTGTTTTATTGGCAGCATATACAGGTTTTGATAAAATCGAACACAGTAAAACAGTTCCTAAAATAGCTATTTTTTTAGCTAAACTCATATATTCCTCCTTATATTATCCATATTATATAGTTTGTTATAAATATGTTTATACTATAAGTATATGTAATATAGGGGGCTATGTACAGTTAAAATTTTCTTACTTATTCATATCTTTGTACTCAAATTTTATTCAGAATATATTCCACCAAATGCTGTTTAAAATATATTTCCAGTACAATATCCGATAAAAAGGTAAATAGCTCAATATTTTCATCTTTCTCATCAAAATTATTGAGTCTGCTATGTGAATATTCCAGCCTTTTCTTAAGGTCATCTATGATTTCGGCTTTTTTATCATTCTCCAGACTGGTTATAATATCATATAATTTAGAAAAGGATTCATCCTCTTTTTCAAAATTTTCATATATGCTCAAATCGCAGAGTCTTTTTATATCCGCGAATGAAAGTACATTTTTGTAAAAGTATATAAGCACAAGCAGCATCACATGGTTCTTGGTATATTTTTTCTTATCGGATGGCGGAAGGAGCTTATTCTTGGTGTAATTATTGATCATGGTTTTTGTAAGAAGTTTGTCCTCCTCCTCTCTTTTAAAACTTCGAAGCTTCTCATCAATCAATCCCGTCATCTGATCCATATATAATAAAATATCGGGAATATCCTCAGATTTTACAATATCAAGTTCCTCAAAATGCTTTATCATATCATTAAAAATTTTTATATTGGTTTTCATAACATTAGTATATAGTATTAAAAACTATATATCAAGTAATAATCTGTCCATATCTTATGTATCTGTAATCATCCATATACATATAATATAATTAGATATAAAGCCGGTTATACCAATATAAGTCTACATTCTCCCTGCAAAGTATAAAAAGAGCCGCCAAAGCGACTCTCTTTATTATAATTCATTATTTATAAATTTTGCTAAAAGTGTATATCCGTCCTCTATGAATATTCCGGATTCTTTTGCATTCTTTTCAGTATAAGCCTTTGCAACATCTGTTTCATTATTTGATCTGTATATCTTAAACGGAACGGGATCTGAGGAATGAGTTTTGGTCTCTATAGGTGTTGGATGATCGGGCATTATAAGCATGGCAAAGTCTTCATTTGCATCCCTTAATGCCTTGCAAAGCGGACCTACCACTTTTTCATCAATTCTCTCTACTGCTAAAACCTTACCTTCAATATCTCCATGATGCCCGCATTCATCCGGACCTTCCAAATGAATATATACAAAATCATTGCCGTCTGTAAGCAAGGTCTTTTTTGCCGCCTCAAGCTTTCCCTCATAATTTGTATCCACAGTACCTGTTGCACCGTCTACATCAATGCTTTCCATTCCTGCACTGAGCCCGATGCCCTTTATAAGATCCACTGCTGAGATAACGGCACCCTTAAGTCCGTTCTTTTTCTCAAAATTATCTACATTCGGTTTGGTACCCTCACCCCAAAGCCAGATAGAGTTCGCAGGGTTTTTACCCGCAGCTTTTCTCTTTAAATTCACCGGATGATCCTTTAAAATATTATAGCTTTTCTCCATCAGACTTAGAATCTTTGTATCCTTTGGTAGATACTCACCTATCACTCTGTCTGAAATATCATGTGGTGGTGTAAGCTCAATCCCTGTCTTTCCATTATCCCATATAAGGCAATGACGATAGGATATGCCGGGATAAAACTTAAACTCATTATCTCCGAGTTCTTTTTCAACAGCCTCTATAAGCTGCCTTGCTTCCTCAGTTGAAATCTCACCTGCGGAGTAGTCAAGCATTGTTCTTGATTTGGAATCACTCTCATCCGATAATGTTACCAGATTACATCTTATTGCAACATCTGTGTCATTCATTTTTATACCTATGCTTACCGCCTCAAGAGGTGAGCGACCGGTATAACATTCCAAAGGATTGTATCCCATCACTGCGAGATTTGCCACATCACTGCCGGGCTTAAGCTCATTCGGCACTGTTCTTGCCATACCGAGTATACCCTTTAAACCGTCAATATTCGGCTTTTTTGCCACATCAAGTACAGTCTTATTCCCAAGCTTTGGAATATCTCTGTCTGCCATTCCGTCTCCAAGTACAACTATGTATTTCATATTATCCACCTTTTTATTTATTTGCTTAATGCACCTATAAAGTTTTTTGTCCTTTCATTATTGGATGCAAAGACTTCTTCAGGGGTTCCCGACTCCACAATAACCCCGTCAGACATAAATATCACCTTATCAGATATCTCCCTTGCAAATGCCATCTCATGGGTGACAATGACCATTGCAATATCCAAATCCGATAAAGATTTTATCACCTTTAATACCTCGCCTGTAAGCTCCGGATCAAGTGCTGAGGTAGGCTCATCAAAAAAGAGTATTTTCGGATTGAGTGCCAATGCTCTTGCAATAGCAACTCTTTGAGACTGTCCGCCGGAGAGCTGAAAAGGATATGCCTTAGCCCTGTCTTCCAGCCCCATCTTTTTAAGTAAGGCAAATGCCTCCTTCTCCACAGCAGCTTTATCCCTTTTTTGAACCCTGATCGGTGCATCACATATATTTTGCAATACATTCATATGCGGGAAAAGATTAAAGTTTTGAAATACCAGTCCGAAACATTCCGAAATCTTCCTTAGTTTGCTATGACTTTCATAAACAGCCTTTGAGTCTAAACTTTTGCAAACCGCATTGCCATTATAATATAGCTCCCCGTCATCCATCTCCTCAAGCAAAGTGGCACATCTTAAAAGTGTAGACTTGCCTGAACCTGAAGGACCTATAATACTTAAAACCTCACCTTCATTTACTTCCAGTGATATACCCTTTAAAATTTCCACACCATCAAAGGATTTTTTAACTGATTTCATACTTAATAATGCCATAATCACCTACTTGTAATATCCCAATTTTTTCTCAATCATATCCATAACAAATGCTACTATCGCATTAAATATATAATAAAATAATGCCGCACAGACAAATGGATACATACTTGTTGTACTGCTTGCCAGTGCCTTTGCCATTGTAAACATCTCGGCTACACTGATTGTAAATGCCAATGATGTATCTTTTACCAATGTGATTACCTCATTTGTTATAGACGGCAAAATTCTTTTTATTACCTGTGGCAATATTATAATAAAAAAAGTTTGTGATTTACTATATCCCAGTATTTTAGCGGCTTCATACTGCCCGCTTGGCATAGACTGTATTCCGCTCCTGTATATTTCCGCAAAATATGCCGCATAATTTATTACAAAACCTATTACGGTAGCTATTACTCTATAACTTCCCGAGATGGAAACACCGAAAATATAATATGGTCCGAAGTACACCACCATCAGTTGAAGCATAAGCGGTGTTCCACGCATTATGGAAATATATATTTTACATATATATGAAACAACCTTTATTTTGCTCAATCTTCCAAAAGCTACAACAAGTCCAAGAGGAAGTGAAAGCAGCAGAGTTGTAAAAAATATCTGTATACTTACAAGCATTCCCGGCGCAAGTTTTAATGCAATATCAAGAATATTCATAAAATCTCCAATCAGTGTAAATATCTTACTATTATATCCTTTATTTTGCAATCCTACCATAAGTTCTTTTTTTGAACTGAAAGAATTACAAAATAAAACTTTTAGAATAATAAAACGCCGGCAGATATCTGTCGGCGCCCCATCATTAGTTTAAGGTGGTAACATCCTTACCAAACCATTTTTCCGAAATAGTTTTCATAGTTCCGTCAGCCTTCATTTCATCAAGTGCCTTTTGTACTTCATCTCTGAGGGCTTCATTTCCAAGCTTAAATCCGATACCGTACTCTTCTGTGGAAAGTGGTGTATCAAGTACTGTAAAGCCTTCGCCTCCTCTTTTGGTTATCTGATAGTTTGCTACTACACTGTCCATAGCTATGGCATCCACACCGCCCATATCAAGATCCATAAATCCTGTATTATAATCGGCTACAGTCTGTAACTTACCAAAGGTTGATGCCAACTCCGTATTTTCTTTTAATGCAGCTTCCGCTGATGAATCCACTTGAACTTCTACCGTCTTTCCTGCCAAATCCTCTATTGACTCAATACTTGAATCCGATTTTACAACAAATACCTGTTCATTATTCATATATGGCTTTGACCATGTGTACTTATCTTCTCTGCCCTGGATACTGAAACCGTTCCAAATACAATCAATAGTTCCTGAGGAAAGTTCCATATCCTTTGCATCCCATGCTATAGGCTGGTACTTTATCTCCTTGCCGAGGCGTTTTGCAACTTCTGCCGCCAGCTCCAAATCAAATCCTGTAAACTCTCCGTCATCTCCTACAAATCCCATAGGTGGAAAGTCCTGATCAAATCCCACTGTAAAAGTATTCTTGCTGTCTGTGACTGCCGCTGTAGTTGTTTCACCTGCTACCGTAGTTTCAGCCTTACTTGTGTCAGCTGATGAACTTTCAGCCGGCTTTGCTGATGAACAACCTGCCAAAACAAATGCTGCCAAAATTCCCAATAAATACATTTTTTTCATAATACACCTCATTTTTTCGCTTGCTTTTTTAATGTTCCTTTGTACTTTCTTATGGTAGCACGCTAAAGTAGTTTTGTCAACACTTTATTTCTCTACTAAAATAAAGTTTTTATATTCATTTAATTTAATAAAAAGAGCCATTATACTAATCAAATAATATAAATTATGTCGGATAATTCATATATCCTTAATTTATACCTTAGTACAATAGCTCTTATATATTAAAATATCAGCACTTTCTGGAATACATACCTGCCAACAGGCTCATATATCCTATAAGCTTATCATCTATAGATTTTTTATTTAATCTCCACTTCCAGTTCTCACCCAATGTACCCGGAGTGTTGATTCTTGCACTCTCTCCAAGTCCCAGGTAATCCTGTATAGGTATTATTACCGTATCAGCCACTGATGCAAACAATGTCCTGATACATACAAGATGCAAATTATCTTCAGCTGTGTTCTCCGCTCCGAGATATTTGATAATGAATTCCTTTACATCACCTTTTTGCTCGTCAAGCCATGCTCTGAGAGTTGTATTATCATGAGTTCCGGTATATGCCACACAGTTTCTTTCATAATTATGCGGCAGATAAATATTCTTATCACCTGAGTCAAAGGCAAATTCCAGTACTTTCATAGATGGGAAATTGCTCTCCTTTACCATCTCTATTACAGAATCTGTAAGCAGTCCCATATCCTCGGCGATTACCGGTAATATATCAAATCTGTCTTTAAAATACTTCTCTACCGCCTTAAACATCAGCAGTCCGGGACCTTTCTCCCATGTTCCTATTATAGCATTCTTTGCATCGGCATCTATTGCATAAAACTCGTCAAAACCCCTGAAATGATCCAGTCTGATATAATCATAGAGTTCCAGATTGTATTCAAATCTTTCCTTCCACCATTTATAATCCGTACTGTTATGATAATCCCAGTCATATAGAGGATTGCCCCAAAGCTGACCTTCCGGTGAAAAATAATCCGGTGGACAACCTGCCACCTTTTTCGGCTTTTTGTTCTCATCAAATAAAAACAGCTTTTCATTTGCCCAGCTGTCACATGAATCAAGTGAAACATATATCGGCATATCACCGATTATCTCAATTTTTTTATCATTGGCATACTTTTTTATCTTTTTCCATTCTACATTAAACAATACCTGTATCCATTCATAGAATAGAATAAGCTCTTTTTCATCAGACTTGAACTTTTCAATTGCTGAATTATCTCTAAGTTTTAAATCATCTTCCCAGTCATACCATGGTTTATAAGAATTTCTCTTTTTTATAGCCTGAAAAAGGCAAAACTCTTTTGTTTCTCTTGAAAAATTTTCTTTCAGCTTATAAAATTCTTTTACTGTTAAGATATCTTCCTCATAAGGCATCTTTTCTTTGTCAATGATATCATTCAAAGAAAACTCACCGGATTCAAGCACTCTTTTATCCTCTGTGCCGATATCTTCTTTAAGAGTATCTTTTACAGATATATTCTTTTCTTTGTATTTTTCTTCCAGGAAGTTTAAAAAGGCTTTATGTAAAAGCTTTTCTCTGTTCTCCCACATAATACCGTAGTCTATCTTTTCTTCTTCACCCCAGTATATATCCTTTAAATCACCTTTATCCAAAAGACAATTGCCAAGAAGATACTCAAGGCTTATATAATTGGCATTGCCTGCAAATGCGGAGCTTGACTGGTATGGAGAATCTCCGTATCCTGTAGGAGCCAGAGGCAATATCTGCCAATAGCTCTGACCTGACTTTTCTAAAAAGTCCACAAACTCATATGCATTTTTTGAAAAGGTACCTATACCGTAATCTCCGGGAAGACTTGATACAGGCAATAAAACACCACATGCTCTCTTCATAATATTTCCAATCTATTTTTTACTTAATGAATTTTTTGATTCATTTATATGTACTTCTAATTGATCATACGGAATCTCAATACCGTTTTTATCAAATTTAACCTTTATCTCTTCTATAATTCCCCATCTGGCAGTCCAGTAATCCTCTGTCTTACACCATGCTCTGCCCCCGAGTATAACTGCGGATGATGCCAATTCGCTTACATAGGAGAGTATTTCATTATTTTTTAATACCAGACCGTTTTCATCAAAAGCCTCTTTTATAAGCTTTTTTGCCCTTCTGATATCCGTATTATACGCAACTCCTACCTGAATATCTATTCTTCTGATATCATTGGCTGTGACATTTGTTATAACATCATTTGCCAATGCTCCGTTCGGTATGGAAATGCGCTTATTATCGGGAGTCAAAAGTATCGTATATATTATTCCTATAGTATCTACAATCCCCTCAGCCTTGGGCGTAATAATATAATCTCCTCTGCTGAACGGGCGGCTGACCAGTATAATCATACCTCCTGCAAAATTGCTGAGACTCCCCTGCCACGCCAGACCTATAGCCACACCTGCAGAACCCAAAACAGCCACTATTGTAGCCTGATTTATTCCCAGCCTTTCAGCCAATGCCATGATTATAAGAGCATACACTATTACTTTTAATGTGGAAATTAAAAATCTCCTTACAGCCAAATCTACATTTATCTTCTTTAAAAACTTATCAAGCATCTTTGATAAGAGCTTTATAATCCGGCTTGAAATAAACAATACAATTACTACAACAGCTATATTATATGCGATTGCAAGCAGGAAAGGCGAAATCTCCTTAAGAGTCTGCATCATCACACTTGGCTTTAAGTTTTCTATATCCTCCACTACGGATTGTGCCACATCACTTTCCGATATACTTGGCAAACCGGAATTTGCCGCAGCTGTTAAACAAATTCCGGTACCGAATAAACTACTTATTAAATAACTGAAAATCACTGTTCTTCACACTTAAATACTATCATAGCCATTGGTGGAATCTTTACTTTCAAAGAGTTTTCTCTTCCGTCAACTTTTTTCTTGACTGATTTCTTTGCTCTCTTATTTCCTACTCCGCTTCCGCCGAATTTCTTATCATCAGAGTTGAAAATCTCGCTATATACACCCTTATACGGAACTCCTATCTCTTTTTCATACACTACCGGAGTAAAATTACATACAACCAACAAGGTATCTTTTGCTTCCTTAGTCTTTCTTAAGAAAATAACTATACTCTCATCCTTTGAAGTACAATTTATCCACTCAAATCCCTCAGGATTATAATCAAGCTTATATAATGCAGGATTTTCAATATATAATTTATTTAATGCCTTGCAATACTTTTGCATTTTTTTGTGAATATCATAGTCCAAAAGATTCCACTCAAGTGAAGCATCCTCATTCCACTCATTCATCTGTCCAAACTCCTGTCCCATAAAGAGGAGCTTTTTACCGGGATGAGTCATCATATAACCATAAGCGGCTCTAAGATTGGCAAACTTTTCTTCCTGTGTGGCTCCCGGCATCTTTCCTGCAAGCGTCGCCTTACCATGCACCACCTCATCATGACTTAAAACAAGTATGAAGTTCTCACTGTAATGATATAAAAGTGAGAAGGTCAAGGCATTATAATCACCACTTCTAAAATACGGATCCAGCTTCATAAATTCAAGGAAGTCATTCATCCAACCCATATTCCACTTATAGTCAAAGCCAAGTCCGCCATCATTCAAATCACCGCTGACTTTAGGCCATGCCGTGGACTCTTCGGCTATTAAAAGGCTTGACGGGTTTTTCTTTTTATATATCGAATTCAGATGTTTTAAAAACTCGATGGCATCCAGATTTTCATTGCCTCCATATATATTGGCAACCCACTCTCCGGCATTTTTTCCATAGTCAAGATAGAGCATGGAAGCCACCGCATCCATTCTTATACCGTCCACATGATATTTTTCAGCCCAGAAAAGCGCATTTGATATAAGGAAATTGCTTACCTGCGGTCTTGCATAATTGTATATCAAAGTACCCCAGTGCGGATGTGCTCCCTGTCTGGGATCGGCATGCTCATACAGATGGCTGCCGTCAAAACATGCAAGTCCATGTAAATCTCTTGGGAAATGTGCCGGTACCCAGTCTATTATTACTCCGATACCTTTTTTATGTAAATAATTTATAAAATACATAAAATCCTGTGGAGTTCCATATCTGCTTGTAGGGCTGTAATATCCGGTCACCTGATATCCCCAACTGGCATCAAGCGGATGTTCCATTACAGGCATTATTTCCACATGTGTATAATTCATCTTCTTTACATAAACAGCCAACTTATGTGCTATTTCGCGGTAATTATAGAATACGGAGCCGTTTACTTCCTCGCCGTTTTCATCATATTGCATCTCTTTTCTTATCCATGAACCAAGATGCAATTCATAGATATTCATAGCCGCGGATTCATTTATTTTTGTGGACTGGGAATCCCCTCTGTTATCCATCCAGTCCCCGTCAGTCCATTCAAAGTCTGAAATATCAGCCACTATACTTGCAGTATTTGGACGAAGTTCCGAATAGAATGCATAGGGATCCGACTTTAGCATCGGCTCGCCCTTTTTATTCTTTACCTCAAACTTATAGAGATCTCCCACACGCACACCCGGTATAAATATCTCAAATACACCGAAATCTCCAAGTCTGTTCATTTGATGTCTTCTTCCGTCCCAAAGGTTAAAATCGCCTACTACCGATACTCTCATCGCCTCCGGTGCCCATACTGAAAAGTTTACGCCATCCACACCTGAGAGAGTCATGGTCTTTGCTCCCATTTTTTCATATATCTCATAGTTGATTCCGGCATCAAACTTTGATAAATCTTCCTCAGTATAAATACTTTCAAAGGAATATGGATCAGAAATCGTCTGTTCTACTTCATTATCATATTTCACTATAAGCTTGTATTTGAATGCCTGCTTTCTTCCGACAAAGCATGCGAAAAATCCTGCTTCGTCCACACATTGCATAGCTACAGGGTTTTTATTGCCGTCAATCAATAACCCTATCTCTTTTGCGCTTGGGATAAAGGTTTGAACCAAAAAACCGTTTTCAACCCTATGTGAACCCAGAATCTTACTTGGTCTATCACATTCAGAATAAGTGATTTCTTCTATTGCTGCCCAATCCATCAAATCATATAAATTCTTATCCATAGCCTAACCTTCCTTCTAACAATCTGAGTAATAGTTCAGATAAGATACCGCCCGCTTATCCGCTCCATAACATTTATATAGATTATACTATTCTTTTACAAAACTGGAAAGTAAATGTTATAAACTTACAGATGTAAATGTGATTATTATTATTTATATAATTATTTTATATGTATTTATCAGTTGCCACCTACATTCACCTAATCAACTATAGGCTTATATTCAGGTTTAAACTGCTTTACCGGCTCAGTATATTTATAAAAATCTTCAAAGCTGTTGCTTTATGAAAAAGTCCGTCTACAGAACTCTTCGCATCCACTATTACACCGTCAAAAGATAAATCCTGACCGTCATTTACAAACAGCCTTAATATCTCCTCATAAGTCAAATCATCAGACAGCATAAAGTGCTCTAATCACCTTTTGATTCTATGACCTTGTTTATTCTATTTCAGCACTACCCATTTACCTGACTTGGTAGAGCCTTCTCTTTTAATAACTCCATGAGCTTTAAGATTCTTTATATGGTATCGCACTCCATCTGCTGATATTTCTTTAATCTCATTTGCTATCTGTTCCGCAGTAATACTTGAATTACTTTTCATAAGAAGAACTATTTGTTCTTGTATACTACTTATTTCTTTCGTAGTTTCTTTGGTAGTTTCTTTGGTAGTACTACCATTAAACTCTTTCAAAAATTCTTTGTTCACACCCATAACTCCGTTAGTATAGTTATCTTCTTCATTGTCCGGATAAAACTTAAGCTCAGGAGAACCATTTTCTAATAGTGCATCTTTTGCACGCCTTATTCCTGAACCGTAAGACTCTATCAGATTAAGAGAAAAGAACATATTTTTAAGCTCTTTATTAAGATACTGCCTTCTATCAAAACTTCTGTCCCTATTAAGAGCTTCGATAGTTACAGGAGGAAGTGGTCTGTTATGGTTTACAAAAGAAATTCTATCCTTGTAAATATATATTCCTACATATTCAGGTGTATCATATTCTTTATGCAAAATAGCATTAGTAGCAAGCTCCTCAAATGCAGTAAGAGGATAGTTATAGATAATCTTATGCTCAATTTTATCAGCTTCCCTTATGGTGTATGAAGCCATAATATTATCTTCAAAATACTTGCTGGCTTATCCTTCATCTTCTTTTTAACATTTTCCCCGGATGATACTTCAAAATCATTTTTTATACTGTTTTTGTACCCCATTATATATACACACATTACTTATTTATTATACCATAAAAGTAATCACATATAATATTTAAAACTTTAAAGTCTTATCAAGATATTTATTACTATTTCCAAAATAATTTTATCATTTGGTTGTATTATAAATTCAATTATCGTAAAATAGTATGAGTTCAAACAAAAAAAATTTTGTGCTGCAAAATTAGATTGGAGAAGATAATGAAGAACAATTCAGATTTTGATGTTGTAAAAGAAATTTTCAGTTGGATTTCTATAATAGTGGTAGCGGCAATAATAGCACTGGTGCTGAACCTTTTTATTATAGCTAATTCAAGAGTGCCGTCCGCCTCTATGGAAAACACGATAATGACCGGTGATAGAGTGGTTGGCTTTAGACTTACTTATCTTTTCCAGGAGCCTAAGCGTGGAGATATCATTATATTTAAGTTTCCGGATGATGAAAGCTTATACTATGTAAAAAGAATTATCGGTGAGCCGGGAGATGTTGTAGATATCAAGGAAGGCAGGGTTTATTTAAACAATTCTGAAACTCCTCTTGAGGAAGACTATATCAAGGAAGCTATGATTCCCGAATTGGATATGCATTTTGAAGTGCCCGAGGGGGCTTACTTTTGTCTGGGAGATAACAGAAACAACTCCGCCGACTCCAGAAGGTGGGTTCACCCGTATGTATATAAGGAAAAGATAATTGCAAAAGTAATCTTCCGATATTTCCCGGGATTTAAGTTGATAAAATAATAAAAATATGGGGCTGTTTCAAGTTTGTGACAGCCCCATTTATATGCCGTTTTACCGACTTTTCTTTTAATTCTTAAAGCTATGTATAGGCGCAGGTATTCGGCCTCCTCTGTTTACAAATTTCTCACAGGAAAATCTGTTTACAGGCATTATGGGAGCATATCCCAAAAGTCCGCCAAATTCTACCACTTCTCCCTCTCCCTTACCTATAACAGGTATGAGCCTTACTGCTGTGGTCTTTTGATTTATCATTCCTATAGCAGCCTCATCCGCAATAATGCCTGCTATAGTTTCTTTTGAAGTGTCTCCCGGTATTGCAATCATATCAAGTCCTACTGAACATACACAGGTCATTGCCTCAAGCTTTTCTAATGTCAGGGCTCCGGCATTTACAGCATCTATCATACCCTGATCCTCAGATACAGGTATAAATGCGCCCGAAAGTCCGCCTACATAGGAAGATGCCATAACACCGCCCTTTTTTACCTGATCATTTAAAAGTGCAAGTGCCGCCGTAGTTCCCGGTGCTCCCACTCTCTCAAGACCGATTTCTTCAAGTATTTCGGCTACCGAATCACCTACCGAAGGTGTAGGCGCCAAAGAAAGATCTATAATGCCGAAAGGTATACCAAGCCTTTTTGATGCTTCTCTTGCCACCAGCTGTCCTACTCTTGTAATCTTAAAAGCAGTCTTTTTGATAGTCTCACAAAGTACCTCGAAGTTTTCGCCTCTGGCATTTTTTAAAGCCGCACGCACCACTCCCGGTCCGCTGACACCTACATTTATAATGGCATCCGCCTCGGTAACACCATGGAATGCACCTGCCATAAAGGGATTATCATCCGGAGCATTACAAAATACAACGAGCTTGGCACAGCCTATAGAATCTCTGTCCGCTGTCATAAGGGCAGTCTCTTTTACAATCTTTCCCATAAGCCTTACAGCATCCATATTCAGTCCTGATTTTGTGGAACCTAAGTTTACCGAACTGCATATAAAATCCGTCTCATTCATAGCCTGCGGTATGGACTCCATAAGAAGTCTGTCTGCCGCAGTTATTCCCTTTGATACTATGGCTGAATATCCTCCAAGGAAATTCACTCCCAGATACTTTGCCGCCTTATCAAGTGTCTTTGCTATCTGTACAAAATCCTCTTTACTCTTACAGGCGCTGCCGCCCACAAGTGCAATAGGTGTAACTGATATTCTTTTATTTACAATGGGCACTCCGAAATCTTTTGATATTTCATCACCCACCCTCACCAAATCCTTTGCGGTATTTGTGATCTTATCGTATATCTTTTTACAAAGCTTATCAAGGTCCGTATCTATACAGTCAAGTAAGCTTATTCCGATAGTAATAGTCCTGACATCCAACAGATCTTTGTCTATCATGTCATTGGTTTCTATTACTTCAAACATGTTCAGCATAATTCCTCCTAGAGTCTGTGCATGGATTCAAAAATTTCTTCTTTTTGTGCTTTTATCTTTACCCCTATACTGTCTCCAAGGGAGTCCAAATCCTCTGAAACCTTTGTGAAATTCACTGTGGACTTTTCCATATCCGTGATCATCATCATGTTAAAATATCCGCTTACAATAGTCTGGGATATATCCAATATATTTATTTTATTATTCGCAAGATAGGTACATACTCCTGCTATAATACCTACCGTATCCTTGCCTACCACAGTTATTATAACCTTGTTCATAATTTTCTCCATTCCTAATGCTAAATATAACAAATCTCCGATAATTCGTCTCTTTTTGCAACCTCTATATCAAAATCTTTCGGATTATAAGGTCTTTCATCTGCAAAAATTTCAAATCTTACACTTTCAAGTGCCAGCTCCGGAAGATTGTTTTTATCAGACAGATGTCCGAGGAAAATCTTTTTGATCCTGTCATTTAATATTTCACATATAAGCTTACCTGAATTTTCATTGGATAAATGCCCCTTCTCACTTAAAATCCTTCTTTTAAGCTCATAGGGATATGGGCCGGTCTCCAACATTCTTATATCATGGTTTGCCTCTATAAGTAATGCATCAAGATTCGAAAGATAGCCGACTATATCCTTTGTATATCTCCCAAGGTCGGTAGCTACGGCAATCTTTTTATCTCCTGATTCCACTCTGTATCCGAAAGGCTCATTGGCATCATGGTCTATATCAAATGCCAAAACATCCAAATCTCCAAGCCTTATATGTCTTTTTGATTCTATTATATGAAAATAATCCGTAATTTTGGAGTATTTATCTCTATCCTTTAAATATCTGAGTGTACCCTCGGAAGCATATACAGGTATTTCATTTTTTCTTACAAAAACTTCCAAACCTGCTATATGATCGCTATGTTCATGTGTCAGGAAAATCCCCGAAATATCCCTGCCGCAAAGTCCCAGTTCATTTAATCTTGTTTCTATTTTTTTATTGGATATACCGGCGTCCACCAAGATGTGGGTGTTTTCACTGCCGATATATGTGGAATTGCCGTCACTTCCACTTGCCAAGCTAACCAGTCTCAAAATATCACCTCAAAGCCTCTCTTATGTTTTTTTCCAATTCAGACCTGTCACCGTTATTTTGTATAATTATATCCGCAATAGCCTCAAACTCGGACTCATTTGGCTGCTTTGAGATTATCTGCTCTATCCTATCTCTTTCCAAGCCTCTTGCATTTATCAATCTCTCTATTCTGATATCTTTATCCGTATGCAGATACCAGATGGAATTATAGATTTTTTTATCATCCGGCAAAAGCGCCTGCTCCACCACATTTAATCTGTTCTCTAAAAGTCTTCTTTTGATTTCATCATTTACCAATGGATGTATTATACTGTTTACCCTATGCAGTTTGTCTTTATCATAGTAAAGTATATCACCTAATTTTTTTCTATCAATGTTTTTTTTATCATCCAGTATCAAATCTCCAAAAACAGACTTTAGGGCAGTATATCCTGCCCTGTCTTTTTCATATAAAAAATGTGCTATTTTATCCGCCTCAATAATATTTGCAGAAAATTCTTCTTTAAGTATTTTTAAAGCTTCACTTTTTCCGGAACCAATGCCGCCGAGGAGCAAAATATTCATTATTTTGCCTCCAACCATGTTTTTCCGATATGTGCATCCACTTCCAAAGGAACTTTAAGACTTACAGCCTCTTTCATGGTCTTCTCAACCAGCTTTGATACCTTCTCCGCCTCATCTTCCTTTACCTCTATCAAAAGCTCATCATGAATTTGCAATACAATATTTGCATCATATCCGCTCTCTTTCAGCGCCTCATCCACCTTAAGCATGGATATCTTCATAATATCTGCGGCACTTCCCTGTATAGGTGAGTTCATTGCCACTCGATCACCAAAGGATCTTGTCATAAAATTGGAACTTTTTATCTCAGGTATAGGTCTGATTCTTCCAAACATTGTCTTTACAAAGCCTTTTTCCTTGGCATCAGCCACCTGCTTATCCAAAAACTTTTTTACACCGCCATAGATTTTAAAATAATTATTTATATAATCAAGCGCTTCTTTTCTGGATATACTAAGGTCTTCTGAAAGTCCGAATGCCGATATGCCATAAACCACTCCGAAGTTTACAGCCTTTGCATTTCTTCTAAGTTCAGGTGTTACCTCCTCAAGCGGCACATGGAAAACCTGTGATGCTGTAGCTGCATGTATATCTGCCGCAGAATGATAGCTTTCTATAAGTTTTTCATCACCTGAAAGCGAAGCCAGAACTCTTAACTCTATCTGTGAATAATCCGCATCCACAAATACATATCCGGGCTTCGGCACAAAGATATCCCTTATTTTGCTGCCCATCTCAGTCCTTACCGGAATATTTTGCAGATTCGGCTCGGTGGATGAAATACGCCCTGTAGCTGTGATGGTCTGATTAAATGTACCATGTATACGACCGTCTTCTCTTATATAGCCTGCAAGTCCTGTAGCATAGGTTGAATTAAGCTTTGTCAGCTGGCGGTATTCAAGTATATCTCTTATTATCTCATGCTCCGGAGCCAGCTTTTCAAGTACATCGGCGGCAGTTGAATACCCCGTCTTGGTCTTTTTTCCTCCTGAGAGTTTAAGTTTTCCAAATAATATCTCTCCAAGCTGCTTTGGAGAATTTATATTAAAGCTCTCTCCCGCCTTTGAAATAATGCTTTCTTCAAGTTTATCTATTTTTTCAAGCAAGGTATTTGCATATTTTTTTAATCTTTCTTCATCCACTCTTACTCCGGTATCCTCCATCTTTGCAAGTGAATATATCAAAGGCATTTCTATATTTTTATATAAATCATCAAGCCCAAGCTCCGATAATTTTTTCAATATATTTTCTCCTGAATGTACTGCAACATAACTTTCCATAGCAAAGTAATTTATCGCCTTTTCATCATTAAATCTTAAAACCTCATTTAACTTCGCCTTGCCTATCATCTCAGACTTTGAAGAACAGGCACTTCCCATATAATCTCCGGCGATATCTTCAACAAAATAACTGTCCTTTAAAGGATTTATAAGATATGCCGCTACGGATATATCATAGAAATTCTTTGCATTTTCCATACTTTTAAGCAATTTTAAAAGAGGCTTTAGAGAAAGTATATATTTTTTTGCATCCAAAGCCGTGATTTGCTCCAATATCTCTGCTATATTATCCAGATCCTTTATAATATAACTTTTGTTATCCAAAGTAATGGAAATGGCATATAGTTCACTCGTATGATAGCTTTTTATAGCAGTTTCCTCCAAACAAACGGATATACCGAATTCCCTTGCTTTTTTTAAGATTTTATAAAGGCTCTCCCAATTTTCCCCGGTATTTATAATATCTGTCTCTATTTCTATATTACTTGTCGTTTCTACATTTTCATATCTTTTTAAGAAGGATTTAAACTCCAGCTTATTTATCCACTCAAGGCTCTCCTTTGTATAAAGATTTCCCACCACCATATCGGAAATTTCCGTTTCTATCGGTGCATCTGTCACTATGGTTACAAGCATCTTTGAAAACTTTGCATCTTCTATATGCTCAGCCAATGCCTTTGATGCCCTTGGCGGTTTTAATTTATCCACATGTTCTATGGCATTTTCGATGGAATGATATTCCTGTATTATTTTTGTAGCTGTTTTTTCACCTATTGAAGGTACTCCCGGTACATTATCGGATGTATCTCCCATAAGTGCCTTTACATCTATAAATTCCTTTGGTGTTACACCATATTCATTCATTACATCCTCAGGCAAATAGTCGTGAACTGTAGTCACTCCCTTTGATGTCTTTGGAATTCTTATTTTTATATGAGTATCACTAAGCTGCAAAAGATCCCTGTCACCTGATAATACACTGACAAAAACCTCATCACTTTGATATCTCTTTGCAATAGTACCTATTATATCATCCGCCTCATATCCCTCCTTCGTGAGAATGGGGATATTCATAGATGAAAGTACTTCCTTTATAAGCGGTACCTGCTCCCTGAGTTCATCAGGCATTGACTTTCTTGTACCCTTATATTCCGCATACGCCTTATGCCTGAATGTAGGGGCAGACAAGTCAAAAGCGACTGCTATATAATCAGCCGCCTCCTCGTCCAAAACTTTGAACATAATATTCAAAAAACCGTAAACCGCATTTGTATGAAGTCCCTGTGAGTTTGAAAGCTCCGGAACTCCGTAAAAAGCTCTGTTTAAAATACTATGTCCGTCTATCAGAACTAATTTTTTCATATATCTCCTACTAAAAGAACCATATTCTTAATTGCATCATTGCTATGATAAATACTCCGAAAAACATAAGCGTATTTATGGAATACTTCAAAACCATACCCAGGAATATTATAAAAATTCTCTGGTATGCTTCTCTTATGTGACTGTTAAGGGCAGCTGTCAAATCATATTCGATGTCCTCACTATCCGACTTATCCAGTCCCACATGAACTATATAATAGATTTCAAGCTCATCCATACAAGCTTTGCAACCCCTTACATGTTGCAAAAAATCTCTTGTTTCTTCTATGGAAAGCTCATCATGTATAAACGGTATGATGAGCTTTCTGGCTTCCCTGCAAGTCATATCTATGACATTTCCTTAACCCTTTGGGAAATATTTTCTTTAAAATTTATTACATCATGATCATATTCCGTATCCATAAGCGAAGATGTTATAAGAAAATCGGCACTTGATTTATTTATAGCCATAGGTACATCATAAACCTGTACTATTCGAAGCAATGCCTTAACATCAGGATCATGAGGTGCTGCAGTAAGCGGATCCGTAAAGAATATAACAAAATCTATCTTACCTTCCACCACTCTTGCACCTATCTGCTGATCTCCGCCAAGCGGACCTGAGTTATACCCCTTCACGGTAAGTCCCGTCTTTTCCGTAATAAGTCTGGCTGTCGTACCTGTTCCATACAGTTTATGCTTTGCCAATATATCCTTATTATCTTCACACCATTTTATAATATCAGGCTTTTTTCCGTCATGTGCAATCAATGCAATATTTTTTTCTTTAGGAATTGTAAGGGTTACCTTGTCTATATTATTCATAAAGTCTCCATTCAATTAAATCATCTAATTTAGAACGGTTTTCCACACTCCGGGCAAAACTTTGGAGGATTGCTCGGATCATTTGGAGTATATCCGCATGACGAGCAATGAATTTGAGCTGCTACAGGCTTAGGCTCTCCACATTCTGAGCAGAACTTTCCTGTATTATGTGAATGACCTTGGCTGCATGTCCAGCCATCCGCCGCCTGCTGACCGCTGCTTTGCGACATGGCATTACCGCCCTGTGGCATCTGATTGCCCTGCTGCGGCATACCGTTCATATTTGGCTGATTACCATACATCTGTTGATTAGCCTGCTGCTGTGCCTGCTCATTTGCAGCCATCTGATAAAGCTGGTTTGCATTCATTCCACCCATTTGACTTGCCATATTCATACCTGCAAATCCCATCATTGCGCCTGCTGTATTTTTTGCCGCATCTCTCATAGCATCAGCCTGTGCCGAACTAAGGTTTGCAGCTGCCATAGATGCTTTCTGGAAAACAGCTGTTCTTTGAAGCTGCTTTATCATGTCCTCATCTTCCGGTGGAATAGACATACCGCTTATTGCAAATGAAGCAATCTCAATTCCAAGTCTGTCTCCCCACTTACTTGACATTATACTGTTAAGCTCATCCGCAAGTTCCATAGCATGATTAGGAATATCACTGTATCTTGAGCCTATTCCCGAAAGTCTTCCAAATGCAGGCTGAAGCGAATTTAAAAGATCTGCAGTCATCTGATCTAAAAGCTTCCCCTCAAGTCTGTAATCACCTGCTATATTTCCTGTTACATTTTGATAAAAAAGTAAAGGATCTACTATTTTGAAAGAATATTCACCATGACATCTGATTTTGGAATCAATATCAAGTCCGATATTTGAATCCACTATTCTGTATGGTATAGGTGTGGAAGTTCCGAATTTAAATCCCGGTACCTCCTTTGTATTGATATAATAGACTCTGGTATCTCCGGTAGCACCGCCTCCAAACACCAATCTGCTCTTAAACTGCTCCCATGTCCTTTTCACTGTTTCTTTAAGATTACCTGCAAAAATAGTAGGCTCTTCAGTATTACTGTACACATATTTTCCGGTTTCGGCACAGACATCCTTTATTTTTCCGTTTTCAACCACTATCATACACTGACCGTCCGCCACCGCAATAATAGAGCCGTCTGTAATAACATTATTTGTAGATTTATTATTTGAACCTCTCTGGTCCACTCTTTTTTTACCTTTTGTTACGAGTAAATCACCTTCCAATGAATCCTCATAGAAATAGTCTCTCCATGAATCTGCCAGTACACCACCTGCTGCACCGCTTATAGCTGAAATAAGTCCCATAGATTCTAACCTCCTGTTGCGCTTAATTTTTAAAGCGATAATTACTATGATTATATCAATTTTTTACAATCAATACCAGTAAATCAATTATTAAATATTTATATAAACTCTAATACGATTTTTAACTATCTTCTCAAAACTTCTTATATGCCGGTATAGCCTGTCTTTACAGGCATTGCCGGTATTTTATCTATCGGGAGATACTCACATATTTTCTTAAATCCGCTTGTGTTTTCGCTTTGAAAGGTAGTAAAGAAGTAGTAAAACATCTCTTTTCCTTTAAGCCACCAGTCTGAAAAATTCCGCCTGTGCGCTGTCAAAGGTGGCGTGTGCGTAATAGTTCAGGGTCATCGTTATGTTGGCGTGTCCCATAAGATACTGCAAGGCTTTCGGATTCATTCCCGCATTTGCCATATTGGTACAGAATGTGTGCCGCAGAGTATGAGGTGTTGTTACCACCGGCAAAACTTCCTCGTGTTTCTTGTTGTACTTTTCTACAAGTTTGCGAAACATAATATCATAGTTAATGTAGTTTTGAGGTGTTCCGTTTCTTGTAAGAAAGAGAAAGCCTGTATAACCGTCAACAGTAAAATCGCTTTTTCTTCGGTTCTGCATCACTCTCTGCAAGGCTTCCAGTACGCGGTCACTCATTGGAATTTTACGAATGCCGTTTTCCGTTTTCGGAGTTTCTATGCGGTAGGACTTTTTACCGGAGTATTGAAGCTGATGATCTACATTGATTGTCCGATTCTCAAAGTCAATATCACTGTCCGTTAGTCCGCAAAACTCGGAAATACGAAGTCCTGTTCCAAGCAGAATGATAAGCTCATCATAATACTTGTAATAGACCTTATCGCTTTTCACGAAGGAAAGCAGGCTTTCTTCCTGCATGGGCGAAAGAGGAATTTTCGGCTCGGTGTCATCCTCAATAACTGTATTGATATGAAAGTCAAAAGGATTTTTTCTGATACAGTCATCCTGAATAGCGGTGTAAAAAGCTGCCTTTAGAGAACGCTTATGGTTGCTAATCGTGATAAAAGAATAGCCTTTTTCTTTCATGCGTAAAGCCCATTCCTTTGCATCAGACATTTTTACATTCTCAATGCTGCATGCTCCGATTGTATCTTTCTCAAGTATTCTCATGAGCTGCTTTCGACCTTGTTTTGTACCATGCCTTACATTTGCATGATTTCGTATGTGCTTCTCATAAAGCTGGCATACGGTCATTTTCTTTCCTACAGGGTCAATCCCGTCATCAAGGTCTTTTTGTATTTCCTTAACCTTTTCACGCAGGGATTTATCCTCACGCTTACCCTTAGGGGTCTTATCCGTAGGAACTAATTTCCATGCGTACACAAATTGCGGTTTCCCAAAGGTATCTGTATATTTGTAAGCATATCTCCCGTCTTTTCTCTGGCTCTCACCTGACCGCAAAACTCGGTTCTTGCTGTCCCGTCTTTTTCCTGACATTTTATGCTCCTTTCCAAGACGGAAAGAGCCTTGATATGCTATATCTATTATACCATCGTCAAGGCTCGATCTCCATTAGATTGTGTCAACCGTATCGATCATTTTTTCAAACTGTCTGCGCTTGATCTGAATACGGTTGCCATTTAATATAACCCAATTTGCAGTAGGATTTTCTTCTGCCAGTTTTCGCAGCTTATTTTCTCCGATGCGAAAATACTTTGCCGCTTCTTCTATGGTAAGGGTATATTTCTCCCAGATAGGCACATCCGTTTGATTCATCTCATCGCCCCCTTTCTCAAAATAGGTATAAGTAAAAGTTCTGATATTCATATTTAAGAAAGGCATTACCGGATGGCTGTAAGCATTAGCCTCACGGGAATCTCACCCCTGCATGGTTCTCATGTAGCCCTACCCATTGCCTGCGACGCTTCTAACGCTCGGACTGTGGCTGTAAGGGAGTATCATTATATATTTTGTGCTGTCATGGCTTGCAAGGTGCTACGCTTGCTTTGCGGTAGAATATTTCTCGCTCGGCTTCCGTGTAGGGAAGTGTCATGGCGTATTCTCCGCACAGCTAAGGCACAAAAGGAAAGTGTCCGGTTTGCCCTATAATACGCCGCCGTTATCTTGCGGGTATATTTGTCAAAGAACAGGCGGCAAGTATTTTCTGCCTTGTCTGCGGAAAGGGGAGCGCAGATTGTTACAATCTTAAATCTTGAAAATCAGGACAGCCTGCATGAGCTTTGAGCGAAGGCGATCTCGCATATCCTCATCTATGCCGTAATAGGTGTTTCCCCGTTCATCACGGAGCTTTCTCATAGAAAGGTGTGCGATATAGCCTGCGTAATGCTGGCAGACAATATTCATTGCCTGTGGCTCTCCTTTGGTTGCGGCTATGATTACCGGATAAGGCAACAAGCCGCGTTCATCATCGGTTGTTTTACCAGCCTGGGTAGTCATAAGCGTGTTCCTCCAAATAGCGTTTCAACAGCTCAAATGAGCTGGTTCTTCGATACTGCACTGTGCTTCTCGGAATCTGATAGAGTGCTGCGATTTCCGCATCGCTCATATCAAAGAAGTAGTAGAGCAGGACAGCTCTTCTTTTTTCTTCCGGCAAGCTGTGGATCGCATCGGCAATAAGATTTGCACTCAATTCCTTTCCACCTGCGAAAAATGTTTGTTCTTCTTTATCTTCCGTAAAAAAATCTTCACAGGTATAAAGTTGGTTTTCCTCTTTCGGTGTCAGGTCGGAAAAGTTAATTTCGTGTGCCTGCCGCTTTTTAAGATCCCGATGGGCATTGATACTTTCGTTTTTCAATGTCCGCTTGCAGAAGCCGTTAAATGCGCAGCGTATCTGCCATTCGGTTCTTTCAGGTTCATTCATGGTATTCACCTCCTTTCGCAGCCGCGAAAGCGGGTAGAATTTCCCCTTTCGTAAACCCTCAACAACACAGAGTTGAAAACTGCCAAAGAAAAGCGAATATTTTTGAAAAAAAGTTTTTGTAGGCACAAAAAATCCCGACTGCACAGGGCAGCCGGGATCGGACATGAAAAGATAGCTATATGGATATGATGTAACAGGTTATCCGTAAGGGTACGGAAACCCGGAAATAGAATATATCCCCTTTAACTTAAGATGACGAAAAATAAACACGACGATACCTCCTTTGATACCGCTGTGTTCTGTGAATAGAGTGACGCTATACATCCTCCGCATCCTTTTTCAAAACAGAAAACGGCGGTTTGAAATTGTGACACTTTCAAAATCGCCGTCAGATCAAATCATATTAACTTTTCAGGTTACAGCATATCCTTGACAGCAGCTTTGTTTTTGTAAAGATAGATGAAATAGCATTTTTCATTGCGCCAAATAATGTAATTTGATTTTCCTATTCATTTTCAAAATAGCGGGAAATAAAAGCTATATTTTCATCTGTCCATTCCCCAAAATGTGACACAATACCGTTGTCCATAAACATCATATAATCGCAACAATATGCGACAAGTTCAGGATCATGGGTTATAATAAATTGGGTTTTGCCCATATCAGATAGTTTTTGGATGCAAGCTGCGACCTCTTTCATATGGCGGTAGTCCAATCCGCTGGTTGGCTCATCATACACGATGATTTCCTTGTGCGTAGCAATGGCACCGGCTATTGCCACACGTTGTTTCTGCCCGCCTGAAAGAGACATGGGATGGCTATCCTTGTACGATAGCAGATCCAACATGGACAGAATGTTCTCCGTGTAATTTTTTCTCTCTTCCTCAGAAATATTTTTAGCCCCAAGTGTTATCTCATCAAAAACGCTTTCTGCAAAAAGCTGGTGGTTGACATCCTGCATCACCATGTAACAGAGTTTCAGTCTCTGTTTCGATTTATATTCTCTCCCAAGGAATGAAAAGGTTCCTTTAATTTTTCTTTCTAAGCCGCACAAACACCTGGCCAGAGTTGTCTTTCCTGCACCATTATTCCCCAGCACTGCAACAACGGAGCCTTTTGGAATCTTCAGGTAGTCAATATTGAGGAGATTTTCCTTTCCGACAGTAAAAGAAAAATCCCGGAGTTCTATCCCTTCATCTGTCCTTTTGCTGCTCACTCGCAGCGGCACAAAGTGGCTTATCCCACGCAAGCCCATTTCATGTAAAGAGGGAAGCGGCTTTCGGAAAAAAATCTCACCGGTGAACTCTTGTTCAATTTTTCCTTTCCTGAAATACAGAACCCGGTCTGCAAGTCTGCGAAGCCAAGCCAGTCGGTGTTCTGCTACAATAACCGTCTTTCCTTGCGCCTTCCACAAAGACAAAATATTCTCAAGCTCATGGATTGTACCAATATCCAGGTTGGATGTCGGTTCATCCAAAACCAAAATATCAGGCAGCAAAGCATGGACAGAGGCACACGCTATTTTTTGTTTTTCGCCGCCGCTTAGTGTAAATAAGTTTCGGCCAAGCAGTGGTTCCAATCGCATTGCGGTCACCGTATCATCAAACCGCATTAGTATATCTTTTCGCTCCATGCCCATATTTTCACAGGAAAAGACGATTTCGGTATCCGTTACCAGGGTATAGAATTGTGCTTTAGGATTCTGAAACACAGAACCAATATAAGGAGCCAGTTCATGAAGTTCAAGCTCTTTTGGAATCATAGTATTAACCTGAACCTTACCGACGAGTGTCCCTTCATAATAGTTTGGAATCAGTCCATTAATCAAACGGCTGAATGTGGTTTTCCCACTGCCGGACTCCCCACACAACAATACAATTTCTCCTTTGGAAATTTGTGCGGAGTTATCAAGAATCGCCGCACCGTTTTCGGCATTCTCATAAGTAAAAGATACATGTTCAACTTTTATCAAAGAAAAATCTCCTTCTAAACATTTTAGCTACCACCCAAAGAATGCGGAAAGAACATAGCAAATAATAATGGCAATACAGAACAACAGTGCGACTGCATCCTGCCAGTGAAATCCTATCGGGCACATATTTGTGCGTCGCTGTGGGGAATCCAATCCCCGCGTGAGAGCTGACGTAGACAGCTCATTTCCAATTGTTACCAACCCTGTCAGAAGAGGCACCATTCTATATTCCAACATTTCCATCGGATTGCGCCAGCTTAAGTCCCGCAGACGCATAGCATCACGAATCGCTTTGTACTCCTCCCGAATTGTAGGAATAAATCGAAACATTACGGATACCGGAACTGAAATTTTTTTGGATATATGCAGTCTGTCCATAGCTGCAACAAATTCACTTACCGTTGTTGTTAATATCAAAAGGCAAAACATGGACATCCCTGGCAGCAGCTTTGTAAACATGGCAATCATACCGGTGAAAAGGAGGTTGAACAGTGGCGACACATGAGGCATCAATAGCCTCGGTACGGTTGCGGTGACTATATACATAACAACATAGTAGGCTGCAATCTTTGTTTTTTTCAAAAAAACAAGAAATAAAAGAGGAATAGCGGCAAGGCATGGCAACACGAATCTCATTATTCCGATAATATCACTTGACATCATGACACAGGAAACCGTCAGGCAAAGCAGGATCTTTGTACGTGGGTCAAGATACATCTGCTTTGCTGTCGGCCTTGTATTTCGTAATATCGTGTTCATCAGACCAGCCCACTTCTCAAAAAGTGCTTTTTCAGTACAGCCCGACCAAGCAAACCGCCAAGTATGCCTCCGATAAAAGCGGAAAGGATAACTGCATGGAACATCCACCAATAGTCAAGCCATCCGGAGATGGTGTACATGAAATCCTGTCCGTATGTCGCCGCATTTTTATTGAGCCATTCTGCACTGGCATTCAGCCAATGGATATAGTTGGCGCATGAGGTGAGCATCAAAAGAGCATATCCAAAAACGGCACGCTTCGCACTTCGATAGTCGCCGGATTTGATAATAAATTCCACAATCAGACCAATTACAACTCCGCAAATCAACGCATCAGGTCCCATTCCGGTCAGAAGAAGAACTATTCCGTTTACGAGCTCAAAAATCAGAATCATGCCGAACTTTTTTATTTTCGTAAAGTAAAGCATCATTGGAATGCCCATTATGATCGCTGCAACAAAGGGTATCATCATAAAACCGATGGGGGTTAGACCAATAGCAACTGCAACTACAACTCCTAGAATAACATTGATTGCCGTAAAAATTCCTACATTCATCAAATCTTTACCATTCAGTCGGTTCTGGTTCACTTCTTTTTTCATTTTATTCGATCCTTTCGTTGATAAATTTTTCATAATTATATAGATTTTTTTACAGTCCATGCTAAACTTTCATTTTGCAGTAAGTAGAGGCGGTGATATAAGCCCTTATGTTTCATAAGCTCTTCATGCGTACCGGTTTCCAATAACTGACCCTCCTTCAAAACGACTATCTTGTCGCACTCCACGATAGAGCGAAGTTTGTGAGCAATGATTAAGACTGTTTTATTCTCAATCAGTCTGCCGATCGCCTGCTGGATTTTTGTTTCGTTTTCCGGGTCAATCGAAGCCGTACTTTCATCCAGCAGAATCACAGGAGCGTTCTTCAGAAATGCCCGTGCAATCGAGAGCCGTTGACGCTCACCGCCGGAAAGCGTCTTGCCGTTTTCTCCGATCACTGTATCGTAACCCTGAGGGAGCCGATGTATAAACTCGTCACATTGAGCAAGTTTCGCCGCCTTCATGACTTCCTCACGAGTTGCATTCTCTTTCCCTATCTTTATGTTGTTGTAGATGGTGTCATTGAATAACACCACATCCTGAAACACAAAAGAATAATTCTTCAAAAGCTCATCTGGCGCAATATCGTTGATATTTGTTCCGCCTAAAGATACGCTTCCTCTGTTTACATCCCAAAAACGGGCAGCCAGTCGGCAGAGTGTACTTTTCCCGCATCCTGATGGTCCGACTAACGCAGTGATTTGTCCCTGCTTAGCGATAAAAGAAATGTCATGCAGGACGTCTTCCTCATTGTAGGCAAAGGATACATGTTCAAAGGTAATATCAAAGGTTTCGGGATGCAGATTCTCAGCTCCTTTCTGCTCAGGATAATCCATCAGCTCCCGGATCCGTTTGGCGCTTACCAGCGATGAAATCATTACGCCTAAGGACTCACAGGCCTTTGTCAGCGGCTCGTAAATTCTGACGGCAACCAAAAGGAAAAGGAGAAATGTAAACACACTGATTTCCCCTGAAATCAGAAGTGTAGATCCAGTAACGATAACCAGACCTACGCCGGTTCTCATGATGTTATGAGAAAAACTAATCGTGGATCCTGACAAAAACTCATATAAAACAAGTCCTGTCAAAACGCGCTTGATTGTTACAGCCAGACGGTTTTGATATCCCTCCATTTTTTCTGAAGAGCGCAACACCTTAATGTTTTCCAGATACTCTTGAAGTCCGTCACTAATGTCAAGTTTCTTTTGTCGATTTCTTTTATTTGTTCCTTCGGAGATAACGCGGCACAGGGACATTATAATAACTACCAGAGGAAGGCAGATAGCCAGACTGCCAGCCAGCTTCCAGTTATAAAAGGCAATAACAATAAGGCAGGAAACACCTGACAAAAAGCCGCCTATAAACTCCGCTACACTTGTTGCCAGAGCCGCTTCCACAGTGGCAACATCATCCATAACTGTGGATGTCAGATCACTCAGGTCACGCCGTCCGATATAAGACAATGGAAGCTTTCGGATTTTATCCGCAATGTCCATACGAAGCCTCATATCTTCAGATGTCGATGTTAGATGCTTATTCCGATAGGTTATGCGATATGTAAAGAAAATTGCAAGCAGCAATACAAAAGCGACGCCCCAGTACCCCAAAAGCGGAATATCTCCCTGTGTTATTCCAAAATAACGGTTCACCATTTCATTCGCCACCATTGCTAGTAATATTACCGGCAGCAGAGTGGCAATATTGAACAGTCCCATATACAGCCCGGATTTTAGGATTGCTCTGTTTCCCTCGTCGCTGATATAGTATATTTTTTTAAGCATAGTGTGTGCCTCCAATCCGCCATGAAATGCTGCTCTGATATTCTCTGTACATTCCGGCATATACACCATCCAAATCCATTAATTCGCGGTGAGTCCCTCGTTCTACAATACTCCCTTGCTTCAAAACGCAAATTTGATCTGCATGTATAATCGTGGAAAGCCGATGTGCAATCATAACGACCGTTTTCCCTCGCAGCAGCTCGTCAAGAGCTTTCTGGATCAGATATTCATTTTCAGCATCCGCAAAGGCTGTAGCCTCGTCCAGCAATACCACGGGTGTGTTTTTAAGGATTGCGCGTGCAAGAGCAATGCGCTGCATCTCCCCACCGGAGAGGTAAACTCCTTTTGTTCCGATTATTGTATCTGCACCTTGCGGTAATTTCTCAATAATATTGTCACATTGAGCAAGATGAAGTGCATGTAGAATTTCCTCACGAGAAGCATCCGGATTAAAAACAGCGACATTTTCAACAATCGACATCTTAAACAGGTTGGTATCCTGAAACACAATACTGACCTGCTCCATCCACTGCTTATAATCCATATCCCGTACATCTACTCCGCCAACCCTGATAGCCCCCTCCTGAACATCCCAAAATCTTGCAAGCAAATTGGTGACAGTGCTTTTGCCGCCGCCTGATTCTCCCACCAGTGCAGTAATTGTTCCTTCTTTTATATTCATAGATACATTATTCAAAGCTTTTGCGGCTCCTTTTTCATATGCAAACGAAACATGTTCAAAAGCAATATCATACCCTGAAGGTTTACGAGGATTTGTCGGTTCCGGCAAAGGGTTTTCCTCCAATATCCTATCAATTGCATCCAAGGAAGCTTTAGACAGCATCAGATTTGAAGAGCTGCTCATAATACGGGCTAAAATTGTAACTACCATGGGGATAATGACAGCAAAAAACAGAAAACTCAATACCATTTTTTCAGGATTGCCGCCCGCATTAAAAAGGATAATCCCTCCGGGAATTAAGAAAAAGAATATCCCATTGATAGCCGCATGATAAGCACCGTCTGTATTTTCCATTGAGAGTGCATACTTTAACAAATAGTCACTGTACTCTTTTACTGCGGCTTTATAGCGCCTGAAGGAATTGGCAGTTTGTCCGAATACCTTAACTACGGAAATGCCTCTGACATATTCCGTAACCGCATTGCTGATGTCCTCGGCGGATTTTTGATATTGTTTTGCAAAGCCCTCGCTCTCATCTTTCAGCATATACACAAGGATTCCAAAACCGATTAATATTGGGATCAGACAAATCAAAGACAGCCGCCAGTCATATATAAACATAAAAAACAAAAAAGCAATTGGCAGCGCAACAGCTCCCGCAAAATCGGGGATTTGATGCGCAATCAGTGTTTCTAAATTGTCTGAATTCTTTTCTATAATCTTTCGCAGTTTTCCGCTGGGATTTTGGGTATGATACCCCAAAGGCAAGCGTCCCACATGCCGAACAAGCCGGATCCGCAACCTCGCTACTGTATTAAAGGCGGTAATATGGGAAAATAACAATGCCATACCATACATTCCAAAGGACGTGAGGATAAAATATACAGCACGCCAGCCCATATTCACCATATATGCTTGGTCGAGGGAATGTATGTCACCGAGAGATTGGACAATCTCTTTCATAACGTTATACACACACACGAAAGCATATAGGTTGATAACTGCGGAAACCGCGGACAAGATAATAGAAATTATCATTGTGATTTTGAATAAGCCCATGTAACCAAACAAACGGCTCATTACCTTGTTTTCTTTCATAATATCAGCCCCTTACTGCCATTAAGTTAGATCTTGCTAACCACAGGCGAAAAATATATGCCGCTTCGGCGGCATTGAAACGATGTTTCAATAAAAATATACAACTTCTATCAGATGCTGTCAAGACAATTTTCCTTGACACATTTTATTTTGATTCATAAAATGAAAACAACGTTTCAGTCAAGGAGAGAAGAATCATATGAAAAGAATTACCGGTGTTTCAGAGCGCCTATTGGAATGCGCAAGAGATGAATTTTTAGATAAAGGTTTTCAATCTGCCTCCATACGTGATATTGCAAAAAAAGCGAATACTAGCGCTCGCGCTGTTTATACGCGTTTTCCTAACAAAGAAGGTCTGTTTGATGCGATTGTTTTACCGATTTCAGATGGACTCGTAGAGTTATATCAGAATTACGCAGACCAATTCTGGTTAAAAAACAAAGAAAACCGCAGTGCTGCATTCGCCTCTATTGATGATACAGCAATCTATCTTGATATGATTGATTATATTTATGATCATAGAGATGAATTTTTATTGCTTCAATGTTCTTTGGATGGCACACGGCAAACAACTCTGATTGATAAGCTAACAGAAATAAATCTTTCTTATGTCTATACACAGAGCAATATTGCAAGCATGTCCGGTACTGACGAAGATTTGATGCGAGGTGTCCTTCACATGCTGACAAACTCTTTTTATTCTTCTATGTTTGAACCATTGCGTCACGGTAAGAATCGGTGTGAGGCTCGCTTTTACATTGATAAATTGTGTGTGTTTTTTGTTGCTGGAATAAGTTATCTGATAAAAGGATAAGGACCTTGTTGTCCTGAAACTCGACAACAGAAATCTTTCTCCTATTTTATTTTCTGCCAGAAGTGTCTGTCTCCACTTGATGAAATATTAACGCGAAAAGAGCTTGCAGCGCATATACATCTTTCTCACCGTTACATAGCTTCTATTAAAAACAGCGAGCAACCCCCCTCCTGTAAGTTTTCTATCGACTCGTTACTCACTTGGATATATCCGTCGATCAATTTTTTCTCGTAGAAGGGCACCACAAAGACCATACAACGACGTCAGCTCGACGCCCTAATTGACTGTATCAGCGAAAACAATCTGTGGATCATCACCCCGCCGCTAAAGAAAGCGCAGATACCGAACAGAAAAACTCCTTGAAATAAGCAATTTTCCTCCCGCTCTTTTGGCAAAATGTGAATTCCCGTTGTTGTAGAGATTAAGGGATAAGTGGAATAGCAAGCATAGGAAAGGGGTACCCTTTCCGTATTTTCAACTCCTTGCACTATTAGTGCATAGGTTGAAAATTGCTTGTTGGGAAGTGTCCCAAACCCTCTATGAAAACGGAAAGGAAATTCACCTATGAATAACAGAAAAAGAAATGTGCAAATTAAATTTCGTGTTACGGAAGAAGAACGCATTTTGATTGAAGAAAAAATGAAACAGGTGCCTACAAGAAATGTGGAAGCGTACCTTCGGAAAATGGCGATAGACGGATATATCATTCAGGTAGATCACAGCGATATAAAGAAAATGACGGCAGAGCTTCAAAAAATCGGGGTCAACATCAATCAGATTGCAAAAAGAGCGAACGCGACGGGAAATGTGTATCAGGAAGATATAGAAGAAATCAAAGGAGCCTTAAAAGAGATATGGCGGTTACAAAGATTAAACCTATTAAAAGCACATTAAAAAAAGCTCTTGAATATATCCAAAATCCCGATAAAACCGATGACAAAATGCTCGTTTCCTCTTTCGGATGCAGCTATGAAACCGCAGATATAGAATTTGCCTTTACGCTTTCACAGGCACTTGATAAAGGAAACAATTTAGCCCATCACCTGATACAGTCCTTTGAACCGGGAGAGGTCAGCTTTGAAAAAGCCCATGAGATTGGAAAGCAGCTTGCAGATGCCGTAACAAAAGGACAGTATGAATATGTCCTAACCACTCATATTGATAAAGAGCACGTCCATAATCACATCATTTTTTGTGCCGTTAATTTCGTGGATTATCACAAATATAATTCCAACAAAAGAAGCTATTACGGAATCAGAAATATCAACGACCGTTTATGCTATGAAAACGGCTTGTCGGTTATCACTCCGGAAAAAGGGCGAAAAGGAAAAAGCTATATTGAGTATCAGACAGCAAAGACAGGTACAAGCTGGAAAGGGAAACTGAAAGAAGCGGTTGATCTTCTGATTCCTCAGATAAAGGATTTTGAAGAGCTTTTAGAGAAGCTGCAAGCTTCCGGATATGAAATCAAACTCGGCAAATATGTTTCCTGCAGAGTTCCCGGACAAGAGCGATTTACAAGGCTGAAAACTCTCGGTATTGATTATACGGAAGAAGCAATCCGAAAGCGCATTGCAGGAATAAGAAGTCGTAATGTTAAGATACCGAAGCAGGAACAAGGAATATCCCTATTGATTGATATTGAAAATAATATCAAGGCACAGCAATCGGTAGGCTATGAACATTGGGCGAAGATCCATAATCTGAAACAGGCTGCAAAGACAATGAATTTCCTTACGGAAAATAACATCCTGCAGTATGAAGATCTGATAAAGAAAATAGATGAAATTATCCTTGACAGTGAACAGACGGCAGACAGCTTAAAGCAGAACGAAAAGAAACTTTCCGATATGGCTGTTCTTATAAAAAATATCTCAACCTATCAAAAGACAAAGGATATTCACAGAGGATATATCAAGGCAAAGGATAAGGAAGCATACAGGCGTAAATATGAAAGCAGCCTGATCCTTTATGAAGCTTCCGGAAAGGCACTAAAGGATGCAGGCATTAAAAAGCTTCCGGAATTGGCAGCTTTGCAGAAAGAATATACCGCCCTGCAAAAGAAGAAAGAAGCCATATATTCCGACTACGGAAAGCTGAAAAAGAAAGTCAAGGAATATCAAAAGATCAAGCAGAACGTTGATACGATTTTACAAAAGGAAAAATCAGGCAAGGAGCATACAAAAGCCCTTGAATAATTCCTCTTGTGGATGATGAGTAAAATCCATGGTATGATATGGCTAACTAAAGAAACGGGAAAGAAAAAATATTAAGGACAGAAAACAGTTTCCGGAAGAAAAGGAGCTGATATTATGACACGCGGGGAAATATGGAAAGATTTTTTTAAGAAAGTAATAGTGCCGGTTTTACTTACAGCCTTTCTCTTTTATTGGGGAACGAAAATATTTACGCAAAACGGGGCAACAAACTATTTTTATGTATGGTTGTTTTGCGGTGTTCCTTTCGGTATCAGAAGAATGTTTTTATGGCTGATTCCGGTAAATCATGACTTTACTGCAACGGTAGGAATATTTGCTGTAAATATCATTGTCGGCGGATTGATCGGCTGCATTGTGATTATATGGCAGCTTCTGGTTGCGGCATGGTATATTCCGCTTACGATATATAGGCTTGTAAAAGAATAATGTACAGAAAGAAGTGTTTTTATGAAAAGGGAAAAAGAAAGAATTATCCGAAGCTGGTTTGAAATGTGGCTTCATAAAGAAGATACGGATATTCAAGATTTGTTTGAAGAAAATGCCGTGTATATAGAAAGCTGGGGACCGGAATATCACGGAGCAGAGAAAATCAAGCATTGGTTTTATGAATGGAATACTCGCGGAGAAGTTCTAAAATGGGATATTAAACAGATTTTTCATAATGAAAATCAAACGATTGTCTTTTGGTTTTTTGAATGTGAAATGAAAGACGGTATAAAACAGAGCTTTGACGGAATATCTGACATAACATGGGGTATGAACAAAAAAATAGTAAAGCTTCAGGAATACGGCTGTAATATAGAAAGATACGATCCTTATGCGAATGGCGAAAATCCTGTATTCAGAAATGAAAAATCCTTATGGTTCTAATAGCAAAAAAACAGCGGACGCAGCAGCCACAAATTCATGACTGCCGCATCCGTTTTTTTTGCCTCCCTATGTTACGCAGTTAAACCTTGATTTCAAGGATATAGATATAAACCCTTGCCACAAGCTGAAACGCTCCTAAAAAGCAAGGTTTTACAAGGCGTTTACGCCTTCTATTTCGTAACAAGGCTTCTCTTTTTTCTCATCCTTTCCGCCGCTTGCTTTCTTGTGATTTTCTTTCTGCAGCCGGGGCAATATTTTGCATTGTTGGACTTTGATGCAAAGGGCGCTCCGTATACAGTGCAACGGCGTTTTCCCTCCGGTGCGTAAAGCTCTGAAAAAAGCTCTCTATCAAGAGGAAGCACCGCATCGGAAAACCAATGGCAAAGAAGCGAACAGGATATAAGCTACGGACAAGGACAGGCTTCCCCATCGTCAAGTAAAATGCAGTTTCCATTATCATAGTTACAGCATTCTTTTCTCACAAGGCGATTGACAAGCTTTACCTGTTTGGGTGAAAGCGTTTTTGATTTCCTCATATTTCATCGGCGGGATCAATGGAAAGCGTGGCAAATTCCTGATCGGACAGGCTGTTTACCTTTTTTACCGTACGCTTTGCAAGCTTCCGCATATCCTTATCCATAAAGGATAGAGCAAATGCGATTTTCTCCGTTACTTCCTCTTTGCTTTCGCCTCTGTAAATGCTTAACAAATTCATTTCTTCTACTGTAAAAGGATTCATGCTCATACCTCCAATTCATAATTTTTTGTTTTCGTGTTATGTTTTTTGTGTTCAGACTGTTTCTTTGCTTCCTTTAGCTGTGCTCTGATAGACGGCTTTTTCTCCGAATCAGTGGAATGGTGTTCCTCCGCTTTAACCGCTTTTGCAAGCTCGGTAAGAGAAATAGATTCTCCCGCCTTTACTTTCTGTTCAAGCTCGTCTACGGTAGGTGCAGGCGGTGTGTTATTCATAATTCCGTCAACCATGTTGTAATTTTGCTCTGTAGAAATCTCGGCAGTTTTCAGGTAATTATCCGGTTTCAGAAATTCCGGGGCTTCCTTGTAACCAAGTCGGTCTACATAGTGAGCCGTGTCCTTTCCGTCCTTATGAAGTACAACCACATCGGAAACAGACAGGCTGTGTCCATAAAAGTCCTTTGGATGATCGATATTAAAGCGGGTATAAATATCCTCAAGGGAAAGTCCCTTTGAAAGCTCCGCCTCATATACCTTGACATAGTTATCCGAGTTAAGTATCTGCCCCGATTCTTTTAAGCGGTCGTAGGATTCAAATTGAAGCTCTCTTGTGTCCTCGCCGCGCTTTAGCTGATAGATCCGAAAGGTATCTTTTTCAGGGGTAGTGTTTTCAGCCTTTGCGTAAAGCTCTTTGATCTGTCCGTTTGTGAGTTTTCCGGAACGCACCTCATCTAAAAGCTGCTTGCATTTCTCCTTTGTTCCGGCATATAAAAGCTCGGACTGCGCCTTGCCGTTTTCCTTTACGATATAGGCCTCAAGGCGAAAGTTTTTCGTGCTGTCTTTTTCAGAGGGATCCTCCAGTACCTTGTAGATATATTCCGGGGTAGCTTCAATGCTGCCTTTCTTTCTGAAATTTCTTTGAAGCTCTATTACGCGTTCTCCCGTAAGGGGTTTTATGCTGCTGATAGCATCCGCCGCATAGATTGCATTGGAATTAAGCTGTCTTTGCCACGCGGAAGCTTTCGGCGACCAGCGAAAGCCGTTTGCCTTTAATTCATCTCTGATTTTTTTGCCGTCCGGCTTATCGTCAAAGAAAAGCTGCAAGCGGTTATCCTTTACATTTATTTCGGCTCTGCCTCCGGTAAACTCCCAGCCTGTGTAAAGCTTATCCTTATTTACGGAAAGGCTTTGAATACGCTCTTTAATTCTTCTGATTTCTGCATTGTTATTGGAAAGTGCCCATGACGGATAGGGCTTGTCCTGAATGCCTCTGATTTCCATTCTTTTCTTTAGCTTTTCGATTGCCTCACTGTCAAGCTCCGGGCAGCCCTCAAGGCTTTTATGCTTTCGGTAGTAGGCATTGACCGCCTTCATGGTTTCCTGCGTCTTTGTCAGCTTCTCAAGCTTTGCAGTTAATTTCTTTACTGCATCCGGATCATCTGCGCTGATTCCGCCCATTCCGGTGCTTCTGATTTTTTCAAGAAGTCCCTGAATATCTTTCCACTCTCCATAGTTTTTATCACGGGCGGTGTTTTGCTTTTCCTTTTTTCGCATAGGGAAATTGGATCCTCCCGCAATCAGTACAGAGGGAACGCGGACATCAATCGCAAATCCGTTATTCATATTTGCCGCAAGTCTTTTAGAGTAGGTATCAAGCAGGGCGTCGATTTTGGTATGAAAGGACGGATCAACTCTCTTTTTTTGATTTTCAGCAATTTCCGTCGCCTGATCCACAAGGCTTTTGTATTCAAGAGTTGCACTTCTCGGCGTGTAGTCCGAAAAGCTGTTCATTTCCTTTGCTCTTTTTGCCGCAGCTTCATTGATAGGATAATACTTTACCTGTATTCCGGCTTTCTTTTCCTGTGAAGCTTCTTCCTGCATCTTTTCAAAATCATCTATGGAGATTTCCTTTAAGTCTTGCCCTGAAAGCTCGTGCATTTTTAGGATTTCATCACGGGCTTTTTCAATAGAGATTTCCGGATTATCAAGCTGTCCGCCATCAAGGTCTGTAAAGTCAGGCTGATACAGAGTATAGTCATAGCCTGTTTCGCAGGTCTGAATATAGAGATAGCTTCCGTTTTCAAGTTGGTAAGCTGCTTCATGTTTTTCTTCCTGCAAAGCTGGTTCCGCTTCCGTTTCTGAAAGCTCATTTTCTCTTGTCCTTTGAAGCTCCTTGAAATGCCCGTCTATATTGTCGATCAGATCCGATGCAGCAAGGCGGATGGTTTCAAGAGAGCCTTTGAGTTCTGACAGTTCCTTACCGCTGCTCCAGCCTGCAACATATCCGAAAGAATAATCGGAGGTATCAAGCCCGTAGTGCTGACATATGGTATAGGCGACGCTTTCCGCTTCAACCTCGCGGGTACGCTGGTTCGGGCGATTTTCCTGTTTCTCTTTCGGTGCATTTAGGTCAATATCATGAAGTTTTGCATGGGCGATTTCGTGAATGGCGGTCTTTAGTGTTTGCAGCTCGCTCATGTTATCGTCAATGGCAATTCTTTTTTCCGCAAGGTGATAGTAGCCGTGAGCGCTTCCCTCGATATGCTCAAGGGCAATCGGAACAGGGGATGCCTTTTTCAGCGCCGTAAAAAAGTCCTCATACTGCGACACATCGCCGGTCAGCTCATTTACTCCGATAGAGGGAAGTTCTTTTCCTTCTGTCTGTGATACATCAAAGACGGATACCACCTTGTAGGCAGGAATGGTAATTTCCTTTTCTTCGGTAACTGCCTTTCCGTCTGCTCCGACAAGGGGCATATTTGTTTTCGGATCAAGCTTTTCCATTTTCTGCCTTACCTTAAAGGGTGCAGGAGCGATAATACGGATTCCTTTTTCTCCTTTTTTGACCGTTCTTCCGTGGCTGTTTTTCCATGCACTAAAGCCTGCAATCAGGGAAGCGTCAGGCTTTTGCAGGGCAATCAGCATGGTATTGTTAAAGCTGTAATGATGAAACTTTGACATGACGCGAAGATACTCCTTGTACCTTTCGCTTTCAAAGACTTCTAAAATCCCTTGCTCCAAACGATCCGTAATTTCCTTTAGTCTGTCCTTTTGATTTTCAGAGCTTAGGACAATGGGCGTAACCTCTTTTATTTCTTCTGCTTTTTCCATATATGGCATGAATTTTTCTCCTTTCGTTTTTTAAGGGTCCGGGACTATCCCGGAAAATATAAATCTCCGCCGCCGCAGGTGCGGAAAACGGAGATTTTTCACGGAAAGGGTACCCCTTTCCTATGCTTGCTATTCTTCTTTTTTCTTCCTCTCTATTTCAATACGATAGTTCACATACTTATCTTTGGTATCGCAAAGAACCACATTTCCGTCATAGGTTTTGCCTGTTTTGTGAGAGTAGATGTCCTTTACTTTTACCGTCTTATCTTTGAGCAGTGCTTTTGCTATCTTTGGTGTAAAGGTGATTTCCCTATCCTCAAAGAAGCGGTCATTCTTCCACATGGAAAAGCGGCAATCCCTGTTACTGCAATAGTAGTTCTTCTTTCCCTCGTAAACGGGATTTTTACAGCGCGGGCATAAGCCGATTACGGTTTTTTCCTCTTTGAAAAGTTCTGCTTTTGCTTTTTCAGCGTCCGCATTTTCTACAAGCTCTTTTGTCATGGCTTCTATCTTTTCCATAAAGCTGTCAGCATCCGCTTCTCCCTTTGCAATCCTTGAAAGCTCGTTTTCCCATTCTGCCGTAAGAAGCGGAGAGGTCAGGGTTTCAGGAAGTACGGAGATAAGGTTCATTCCGTCTTTGGTCGGGATAAGCTGTTTCCCTTTCCTTGTAACAAAGCCTGCCTTGATGATTTTTTCAATGATGGCTGCACGGGTTGCGGGAGTACCTAAACCTTTACGCTCTGCATCCTCTGTGGTTTCCTTGTTTCCTGCGCGCTCCATGGAAGATAGAAGCGTACTTTCCGTGTATGCCTTTGGGGGAAGTGTGTCATGCTCCGTAACTTTTATCGGGAAGCTGTCAAAGCTTTCTCCCTTACAAAATGCCGGAAGCTCTTTTTCATTTTCTTTATCCGGTTTTTCTTTTAAACTCATAAGAAAGAATCTTTCTATTTCTTTCCAGCCGGAAGATAACACAGTCTTTCCCTTTGCTGTAAAGGTATGATCCTCGCAGCTAAATGTAGCCGTAACCGTTTCATAGACATGAGAGGATGCGGAAGCCATAAGAAGCCTTGCACCTGCAAGAAAGAGAATGTTTCGCTCGCTTTCGGGAAGCAGGGAAAGTTCCGTTTTTTCAAGCTCCATTGTAGGAATCACGGCATGGTGATCCGATATCTTTTTGCTGTTAAGAAGCCTTGTAATCTCTGGTGTAAATTCTATGCTTTTCATAAAAGAAAGCTTTGAAAGAAGCATGAGAATAACCTTATCCGCTGTTTCTTTCATATCGTCTGTCAGGTAGTTGCTGTCCGTTCTCGGATAGGTCAGAAGCTTCTTTTCATAAAGGCTCTGTGCAAGGTCAAGGGTCTGCTTTGCGGTGTAACCGAAAATGCGGTTTGCTTCCTTTTGAAGTGCGGTAAGATCAAAGAGCTTAGGCGGCAGCACTTCCTTTTTTTCAGAGGTAACAGAAGTGCAGACTGCCGTTTTTCCTTTGCGGGATGTTGCGATTTTTTCTGCCGCTTCTTTCTCTGAAAACTTTTCGCTTACAGCTTCCGTACCGTCTAAAATAAGGCGCACATGGTAATACTTTTCTTTCTTGAAACTCATAATCGCCTCGCTTCGATCCGCAAGCATTTTTAAGGTCGGGCTCTGCACCCGTCCTACATTCAAGGTACGGTTATATAACAGGGAAAAGAGGCGGGTTGCATTGATTCCGACAAGCCAGTCCGCTTTTGCTCTGCACAGGGCGGACTGATAAAGGCTGTCATAGTCCGCTCCGTCTTTCAGATTTTCAAAGCCTTTTCGGATTGCGCTTTCTTCCATTGAGGAAATCCAAAGTCTTTTTACAGGCTTCTTGCAGCCTGCTTTTTCCATAACGAAACGGAAAATGAGTTCTCCCTCGCGTCCGGCATCGCAGGCGTTTATAACCTCGGTAACATCCTTTCTAAAAAGAAGTGTCTTTAATACAGAAAACTGCTTTTCCTTATCCTTTGATACAGTAAGCTGCCATGTTTCAGGCAGGATGGGTAAGGCTTCAAGGCTCCACTTTTCATAGCATTTTCCGTAACAGGACGGCTCGGAAAGCTCTGCAAGGTGTCCTATGCACCAAGACACAAGAAAGTCCGCAACTTCCATATATCCGTCCTTTTTCATTTCTATTCCAAGGGCGGCAGCAATCGATGCTGCCACACTCGGTTTCTCACATATAACAAGTTTCATATCTGATCCTTTCTCATATAATATCTAAAGCTCCGGTTCGCTTTTTTCTTTTATTTTCCTGATACAGTACCCGATGCATGGGGACTTTCTCCTGTAAGGACAGCCCTCACATTTTGAAGAAAAAGAAGCAGGTGGCTCTTTTTCGTGCCGCCCGCATTTCGGTTTTTCACTCATCAGCCTTTCATAGATACTGTCTGTAAACTATGTCATACTGTTTCATCCGGCTCTGCTTCTTCTAAAGCTTCCTCGCCGTCCTCGTTATCTTCATCTGTGAACTCGTCCTCATAGTCCTCAAAGTCAAATTCGTCAAGCTCTGTCGTACCCTTTACATTCTGCTTCGGCTTTAGAATCTTGAAATAGTAGAAGACGCCGCCTGCAAGTCCAAGAATCAAGATGAGTGATAAGGCAATTATTCCGGCAGGGTTCTTTTTCTCCTGTTTTTCTTCCGGCTTTTCTTTTTCCGCCTCCGGCTCTTTCTTCTCCTCCTCTTTTGGAAGCTCCAGCTTTGCACTCAGACTGTCTTTTTCATCAATAATGGAAAGTAAGTCTTTTTCATCCACCTGATTTAAGAAATGAACCGTGTTTTCTCCCTGCGCCGCATGGTCGATTACGATATAGAAGTAATTTCCGCCCTTGCTTTTTACAATGATAAATTCCTTGTCCTTTGCGGCATCTCCCTTGACATTATCCACAAGGCTCATGTTGCCGTCAGGAGTAAGGGGCGTTTTTTCTTCTTTCTTTTCCTCTGTTTTTACATTGCTGTCATCGGTAGCTTCACCGCCATTTGCATAAGCGGGAATAGAAAAGCCGCCCATAAGGATCAGGGCGGCAAAGAGAGCTGTCGTTATTCTCATCAAAATTTTATTTTTCATTTTCCATATCCTCCATATCTTCATTTTTATTTGCGGGTACATCAGGAATGACGCCCTTTGCTAAAAATACGGAAAGCTCGGCAGGGGTCATGTGAAGCGACCTTACCATCTGCACAATTTCAAGATTTTCCGCCTCCGTTTTCTGCATTTCAAGGTCTTTTAGCTTGCCTTGCTGCTCCGTGATTTTCTCACGGGTCTTTTGGATCTCGTTTTCGATTTTCAGGATTTTTTTGTTTGCCATAAATGTTGTTCTCCTTTCGTTTTTTAATCCCAGTTCATAAGACCGTAGCCTTTGATGTAGCCTGAATTTAAGTCATAGCTTTTTATCTTGCAGGCATTGCCTGAATTTCCTTCAACGGTATAAACACGGCTTCCATCCGTTCCGATAACGATTCCCACATGATCGGCTCCGCCGTCACCGTCCCAGTCAAAGAAAATGGCATCGCCCGGTGCAATATTTTTATAGCCTCTTGCTCCCCATTGTCCGCGTGAGGTAAACCAAGGAACGCCCTGCGACTGACAGCCTGCAAAGCGCGGCTCATTTTTTCCCGCCTTGTTGTAGCACCAAGATACAAAGCAGGCGCACCATTCCACGCGTCCGTTAAAGCCGTACCAGCTCCAGTAAGGATAGCCGCCCACATTTCCGACCTGCTTCTTTGCAAGGCTTACAAGCTCCGGATTTCCGGGGCGGGTGCCGTTTACAAAATGAACGCCGCTTAAATCCTCCGACGCGCTGCCATCAGGGGAGCCTCCGCCGAATACAAGGGGTTTGTTTCCGCTGGTTTCAAGATAGACGCCATACATTTTAAGCTGTTCTTCATTTAAGATTTCTCTTGCAATATCAGAAAGCGGTGTCGTTTTCAGCTTTACATGAAGAATGTAATAGTTGTACGGGACTTCTTCCTCTGTGGTTTCTCCGGTGTCCGGATCGGTATGGGTTTCCGTTTTATAGCGCACTTCAATTTCTTCCTGCAGGGTAAAAGAATACTGCTTTGTGAACATCTTCTGTAAGTCCGCCTGCACTTTGGAAAGGGTGTAGCTTTGGTGCTTTGCCGTAAGGATAGACGCAAGCTCATGGGGATTATGCCCGATACCGTCAAGCTCATATTTGTACTCGTCATAGCCGGGATGATCCTTTTCTACACTATCTATTTTCCCCTGAAGCGCACTTTCCATAGCGGCATAGGCATTTTCCACTTCCACAAGATCGCTGTCCTCGGATGTATAGCTTGTGCCTAAAATGCCGTTAAAGCCTCCCGATAAAAGAGAGGAGCAGGACGATAAGCCGGTAAAAATCAGAATGAAGATTAGAAGCAGAGAAATAATAAGGGCAAGCCCTCGTCTGTGGCGTATGATAAAGGAGCCTGCCTGTTTTGTTTTCTCTGCGGATGTCCTTGCCGCCTTTGCCGCGCTCTGACCTTTCTTGCGAAGCTCCGCCGCATACTTCTTTTTTATCTTCCTTTTCTGCCAAATACGACTAACGGGGTTTGCAGATGACAGATTCGGATTTTCATACATGGCTTTTTTGTAAAAGTATTTTGCATTTGCTTTCTCTGCGGCTTTCTTTGCTTTTCTTGCCTTGCGGTAGGGCTTTAGCTTCTGATTTCTGTAATTTTCTCTTGCCTTTCTTACGCTGTAACGACCAAGTGTTTCTGCGGCTTTTTCGGTTTTGTGGGCTGCTTCAATTCCTGCATTGTCATGCTCCGTTTCATGAATTTTCTTGTGCACAAAGGCGCCTGCTTCATCAAGGGCAGGCGAAAGAGGATTTGCAGACTTACCGGAGCCTATGGGCTTTTCCTTTTCTTCAAAGTGAAGCCTCGTTTTTCCTTTGCCGGATCTTTCATCAAACTCACGCTCAAAGGAAAGGCTCTTTTTCTTTGGGATTTTATCTCTTGCTTTATCAAGACGGTCCGCCGCCTGATCGGATTTTTTGATATACCTTTGAAGCTCCGGGATAGCTCTTTCTTCCTCGGTAAAGGTAAGCCTTGAGGATTTTCTTTTCGGGATTTCCTTATCCGATATAGGACTTTTGGGAATATCATTTTCGGGATTTTCCTGCATCCTTTTTGATATATTTTCTGTTTCTCCGGTTGTCATATTTTCTCTTATAAGCCCGTCCCGGCTCATTTTTTGCCTGTACTTATCGCGGGGCTTTAGCGGTTCTTTCAAAGTGCATCACCTTCCTTTCCTGAAAAGACGCAAGCGCTTTTGCAGCGCCCAAGCTCAATATCCGCAATGTATTTGAGTATCGGATAAACCTGTGCGGGAACAACGGCATTACCCAGTGCCTTTAAGCGTTTTACCCTGTCTTTTTTATCTCTTGTAAGCCTCGGAATATCCGTAGGCTCTGTTATCCAGAGGAGATTTCCGTCCATGCCCGCGGGAATCCCATCAGCCACTCTACCCACTCCGGATTGAAGCGAAGATCGGGTGCCGCATCCTTTTCCAGATAATAGATTGCCTCCGAAAGATTCGCCGACCAGTGCCCCGTTTTCTTCTTTCTGCGAAAGGAGCCCGCAGGAGATAGGATTACCTGCGGCACTCTCGGACGCGTTCCGGTGTCGGAAGCAAGGGGCGTAGGAAACATCTGCCCCCACGATAAAAGTTCGCTTGCGTTCATGCCATGCGCCGACGCTGCAAGCAGGAAGTACGAATGTCCAAACGGCATATCCCGCTTTCTCCAAGTCAATGATCGTTTTGTTGAGCCCCATATTGACGAAGTTAGCAACATTTTCGCCAAGCACGAAATGGGGGCGCAGCTCTTTAATAACTCTGCACATTTCCGGCCAGAGATAACGGGGGTCTGTAAAGCCCTTTTTTGCTCCGATGGCGGAGAAAGGCTGACACGGGAAGCCTCCGGATATGAGTGTGACGCTTTCTTGTCCTGTTTTTTCAATAAATGCCTCCTTTGTAACTGTGGTAATATCCTGAAAACGCGGAACCTTTGGCCAATGCTTTTTTAATACAGCGGTCGGAAAGTCCGCCCATTCGCATTGACAAATGGTAGAAAAGCCTGCGGCTTCTGCCGCAAGGTCGATTCCTCCGATTCCGGTAAACAGGCTGAAATGCGTCAGTTTCTTCATTCTCTGCTCACTTCCTCCGGCTTTGTCGTCATGACCTTGTAAAGCTTCGTATCTTTCGGGAAGTGATCTACAAAGGGCAGAATCACATTTCCGTAAAAGAGAAGTCCTTCGCCGGATTCCGTATGGGTTACATATTTCATCTGCTGTGGAGAAATATTAAGCTGCTTTGCAAGGATATTTCTGTCGCTTACCGCTTGATTCAGCATCAGTACAAAGTCGCTGTTTTCAAAGATGTTTTCTACCTCGCGGCTTGAAAGCAAATCCTTGACATTCTGCGTGATCCCTGTGGGGATTCCCGACCATTTTCTGAAACGCTTCCAGATTTCAACGCTGTATGCCGCTGTCTGTTCCTCACGAAGCAAAAGGTGAAATTCGTCCATGTAGTAGCGGGTTGCTTTCTTTTTTGCTCTGTTTATGGTAACGCGGTTCCATATCTGATCCTGCACGATTAACATTCCAAGCTTTTTTAACTGCTTTCCAAGGCTCTTTATATCAAAGCACACAAGGCGGTTAGAAAGCTCTACATTGGTTCTGTGGTTAAAGACATTAAGAGAACCCGTTACATAAAGCTCAAGTGCAGCCGCAACTCTTGCAGCTTCCGGCTCCGGCTGTCTTAAAAGCTCCTCATAAAGATCTCCTAAAATCGGCATCCTTTCAGGCACAGGATCTGCAAGAAACTCTCTGTAAATATTTCTGACCGCACGGTCGATGACTGTTTTTTCCACAGGAGCAAGTCCTTCCTTTCCTCCGACTACAAGCTCGCAAAGGGAAAGGATAAAATCCGATTTTAGTGCAAGGGGATTATCATCATCGCTGTAATTAAGGTTTATATCCATAGGGTTGATATATTCTTTACTTGTAGGAGAAATGCGGATTACCTGCCCTGAAAGGCTGTTTACCAAAGGAGCGTACTCGGCTTCGGGATCGGATATATAGATGTCATCGTCCGTGATTAAAAAGGCGTTTGTAATTTCACGCTTTGCCGCAAAGGATTTACCGGAACCGGGCGTCCCCAGTATCAAGCCGTTCGGGTTTTTAAGCTGCTTTCTGTCGCATAAAATCATGTTGCTTGAAAGTGCGTTAAGCCCGTAGTAAAGCGCTTCTCCGCCTTGAAAAAGCTCCTGCGTGATAAAGGGAATGAATACGGCGGTGCTTGAAGTGGTAAGTCCTCTTTGAATTTCAATTTCATTTCTTCCAAGCGGGATGCTTGACATCAGGCCTTCCTCCTGCTGAAATTCAAGGCGGGTTAAGGCACAGTTATATTTCTGTGCGATTCCTGCGGCGGCAAAAATATCGTTATCCAGCTTTCTTTTGCTGCCCGCCATGTTCACCACTAAAAAGGTAACAAAAAACATTCTTTCGTTTCTGCTTTGTAAATCCTGCAACAGGTTTTTCGCTTCCCCTCCGTAAGTGGCAAGATCGGACGGGATAATATCCATATCATAGCCGGAGCGTACCGCTTTTTTCTGCTCGTCAATTTTCATCTTGTCAAGGTCGGTGATTTTCCTTTTTATCGTCTTAATCGCCTCCGCCTGATCGATGCTTTTAATATGCAGGTTTACAATCATTCCCGTTTCCAAATCCAAAAGGTCGGACAGGATGCGGTCGTTTAATTCCGGAGCTAAGATTTCAAGAAAGCTTACTGCACCAAGCTTTTTTCCCATGCGAAAGGTTCTGCCTTCTCCAAAGTAAAAAGAGGATGGTGCGATAAAGTCCTTTGTCGATAATCCTGACGGCACAAGATAGTCCCAAGAAAAGAAGAAAGGCTCTCCCTCCGGATGAAAAATGCCGTGCATGGTTTTTAATCTTTCGTAGCTGTTCATAGAGTGGGCACTTACACCAAGCACCTTAAAATTGTTTAACATATCCGTTTCAATGCGGTTAAGCCTTGCCTTTGCCGCATTCATATTTTCCGCTTCCACGCTGAATGTTACGAATTTCAGCTTTACAAGACCGTTGTTTCCTTTGGAAAGCTGCTCGGAAAGCATTTTTTGATACTCGCTTCTTATGGACTGAAAGCCATCATCACGCATCGGAATTTCAATTGCGGTCTTTGCTTCTCCGCGGCTTCCCTGATTGATAAAGGAAAGCTGTACATCCACAGAGGAATCAAAATAGTTTAGAAAGTCGCACCAGTTTTCAAAGATAGCGGTTTTCTCGTCCGCTCCTGCAAGCTGGTAGTTTATGTCGGAAAAAGCAATGCATTTGCTGTAGCGGTTTTCCGTTACCTTGCAGATCCCGTCCGGGTGCATTGAAATGTAGGGTATGCTCTCCTGCGCAGAAGAAGCCTTTTTATCCGGCTTTGCTTTTCTGATCAGCTCCGCAATCTGTTTCTTTTCGCTTCTTGTGAGCTTCCTTTTATTTTTTACGCTGTTTTTTTCCTTTGTTTTGTCCTTTAACAATATGAAATACCTCCTTTTCAAGTTTTCTCTGCTTTATTAACAGGGCATAATAGTTTCTCGTCCTGTATGGACGCTCTTTCTTTCTGATAAACTTTGTCTGCACGATGTGTTTCAGGATGACCTCAAGGGACTGTCCGTGCTTTTCGTACATGGCAAAGAGGAAAAAGGGAAGCATGATTAAAATCATGAAAAAAGCTGCAAGGCTTGTTCCTGTGCTTCCCTTCAGGAGAAAGAAAACAGGCAGCCCTAAAATTAAGGCTGCCGTAAAGCAAATGATCTGCCTTTTTGTCAGGTTAAAGGCAACCTTTGTCTTAACCTTTGTTAAGTCATTCGGTACGGGTACATACGCCATAAAAACCTCCTTTCCGCTAAAGCGTTATACTGCTTTTTACTTCATTTCCCCATATATCCCAGCCGGGACTTTCTTTCCTTGCAAAAAGTTCTATTTTAGGAAGATCTCCCATAAGGGCTGTGATTTTTTCTCTTGCCGCATCCGGCTTTTTGCTGTGTGCTTCAACGGGGCTTATGATAAGCTGGTGGATATTTGCAGCCTTCCTTTTGGGATGACCTTTCGTTGCAAGCAGGCAGATTTCCGCGTTTCCTCTTGTCCAAAAGCAAAGCCCGTAAAACCATGTGTCTGCTTTCCTGTTCGTTTTCAGCCATACGAAAGCAACCGTCTTATACTGAAAGCCCCATGCCTTGATAAGCTGCAGGGCTTCTTTTAGCTGCGGGAAAGTAGCCCATAAAAAAAGTACGCAGTCCTTTTCCGCAATTTCAGAAACGGGAAGCACACAAAGTTCCTCTATGCTCATGGTGGGGTAGTGATTTTCTGCTGCGCCCTGTACCTTACTTCTTTCGTACTTCCACGGCGGATCGGCATAGATAATGCTGTATTTTTTACTGATTGTTCTGATTCCTCCTTTCCATTAAGGGCTAATGTGCCCCGAAAATTGATTTTGAAATAGCACTTGATTTTAGAAGCATAAAGCAAAGCAGCACGGTATATGCCGCAAGGGAAAATATCGCGGTATGCAGGTTATCCGATATAGTCATGCCCTTTACCAAGACGGCATAAATTCCGACGCATACCATGATTAAAAAGCCCTGAAAACCAAGTGCGAATAAACTTTTAAGGTAATTGTTTCCGATCGATCCCCATTCCTTATTTGTCATAGTGGCAAAAGGAATCGGGGCGACGGAGCAGACTAAATAGATCTCTATCATTCTGCCGTAGATGACAACGGTAATAAAAATGGACATGATTTTCATAGAAAGGCTTACAAGTCCCGTTTCTATGGAAAGGAGCAGAAGCTCCGGTATCTCCATGTCCTTTAATTTATCGCCCATAGATGTTATGGTTGAAGAAATATCCATGCTTGTGTCCGAGCTGATTACACCGGCTGCGCCCGATACGACGTGCTGCGCCACATCAAATACCGCCATAGTAATATCAAAGGTATGGGTAACGATAAATACCGCTACCCATGCCTTGAAAAACCACTTAAAAAACATAAAGGTGTCCAGCTCGTGCAGGTTATTTTTATCAATAATCATGCTGATCAGCTCGTAGCAAAGAACATAGGCAATGACAAGCCCCGCAATGGGACGATCACATTTTCCGACAAGGTTTTTATCATGGAAAATACGCTGCCGTTCCAGCTCTGCGGGGTTTTGCCTACCTCTGCCGCTATGGTTCCTACCTTTTCGTTGACATCTCCGAACAGAGCTTCAAGATTTCCCTGAATGGATCCGATTAAAATATCTTTGATCCATTCATTGATTGCATCAAGTATGCTCTGCACGTGTTACCTCCTTATCCGAACAGTCCGCGAAGAAGCGGAACAAGGGTTGTACCGATAAGGGCAACGCCTCCGCCCGCCATAAGCTGCTTTATTCCCTGTGATTTTGCGCCGGATAGTGATAGGTAATCCTTTGATGTTATCTCCAGATTTTCCCCCACTTCACACCGTGCATGCGACTTTCACCGCACACGGCGTTCCATCACAAGAAAGATTTTCACGTTTTAACTAAGACTTACACACTTCGTAACAAATTATTTTTTCTCTAAATTAGTGGCAATTCTGCCATTTTTCTAAGCTTATTACATTTCTCAATCTGCTTGACTGTTAACCCAAGCTCTTTTATATATTTTTGGATTGTATCTTCTTTTGTTGCATGGATGAGTATATGAACTGCTTCTGTAACAAGAATTAAGTTGCTGTAACTGTCTGTACCACCTTGTTCAAGCGGTATCTTGTGATGGCAATGTATGTCGTTTGGTATAAGTTTTACACCTGTCACTCCACATCTGCCATATTGAGCTGCAAAAAGCGAGATTCTGTTGTCCGCAAACTCTATGCTTTTATCAAGCACTGGGTGTTTCATCAGCCAGATAAGAGTGTCTACATCAATCTGTAAATTTTTATGAATGAGAACTCTGCCCTTTACAGTGTATTTATTTACAGCCTTTTTCTTATGTTTTGCGTCCTTTGTCCTTACATATCCCACCGGAATTAGCGGATGTCCATTAAGGAAGCGAAGCTGTTTACTTTTTCCATATTTTTCTTTGATAAATCCTTTGTTTAGTGTTCCACTGGTTTTAATATCAAGCCTGTTGTTCATCTGCTTTTTAATGTGAAAGGCTATTTTAGCAAAGTCCAAACTCACATTTGTTGCTATTTGGTAATAATTGTGCAAGCCTGAAACAGTGGCATTATACTTGGCTATTGCTTTGTACTGTTCCTTTTCGTTTGCAGGTCTTTTTATATCTGCAACACTTTTAGAAATATTTTCTTTTGCATTTTTCAGTGCCTTATCACTTATATGCGACTGTACAACAAACTTTTTGCCTTTTGGTTTAACCTTAAGCTTGAAGCCTAAGAACTCCGAGTACCTTTGTTTTAGATTTGTTATTTTAGATTTTTCTTCACTTACATTTAGTTTTAATCTGTCTTGCAACCATTTTGTAACTGCCTGATAGGTTCTTTTTGCATCGTAGTAATTACGGCAAAATATCTTGAAATCATCGGCATACCTTACAATGTATATTTCTTTTAGGTTGCTTGTTCTTAAAGCTCTGTAGGTATTGCTTTTTATCTCTGTTCCTTGACTGTTCGTTCTCTGTTTATATGGATAATGCGTGGGCATTGTCAGCCATTGAGAAGAAACCCACCAATCTAATTCGTTCAAGACTACATTAGATAGTAGCGGTGATAATATTCCGCCTTGTGGTGTTCCCTTTGTTGGTGTAATTACCTCTTTATCAGGCATAACTATATCTGCTTTCAGCATTTCCTTAATGATACAAAGTAACTTTTTGTCTTGGATTCCCAAATTCCAAAGCTGCCTTATGAGCTTTGCATGATATACATTGTCGAAAAATCCCTGTATATCAATATCAACCACATAATGTAAGTGCTGTATCTGCATTAGTCTTGCACATTCTGCTATAGCGTGTTCCGTACTCCTGTTGGGTCGAAACCCATAGGAGCTGTCATGAAACTTGGCTTCACATATCGGCTCTAATATTTGCAAGATACATTGTTGTACAATTCTGTCTACAATAGTCGGTATTCCTAAAGGTCTGATTTTCCCGTTAGGCTTTCGCATTTCCACTCTCTTTACAGGGCGTGGTTTATACCAATGGAACTGTTTTTGTATGAGAGAAATGTATTCTTCTTCATTTAGCCTTGATAAATGTTTTATTGTTCTGCCATCTACCCCAGCCGTATGACTTCCTTTGTTCCCTTTGATACTCCGATAGGCAAGTTTGATATTTTCTCTTGAAGTTATTAGCTCCATTAAATTTGAAAATACTTTATTCTTACTGCTATCTTCATATAAATCATCAAGGACTTTCTGCAAGTCATAATATTCCGTATAACGGATTTTGCTTTGTTTCAGTGTTTGTTTCGAAGCGGACACAGTCACCATCTCCTTTCGGATTTGATTTTCTTTTAGGCGTTTGCGAAACGCCAAAAGCCATATAAATACGACACTTTTTTGTTACTAAATATAAAAATCTCCTCTAGGTCTGTGATATAATGGAGTTGCACAAAACCATAAACCACATCCCGAAAGGAGACATTACTATGATATCACAAAAACAACTCTCTTTGGCAGATATTTTTGAAGATTGTAAAGATATTTTTGAATCTGACAAACCTCAGTTTCTTACTCTGCTGGAAAATCATATTGACCTTGATGAAATTATTCCGTTTTCTTTTTACAATCATTACTATGCAGCCACCGGCAGAAATCGCAAATATCCTTTGACTGCTATGCTTTGGGCTTTGATTATTCAACGTCTGTTTTCTATTCCGACAGATTCTCTTTTGCTTGTCTTTCTTCATTATTCCAGACATCTGAGAGAATTCTGTGGCTTCACCAAAGTTCCTGATGCTTCTAAAATCACTCGTTTTAAACAGGATTTTTTATCGGACTTACAAGCTGTTTTTGATAAGCTTGTTGATTTAACTGAACCGATATGTAGGGATATTGATAACAACCTTGCTTCTATGCTCTTGTTTGACACTTCAGGTATTGAAGCTTATGTAACCGAAAATAATCCTAAATACGCCAACCGCATTATCAGGCAGCTCAAATCCTATGCAAAATCTATGAATTTTGATAGTTCTTATGACCCTTATAAGGTGGCATATGCTTCTATGCCTACATCGGCTTCGTCAAATCATGAGGTTAAACAGCAGTACATTAACGGACATTTCTGCTACGCTTACAAGTTCGGTATTATTACCAATGGACTTGGAATTGTTCGTTCCATTGATTTCTACAACAAGAGTTATCTTTCTTCTCATCCTGACATTGTAGTTGAAAAGAAAGCAAAGTCTCCGGATGAAGACAAATCGCTTGCTGATTCCAAGGCTTTACTGCCTACCTTAAAGGACTTTAAAACAAGGCATCCTCACATTAAACCATCTATATTCCTTGGTGATGCAGCCTTTGATACCATTGAGATTTACAAATCACTTTTTGAAGATTTCAATTTCAAAAAAGCATTTATTCCTTTAAAAGTTAATCTCTCAATGGATAATGTTAAATATACATTCAATGAAAATGGTATTCCTTGTTGCCCTCATGATCCTTCACTTCCAATGAAACGTGAAGGAAGTAAATCCCATTTAAGGAGCAAGCTGTCTACAATAAAGTTCGTTTGTCCAAAAATGAAATGGGAATACAACCGACAAGACAAGTCCAAAAGACGTGTCTGTCACTGTGACAATCCCTGTACAACTTCTTCCTGCGGTAGAATGATTTATATTTATCCTGAAAAGAATCTCAGAGCTTATCCCGGAGTAGAACGAGGTTCTAAAGAGTGGGATGAAACATATAAGATCAGGGTAAATGTTGAAAAATCAATCAATCACTTTAAGGATAGTTTCTGCATTGCTAAACGGAAAACAACAAATGAAAAAACACTGCATTCCGATTTACTGCTAGCCGGTATATCACAGTTATTAACTGTAGTTGTTGCCGATAAAATCAACCAACGACAACATATCAGAAGTTTAAAATCTTTAATTGCTTAGGACTTATCAACTTTATATAAGCACTATGCTTATTAAAGTGCGTCTAAATCTTGTAGTTATCAACTTTTTAGCTTAAAATTTGTGCTTTGCACAAATTTATCCTTGTATACAATAAGGATTGCGAACGAGCTCAGCGAGTTTCGCAATTACCTATTGATTTTCTTTGTCATACTCGAAGCTGTGTTTGTCTTAATTTCAGTTCTTGTACTTTCCTGTGACTGGTGGCTATCCCTCCACGAACTTATTATTTTCGCTTCATAGGTACTGTGCCACCGCTTTCACCAAGATAAAGAACGGTTATATGCTGTTTTTTCAGTCATTTTCCCATTCAACACTTCATTAGCATTAGACTGCTTCCGTGTTCCTGGCTTACCACGTTCCGACAATCTTATCATTGAATACGTTTAGGTTCTTCCTCTAAGCCTGTGTTTAGTTTTCACCATATCGCCTGTAACGATATATGGATTTTCATAACAACCATTCTTACTCATCCACAAACACCCCATCTTTGATGGGAATTGCCGTTAGGCAAATTCAAACGTTTAGACTTGTACATTCGGAAGTACGTCAGTGCTTTGGTATACACATTCTCACCATGCGTATTCGACACCCGGCATATAGGTAGCACCGTCCACCTCTGAACAGCTTTCGTGTCTGATGTTAATATCAGTCTTACGGCTACTCTCTGCCGACTTTACCGAGCTTTTGACAATGAAATAGTCTAATATTCATTGCCAATCGGAGTATCAGTGTAGGCATTTCAGGGCGTTACCCCGTCATTCTACCTATTAGATTGTCAGTTCTCCTAAGTTTTGAACTTTTAGTCCTTCGACTTAGTGCATAAGCTTTTCACTTATGAACGTGTCGCACGATTGTCGTTCCCATATCCTTCCAAAAGGTTTACAATGCCCCAAATTCCAAGACCTGCGCCAAGTGCGATAACAAGTGTCTGTAATACTCCGACTGCTGAATTAAAAAATCCCATAGATTCATCCTTTCTGCCGATACATCGGCTAAACATAGTTTTGTTTTCTTTTTTTCTTCATAAAAAAATCCGCTTTTTTTAGCGGATCGGTGTTTAGGCGTCAGGCGCCCGCGCTCTATATACTGCTGTCTTATAGATCAAGTTTTTCCTCCTTCTTTTATTCTTCCGTCAATTTCTCCGCATCGATTTCATAGTAGTCAAAGACTTCATTTTGTCTTACGACTGCGGGGCGGCGTTTGATATACCTTTCCGCATCAAAAGAGTTTTTCTTGTCATAGTCGGAAAGGTATTTGTAATTGGGATGGGCTGTAATATCGTACTTATCCGAAAAGAACGGTCTTACACCTCTTATTTGCAGGATGCACTTTCCGCCGTCCATTACCGCGATTTCATCCTGCGTCATAAGTTCTTTACCGAGCTTTTGATAGTTCAGTCCGTGAGATAATTCCCGTCCTCTTGTTTCAGAGGTGTTAAAGCTGTCGATGGTTTCTTTACCGAGTATTTCAGATACGTCCTTTAACGTTGTTTTTTCCTTGCCTCCAAGAAAGAGGAAGCTGTCGCAGTTTCCGACAATGGTGTCTGCATTTTCCTTATATATGGCTTTAAGCTGGGACTGGGACTGTAAAATAATAGAAGCCGATATTTCACGGCTTCGGATGGTGGCAATGAGCTTTTCAAACTTTGGAATCTGCCCGATATTTGCAAACTCATCAAGCAGACAGCGAACATGAACAGGCAGCCTTCCGTCGTACACATCATCGGCTTTGTCGCAGAGAAGATTAAATAGCTGGGTGTATAGAATACTTACAACAAAGTTAAAGGTATCATCGGTGTCGCTTATGATAACAAAGAGTGCGGTTTTTCGATCTCCTATGGTATCAAGCTCCATTTCGTCCTTTTCAAATAGCTCTCTAAGCTCTCTAATGTCAAAGGGGGCAAGTCGGGCGCCGCAGGAAATTAAGATTGAGGATCTTGTTTTTCCGGTGGAAAGCAGAAATTTCTTATACTGCCTTACCGCAAAATGCTCCGGATCTTTTTCCTCTAATCTCTGAAACATAAGGTCAACAGGGCTTTGAAATTCCGGATCGTCCTCTCTTGCCTCCGATGCGTTTATCATTTCAAGAAGCGTGGTGAAATTCTTTTCTTCCTCCGGTGCTTCATAGAAGATATATCCGATCAGTGCAGAGTAGAAAAGACGTTCCGATTTGGTCCAGAAGTCCTCGGCGGCTTTTTCGCCGTCGCCTTTGGTGTTCATAATGATTGTATTTACCAGCTTCAAAATATCCTTTTCGCTTCGGATATATGAGAAAGGGTTATACCTCATAGACTTTTTGAAATTGATGGTATTCAGCACCTTAATCTTATATCCGCCTCGCTGCAGAAGCTTTCCGCAGGAGAGAAGAAGCTCGCCTTTCGGGTCGGTAACTACATAAGAGCTGTGCATCTGCATAAGGGACGGCTTTACAAAAAACCGCGTCTTTCCGCTGCCTGATCCTCCGACAACAAGGATGTTTTTGTTTCTTGCGTACTTCGGATTTTTCGGACGGCTATTCATGGTAATGCACTCCGTTTTAGTAAGAGGAATGTTATTTCTAAAGACCGGATCGACGTATGGTTTAATGTCTTTTTTATTTCCAAAACGGGCGGATCCGTACTCTGTTCCTTTCCTATATTTCTTTGCATTTTTGCCTTTTACATAGACAGCAAAACGAATAAGTGCCGCCGCTATGATCCCTATCAAAAGATCGGATAAATGAAAGCTGATAAGGGGAAAAGAGAAGGCTTCTGTTAAACCCTTTGGAAAATGCAGAAGCTTTGTTCCCATATCCATTCCGTAGGATAAGCGAAAGCCCTGTGCTATTTTGTCAAAGAGATAGACAAAGACCAGATACGGCAGATGCAGTAAAATTTGTTTCTTTGTTTCTTCCGTCATCGTTCAATCCCCATGTCCTTATTTTTTACAACCTCCCGTCCTTTGTTTATTGCCTTTGCCTGCTCCTTAAAGGTGGAAAGCACTTTTCTTACAGAGGGGAGCTTTTCTTTTGTGAGTTTCTTTTTTGAAAACTCGTCAAATGCCGCCTTTAGAACATCCGCATCCCGTCCCTTGAAAAATACAAGGTGGCGGGGCGGCGAAGTGCTTCTGTCTTTTTTTAGGGCAAAGTCGATTCCGTATTTCTTTGCGGTCGCTTCAAAGGCTTTGATATTCTCATCTGTGATTTCAATGTTGGAAACGCCGGCATTCTGTTTCATAAGCTGCTTTAGGCTTTGCTTTCCGTGAGGAAGCTGCCGCCTTGCTTCCTGTTTTTTTATTTCGGCAAGAAATATCTTCATTGCCTTTTGTAATAGCCTTGCCGTTATTTTTCCGCCCTTGATATACAGGGCGATTACTTTTTCATTTATTTCTTCCTGCAAATTTCCTCCTCCTTTCTCCGCTTCCTACGCGGCTATATGAATTAAATTCGTACCAAAAGTCCGTTTAAGTCCTCGGTGCGTATGCCCGTAAGATACCAGTTATTGCCGTACTCCATTCGAGCGGGCTTCCACTTGCCGCGGGTGAATACCTCAAGACAGTCCCCGCAGTGCAGCCCTCCGTAATATTCGGTTAAGTCAAAACGAATGTCATAGCGGTCGCGGTATTCATCAAAGATAAGGGTTCCCTGTTTCATAAATTTTCTCCTTTAGAAGTCATTTCTTCCGTACATATCGTGATTAACAAGCGCGGTGTAATAGTTTCCTATTGTTGACGGGGCGTTGAAAAGCACTGCCTTTAGATACTGCTTGATGTTTCTTACCTTTGTGGTGTTCTCCTGCATACAGTCAAGAACAAATTCAATGTGGCTGCTGTTAAGCTTCATGAATTTTGCCTTTACAAGCTCCGCAGGGTACTCATCACCTGCAATTAAGATTTTCTTTCTTTTGCTGCATACTGTTTCAAGAATGAGGTCAAGGATTTCATCAATACGATCACGGTCAAGGCGTTTTGCATTTATGAGGTGTTCATACTCGATATTGTCCTTGATAATTTCTTCATAGATTTTGTATGCGTCTTTCTCTTCCTTTCCGTCCTGTTCCGGTAAGGACTTCTCCAAAGGAGAGGGGTCAGGGGAAAGGATAGGAATGGAATCGGTATTCAATCCATCTTTATTTCTTTCTTCTTTTTTTGATAGATCTGTATTTTGTATATCTTTATTTAATTGCGTTGGATTTTCCGATATCGGATTATCCGCTTTCGGTTTTTCCAATATCGGCTTATCCGATGTTGGATTTTCCAATACCGGACTAATCGGCTGCTCATAAATGGTGTAGGTAATGGCTGTCATTTTTCCTTTTTCATCTCTGCCTTGCGACCTTTCGATATATCCCGCTTTTTCAAGCTCCAAGACTGCGGTACGAATGGCATCAATGCTTTCCTTGTTGATATGGGATAGTCCCGCAAGGGTATAGTCCCAGTTTTCAGGAAGTGAAAGCATTTGAGAAAGCAGGCCCTTTGCCTTTAGGGTCAGTTCCTTATTTCGCAGATGATGGTTGCTCATGACGGTATAGCCCTTGTTTTTCTCTACTCTGAAAACTGCCATGATCTTAGCTCCTTTCATTTTTTATTTGTTACGCAGTGAAAGGGCGATTTTGAGGGAAAAGGTATATTCCCTTTACTTTGTCAAAACCGTCCTCTGAAAGCCTTGTATTTCAAGCCCTGATTGGCTTCTACTTCGTAACATGGGCATAAAAAAAGCGGTGTTCTTATACTTCCTTTACAGAAGCGAAAGATCACCGCTTTTACGATTTCCTATTTAATTTTGATCCCTGCAACATACCTTACGGCATCTGTGGTAAAATACCTTTATTCGCAAGAGTTTTTACAGCACATCAAGGCTTTTTCCTCAAAAGTAGTAAATTGGTAGTAAATTCAATCTGTTCTCTTGCAAATATCCTTGTATTTCAAGGGGTTTGAGGGTTAATTATTAAAGTTTTATATAATATGAAATATATTATCTGTTTTAAAAAGTACGGTGATTTTAGTAAATGTTTTATTTCCACAAATAAATTTATATCTAATATAAAAAAGAGGCTGTACAAATCTAAAATTTGTTATAAAATATATATAATAAAAAGAAAAGGAGAGTTACATGAAAGTAATTGATACAAAAAATGCACCGGGTGCTATCGGACCATATTCACAGGGATTTATTACAAACGGACTTGTTTTTACATCAGGACAGATTCCTGTTAATCCTGAAAACGGTGAGGTTCCTGAGGGTATCACAGCACAGACAGAGCAAAGCTGTAAGAATGTAGCCGCTATACTTGAAGCTGCAGGTTCAGGAATGGATAAGGTAGTTAAGACAACCTGCTTCCTTGCAGATATTGCCGATTTTGCCGCATTCAATGAAGTATATGCAAAGTATTTTATTTCAAAGCCTGCAAGAAGCTGTTTCGCTGTTAGAGATCTCCCAAAGGGAGTTCTTTGCGAAATCGAGTGCATCGCTGAAGCATAATCAAATAATTTAATAATTAAAAGGACTGTTTCTTTAAGATATGCAGTAGATTAATCTGCCGGCATTGATTGTAACAGTCCTTTTTTGCCCCTATATTCATTCTTTACGGATTATTAAACAAAATCTGTACAGTAATTAACTGAACTGTAACAAATTTTATTCCCTTTTTTACGAATAATTCTCACTAAATATTGTCTTTTATATGGATTATATTGTATAATAAAGCTAGGTTTCTGTGAGCTTTGTATTTACACTTTTATTCACAGATATATAAATGATTTTAGAGGAGGTTTACCTAATGGCAAACTCAGCTACTCGCAGTGCTTGGCAGCAGATTCAAGCAGGGGTTTATGATACAGAGAAGCTTTTAACCAATCAGGAATATAATTTATCCATGATTAAAGCCAGACAAACCCTGGAGATAATAATAAAGCAACTCAGCGGAAGAGAGGATGAAGAAGATCAAAGTCTGGCTGATATTATAGACTCTTTATATACAAACAATATTATTTCAAAAACATCATGTGAGCATTATCATAAAATTCGTGCCATAGGGAATAAGGCTGTACATGAAAATAATGATGACGGATATAATGCAACTATTGCATATCAGTTACTCTCAGAAGAGGTACAGACCTTTATACATGATTATTCTCCTAAAAAGACCAGAATAAGTCCTGTTATAACACCTGTCAGAAATGACAATATTCAAAGAAGACAAAGTGTTTCAGCTACAGAAAGTACACCAAAAAGAAAGGTTGTCAGAAAAACTTCCAAGAATAAGAAAAGACCTACCGTAAACACCTCCGATCTTGCAAAGGTTGCTGTAGGCTTTGTTATATTGCTTATTCTGATTTTCCTTTTCAGATCGCTTAATCCTTTTAAGAATAATAAAAAGACAACAACAACTACTACCACCACCGCAGCCACTTCCGGAGAAAGTTCCGACAGTTCAGAGACTAATTCTGAAACTTCCACAGAAGCCGCTGCCGCTGCAAGTACAAAATATGTCACTACGGCAAAGTTGAATGTTCGTTCCGCTCCAAGCCGTGACGGTGATATACTTGCTACTTTAAATGTGGGCGTTACTGTGGACTATGCCGGCGAGCATGATTCCACATGGTCTATAATCAATTATAATGGCGGACAGGCTTATGTAGCCACCGCATATATTAAACCGGCACAATAAATAATAAAGACTATAGCATATGAGCCCGGCTCAAAATGCTATAGTCTTTTTAAAATTAAAAATGAAAATCTCCGCTCTTACCACCTGTCTTTTCCACAAGGTGAATATCGCTTATCAACATCCTTTTATCTATGGCTTTACACATATCATATATGGTAAGAAGTGCTATATTAACTCCCATCAGAGCCTCCATCTCAACTCCTGTTTGACCTGTGGTCTTTGCCATAGAAAATACCGCTATATCATTTCCCTCTATTTCAAAAGTTATCTTTGAACTTGTAAGATTTATATTATGGCACATAGGTATAAGTTCGGAGGTTCTTTTTTGTCCCATAATACCTGCCACCTGTGCCACTGTAAGTACATCACCTTTTTTTATTTTTCTGCCTCTTATGGCTTCCATAGCCTCATCACAAAGGGTGATTCTCCCTGTAGCAATGGCAACTCTGTCGGTAGCTTCCTTATCTGAAACATCCACCATCACCGCATTTTTATTATCATCAAAATGTGTAAATTCCATATATTCTCCAATCTATCTTAACAGTAATATATTTTCTTCATCTATTTTCAGTAAGTCGGGCAAACCCTTTTTATCAATCTTTTCCTTGATATCCTTTTGTACAAGCCAGGTAATATCGCCGTCACCATCTGTATTCAGATAATAATTATCCTCAAAAGGCAGCTTGGCGGTACTCTTTAAATTAAACTTAATTATATTGCCCTTTTCTTCACCCCACACAGGCTTAAATTCATGTGCCCTTATCCCTATGGCAGTTACATCCTTTGGCAGCTTGTATGAAAACTCAAACTGTACTCCCCAATCTGTCGCCTCTATTATATTTTCGGAAATATATCTTATATCCGAGATGTTTTTACAACCTGTAAGTATGGCTGCATTCTTTGTCCCGGGATTTTTAAAAATATCCTTTGTCTTCCCGAGATTTGATATTTTACCCGAATCAATTACCATCATACTGTCACAAAGTCTGTATATTTCATCTCTGGAATGTGATACAAAGATTGCACTTCCTTTAAAATCAGATAAAACATCGGCTATCTCTTCCTGAATATGGTCTCTTAAATAAATATCCAATGCGGAAAATGCCTCATCAAATAGTAAAATATCCGGTTTTCTTATAAGTATCCTTGCCATTGCGACTCGGGCAGCCTGACCTCCGCTTATTTTATTCGGCTTTGAGTCCCTGATTTTTGTAAGTTCAAATTTTTCCAAAAACCCATCCACCTCTGTTCTGTTATTTTTATCAAGCCCTATAACAATATTTTCATATACACTCAAGTGGGGAAAGAGAGCGTAATTTTGAAAACAGTACCCTATATGTCTGTCTTGAGGCTTTATATCAATCTTTTTATTCGAATCAAATAACAGCACGTCGTCCAGTTTTATATAACCGCTGTCAGGTTTTTCTATACCTGCAAGCATCTTTAAAATCATGCTTTTTCCTGCACCCGAACCGCCAAGTATTCCTATTCTGTTGCTGTCTAATTTACATTCTATATTTAAAGTAAAATTATTAAGTTTCTTTTTTATATTTATATCAAGCATACTATCTCTGTATATACTCCATCAAAAGCATTATAAGGAATGCTATAAAAAGCACAATGCTTACCCATATTCCGGCTTCCAAATATTTCTGATTTTGCACAAGTATCGCTATCTGCTGTGATATGGTAGCGGTTTTCCCGGATATATTGCCTGCAAGCATGGATGTGGCACCGTATTCTCCTATGGCTCTGGCAAAACTTAGAATCGCTCCCGAAAAAAGTGAGGGAGATGCTATAGGACATACTATCTTAAAAAATATCTTAAACTCAGAAAGTCCAAGTGTTCTGCCTGCATATATAAGATTTTTATCAAGCTGTAAAAATGCCGATTTTGCGTTTTTATACATCAGCGGAAATGCAATGATAAAAGCCGCAATTACACAACCTGCAAAACTTTGCACTATCTTTATCTGAAAATTGCTGTATAAAAATATACCTACAGGTCTTCTTCTACTGAATATAAGAAGTAAAAAAAATCCCACTACCGTAGGAGGAAGCACCATCGGCAATGTAAGTATACTGTCAAACACAGCCATTACTCTTTTATTCATATACAGGCTCATATAGGCAAGCCCCACGCCCAGAAAAAAACATATTATTGTAGAAAGAAGCCCTATTTTTAGAGTTATAAAAAAAGGGCTCCAGTCTAAATGTACTAAAACATTACTCATATAAATATTTTTCAAATACCTTCTTAGCATCTTCCGACTTTAAATAGTCATAGAACTTGTCAGCCTCTGCACTTATTTTGTCATCTGCTTCATCATTGTTTACTCTTGCTAAAGGATATGTAATCTTTCCGGTAAGGTTTTCGTCCACCTTCTCGATAATCTTTACATCATCTTTTCCGTAAGTATCTGTAATATATACAAAGCCTACTTCACCGAATCCCTCTACAACCGATAAAAGTGTTTTTGTAACATTTGAGTTTTCTATTACTTCAAGACCAAGCTTTTCCTGAAGTTCGGCACCTGTGCTCTCCTTGCTGATTCCAAGGTCTGGATAAGACTTTGAAAGAGCCTCTCTTGCATAAGCACCTGCAGGTACTGTTGTCTCTCCTATAGAGATTGACTTTGCATCCTTTATATTTGCAATGCCTGTAACCTTTGTGTCCGATTCCTTCGGTGCTACTATACAAAGCTTATTGTGAAGCAGGTCTACATCTGTTCCTTCCTTGATAAATCCGCCTTCTTTTAACTTCTCCATCTGCTTCTTACCGGCGCTAAAGAAGATGTCGCATGCAAAGCCCTCTTCTATCTGTGTTTGAAGCTTACCTGAAGAATCTGTATTCAAATTGATTTTAACATCAGGATTTGCCTTATTATACTCGGTGATAATCTCTTCCATTGCGCCCTTTAATGATGCGGCCGCAAATACATTTATACCTGAAGCATCACCCATGCTCTCTGCCTTTGTTGTTTCCTCACTTGTTGCGGTTTCTTCTTTTGTTGTTTCTGTGGCGGTTGTGCTCTCGGCTGAGGTACTCTCTGTTGCCGCCTTTTGTCCGCCACAGCCTACTAATGTCAATGCTGTAACTACTCCCAAAACTTTAAACATATTTTTTAATCTCATAATTTTCTCCCTTTAAATAAAATTTATCAATCACTTTCTCTGCCGCTTAAAATTCCCAAGCCATGTTTTAGCGGTCCCATTATATAATCAATATTTTCTTTACATGCTTTCGGACTTCCCGGCAAATTTATTATCAGAGTATTTCCCCTTATCCCGGCTGTTTGACGGCTCAGCATTGCCTTTGGTGTAATAGTAAGTGAATAGCTTCTAAGCGCCTCTCCAATGCCCGGAACTTCTCTTTCCACAACCTGCTTTGTCGCCTCAGGTGTGACATCTCTTTTGGAAAATCCTGTTCCACCTGTAGTAAATACTAAATCCGCCTGTCTTTGATCGCTAAAATGCAGTAATTTTTTCACTATCTGACTTTTTTCATCAGGAACTATAATATAATCAACCACTTCCATCCCGGCAGCTTCCACAAGTTCCTTTATCATAGGACCTGATTTGTCCTCATATTCTCCCTTTGAAGCCCTGTCTGAAACGGTAATTATGCCCACTCTGTACGGTCCGTTTTCTTTTTCAATTATTTTTATAATATCTCCTTTTTGTACACATCCCTCCTTTAGTACCTCTGCAAAAATACCTTCTCTCGGCATAATGCAGTCTCCCATCTTTTTATATATATTGCAATGGCTGTGGCATTCCTTACCTATCTGTGTAACTCTAAGTTTTGCCTCTCCTATTTCAAGGACAGTTCCCACAGGCAGATTTCTTAAATCTATGCCGCCTACAATGATATTCTCTCCAAATGCACCGAAATCAACCTCCGCACCCTTTTTTCTAAAGGCGTCTATCTTTTCAAATGCCAAAAGACTTACCTGTCTATGCCATTTGCCTGCATGTGCATCTCCTTCAATACCCCAATCCTTCTTTAAAGCAATCTTTTCTACTTCCTTTTTTTCAGTTCCCTTTTTCTCACTGATACAGACTGCTAAAACCTCTGCTTTTATATCCATTTATTTATCCACCTATTTCCGACATGCCCTTTAACTCGCTGATTTTAGATATATCCTCAAAAGAATGTGCCAAAGGTTTTGACACTATACATTCATTTATTTTTTCTCTTAATATAGTATTTTTTTCATCTATGCTAAGTGAATCATCTTTTAAAATATCTTTTAAGTCAATATTTGAGTCATAACAAAGGCATGGCTTTAATTTGCCTGTAGATGTAAATCTGATTCTGTTACAGGCATCACAAAATTTGCCATGTATTGCACTGATAAATCCTATTGAACCTGTAAAACCCTCAAGTTTCATATACTTTGCAGGTCCGTTGCCATGGCGTCTTGTATCTTCTGTAATGATATACTTTTCTTTCATTCTTTCAAGGATTTCAAAATTGCTTACGCCCTTTGACTCCTTACCATGCCCTATCGGCATCATTTCTATAAATCTTATATTTACTCTGTCATTTTTTGCAAGTTCTATGATATCAAAGAGTTCATCATCATTGACACCCTTTTGAATAACCGTATTTATCTTTGTAGCGATTCCCGCTTTTATTGATGCTTCTATACCTGCCATCACATCTTCCAAAGCGTCCACACCTGCAATTTTTTTAAATTTCTCTCTGTCAAGAGAGTCCAGGCTTACATTTATACTTGAAATCCCGGCGGATTTTAGAGCATCGGCATATTTTAAAAGATAAAAACCGTTACTTGTCATAGTAATATCTTTTACATTGTCCAAATCATTAAGTCTTTTTATAAAATCAACTATGCCTTCTCTTACAAGAGGCTCACCTCCGGTTATTTTAAACTTGCTTATACCACATTCACTTGCCGCAAATGCAACCTGATATATTTCATCAAGGCTTAAAGTTTCCTCCACCTTCTTGGCTTCCGGCATACAATACGTACACCGGAAATTGCATTTATTGGTAACAGAGATTCGCATATAATCTATTTTTCTATTATAACTATCTCTCATATTTAATCTTAAACAAGCTCAAGCAATACTTCTATTCTTCCGCCGCAAACCATACCTTCAATGCTTGCTTCATCATCTGTGAGATCAACATGCAATAAATATGGCTGCATATCGTCATTATTTTTAAGTATCTCTTCCACCTTAACCATAATATCATGTTCCGCTTTTCCGCCACCTATAGTTCCGACAAAGCTTCCGTCTCTTAAGAATAATGCCTTTGATCCTACACCTCTCGGTGCGGAACCTTTTTTGCCTACTATTGTAGCCATGACCATTCTCTCATTGCTCTCCTCTATTCTTTCAAGCATTCCGTCTACATAGCCAACATTCTTATTCTTTGCATTCTTTACGGAGATTATTTCGGCAAAAATGGAGATTGCTATCTCTACCGGAGTCTCAGAGTTTATATCAAGACCAATCGGAGAGTAAATCTCATCAATTTTCTTCTCATCAAAGCCCTCACTTCTGATGGCATCCAACACAAAGCCCACTCTTCTCTTGGCACCCATCAAACCTATATAAGCATATGGCTTCTTTAATATTTCTCTGATACATTCCTTATCCCACTGATGCCCTCTGGTAACTACTACAAAATATGTATCATAATCCGACTCGAATTTTGCAAGCGCCGATGAAAAGTCCTCACAGCAAACTCTGTCTGCACCTGCATTCTTTGCCTTAGCTGCAAACTCTTCCCTGTCCTCTACAACCACCATCTCAAAGCCAAGCATCTGCCCCATCTTAATCATGGCTATACTTGTATGACCTGCACCGCAGATTACTATCTTACCGGTATTGCATATACGCTCTACATATACTTTATTACCGGATATCTCAATCATACCTGATTTATTTATTTCCTTTATCTGTGCAAGATTTTCATTAAAAAAACTTGTATCAGGACTTATCCATACCGGTTCGCCCTCTCTTATCACAGCCTTGCTGCCATAGTCCTTGTCACCTAATGCTGTAAATACAAATGTTCTTAACCCTTTTTTCTTTGACTCTTGTATTATTTTGTATAATTCCTTGTCCATATTCTCGCTCCTTTATAATTTATGACACACCAAATGAACAATTCGGGAATATACATACAGGGCAATGCATGCAATATCCGCCTACTCCCAAACAATCTATATCGGATTTTTCCACCTTTTCTCCTGCCATAATTCTTGGCAATACAATATCAAATATTGTTTTCTTTTCATACATTACACAGCCCGGAAGTCCCATAAAGGTAATATTTTCATTCTCACCGCCATAGGCAAGCATAAACATTGCACCGGGAAGCACCGGTGCACCATAAGTAATAACTCTGCTTGCATTCTGCCCTATAGCATAAGGTGTCTTATCATCAGGATCCACGCTCATTCCGCCTGTACAAAGTACTATATCTGCTCCTGCCGCCATGACCTTTTTGATGCACTCAATTTCCATCTCCACATCATCACTGCTTATCTCATGTGCTATAATTTCTGCACCGTATTGCTTCATCTTGTTTATAACCACAGGTGTAAATGTGTCCTTTATTCTACCGTAATACACCTCATTACCTGTAGTAACTATTCCGACTTTCTTTTGTCTGTACGGTAAAAGCTTAAAGAGCGGCTCACTGCCTACAACTTCCTTAGCCTTTTCCATTTTTTCTTTTTCTATTATAAGAGGTATAACTCTCATACCTGCCAGATGTTGACCGGCTTTAACAGGAAAATTATCATGTATGGTGGCAATCATCATCTCACCAATTGAATTGAGCTTATTGATCCTTTCCTTATCTATTTTTAAAAGTCCGTCACATTCTGCAATCAACTCCACCTTACCCTCTTTTATATCCGGATCTCTTGTAAGATGTTCATTCTTGCACATATCATAAAGCATCAGTGCCGCATCATTTTCATGCAGCATATTTTCATTTACTTCCCAGATATATATATGATCCTTACCCACTGAGAGAAGAACTTCCACATCTTCTTCCCTTATGATATGTCCCTTTCTGAATACAGGACCTTTTTTCTCACCCTTTATTATCTGAGTTATATCATGACAGAGCATATGCCCTACGGCATCTTTTGTATCAATCAGTCGCATATTTCCCCTTCTATGTAATAATCAGAAATTTAATACCGAGCATTCCATCCGCTATTACATCTACTTTTACACTTATATCAAAACATTATACTATAAAGTCGATAAAAACGCCATGATTTATTTTGTATTTAAATAAATCATGGCGTATATAAAATATATTCACTATAAAAACTTCTGATATGGCTTTCTCTCTAAGAACTTACCCTCAGGAATATCTTTGATCTTACCGTTGTCCACTATCTCGCTTCCTCTTAAGAACACCTTCTCGATATGTCCGCTAAGAATTCTGCCCTCAAGCGGAGCATAGTCACATTTTGAAACCTGAGTAGCTGCTGTAATCTTAGTCTGCGCCTTCGGATCCAGTATAACGATATCCGCATCAAAGCCTTCCTCTATAAAGCCCTTTCTGTCATAGAGCCCGTAGAGTTTTGCCGGATTTTCACAAAGTACCTCACACATCTTCTCTGCACTGATTCTACCGGCTGCAACACCCTCGGAGTACATCACAATACCCCTTGTTTCAACTCCAGGCATACCTCCGGGAATCTTTCTGAAATCTTCCGTTCCAAGTTTCTTTTGCTCAGATGTGAAAGAACAATGATCCGTTGCTACAGTCTGGATTTCTCCGTCTGCAATCGCCTTCCAAAGCTCATCAATATCTGACTGCTCTCTGAGCGGAGGCGCTATAACATACTTTGCTCCCTCAAATCCCGGAAGCTCATACAGAGCATTTGTCATAGTGAGGTATTGCGGACAAGTCTCGGCATATACCTTTTGCCCACGCTTTCTGGCAGCTCTTATCTCATCCAAACCTTCCTTGCAGGTCAAATGCACATCAATGATATCACTGCCTGCCACCTCTGCAAGATGAAGTATTCTGTCAATAGCCTCAGCCTCGGCTGCAGCCGGTCTGGTTTTATAATGAGAGGAAACTTTATTCTTTAATCCCGCTTCTACATATTCCTGTTGCATTGCAAAGATAAGTCCGGCATTCTCACAATGTACTCCGGTAATAGCACCAACTTCCTTAAGTCTTTGTATTACCTCAAAAGCCTCATTATCCTTTAAGAGAATATCGTATGTAAGATAGATTTTAAAAGTGGTCACACCCCTGTCCATCATATCCTGACATTCCTTTTTTGCCTCTTCATTCCAATCACTGATGGACATATGTATACCATAGTCACAGAACACACCGTCTTTAGCCTTTGCAAGCCAATTATCCATTCCTTCATTAAGGGTTTCACCCTTATACTGTGTACCGAAATCTATAATAACAGTAGTTCCGCCGCTTATAGCCGCTCTCGTTCCGGAATAAAAATTATCACAGGTCACAGTACCTGCCACATGCAAATCAAAATGTGTATGTGCATCTATAAATCCCGGAAAAACAAGCTTTCCGCCGGCATCTATTATCTTTGTATCGGCATCAAGCTTTACTGTTTCACCGGATTTAAGAATTTTACTTATTTTTTCATCTTCTATAAGTATATCTCCGACATAGCATTCTTTGGAATTTACTATTGTTCCGCCCTTTATAAAAATCCTCTTCATATTTTCTCCTTACATAGCAAAATATGCCACTTTTTAGGGTGGCATATCTCACTATATCATATTAAAACCAAATATATTATAGATATTACAGAAGCAAATACTCATACTCATTATAGATTGTATCTATAATTTCAGCATATCTGTAATTCAACTTATCATTTGCTTCACCGATTCTATATACAAGTTCCTGACCGTCAATTCTAACCTTAACATCCTTGCTTCCCTTAATGATTACAAAACCGTCATTCTCTGAATCAAGCATATCAGCTTCATTTGCAAATAATGTAAGCTTATCCTTATATGGTGCAGAAGCGTATGGACAGAATGTCTCACAGTTACCGCACTCATTGCACATATAATCCACATGAACTATCTGATGGCTACCCTTTACATTAACATATACATTAGCTCTGTTTGGACAAACCTCTGTACAATTCTCACAAATATAGTCACAAGCTAAACATCTGTTGTCCGCCTTCTTCTCCTCTACCTCTTCAAGGATTCCTCTGTATGAGTATACCTTCTCATCAGTAGTATCAGAAATCTTAAGCTCACCTATTGCGTGATTTACAATAGCCTCACAAGCTTTCTTACTGTCAGCAATAGCCTTTACAATAACAGATGCACCCTTTGCACCGTCACCTGCCGCATATACTCCCTTAACATTTGTCTCGAAAGTAACAGGATCAAGTATAGGAAGATTCTTCTTGTCAATCTCGATACCGTTGCTTGTGTAGAAATCACCTCTTACACTCTCACCGATTGATGCGATAAGTGTATCACATGGCAATTCAACAAGCTCATCTGTTTCCTTAACACCTCTTCTACCGCTTGCATCAGGCTCACCAAGTACATTCTTTGCACATATAAGTTTTCCATTCTTGAATGATTTTGGAGATACAAGTGTAACAAACTCTACTCCGTCTTCAATTGCCTCGTGAAGTTCTTCCTCATCAGCAGGCATATATCTTGCATTTCTTCTGTATGCAAGGTATACATTCTTAACACCCGGAACTCTCTTAGCGGCTCTTGCAACGTCCATAGCAGTGTTTCCACCACCTACAACAATAACATTCTCACCAAGATCCATCTTACCGTCTGTCTTCTTGAAATCCTCTAAGAAGTGAAGTGCATTGATTGCCTTTCCTTCTTCAAGTTCAAGCGGAAGTTCCTTATGTGCACCTATTGCAAGTATAACCTTGTCATAGCCCTCAGCCATAAGTGCTTTGATATCATCAATTCTCTTGTTTGTAACAAACTTTGCTCCGTAAGCCTTAGCAAGCTCCACATCTCTTTGGATATCGTCAGCAGGAATTCTAAATCCCGGGATAATGTTTGCAACAACACCACCCATGGTATCTCTTTCATCAAATACAGTAACATCCACGCCTTCTCTTGCAAGGAAGAATGCTGCCGAGATACCTGCAGGACCGCCACCTACTACCGCAACCTTTAAGTTCTTCTTATCAGCGCTCTTTAAAGTAGGTACAACTTTGTCAAATGCGTTCTGTGCTGCAATAAGCTTATTTCTTCTGATCTGTACATCAGTCTCATAGTGATTTCTTGTACAAGCACTCTGACAAGTATGTGTACAGATATGACCTGTCATAAACGGAAGCGGATTCTTTTCAAGGATTACATTGAGTGCATCCTCATACTTTCCTTCATTAACAAGTATTCCGTAAGCTGTAATATCCTGATTGATTGGACATCTGTTTACACATGGTGCCATATAGCAATCAAGGTATGGTACCTTCTTATCACATTTTCTGTTTGGTAGCGGCTTTACAGGCTTAACATGGTGCTTATCGGTTCTGACATCTTCTACAAGCTTCTCAAGGCCTTCTACATTTATTCCTGACCAAGGCTTAATTTCAGGCTTTTCAAGTTTCTTAGCCATCTGATTAAATCTCTGATATCCGCCCGGTTTTAAGATGGTGGTTGCCACTGTTACAGGCCAAATTCCACTGCCTACAACCTTATCTATATTAAAGTAATCACATCCGCCTGAGTATGCAATTCTTAACTTGCCGTTAAAGCTTCTTGAAAGATTTCTGGCAACTAAGAGTGATAACGGGTACAATGACTTTCCTGACATATACATTTCCTGTGATGGAAGTTCATTATTCTTAACATCAACAGGGAATGTGTTGGTGATTTTAACACCGAACTCCAAGCCCTTTGAAGAAGCAAGTGCCATAAGTCTTTCCAACATAGGAACCGCATCTGAATACTGTAAATCCTCTTTAAAGTGAAGATCTGTAAATGCAATGTAATCATATCCCATGCTGTCAAGCATCTCTCTTGCAACTTCATATCCAAGAAGAGTAGGGTTACATTTTACAAATGTATTCAAATTCTTATCAGTGATAAGATATGATGCAATAGCCTCGATCTCCTGTGGAGGACATCCGTGCAATGTGGATACTGTTACAGAATTTACAATATCAGGAGTGATAGCATCAAGATCAGCCTTTGTAAACTTCTTGAACTTGCTTAAATTCTTCTCAAGATATTCCTTACACTCTTTATATATAGGTGTTTCTGATGCATCCATCATTCCATTGATGAAATTGTCCACCTTAGGAAGTTTGATACCTGCAAGGTCATAACCTACAGAGATATTGAACTGGAAGCCGTCGCTTCCTCCAAGATCCCATTCCTTTGAGATAACCTTCAGTGCAAACCATCCCTTGATATACTCATCAAAAGCTTCCTGAACTGTAAGCTCTGTTGACCACTCACAGTTGTAGCACTCATCCTCGGCTGTGATACATGGCTTTGCAACGCATGCAGCAAGCTCTCTACCATCCATCTTCTGAACTGTCTTAAGCTCGAAGAATCTTGCACCCGCATAATATCCTGCAATGATGTTCTGTGCAAGCTGTGTATGAGGACCTGCCGCAGGACCTATCTGTGTTTCCAATTTTCTTCCAAAAATTGTGTAAAACTTATTCTTATCAGCCTTATATGCTTTCTTCACTCCGTAACAGGAGCCTTCCTTATCCATCTCCTCAAGGAGTCTGTCCATGATCCTATTAAAAGGAATCGGTGTCATTATATCGCCCATTATGCATTTCCCCTTCCATTGATCTTATTTGCAAGTCTCATAGCGCCTTCTCTTACCTTAGCAAGTACTTCTTTTTCATCAATGTGAAGAAGTTCTCTATCTTTCATCAAGATATTCCCGTTTGCAATTGTAGTTCTTACATCTTTTCCACATACTCCAAATAATAAATGACTGTTTATATTTGAAGCTGTCATAGGTGTATTAGGTGTATAATCAACTATTATAACATCTGCTGCAGCTCCCGGCTTTAATACTCCAAGCGGCTTCTTGAAATATCTGTTTGCAATATTTGCATTATACTCAAAAAGCATCTTAGGAACTTCGCCCCAAGCTGTATTAGGATCGCATAAATGGTGCTTATGAAGCACATTTGCTACCTTCCATGATTCCATAACATCATGTGTATATCCGTCACTTCCAAGTCCACATACTATTCCTCTGTGAACAAGTTCCATTGTTGGAGGGCATCCGCATGCATTACCCATATTTGACTCAGGATTATGTACTACACAAGTATTTGTATACTTGATCAAATCCATCTCATGTGGGTTAACATAAATGCAGTGTGCAAGCAATGACTTCTCTCCAAGAACCTTCCAGTCATATAATCTGTCAACAATTCTCTGGCTATGCTCCTTCAAACATGAATGTAAATCTTCAATACCCTCTGCCACATGGATATGACATCCGATATCCTCAGGCTTTCTAGCCATGATATACTCCATTGACTTGTCGGAAATAGTGAAGCTTGCATGCATTCCCATCATACCTGCAATCATATCGGAATCATCTTTTTTTGCATAGTTTGCAAAATCGACATTTTCCTTAACGGCAGCCTTCATCTTGTCTTCGCCATCACGATCTGATATCTCGTAGCAAAGACAGCTTCTAACTCCTGTCTGCTTTGCAGCCTTCTCAATAGCAAAAAGGCTTCCCTCAATCTCGCCGAAACTTGCATGATGATCAAAAATAGTAGTAACACCGTTCTTGATACAATCAATGTAGGTAGTCATAGCAGACAGATATGTGAGCTCATTGTCTAAATTTCTGTCTATGGTCCACCACAAACCATCTAAGATCTCTAAGAATCCATGTGGGTTGTAACCATTGATACTTAAACCTCTTGCCATTGCGGAATAGATATGCTCATGTGTGTTTATGAATGCCGGCATTATGAGCCCGCCTTTTGCATCCACAAAAGTTGCATCCGCATATTTTTCCTTCAAATTACGGTAGTTTCCAACCTCTAAAACTGTGTTGCCATCCAGTACTACAGACCCATCCTCAATCAATGGCTGTTCCTGATTTCCAGTAACTACCCTTCCATTACCAATTAGTAGCATTGTAAATCTCCTCTCTGAATTATGCAGTTTTAATTACAAAAACCTAATAATGTAGCTTGTATTTTAACATTTTTCTATAAGCTTTTCAAGACTTATCTAATTATATTTTAATATTTCAAAAATATTTTAAGAGAAACAGCTATGTATTAAAAAATATACACAAAACAAGCTTTATTTTATTATTTTTCTGTTGACAAAACTTCTCCGGTTTGGTATTATTACACAGTAACTTTTGCAGGTGTAGTTCAATGGTAGAACATCAGCCTTCCAAGCTGAATACGTGGGTTCGATTCCCATCACCTGCTTTTTTTGTGCACTTCTTTAGGCACTTACTCTCTTTACATACTGAGAAAATATAAGTACAATATATTTGTACAGACCAAAAGGATAGAAAGGGGTGATACCTTGAGAATTGAAAGGGTTAGTACCAATCAGATAAGATGTACATTATCCAGTGTAGATTTGGAAAACAGAAATTTAAATGTTGTGGAATTATCCTATGGCAGTGAGAATGCCAAAGCCCTGTTTCAGGAGATGTTAAATAAAGCTTCTTATGAAGTAGGATTTGATGCGGATGATTCGGCACTTATGATAGAGGCTGTTCCACTGTCCAATGAAAGTATTATTATATATGTAACAAAGGTTGATGATCCTGAGGAACTTGATACAAGATTTGCCAAGTTCTCTCCTTCAATATTTGACAGTTTATTTGCAGCCTTTGATTTAAAGTTTAATAATTTGCTTGAGGGTGCACTTGACTTGGATACCGAAGACAGGGAAGATGATTCTAAAAAAGAACCTTATTTAAGAGCATATTCATTTAACACTCTGGATGAGTTTATAGAAGCCGCCAAAGCTGTTCAGATTTATTCCGGTGAAAATACTTTGTACAAGGATGAAATAAACAAACGCTTTATACTTGTTCTTAAAAAGAATGATAATAATAAGGATTTTGCATCTGCTGCAAATATTCTTTCCGAATATGGAAATAAATTATCTGCCACATCCTTTAGCGAGGATTATTATAAAGAACATTTTAAAGTTTTGGTAAAAGAAAATGCTATAAATCAAATGGCAAAAATATAATATTTGACAATTTTAAGGGCATCGGTTTATACGATGCTCTTGTACTTTATTATTTTTTTAACAAAGTTCAAAATATTATTGCTTTTTTCCAAATAGTTATGTATATTCTAATAAGGTTCTTGTACTTTAATAAGTACATAACTTTTATATTGTGTATCAAGGGGAAAAATGCCTTTTCACCCGGGGGTTCATAATATCAAAATAAATGAATTATAGAAAAGAGGATTATTATGGCAAATATTGATTTAACTCAGTATGGCATCACAGGCACTACAGAGATAGTACACAATCCATCTTATGATGAATTATTTACAGCCGAGACAGATTCTTCATTAACCGGCTATGAAAAAGGACAGGTAAGTGAGCTTGGTGCCGTTAACGTATTAACAGGTATCTATACAGGTCGTTCCCCTAAAGATAAATTTATAGTAATGGATGAGAATTCTAAAGATACTGTATGGTGGACATCTGCAGATTATGCAAATGACAACCATCCTTTATCGGAGGATTCATGGAAAGTATTAAAAGACCTTGCAAAAAATGAGCTTTCAAACAAGAAGCTTTATGTAGTGGATGCTTTTTGCGGTGCAAACAAGGACACAAGAATGTCAGTTCGTTTCATCGTGGAAGTTGCTTGGCAGGCACATTTTGTTACAAATATGTTTATTCAGCCAACTGCTGAGGAATTAAAGGATTTCAAACCTGATTTCGTAGTTTACAATGCTTCAAAGGCAAAGGTTACTAATTACAAGGAGCTTGGACTTAATTCAGAAACAGCTGTTGCTTTCAATATCACAAGTCGTGAGCAGGTTATCCTCAATACCTGGTATGGCGGCGAGATGAAGAAGGGTATGTTCTCAATGATGAACTACTATCTTCCGCTTAAGGGCATTGCTTCAATGCACTGTTCAGCAAATACAGATTTAAAAGGTGAGAATACAGCTATTTTCTTCGGTCTTTCAGGAACAGGTAAGACAACTCTTTCAACAGATCCTAAGAGACTTCTTATCGGTGATGATGAGCATGGTTGGGATGACAATGGTGTATTTAACTATGAGGGCGGATGCTATGCCAAGGTTATAAACCTTGATAAGGAATCAGAGCCGGATATCTACAATGCCATCAGAAGAGATGCTCTTTTAGAGAATGTTACTCTTGATGAAAACGGAAAGATTGACTTTAATGACGGAAGCAAGACAGAAAACACCAGAGTTTCATATCCTATAAACCATATCGACAATATAGTTAAGCCTATATCACACGGTCCTGCAGCAGAGAATGTAATCTTCCTTTCAGCAGATGCATTTGGAGTGCTTCCTCCGGTATCAATCCTTACACCTGAGCAGACTCAGTACTATTTCCTCAGCGGATTTACAGCTAAGCTTGCGGGTACAGAGCGTGGTATCACAGAGCCTACACCAACATTCTCAGCTTGCTTCGGACAGGCATTCCTTGAGCTTCATCCTACAAAGTATGCCGAGGAACTTGTAAAGAGAATGGAAAAGAACGGTTCAAAGGCTTATCTTGTAAACACAGGATGGAATGGTACAGGTAAGAGAATCTCCATCAAGGATACCCGTGGTATTATCGACGGAATCCTTAGCGGTGCTATAAAGAATGCTCCTACAAAGAAGCTTCCTTACTTTGATTTTGAGATTCCTACAGAGCTTGAAGGTGTGGATACAAAGATTCTTGATCCTAGAGATACATATGCAAATGTTGCAGATTGGGAAATCAAGGCAAAGGATCTTGCTTCAAGATTTGCAAAGAACTTTAAGAAGTATGAGACAAACGAGGCAGGTAAGGCTTTAGTAGCTGCCGGACCAAAGGTAGACTGATACTTTAAAATATTTATAAACTTTAAGGCGCTGCAGCAAAGCTGCAACGCCTTTTTCTTATGTGAAAATCTTTAACACATGTAAGATTTTCTCTTGTATATTCTGAAATTCCAATAGGTTCTCTTGAACTTCCGGAAGCATATTTTGCCAATACATTGTTTGTGGTCTTACAAAATAATCTCCACCATCATCCTTACTGCAGCCTTTCCCGCAATATGCTTATCTTCTCTTTCAGAGCTTACAAGCACCGAATCGTCAAAATTATCAATATCCTTTATAATAAACTCATCCCCCAAATTTATCTTCTTTTCTACAAGATATTCAAGTAAATCCCTGTCATCCTCAACCTTATGAAGCCTGCACTTTGCTCCTTTTGAAAGTTCAGAAAGTTTTTTCAGCTTATCCACATCCGGATGATTCTCATATATTTCATTTCCATGCGGACAATGTTTGGGCTTATTTAAAAATTCATTCAATCTGTCCTTCAACCCGTTTGAAGTGACATATTCCAATGCCTTGGCATCCTCATGTACATTTTTCCATGAATATCCCAGATACTCCACCAAAAACAGCTCCCATAGTCTATGCTTGGTAAGTAATGCCCTGGCTCTTTTTTTTCCGCTTTCGGTTAAACAAATACTTTTATTTTCGGTGTATACATCACCTTCCTCAACAAGCTTTTTTAACATCTCGCTTACAGATGCGGCCTTAATGCCCAAAATGTCCGCAATCTTTTTATTTGTTGCATTTTCCTGCTTTTCAATAAGCTCATAAATCGCCAATATATAATCATCTCTACCGGTGTCTATCTTAGCCATATCATTTTCCCCTGCCATAAGTCCGTAATGAAGCTTTATCTCATCACTTAATTTCTTTCCCGTTTCTGTTAGACTGTATACCCCCCTTTCTTTTGCCCTGTAAACATAGCCCTTTTTTATAAGCCTGTCCAAAAAATATTTCAGTTTTCTGTCGGACCAGCCGATATGCTGCCTTATAGTGCTGTAGCCAAGCTCTCCAAGCGCTTCCTGCTTACCTGAATGATTGTCTATATGTAAAATCAAAAGTTCCCTGCTGAAACGGTTTCGATTATTTATATACCTAATTATTCTTGTAAATATCCCTCCCGGATACACCGTCATGGTTATCAAAAAGGTTATACCTGAAACCACTGCACACATTCCTGACATGGATACATTAAATTTTACTGCAAGAAAATATCCTATAAATGAATTAAAAACCGCATATACACATGCCAGAAGTATTGTTATTTTTAAATCCTTTGATATCAGATAGGCACTTGCAGCCGGTGATATAAAAAATGCAATTGCAAGTATTGCTCCCACAGATTCAAATGCGGATACGGCGGTAAATGATACCAATGCCATAAAGCTGTAATGTAAAACTGCTCCTGCAATTCCTGCAACAGTCGCATACACCGGATCAAATGAGCTGATTTTTAATTTTCTGAAAAACACGGTTATAAATGCTGTATTTATCAAAAGCACAATGCTCATCTGTACCAAAGTCTTCGGAAGGCTGAGTCCTAAAAAATTTATCCTATGAAGCGGAGCAAGTATAATCTCACCTATTAAAACCACCTCAGTGTCAAGATGTACATTTCTTGCATATCTTGTAATAAGTATAACCGCTACCGAAAAAAATAACGGGAAAATTATTCCAACTGAAGCATCCTCGGTAACCCTTTTACTTTTTATAAGAAGCTCTATACAAAACGTTGTCAGAACACCGAAAAGACTTGCACCTATTATTAAAAAAACACTGCCTATATCCTTTGTAACAAAATATCCTATTACTATTCCAAGCAGCACCGAATGTGAAATGGCATCCGATACCATAGAAAGTCTCCTAAGTACCAAAAATACGCCCAAAACGGCACAGGCAAGAGAGGTTATTATAAGTATATATAAAGATTCGATCATTTTCCACCCCTCATCCTTCTTATATTTAAAATCATTCTTACAATACCCCTCGGAGCAAACAGCACCGATAAAAGTGCAATGATTGACATGATAAGTATAATGCTTGGTCCTGTAGAAAATCCCTTTACCGCACTGCTTATAAATGTTCCAAGAAATGCCGACACAGCTCCCGTAAAGGCTGCTATAAACAGCACCTTCTCATAACTTTTACTCCACTGTAAGCCGGTAACCGCCGGAGTTATAAGCATACTGCTTATTAAAATAGCTCCCACCGCCTTTAGACCGGCTGCTATAAGTATCATAGTGATTATCATTATAAGAAGTGATATAAGCCTTGAATTTATTCCTATCGTATAGGCATATACCGTGTCAAATACATATACCTTTATTTCCTTGTAAAAAATCACAAATAAAACCAGCGATATAATAGACACCGTCAATATTATATAAACGTCTTCCCTTAGTATATATGCCGCCTGCCCGAATATATAACTTGCAAGTCCGGATTGTGATGCCCCCTGATACTTCGGGTTTCCCTGAATATGACTCTTTAATACCATTCCAAGTCCGAACATTGCGGATAAAATAACCGCCATTGCAGTATCCGCCTCTATCTTTGAACCTTCAGCAATAATCTGTATAAGAATAAAGGCGATTACTCCTGCGGCTATTGCCCCAAGCATTAAAATAATTGAACTTTTCCTGCCGGATATCATAAAAGCCAGAATAATTCCCGGCAATGATGCATGACCTACCGCATCTCCAATCAAACTTTGCCCCTTTAATATACTTATGGTTCCAACTATCCCGGTTGCCATGGCAAGCAGCATTGTTCCTATTGCAACCACAATAAATGAGTACTGTGTAATCATACTTATATTCATAGTCTACTCCCCATATGTTGCCGCTATATTTTCATTTGTAAAGGTTTCCACGGTCTTTCCGCTTGCTATAAGTTGTTTATTGACCATTACCACATGGTCAAAGTACTCACATAGGGTGTTTAAGTCATGGTGTACGGCAATTATTGTCCTTCCCTCTCTTTTAAACTCCCTCATGGTTTCTATAATTATATTCTCGGTTTTTTTATCAACTCCTGCCAAAGGTTCATCCATAAAGTAAATAAGGGCATTCTGAGCAATCGCCCTTGCTATGAATACCCTTTGTTTCTGCCCCCCTGAGAGTTCGGAAATCTGCCTGTTTGCAAATTCCTCCATCTTCATTTTTTTTAATGCTTCTAAAGCTTTTTCCTTTTCAGACGAGTTTACCCTTTTAAAAGGGCCAAGACTTGCATATCTTCCCATAGTCACCACATCAATAACTGTAGTGGGAAAATTCCAATTTACTGTGGTGGTCTGTGGTATATAAGCAATCTGCTTGTATACCTCCTTATAAGACTTACCCATAATACTTACCTTACCGGAAATAGGCTTCATAAGCCCGAGTATCCCCTTCATAAGAGTAGATTTTCCGGCACCGTTAGGTCCTATTATGGCGGTAATACTTCCCTCATATATATCCAGGTCCATATCCCATATTACAGGAATATCGGTATATGCCATTGTAAAATCTTCCACATGTATCAATACTTTTTCCATATTATCTCCATTTTGCATCTGCGATGTAACGGTAATAAACTATGGTTCAGGTGTGCAGAAATACAGCCTGTAACATTCTGCAAGCTTACAGAAATTACAAATCGTATGTAAATTTTAAATATCATGCCTGCATACCTGAACCGTTAAAAGTCTATTTAAGTCTACTTTAATTACTATTTTAAATTCTCGGTAATAAGCTTTACATTATGCTTATACATATCAATATATGTATCTCCATCCTGCCCCTTTGGAGCCAATGAATCTGAGAATAATTCATTTCCTTCACCGCTTACTATCTTTACATCCGCTCCCTTGGCTGCCGCGCCCTCTTTCAGCTTTTCCATACGCGCAGGATCTGTGGTAGACTCGGCAAATATCGCCTTGATCTTATGCTCCACTATAAAATCAATAGTCTCTTGTATATCCTGATTTGCCACCTCCGACTCTGTGCTCACACCCTGAGGAGCCTTAACCTCTATATCATATGCCCTTGAAAAATAATTAAAGGCATCATGAGGTGTTATAAGATATCTGCTCTCCTTAGGTATGGAAGATATATTTTCCTTTACATACTCATCAAGCTTTGTAAGCTCATCCAGGTATTTGACCTTATTCTCCTCATATTTATCTTTGTATTCGGGATTTAGATTTTCAAGAGATGTACCTGCAGCCTCCACTGCCATTTTGTACAAATCTATATCAAACCAAAAATGAGGATCGGTGATAATCTCTCCGTCTTCATCCATTGTACCTATACGATCTTTAGGAAAATCCCTGCTTACCGACTCTCCTCCGGCTTCCAGTGCATCCACTATCTTGCCCTCAAAATGCAGACCATGATAAAGAGTAAGATCCGCAGAACTTAACTTTGTATAATCCTCAGGCTTTGCCACATAAAGATGCGGATCCTCTCCGGCAGGTATTATAAGTTCCACATTTACAGTATCTCCTGCGAGCTGTTCCACCATATCCTGCAAAAATGAAGTAGTTACCACCACATTCTTTTTATCTGTACTTTCAGACTTTGCCTCGGATTTTGTAGTTTCCTCCACAGCCTTGGTTTCTTCACTGCTTGTATCGGCACTCTTTGTATCGGCAGTTTTAGCTCCTGAACATGCAACAAGTGAAAATGCCACACCCATGGCTGCCATAAGTATACTTAATCTTTTTTTAAACATAATCTCTCCCCCTGATAAAAGGTAATTTAATTTATTTAGTTAGGTTAACCTAACTATATTTATAGTTATACCTCATTTTGTAAAATAAATCAAGTAGCTTATTTTAAAGAATAGGCATTTATTTTGTAGTAGAGTATGTTTTATGCCTCCATAAATTCGCACAAATTTTCTTGTACTATATCTATAATAATTACATAATTCTTATAAAAAACAGTACAAAATATTACTCAAAATAATATTCTGTTATTCTTCAATTTTTATTCCTTTATTTTCACGGAAATTCAAAATTAGTTACAATATAGTAAGATAAACTTAAGTCTAAAGGACTATATTTTATTTGAAAAGTATTTTAGAATATAAGCATAACAAATACAAAATAATTTTTTTCAGCAGGGAGACCTGCGGAATGGAGGAACTAATGATACGAAAACATTTAAAGAAAATGGCTTCCGTAGTTTTAACAGCTTCCATGATACTTGGAATGGCTGGTATAGCTTTTGCGAAGAACACAAAGACAGTTGTACAGAATGTAAAGATCAGTATAAATTATGATCTTGCACCTAATATGAGTACAAGTAATATTGATGTAGACAGTGATAGCACAGGTGTTGACGGTGTTACAGTCTCATCTGTTACAAACACCGATTACGGCAAAAAGCCTAAGGTTACATTAAAGGTAAAACCTGATAGTGATTTTACTTTTAAGGGAACACCGGCAGGTAATGTTACACTTGAGGATAAGACCGGCAAGGGTGCTACTATTACCAAAGTTTCATCAAGCAGCGGTAATATGTCTATCACAGTAACTCTTCCAAAGACCAGTTCAGGTGACGAGGGCGGTCTTGAAGTAAGTGATATCTCTTGGGGCGATGATGACAGTCCTATTATTACATGGGACGGTGCAAGTTATGCAAAGCAATATGAAGTAAAGCTTTATCGTAACAATGTAATCAAGGACACTATCTCAACTACAGCTACAAGCTATGATTTCCGTAGCAAGATTCGTGAGAACGGTAAGGGTAACTATACTGTAAAGATTCGTGCTATAGCAAGCAACGGTTCTAAGGGTAAATGGACAGAATCTGATGAATTTGATGTAGATGAAGATGTTTTGGCAAACTTAGGCGGTCAGACAGGTTCAGGCGGTTCACCAAGCGGTTCAGGTTCAGGCACAGGTGCTTGGTTAAAGGACAATGTAGGCTGGTGGTATATCAATGCTGACAGAACATATACAACAAATAACTGGCAGCAGATAAACGGTAACTGGTACTATTTTGATAACAGAGGTTATATGGTAACCGGTTGGCTTAAGAGCCCATATTCAGGTAAGTGGTATTGGCTCAGCACAGAGAACAACAGCAATCTTGGTAAGATGCTTACAAATCAGTGGGTTGATAACAATCGCTACTATGTAGACGGCAGCGGTGTTTGGACACAGAGCAGATAAAAATTTTGAGGATGTCGCAGGGCGACATCCTCTTTTTATAGTTATCTAATAAATCTTTTCAAATACTTCACATAGCATTGGAGCCTGTTCATAGAATTTTTTCCCTACCGATTTATATTCTTCCACAAAGAATCTGTCATGAACCTCTCTCCAATACTTATAGCTCCTATCGCCTTCACCTTCATGCCATGCATGTTCCGGTGTAATTAAATTATAAGGCATTATATACACTACTTTTGTTTGTATAATACATACCGGCTCTTTAGAACCGCCTAGAATAATATTATACTCTCCAACCTCCGGTATATCATCACCTGCTTCACATAGTTCAAATGCTGAAGTCGTAGCCGTCTTAATATTACAATTAACCAATTCTGCCAATTCATCAGCCATCTCTTTTGTATTGCCGAAACTCCATGCCTGATATTTTATATCTGTCGGTAATTTCTTTTCATTACAAAATTTAATCCAAAAATCTTTTACTTTATCATTCATTCAAATTATCTCCAAAAATTATAAATTCATATTCTCTTACAATAACCCTGCCTCAAATTCAAAAATATCACATGAGCGTTCTCCTAAGTTATTCTTTAAAACTGTAACAATCAGAGATAAGTCCTTGCTTTAATTTCCTCCTGAAAAAAAGCATTACTATGTCAATCTAAGCTGTCACTTATCTATAGTACAAAATATTTTCAATCTAATTCTAACAGCATAGATATAAGTTCCTGCCATCCGGTATAACGAGAACAAAAGCCTCTTGGATTACGACCACTTTCCACAAATCCAAATTTTTTATAAAGTGTAATCGCATTTTTATTTTCGGCAACCACCTCAAGTTCCAATTGTCGATATCCGGCAGTTTTTGCACAATCAATACATGCCTTTGTTAATGCAGTGCCTATACCTTTTCCATAATATGCTTTTTCAATACTTATCCCGAACTCTGCACGATGCTTTACCTTGTCTTTTGAGCCAACCGCAGAAATTTTGGCTAAACCGATAATTCTATCATCAACAAGTGCACAAATTTGTATCTCACAGGGGCTGTTTTCTTTATCGTCAAGTAATTCCTCTTCTTCCTCAACACTAAAATTTATTTCATCCGGATAAGAAAGAAGGAAGTCTGTTTCCTCACGGATAATCTTTGTATTCTCAAGTACTCTTTTAGCATCGTCAATTGTAGCATTTCTTATAATACAAAGCATATTGTTTGCAAGTCTTATTTTTTTATAATATTTCAACTAATCATCTCCTCTAAACAACTATACTTTTAAATGTATACCTTTCTTTTCTAAATTTTCTATACATTCAGCCAGATATTCACTATTATGCTCCTTATAAATCGGGGGGTCTATAATTTCCTCTTTAAGATTATCATACTTTTCTGCTGTTTTTCCTCTATAATTTTTATCCTTCCATTCCGCAGAAACATTATATCCTCTTTTCTCCATTTCGTCCATAACCAATGCATGATATATGAATAAATGATAGGGGGAATATGAAAACACATAGTCCACAGTTTTATGTTTCTTTTTCCATCCGTTGCCCCTTAGAGCACAACATTCCCTATGTTGTCCAAGAAGCTGATTTTTTGGTAATAAGCGGATAAGTTCTTCATGCCATAGTCTCATATTATTCTCCTGTTAAGAAAGTGGATTTCTCTAAATATTCATTGGGGTATTTTTTCAGTAAAGTATTAAGGTAATCAATTACAACTTCCCTGTTATTTTCCCCTTTCATATATTCATTTAATATATCAAATAATATCCGCTTTTCCATTGTGCTTGCTTCTTTTTTGAAATATCCCCATATATGAAGAACGGCATTACTAAAATCTTTTTTACTATCCTTCATATCTCTTGCTTCCTGTATTTTTTTATTTACCCATAAAACATCCGGTTCTTTTTCCCTCAAATACGTCCTTATCTCCAGATATGCTTTATGAGATTTGCTTAGTACATAATATTTATTTTTTGCCCATAACTCTTCACATTCTTTTCTTATATCTTTATATCTCATATCCACACCTCTTTTAAAAATATATAAACACTTAAATATCTATCAAACTTTTATCACTAATAATGGGTTCATATTATACAGTTCTTCTAAATCGTTGGAAAGTGAATAGAATCTTAAAGGTGACGAATTAAAATAAACATGATACATCGGGTTCAATTTGGACATAGGAATATAGTCGTCCGGATTGCGTCCTGCAATTTCAAAAATCTCTCGATAGATTGATGGCATCATCCTCAATACTCTTTTCATGATCCTCCTACACTAGCGGTTTTATCCGCCTCAAAAAATCACTACGAGAATCATCGGCTCGTGTCTCCCATATGGGACAATGAATCGCAGTAGTAAAATATAACAATTTTTATACTTCCTTTTGGTACGATAAACTCAGATTTATCTGTATTTTTTCATAATATATTTCAATTTTGGAGTTTCAATCACTTCGTCAACCACAAATCCAAGCTTATCATAAAGCTGCTTTGCATTTTTATTAAAATCAAAAACAGTTAAAGAAATACTTCTAATATTTTTATCTTTAAAAATAAAATCTATAAATTCTTTCAATGCCTCTGTTCCAAAACCCAATCCTGTTTTTTGAGGATTTAATACAAATCTACCTATATGAATATTATCTTCTTTGATTCGCACCTCTTGTATCATTCCGATGAACTCTTCTTCATTGAAGATAGAAAATTTATTTTCCAATTTTTCAATTTTTTCATAGGTCAACGGATATGAAACTTGTGTACCCATCCATTGCTCCTGAAACACAGAACTCAGTTCATTGGACCAACTACATAAAAGTTCAATATTATTTTTATTGATTCCTTTCTCAATTCTAATTCCCATCTTCAATTCCCTCAAATTCTTCATTTAACCGGACTATACTTGTTCCTGTTATGATTTTCTTTTAATTATAAACGCATTATCTGCTTTTTCAAAATCTATTTTAGGATAATAATTCATAGCGGAATTTGCTGCAAGTAGTATTAGCGATACTTTTTCTCCTATATGCTCTCTCACCTTTTCTATGAGTTTTTTTCCAACACCTTGTTTTTGATACTCTTTTTTTACTGCCAAATCTGAAAGATAACAGCAGTAGCTGAAGTCTGTAACACATCTTGCAAGTCCTATAAGTTCCCCATTATTGTAAGCAAAGTAGATAAGATTTGCATTTTCAAACATAGACCTTATACGCTCTTTTTCTTTTGTAGGTCTTATTATACCCGAGCTTTCAAATACTTCAATTATTTTTTCTATATCATAGTTTCTTGCAATCTCGTAAGTTATCATATTTTTCCTTCTTTCTTTAAAACACAGTCATAATTTCATTCTTGGCTTATATTCTAACAACTCTAAACCACATTATTTTAAAAATTATAGATTATCCTCATTTTGCATACTACATCTGAAATGCCGTTACCCAAAAGCATATCCCGGCTATAAGCGAAATCGGAGTCATAACATATTTTTCTTTCCTACTTTTTGAAATCATATTCATAATAGTATTAAGAGATAGGTAAGCGGCAAAAAAGAAACAAATATATTTAGTAACCTTAAAAGGCAACAACAAGGAAATAAAGCCTCCGGCTTGCAAAATAATTATCATTGCAAAAATTTGGATAGCCACTGAAACGACTGCAACAACTCTAAGTTTCTTTGGTAAGATTTTATATTGTCCACCCATTGTAAATTCACCTAAAGGTAAACCGCAGGCAACAAGAACTGTCATAATTGCTATAACTCCAAATAATACCGCCCCTAATATTGAAAACATAAATAAATACTCTCCCTTCATGAATCCGCTCCTGTAATATAAAATTCGGTAATTTCGTTTTTATCAATGAAAGATTTAAAATCCTCCGATGTTAGTGCATTTCCTTTGTTTTTAATAAATATATTATCCGAGACCACATTTAAATCCGCAACAAGTTCAGCTCCCTTAGTTCCAGGTTTAAAATATTTGGCGCTTTGAGTTAAATCATTGTGTTTTATATAAACAATATACCATTTGTAAGCCCATCCTTTCTCCATTATGATTTTATTTTAATTATAAATGCATTGTCCGCTTTTTCAAAATTAATTTTAGGATAATAATTCATAGCGGAATTTGCTGAAAGTAGTATTAGCGATACTTTTTCTCCTATATTTTAATAAGGCAAACAATTTTCTACGATTTTAAATGTTTAAATAATTTGTCCAAAATTAAAGAAGGTATATTTCAACCTTCTTTTTTCACAAGCAGATCTGCTAAACATTTCTCACCACTAGGAATATTTGACAATCTTTTATACTCAAAAATCGCATTAATCAAATCATCAACATTTGAAAAATAATCGGTAATAAACTCGGTAGACTTTACTTTTGAAAATTTAAGAGTATTTTTGCAAAATTCACTGGGTTTAGTCTTGCTTTTTACTTTACTGTATTGCAAATATTTCCCTTCATTTATTATCACAAGCATTTCTATTTCGGGAGCAGTGATAATATTTATTACATCAATTTTAGATTTATATGCCTTATTTAGCTTGAAATCTTCTCGGCGTGAATCCAAAATACGATAAACAGTTATCTTTTTCGTAAAACCTTTTCCCAAGTATTTTTCCTGAAACTTACCGGCACTTCTACATCTTATAACTTCATTATCCAGCAAATCATCCCTCGAGAAAACAAGTTTTCCTTCATCCATTAACTTATTAACAATAGCACTTTCAGCACTTCCTTCACATATACATGCTATTATTTTATCATTCACCAATCCGAACTACTCCTCCTCTACTTTACTTGAAATAATTACTTTTTTCAACTCCATATAAGCCTCATACGCCGGAACAGTCCCTCCAAGGAAATCACTCTTAAATGCTTCACTCTTCTTAATATCATTTCTTGTAAGTATTTCACTAAGTTTCTGCACAGAAATACCATCTCTATTTCTTATTATAAAAATACCATCATTACGTTCAAATTCATCCAGTAGTTCAGAGTAATGCGTTGAAAAAATAAGTGTAGCACCATTTTTATTAACATTCTTATTCATAAAGAACCTTACAAGGGTTGCAACAATTTCTCTATTAAAATGATTTTCAAGTTCGTCAACAATCAGGTATCCACCTTCTTCAAATACCATCATTGCATTTATAAAAATATTAATACCCTTGATTGTTCCTGATGACAGGTACTGTTCAAAAAGCATGGGATTAGCTACCATAATCTCTTCTCTATTATAAAATTTCAGTTTAGATTCTCCGGTTTTTCTATCAAATGAAATATTCTCAATACTTGGGTCAAGAAAAGAAATGAGTTCATGTGGAAAATTACCTATCATTCTCAATAAATTAACATTTGTATGCCCTATTAAATCTTTTAAATAAAAACTTTTATTCTTATTAAGTGACAAAACAATGCTTGTATCATCCTTTAAGAACTCTGCTTTGTTATCTCTTATTCTAACGATTTGGTCATCTTTAAAAACTAATAGATCTTTCTTTGATTTTACTTTTGATATTTTCTTTATCCACAAGTGTTCAGCTCTGACTACATATCTGCTATCAATTTCATTATCCCAAACCCTTATTATTTCTGATTCAAGCTTACATACTCCATTATTAGTGTCATAAAAATAAGCTTCAATAATTACTTTATCTGTTTCCTTCAAGATATCCTTATTAACGATATTATTAATTGACTCACCGTTAATGAATTCAATAACAAAAGAAATTACCTTTAATAAAGACGTTTTTCCTGAAGCATTGATACCTACAATAGACATAACATTATTGGTGTAAATGCTCCCAAAACATGGTGAAACCATCTCATTATTATCGCCGGATACCCTTTGTTCTGCATAAAAATCAATATCTATTTTTTCTTTAAATAGCATCAAACCATCTACAACAATTTTCAATAATCTCATCATATCAACCACCTTACTTCAACATATAGATATAATATCATCTATCCGGTTACTAGTCAATATTAAAAACATTATTTTCGTTTTTAATTGTTTTTAAATTCTATTATATTATTATTTTAGCATTTTATATCGTATTTCATGTTTTTATCATGTCATTCTAACCTCCTAAACATCTCCTACCTCATTCATTTCCTATTATTTAAAATTTTCTTTTCCACATTGCAAAATATAAATGATATTTAAATATTCCAACTTAACAAATAGTATAAATAATTAAATTTTAGAACTAAATATTTGTAAATATTCCTCTATCTTCTTAATAATAAAAAAGAATTAAGAAAAACATTTCTCACTAAAATAATGATTAATTGCTTTTCTTAATTCCATAAGTAATTCTATTAATATTTTTTATCTTGCAGGATATTTTCTTCTGAATCCCTCAAACCACTCAAGGTATTTAGCTACATTTGCTTTATTCTCAGGATCATTGTCAAATTCCTTTGTTTCCACATCCACTCTCTCCTTATCCTCGGCAGAAAGTGCTCTCTCGGCAAATGTATATACTACCTCATCTTCTTTTCCTATATGTCTGTTTAAAAGTGTAGCATAGCCTGATGCATTTGTTATAATATCAAGCTTATTTGCTGTGGAAGGATCCTTCTCATATCTGTCGGCAGCTTCCAATAGCTCATTCATATGCAGTCTTCCAAGGTCATGCTCTACAAGCATACCGTTTCTGATAAGTTTATCCGCAACCGGTCCCAACTTTTCAAGCATTATTTTAAAAAGTATCTTTTCTTCCTTACCATGATGAAGATGATCGGCATAGGTCTTACCGAAAGACACACATTCCCTTACAAGATTTGCATCAGCATCTTCACCCTCTATAATAGAGCAGCACATTGATTTCATACTCTTACAAAACTCTACAATATTTTTATGTTCATCTACTAAAATTTCTATTCCGTACATATTACTCCCTTACCAACTTATATGAACCATTTCCCAAGGCATAATATGTCAAACCGCTACCGGCAAACACACCCTCTATCATGGCACTCCTTATTTCATAAAACTGTGCTATATCTGCACCTAATTCATCCCAATACTGCCTGTGTATATCTACAGTTTCCTGCCACATAAGCTCATCACTGTCTTCATTCACAATCATATTCACTCCGTCACATGGCATACCGCTGACAAATGTATTCTCATAGTATTCAAATCCGTCAGTAGGAGAAACTCCGTTTGATATGGCATTTTTTACACCGAAAGCTCTTGATATATCACAAATAATATTTATAGCCTCTGCATCGCCATCTGTAAGTGTCTTTACTACATATGCAAGTCTTCTCTCCACTATAGCGATCTTATCCTGAAGCCAGCCGTGGATATTTGTAGGATCTATAATATTTCCAAGGTCTCCTTCCGGAAGTGAACCGTATTTAGCATCTATATCCGCTAAAGGAGCCACATTCAAATTCTTCTCTTTTGCCCCTTCTATAATAGCATTTGTCAAATCATTTTGTATTTTTACTTTTCTGAATAACCAATGATGTATTGGTCCCAGTATTGCACTCATATTTTTCTCCTTTATATAAAAAAAGTTTAAATCCTCATTACTTCTACAGTATAGTATTTTAACAAATGTTTTTCTGTAACAATTGTTAATGTAGGTAAATTTATTTTACTATATTTTATTTCAAAAATATTTTACTCTTGCTCTTTCCTAAATATAAACAGTGACAATTCCACTGCTTATAATAAAAAACCTGTCTTGGAATACCAAAACAGGTTATAATCAATTAAAATTCTTTCCCGCCATTTACATTTATATCAGCTTCAAAATTCTTATCAATAGCAGAAATAGCCGCTTCAAGACCTCTCTTTATATCTTCAAGAGCCATATATGGAGCCACAGGTGTTCTTCTTGCCACCTGCTCAGGTATAAATGGAACATGTGTAAAACCGCCCTTTATATTAGGGTAATTCTTTGCCAATGTATAAAGTACACCATACATAAGATGATTGCATACAAATGTTCCTGCCGTATTGGATACAGCTGCAGGAAGATTAGCCTCTCTGATTGCCTCCACCATTGCCTTTATAGGCAGTGTGGTAAAGTATGCATTCTCACCGTCTTCAAAAATCTTTGTATCTATAGGCTGATTGCCTTCATTGTCCTTTATTCTGGCATCATCTATATTGATTGCAACTCTCTCAGGTGTTATCTCAAATCTTCCACCTGCCTGACCTATACAAAGTACAGCATCCGGCTTCTCCTCCTCAATAGCCTGAGCTACTCTTTCTATAGACTTACGAAAAACCGTAGGCACTTCAAGCTTTACTATATCAAATCTGCCTATTTTATCCGCTACCAGCTTCACTGCTTCAAGTGCGGGATTTACAGCATCTCCGCCGAACGGATCGAAGGCTGTCAATAATAATTTCATATTTAATCCTTTCCAAAATACTTTTATCTAAAAGCACATATATACATCAAAATGATATGAGTTACAAGCATAACAATTGCAAAAGGCAATTGCATCTTTATAATTCCGTATTTATTCTTCGTTTCAAGAAGTGCCGCCGGCATGATATTAAAGTTTGCAGCCATAGGTGTCATCAAAGTACCGCAATATCCTGCTGTAAGTCCCATGGCACCTACTACTAAAGGATTTGCACCCTGATTAATAAGGAACGGAATACCTATACCCACTGTAATAACAGAGAATGCGGCAAAACCGTTTCCCATAATTGCTGTAAAAAGTGCCATTGCAAGACAATATACAATAACTGCAATGATTCTGTTGTTATCAGGTATGACTGTTTCGATGCCCTTTGCTATAACATCACCAACTCCGGCAGCTGTAAATACTGCACCGAGAGCCGCCAAAACCTGTGGCAAAAGTCCTACAGGACCTACATTGTCCATAAGTCTTGTACCGTCTTTTATAGCATATTCTTTCTTAGCACCTGTTACAACGAATACAACTATCAAGGCGATAAGAGCTGAAACTCCAACCGCATTGTTTGCACCGAGCTTTTTCCATACTGTAGCTATAATCCATGCACTGAGCGCAAGTGCTAAAGGTGCAATAAATATCTTATTTCCAAGTCTATCCGCATTCGCTCTTGTTTCTGCGGCTGTAGGCACATCACTGGCGCTCTGTCCTACCTTGCCTATAGCTGTAAGGAATGCCATAAGTATTACACAAATTCCTGTTATAAACTTAGGTGCATAAGGCCCCGCTATAAATGTAAATGCTACAACAAACCAGAAAAATGCAGTTGTCTTACTATTGTCAAACTGCTTGTCCTTAAGTGCCTTAAGTCCTACCAATATAAAAACAATACCTATACAAATGAAGAAAATCTCCGCAACAACCTTTGGAAGGCCCCAAGTTCCTATCTCAGAAAGTTTTAAAACGCTATCCATTATTTACCTCCCAATGATTTCTCAAGTTTTTTATCATAGATCAAGAAATACACAGTTCCTATTATTACAGCCGCTATAGCTATTGGAATAGACCACATAGCCACTCCGAGTACATCTACATTGATGCCCTGCTCTGTAAGTGTAGATACTATAAGAAGAGTACCTGATGCTCCAAGGAAACAGTTCTGTCCGAAGAAGTTTCCAAAGTTCTCAACTCCTGCGCAAAGTCCCTTGATATCATCCTCTGTCTTCTCATCAATATCTTCATACTTTGCTACTGCGGCACCTCTTGCCATAGGATGAATAAGCGGTCTGATAAACTGAATATGACCACCTATACGTAAAGAAGTTGCTGCTGCGAATACACGAATAGCAAGATATAATGTTAAAATTCTTCCTGTAGTTGCATTTACAATCTTTTTTATCAAATCTACCGCCTTGTCCTTAAGTCCATATCTCTCACAAATACCTATTGCAGGCAATGCAAGTACAAAAAGAGTAGATATTCTTTGAGAAATAAATGCATTTCCCAGTACTGTAAGGATTTCCATAGGTGACATACCTGCTACAAGACCTGTAATAACACCTGCTACCACTACAGTAGCCAAAGTGTCCAGTTTCAAAGCAAGACCGACTATCACCACCAGTACACCAATTAATTTAATAATTTCCATATGCTTCTCACTTTCTAAAAGTTTACAGGAAAATATTCATACCAAAATATTTTAAATAGTCTTGCAATCTATTTTATCTATAAAAAGTGATATTTCCCTGACAAAATTAAAACTGCAAAGATTCACGGGCAAATATACAGTTTCACCTACCTATAATAAAATATTTGCTATTAAAATGCAATATTTAATTACAATATTCTTATAAATATATTTATAATTTATTTAAGTACAAAAATTTTATTATTTTAATTAAAAAATATGCAATATAGATAGCATAAATAAATATACCTGCCTTTCTACTTTTAATATTAAAAGCCTCATTTGTGTCTTTCTTTGTTTTGCCGGATTTTTTTGCTTCTCTATCCAATTTTGTATGATTACTTTAGATTTCTTTATATTGTATGCCGACTGATTTTCCTGATAATACACCATACATTCCTATTTGTATATATTATATTAATCTGAAAATTTTATCATTACATTATAAATATAATTTCATTATATTCTTTTATTTATATAATTTTTAATAAATACTTATGCTCTTCTACTTTTATTATCTTGTATTTAATGTTACTATTATTATAACACTTTAGACTTGATTGTTTTATTAGGAGGATGAGTATATGAAAAAAAGATCAAGTTTTTTTAAAGTAAGCGCAGGCATGCTGATATTTGCCATCAGCGCGCCGGTCTTATTTACCGGATGTAGAGCCCCACATTATAACAGCGGTGCCGTTTATGACGGCGCAAAAACAGCCGAAAATGCTGCTCCATATGTTAGTTACGAACCGAATGTTAATTATAATACGGAGGAGTATAATGCTATCAAAGAAAGCAGTTTCCATGCTGTAGCAACTTCGCCGCTTTCCACATTTGCAGCGGATGTAGATACTGCATCATATGCAAATATCAGGCGTTTTATAAATTCCGGAGAATTGCCTCCGGCTGATTCTGTACGAATAGAGGAGATGTTAAACTATTTCCGCTATGATTATCCGCAACCAAAGGATGGTGAGCCATTCTCTGTAAGTACCGAAATTTCAGCCTGCCCTTGGAACCCTGATACGAAGCTTATGATGATAGGTATGCAGGCAAAAAAGGTCGAGGAGTCCGAGAAAAAACCGTCAAATCTGGTATTTCTTATAGATGTATCAGGCTCTATGGATGAACCTGACAAGCTGCCATTGGTAAAAAATGCCTTTCTGCTCCTATGTGAGGAGTTAAAGGAAAATGACACAATATCCATTGTTACATATGCCGGATATGATCAGGTTGTTTTGGAAGGCGCAAGGGGTTCAGATTCCAAAGAGATAATGTCCGCCATAGAGGATTTGGAAGCTGCCGGCAGTACGGCAGGCTCAGACGGTATAAAAACAGCCTATAAAATTGCCAAAAAATATTTTAAATCGGATGGCAATAATAGAGTTATACTTGCTACAGACGGCGATTTAAATGTCGGAATCACAAGCGAGGGTGAACTTACAAGACTTATTAAAAAAGAAAAAGAAAGCGGTGTATTCCTTTCCGTACTGGGCTTCGGTACTGAAAATATAAAGGATAATAAGATGGAAGCACTTGCCGACAATGGAAACGGCAATTATTCATATATTGATTCAAGATTTGAGGCAAAGAAGGTTCTCTCAGAAGAACTGGGTGCAAACTTCTTTACAGTGGCAAAGGATGTAAAGTTTCAACTGGAATTTAATCCTAAATTTATAAAGGGATATAGACTGCTAGGCTATGAAAATCGAATTATGGATGATGAGGATTTTAAGGATGATACCAAGGATGGCGGCGAGGTAGGTTCAGGTCACAGGGTAACCGTACTCTATGAGATAGTAGATACAGACTCTCCAATGGATATCGGCTCGGATTTAAAATATCAAAGCAGTTCTGTCACAGAGTCTAATGATCTTTTAAATATAGCTGTAAGATATAAGGAGCCTGATTCCGAAACAAGTCAGGAGCTGAACTACCCTGTTACAACCGAATCCATCAAACCTGAGATGTCCGACAATATGAAATTTGCATCAGCCATAGCGGAAACCGGAATGCTCCTTCGTGACTCGGAATATAAAGGTAGCTCAAGCTATGAAAGCGCCTTATCACTACTTAATTCTGTTTCGGATATAAAAGATGATACGAGCAAGCTGGAATTTCTATTGTTGGTTGATAAAGTTTCCGATTTGGAGAAGATGTCAAATAAATAGTTTAAAGGATCTCATAGTTAATTTTATGTTTTTAGTAATTGAATTTTGTTCGTTTCAATAGTATACACATTTTAATATGTATACTATTGTAAAAAGAAAAATGCCTTGTAATAAATTAGATTATCACTTATTACAAGGCTCATTTTTTTCCCAAAAAATAACTTACATATTCATTGTAAATAATGATTCCATTATGTCTTTTTATTTGCAAACTTTTTAGGTAGTTTTACGGTAAAATATAAGCATTTGATTTAAATTAATACCAAAATTAATCCTATTCCTTATATAGTACTGTATTTTCTCCCTGCATCCAAAAACATATCTATCTTTTCATCTGTGGTATTTAATGGCAGATTGCACCCCGGTGTAAGAATAAATCCTTTCTTACATTTCCTGCCTGCTCTGATACATCTTTTTACTTCATTTTCTATATCGTTTTTTGTTCCATGACATATAATAGATACCGAATCCACATTACCGGCAATCCTATTTGAATCCGAGAAAAAATCACAGGTTTCATCTATATCCATCTTATTATCTATACTGAAAATCCCTATATCGAGATTTTTTATATATTTCCATACCTGCTTTGTATTACCACAGACATGATAAGTCAGTGCTTTTCCTGATTTCTCTCTTATATACGAACTTATTTCCAAAGTATATGGATATGCAAATTCAAGATACATCTGTGGACTTATCACTGTACAGCTTGCTATCGGATCAGCCATAGCAAAGTCTATATCAAGTCCTGCAAAAATATCCACCACATATTTTATATTCTCGGTAATGTATCTTAAAAATATATGCACTTTATCAGGTGAACTTACCATCTCCCCCAATAAATTATCTGTACCCAATAATAAACCTGCCAATGTAATGGGACCTGATAGTGAAGTACAAACCCTGCAAAATCCGTCTGCAATCTCCCTTAATTTTGCATTTGCATTATAATACATTGCCATTCTGCCGCTGTCTTTAGTTATATCCTTTAGTTTAGACACTTCATCCATACTGTATATCGGACGATTCTTTATAGAGATATATCCATGTTCAGGATAATGCAATACTGCTCCCATTGCCTCAGCTATACCATAGAGATTCGGTCCCACATCCATAATATCAAGACCGAATCTGTTCATACCCTCCACATCACCCATTAGCAAATTGTTTGCATCACTCCAATAATCTGCAATATTCTTTCCTATAATGCGAGCTTTTATATCACCTAAAAACGGATCCATAATTATTCTGTCATAGTCTTTATTTTCAGCTATAGCCCTTTCTCTTTCCAAGGGAGTCATTTTATCTTTAGGATGAATCTTTAAATGCATAACTTTCTCCACGACTATGTTGTTATTTTTCTTTTAAATAACTTAGAGGTCGCTTTTATAAACAATATCTCCATTCTCCTTGGCTATAATATTAAATTCACAGCTTAATAAATTTCCTTCCAGCACTGCATGGCTGTTATTATTTTTCCATTCCATAAAAATCTTACTTCCGGCACATTTCATTTCAAATTCACTATCCTTTGAAAATGCATGAAATGTAGAACGAAGTCTCAGTATTTCAAGCTGCTTTTGTACAATATCACTTTGCAATCCGTCTTCCATCTCTTTTACAGTCAGATTGGTACGATTGATTTCTTTATGACCTCCTGCTCCCGCTCTCTTTACCGCCTCATAATCATTCTTTCCGGCAAAGAGATCCAGATACCATACCTGAGGCTTTCCGGGCATAAAGACTTGAATAGCTCTGGCAAAAAGCATCCTTTTATCATCTTCTCCAAGCGCACTGTAATAGGTCGCATTCACCTGATAATATACATTTTTCTGACCGTGAAGATCCTTTACATAACCTCCTCTTTTCACTACGGTATCTATAACAGACTGAATTCTTTCTTCGCTAATCAGCCCCTTTAAATCAAGCAGAGGAATACCGTCATGACATCCAAGCATATTTACAACCTGTATCTTTTTTTCTACAAGTTCATCCGCCCATCTTTTTAAGACCTCACCGGATTGCTGCTCAAAAGCATCTATAATAAGTCCCGGAAGGAAGAAATCATAAGTCATATAGCCCTTATCCGCTATTTTCTTATAGATTTTTTCCTCATAACTTGCATGAATCTCAGGCAGTAATCTTAGATTATATTTATCAGCCAATTCTCTCACCTTTGTAAGTACATCCCAGGTAGCAGGCTCATTTAGAAAATTCTTCTCGCCTACTCCCTTTGGAGCATAGGCAAAAGCATCCAGTCGTACAATCTCCGCACCATATTTAGCCAATGTCTTTAAAGTATTATCATAAAACTCCCATACAAGAGGTGATTTTATATTCAAATCCATTTGCCCGAGATATTTTCTCTCTGATTCCAGCTTTTCGCAAAGCACTGTCCTTTGATTATCAGTTATCTTATCTGTATAGATATTTTTCTCACTTAAAAGCTCTGCTGGCGATTTACCCTCTCTTAACCCCTCATTTAATAAATTGGCAAGTCCTTCTGCAATACCATACTGTACAGAGGCAATATCTCTTATATCTACAGCATCTAAAGCAGGATATCTTACTTCCTGATAAAATGTATTCCAGTAAGGAACTTCTTTTCCGTCAGGAAAGCGAACCATCAATATCGGCAGTCCCGGTTTTCTAAAAAACATATCCTTTATTAAATCCGGATTTGGCTGTATATATCCTGCATCAGTCATCTCACCGCATCCGTCCCAGAATTTATTCCAATCTATAAAAAAGTCTCTGTACTTTGATTCTTCACCTTTCTTTATAATATCCTGAAACTGCTCAGATAATACGGATGCGTGATTTAATATAAAATCAAGTTTTAAATCAATTCCCAGCTTTTTAAATTCTTCTAAATCCTCTTTTTTTGCAAAAAGACTGTTTAATTCATAGTCAATAACTGAAAATCCCCTGTCCAAATCTGTATGAAACAGACTTGGAAGTATATAAAAGGAAGAAAAAACATCCTTTAATTCTTTTTTGCTCAAGAAATTTACAATATCACCAAGGCTTCCTCCCAGACTGTCCGGGTATGCATTCAGCATAGGACCATTATCATTTTTATTCATATCCATCTCCCTACATTCCCATAGATTTACAATAATCGGTATAACTTAGTCTGTCACCATTTTTGGCAATTATTATTTTTGCCTTATGAGCCTGATTTTTTATCATCTCCTGCTCAATCTCAAGTACCATCGTAGTAAAAGGACTGTCTATTGCACCGTCACGATTCCTAAGCAATCTGTATTCCAATGTTTCCTGTAGGGTGCTGTGGAGCAGTATCGGAATATCCACTCCCTTATAATAGTCACTGTTTCCATGTGTCCATTCAATCATAAGAACACCTACATCTTTAAAATCAATGTCTTCATACCATAGCTGTGTATCGGTTCTTCCCATTCTCTTTAGCCATATCTTATCCGCACCCGACTTAAATTCTGCTAAAATATCTTCCAATTCTTTAAATCCAAGCTCATTTTCAGTACCAAGATAGCCTTCCAACGCCTTACGACCACCCTTCAAATATGATTTATACCAATCATATTTTTTAGCATTTTCAGTATCGGCATCTTCTCCTTCTATCTGCAATGCATGAATTATATCAAAGCGCTCTTTACTGTACTCACCGTCTTTTAGCATTTCTTTTAATGCACCTTCTCTAAACAGGTGTAATCTTTCAGCATCATTATACTCAGGAATTCGATGGGGGTAATTATCTCCTGACAAAGTGTAGCTTCCCAGTCCTATCTCTTTTAAATAATAGGATAATACGGCAGCTATTCCTGACTTACCCACCCCCGAGCCTCCGCATACAGCCACAACTATCTTTTTATTGCCGCTTTCTTCCTTGACCTTTTTAATCTCCTCAAGTAAATACGGGAAGATTCTGTTTGCCCTGTCAATATGATACTCACTGATTACGACCTTATCACCCGGCATATCTCCCTGTTCGATGCTTTCAGGAAGTATCGGCTGTTTCCAATTCTTAAATTCTTGCATAAGCATTTACCTCATATCTATAGCTGTACTTCTTCTCATGATATTTATCACAATCCACAAAATCAGTACCACCGGCTAAGCCGGTGGTTTGTTGTTTCGCCCTATAAGGGCTCTTTACCTGCGCTTGAGTCTAAAGACTCATCGAAAGTTCGCCAACCGCACATCATTTACTTGCTTAGCCCCTTGGGCTTATTTTTTCTTATTGCTTTTTATTACCGGCTCACCCGTAAACGGGTCTATATATTCTTTCATACTCATTTGGTCATATAAAATATCTTCATTTAGCTGATTCCTTATGTATTCTTCTATCTTTTTTGCATTTTTTCCTACCGTATCTACATAATATCCCCTACACCAAAAATGTCTATTCCCATACTTGTATTTTAGATTTGCATGTCTTTCAAATATCATTAGTGTACTCTTACCTTTTAAATATCCTACAAAATCTGATACACTCATTTTGGGCGGAATCTCTACCAGCATATGTATGTGATCCGGACATACCTCTGCTTCCACTATATGTACTTCTTTTCTTTTACATAACATGCTCAATATATTTGCTATATCCTGCTTTAGCTCTCCATATATTATATTTCTCCTATATTTTGGTGCAAATACTATATGATACTTACAATTCCACCCTTGTGTCAAGTATTGGATACATATTTTATCCTAAGCAATACTCCATCCTCTCTTTCTTCTTTACCGATTTTTCATTTCTTCAATTATCTTGTTGATCATATCTTCATCCAATATGTTAAAGTTAATCGCCAACTCTGTTATGATATTTTTTAACATATCTGCATTTTTAAAAAATAATGAAGCTCCGCTAAATCGAGTATATATAGGCGTAGTTACTCCCAATATTACTAATTCATTATTTTTAAGAAAAATATGAGTGACATTAGTTCTTTCAAAAAGTTTAGGATCAATTGGATTTTTTGCATATGGATTATGAAAGACAAAAATACCCTCAGAAACACTCTCTGGTTGATTGGAGCTAACAATTCTAAACTTAAAAGGAAACTCATTGTCTTCAGTATCTCTTACCACATCTATAACCTGATTAAAAGTATTCATACCTTTTGATAAAGCAAGAGCAGTTAATTTCCCTATAGTATTAGTGCAAGTATACATAATAGCAGAAACTTCACTATATTCAGCATTCAAAAAAATACCAATTGGCAATTCAGCTCCCGTTTCAACTTTTTTTACATATTTTTTAGTAATGCAACCCTTTTCGTCAGGAATAAAATATCTTCCATATAACAATGCCATCATTGAATAAATGAATTCTCTACCATAATTTATTTGATCACATGAACTTAGTGCAATAATAAATGGATTCTGCTCATTAAACCAATCTGCTCTTTTATAATCTCCATACTTTTTAATTTTTGATGATATAGCTGTCAAGCTTCTAATAATACTTTCATCCAATATATCATAGAAATCATGTTGTAAATGAGGCGGTACCAACATAGAGAAATAATCCTCCAAAGTTCGTTTATACTCTGGAATTCCAGTTTGTTTTATATTAGATACAACTGCTTCTATATAAAACTCACAAGGTTTTTTGATAATAAAATCAGGAAAATTATGCGATTGATCTAAAGAAAATCCAGCTTCTAAACATACTTGGTAAATAATAATTTCCCAATATGTAGAATGAAATGTTTCTTGAAATTGCCTAATCATTTTATTATCTTTATCTACCAATCCATCTGTATAAGAACATAGTAATAGTTTTTCGTTTCGAAGCAGTATTTTATCTCGTAAAAATTTAAATTTTGTATGTTGTTTTTCTTCTGCTAATCCATCTATTTTATCGAAAAGTGGTAATTGCATAATATTAATCCTTTCGAACTAACTTTATAAATGTTTTTCAAATTTCCAATCCATTTTTTACTTCTATTTTAACTTCAACACCCGATTTTTCAATAGGTTATTGATAAGGTCTGTATAAATCATCTGATCGACCACTTCCGTTATGCTTGTGATTCTTTGCCCTGCATCTTTAGAAGACGCTCCGCAATGATAGATTCGTTGATGTTCGGTATTCCAGTCGATAATAATGTATCTGTCATGAAACTCTCCACCGGATTTTTGGAATGTTATCTTTCTAAACGGATACTCCTTACAAAAATCTTGATATTCAAGGGTATGAAGTCCTTTGCCGATGTTATCACTGAATATAATGACCTCTACCGATGAAGGGACATCTTTTAACAAGACCAAAGTTTTCACTCCAATGTAGTTATCAACGATATAAATGCTCTTTTTCGCTATACTGTAAATGTCCTTATAAGCGAGATTTGCTTCGATAGGCTGTCCATTCAAAAGTAAAAAGCCGTATTTGAGCTGTGGATTGCTAAGGTCGAGAATCAGTTCAGACAGTTCAG
>NZ_JAGEKB010000005.1:0-18551 GCF_017565785.1 Lachnoanaerobaculum sp. Marseille-Q4761
TTAAGGAGGACGAAATGAACGATAATAAAAACATTCAAAGACAGGAAGAACAGACAAAGGAAGTTATAAATGAGATCAAAAAAGAATATACAAAAACAGCCGACTTTTTAGAAGATAATACGGATACACAGCTTAAAATTGCCGGGGAGCTTAAAGGAGAGCTAAAAAACAAAGACTTTGATGTAAATATTGAAGAGTTAAAGGCACTTAAAGATGAAATAACAGGTCTTAAAGCGGAGATTAAAAGGCTTAATGAAATGGATAACATAAGCCTTAGCTCACTTATAGTTAAGGATATTAAGACGGTAGGAAACTCCCTTATTAAGCTTCAGGAAAAAGCGGTAGGAAGTATTAAACATCTTTATGACAACATGAAACATCAGCTTACCTACAGCCTTACCAAAGCACAGGAAAAGTTTGTGCAAGTAAAAATTGGAATTGTAAAGGGACTGGTAAACTCAATGCAAAATTTCATTAAAGATCAGCAAAAGAAGCTTAATAACTGCCTTGAAAAACTTGATACCTTATCTAAAGAGATACAAAAGGATGAGGAAAAATTAAATAAGGGGAATAAGGAAGAGATTAAGCAGGCGGATAATGAAAATAAAGACATTAATGCAAGTGAAAAAGCAGCTGTGAGAGATGGCAGTGAAAGATCAGAGAACAAGCCTATAAAGAATGATGATAGGAGTAGTCAAAATATAAAAAGAAAACCTTCAGTATTAAAAACACTTAAAGAAAATCAGCAAAAGATTAGACTTGAAGAAAATGGGAAAGGAGAAAAGACAGTAAAAAAGGATAAGGGAATTGAAATATAATGAAAGAAGCCGACCTTATCAAATATAAAAATATTCCTGATGAATTAAAGCTAGAGAAAAGATGGTGTCTTTATAAAATCATTGTAAGAGACGGAAAAAACACAAAAATGCCTATTATGCCAAACAGAAAACCTGCCAAGTCAAATGATAAAAAAACTTGGCATAGTTACAAGGATTGCATGGATGCTTTATGTAAAAATCAAGGAACCGGTTTAGGATTTTTCTTAGGGGACGGGTATATCGGAATTGATATAGATAAGGTAAGTGATGAAATAATGGAATACAGTATGGACTTTAATGCCGCTTCCATGACAGCAGATTTTCTAAGAGGGATTTCCACCTATGCGGAAATCTCTCCGTCAAAAACTGGATTACATTTTATAGGAAAAGGTAAAGTACCGGGAGAAAGAAAAAGATATAAAAACCTTGAAATTTATGACAGGGACAGATTTTTTACAATAACCGGGAATATATTAACGGATAAAGACAGAAGTAAAATAGTAAATATCAATCAGGAATTATTACCGCTTTATCAAAAATATATGCCAAGTATAGACTCCGTAGAAGGCAAAGTGGGTAGGATTAATCTAAATCCAAGTAGTTTGGCTTATAAAAACAGGTTCTCGCAAAATGATATTCTTAACATACTGTTTAATAGGGGATACTTTAACTATAGCGGAGAAGATCTAAGACAAATATATAACGGGAATTATCAAAACTATTTTAATAGTCAGTCCGAGGCTGATTTTTTTATGCTTGGGAGGCTGCTTTACTACACCGCAGATAAGAAAAAGTCAATCAGCCTTATGGAAAATAGCGGACTTAAAAGAAACAAGTGGTATAAAAAGCGAGGAAGTACGGACTATATACACTATATTGCAGACAGGGCAATGAACGGTATAAGCAAGTTTTATGATTGGAATAAAGAAAAGGCTGATATTACAAATAATGTAAAACAAGAAGAGAACAAGAATAAGAAGGAGGGAAAGATGCCAAGATATTCAACTGAAAAAATCAGTGATATTTTATCTCACTCTTTAGAGGAAATCAGAAGGGATGTAAGTTCCTACAAAGATTTTCTAAAGACAATGGGAAATAACTATAAATACTCATATATGCACCAGTTAAGTATTTACAGTACCTACAAGAGAGCAACTGCCTGTGCGGAGTATGATTTTTGGAAAAAGCTTGGAAGAAGTGTAAAAAGAGGAGAAAAGGGAATACCGATTCTTGATTTAAGCATGAGACTACCAAAGGTAAAGTATGTATTTGATGTCAGTCAAACAGTCAGTATAGGAAATAAGATCAATGAAGTAAAACTGTGGAAATATGAACCTGAGAAGCATACTTTAGCTATAGATTCACTGATTGACAACTTTAAAGAAAGAAACAGTAGGCTGCTTTTTTCACAGGAAGAAAAGATAAACGCTCTTATAGATTTATATGTTAGGAAAAGGATATATACCATCTTTGATATGCTGACGGATGATACACTTAAAAGCCATACCAAGGCAGAACTGATACAATTTATCACAGAATCCGTAAAGACTTCATTGACACAAAGAATGGATATAGGTATTCCTATTGATGAGGGCAAACTGAAAACAGTATCGGGTATTAAACATGGACAGGATATTGACAGCCTTCTTGGAGAAATATCTTTAATTTCTAAAGAAATGCTTATAGCTATCGGAAGAGAAATAGGGAGAATAGGTGAGAGAGAAAAACTTAAAGAAGTAGAGATAAATGAGCGGACAAAGACCGATAAGGAGCGTTATAATGTAAATGAAAGCAGTGAAAATACCGAAACAATAAATAATGAAGAAAATAAAGGAGGCTTGGCTGATGAAAGAAACAGTAATACTGGCGGACAGAGAATATCTTTTGGAGGAAAAAACCTACACCACGATAGTCAAAGAGAATCTGTTCGAGAAACAGGGGGGAACCTACAGTTTGGAGAAGATGGAAGACGGAGAGGAAGTTCTAATACCGAATATAGAGATGCCAAAGATAATAGATCAGAGCAGACTGAACAGATTTGGCAGGGAGAGGCTCAAATTCTTGAAAGAAAACAGAGAGAATCAGTATCAAAGCATGTATTACAGGGGGACATTGATGGAGCATCTTCTAAATATAGAGGAACAGGCACAGGAATTTTTGGAGAAGGAGGAGCCGAAAATGATGGAGGCTTGGGGGCTTACAAACGAACTGAAGTCGGAGGATTTTCTGAAATACACGGGACTGAAGAAAAATCTCGATATGACACTTACAAGGATGGTACTGGAACAGATAGTCTGGGTATAGAAAGTGATTCACAACTAAATATCAGAAATATTGAAAAGGAAGTCGATAAGACTTCTTTTTCTTTTGCCGGGAATGAAGGCGGTCAGGTGAGATTTAACTTACCCTTACAGCAAAAAGAAATAGACACGGTTTTAATTTATGGAGGAAATGAAGAGAATTTAAGATTAAAGGTTTTAGCTGAGTATTCTAAAGGGAAAAGTATAGAAGAATTAGCAGAATTTTTTAAAGATACTTTTAAAGGCGGAAACGGTTATGAAGTGGACGGAAACAAGGTTTGTGCATGGTATGATAAAGAAGGAGTTTACTTATCCAATGACATTTCATCAAAAACAAATCCTATGCAGATTTTATCATGGTCTGATGCAGCGAAGCGTATAGGAGAACTTATTGAAAGCGGTGAATATGCAACCAATGTAGAGGTGGCAGAAGCCTTTTCCTATGAAAGAAAAGAACTTGCCGAAAAGCTGTGGTACTTAAAAAGAGATTTTGCAGATGATTTAAAAGAAGCTTACCTACATGTTCTTGACCGAACAGAAAAACAAGGATTCCCTGACGAAACCGAAGAACTTTCAGAAAAGCTTAGAAGTCCTGAATTTAGGAATAAGCTTAGAGAAGAATATAGCATATTTTTACAGGACTATATGGAAAATAAGGGGATATTAAGATTTCATTTTCATAAGCCGGAAGAGATTTTACAAAGGTTAAATGATTTGGAAATACCAAGGAAGGAATTTAGTTCAGGTATTATTGAACTACCAAAGATAAAAGAATTTATCACAGAAGATGAGATAGATGAAAACTTAAGAAGAGGAAGCGGTATTTCAGGAGGTAAAAAGCGGATTGCCGACTTTTTTAGAGAAAATCATACACTTTCAGAACAGGCGGAGTTTTTAAAAAATGAGTACGGCACAGGTGGAAGAACTCATGCTTTATCAGGAAATGTGGAAAGCAGTGAATGGCATGATGCCAAGGGAATAGGTCTTAAAAAGGGGAACTCTCCCAAGCTTATACTTAACTGGAGTCAGGTTGCAGTAAGGGTTAAAAACTTAATAAAGAATGGTAGATACGAAAGTAAGGATATCACATTCGGTATACAAAAACAGCCAAAATCAAAAGAAGAAAATATAGAAACGGGATATTCAAATCCGGAAAAAGAGAATATAACAGATAAAGAAAACGGTACCGCTATTGATCCGGATATACAAAGGGAAGAAGAAATACTTTTAATTCAGGATGAAAGAGAAATATCTTATGAAGAAGCCGAAAAAATCTATGAGTTACAAATAGAAAGAGAAAAGATCTTCAGTACAGAAAATATCTTAAATCAAAATACATCATATAAAGAGAAAAATCCAAATGATTACTGGGTGGTGGAATTTCATGAAAAATCAAGTCTAACAGAAAAAGACTATACAGGTATGATTGTTACAAAGGAGCTTCTTAATGAAATAAAAGAGTTGGATGAAAAAATAAGTATACATAATGAAACTGTAGGCAAAGATAAGTATGGGCAAATGACAGATGAGTGGTTAGGGTATTCAAAGTTTTATTTTGACCATATCGTAGACGGCGAAGTAAAAGAACATTACAGAGTGGATATAGGGGAGGGTAGTGAAGTAAATAAAAGAGAGTTTGCCTATTTTTATAGAAACACGGCACCAACTCAGGAGATAATAAATGAAGTATATCAAAATACTGCCCATAGTAACAAAGAAAGTGAAATACAAGTTGATTTAGCTGAAGAAGAAAATAAAAAAGCATTCGAGCTTAGAGATAAGAATGAGATTATATCTGCTCTGACTTTTAAAGAAGAAAAAGAAGCCGGAGGGTATCAGTATAACTATCAAAATGAAGAATTTATTTTGCTTAAAAAGACTGTAGATGAAGGAAACTTAAAAGCACCGGAGCATATAACAAACAGCATAGATGGGAAAGTCGGGTATGAAGCAGAACTTGTCTTAGATATGAAAAACAGACAGATAAAGCAAAACCTGAGATACAATGGATATATGCTTAATTCTAATCGTGCAATCGAGTATGAAAGTTATCATGAAATGCTTCAAAACCTCTCTTACTTGCTTGATGATAACCATAGAAATGTACTTCTTACAGGTTATATAAATGAACAGATTAAAAAGGCAAAAGTACAAGAAAATGTAAATGAGCCGATTTTTAAAGAAGGTATGCAGGTAAGATATCAAGGAAAGGAATACCTGATTTCGGAAATAAAGGATCATGGAAACTATAAGACAATAAAATTGGATGATAATGAAGGGTATCTTAGCGGCTTTGTTACAGGAAGTGAGATCCTGACATTTAGAAATGAAAACGAACTTGACTTTGAGATACTTTCCACAGAAGAAAAATCACCGGAGAAAAGTGTATATAAAGAAGTTTTACCTGTCTTAAATAAAGAAGCTTTAAGTGAAGTACCAAAGCAAGAAGAATCCTATAAAAAAGAAGAGAATAAGAAAAACAATCTACCCGTCAATTACAGGATAACAAGAGAAGATGAAGTCTTACCACCGTCAGAACGATTAAAAAACAATATCGAGGCAATAAGGGTACTAAAACAGCTTGATAAAGAAAACAGAAATGCTGGAAAAGAAGAGCAGGATATTTTAAGCAAATATGTAGGTTGGGGAGGACTTTCAGATGTTTTTGATGAGGAGCGGGGGGGACAGTGGCAGGAAGCAAGAGGATTTTTAAAAGAAAACCTATCACTATCAGAGTATGAGGCTGCCAAAGAGAGTACGCTTACCGCTTTTTACACACCTAAGGTAGTAATAGATGCTATTTATCATACTTTATCCGATATGGGATTTGAGAGTGGAAATATCTTAGAGCCAAGTATGGGAACGGGAAGATTTATCGGAAATCTTCCTTTGTCAATGCAAACCTCAAAGTTTTACGGCTTAGAACTTGACATTATCAGCGGACAGATTGCTAAAAAGCTTTATCCTGATGCAAACATTCAGGTAAAAGGCTTTGAAGAAACTGGTTTTTCAAATAATCTTTTTGACATAGCTGTAGGAAATGTACCCTTTGGAGAGTATAGGGTATCCGATCGTGAGTATGAAAAAAACAACTTTCTTATTCACGATTATTTTTTTGCCAAAACACTGGATAAGGTGCGTAGCAAAGGAATAATTGCTTTTATAACTTCATCAGGCACAATGGATAAAAGAAATGAGGATATAAGAAGATATATCAGTGAGCGTGCAGAGTTTCTGGGAGCTATAAGGCTTCCAAATAATACATTTAAAGGTGAAGCTGGTACAGAGGTTACAAGTGATATTATTTTCTTAAAGAAAAGAGACAGGCTGTTAAAGATAGATGAGGACTGGGTTAAGATTGATAAGGACAGGCAGGGACTAAGCTATAACAAATACTTTGTAGATAATCCTGAAATGGTACTTGGTAGTATGCAGGAAGTACCGGGCAGGTTCGGCACTACTCTTGCTTGTATTGCAGATAAAAGTAAATCAATAAAAGAACAGCTTGAGGCTGCAATTAAAAATATCAAAGGCACTTATGAAAAAGCGAAGTTAAACGAAGAACTTGAAACAGAAACACTGCCGGCTGATGACAATGTTAAGAATTATTCCTATGCAGTGATTGAAGATAAGGTGTACTTTAGAGAAAACTCCATTATGCAAAGAGTACTTTTAAATAAAACTGATGAAGAGAAGATAGGGGCATATCTTGAAATAGAAAAAGCGTTAAGAGGAGTAATTACCTATCAAAAGGAAGATTATCCGGAAGGAGAAATAAAAGCCTTACAGGGCAGATTAAATAAGCTTTATGATGATTTTTCTAATAAATATGGACTAATTAATTCAAGGGCAAATAAAAGACTACTTCAGGAGGATGCCAACTACTCTTTAGTGTCCACCTTGGAAAACCTTAATAAAGAAGGTAACTTTATCGGTAAGTCCGATATTTTTACAAAAAGAACCATTAAAAAAGCTATGGTAATTGAACATACGGATAGCTTAACAGAGGCATTAATCCTTTCTATATCTCAAAAGGGAAATGTAAACTTTGAGTATATGGAGGAGCTTACAGGAAATATAAGAAAAGAGCTGATAGAAGGGCTAAAAGGAGAGATATTCTTAAATCTTGACAGTTTTGAACCAAGTGATATTACGCCTTTTTTATCAGCCAAAGATTTGGGAGATTTTTCAAGAAATTATGTCAGTGCAGATGAATACTTATCAGGTAATATCAGAGAGAAAATAGAAGTAGTAGACGCATATATAAAAAATATAGATTATGAAGTTAAAAGGAATGAAGAGGAGTTAGATAAGCCTCATGAATTACAATCGGGATTTGAAGCAAGAAGATCCAATCAGGAAGAATTATCATATAAATCGGAAATAACAGAAAAAATTTCGGTATTAAAACAGGAATTATCCGCTCTTAATTATCAGAAAAAAAGACTGGAAGAAGTAATGCCAAAAAATCTTGAAGCAAGTGATATAACTGTCAAGATGGGTTCTACATGGATACCTGAAAAAGACTATAAGAGCTTTATGTTTAATCTGTTAAAGACCTCCGCATCAAACAGATGGAATATAGATATTAAATATACTGATTTTACGGGAGAGTATAGGGTAGAGGGAAAAAGCACAGATAAAAATAACGACCTGGCTAATTTCACCTATGGAACAAGCAGAGTGAGCGCATATAAGCTTATAGAGGATAGTCTAAATCTTAGAGATACTAAAGTATATGACCGGATCATTGATTCGGACGGAAAGAAAACATCTGTTTTAAATCAAAAAGAAACCATGCTTGCAAGGAGTAAACAGGAAATTATAAAAGAAGAATTTAAAAATTGGATCTTTGAGGATGTGGACAGAAGAAACCGACTGGTGAAAAAATATAATGAAAGATTTAACTCCATTCGATTAAGGGAGTATGACGGAAGCCATTTGCCTTTTGACGGGATAAATCCTGAAATTAAGCTTAGACCTCATCAAAAAGATGCAATAGCAAGGGGACTTTTTGGAGGGAATACATTACTTGCACATGAAGTAGGGGCGGGCAAGACCTTTGAGATGATAGGAATTGCAATGGAGTCTAAAAGGCTTGGGATGAGTTCTAAAGCTATGTTTGTAGTTCCAAATCATATAGTAGAACAGTTCGGGCGTGAGTTTAACGAGCTTTATCCGGCAGCAAATATACTTTGTGCTACGGAAAAGGACTTTACACCGGACAAGCGGAAAAGATTTTGTAGTAGAATTGCAACAGGAGACTATGATGCGGTTATTATAGGTCATAGTCAATTTGAGAAAATCCCGATTTCAAAGGAAAGACAGGAGTATGAACTTAAAAGTAAGATTGATGAGATTGTGGAATTTATCGGAGAGTATAAAAGAGACAGAGATCAAAGATTTAGCGTAAAGCAGCTTGAAAAGACAAAGAAAAGTCTGGAGGCAAAGTTAAAGAAACTTAATGATGATTATAAAAAAGATGATGTGGTAACCTTTGAGGAACTGGGAATTGATAAGCTTTTTGTGGATGAAGCCCATTCATATAAAAATCTGTACCTGTTTTCAAAAATGAGAAATGTTTCAGGAATCAGTGCAACGGATTCACAAAAGTCATCCGATATGCTTATGAAGTGCAGATATATGGATGAGATAACAGGTGGTAAGGGAATTGTTTTTGCAACAGGAACTCCAGTCAGTAACAGTATGGCTGAACTTTATACCATGCAAAGGTATCTTCAGTATGACGGACTTAAAAAAATGCACCTTCAGCACTTTGATTCATGGGCATCTACCTTTGGAGAAACAGTTACGGCAATAGAGCTTAATCCTGAAGGAAACGGATATAGAAGTAAGACAAGATTTTCAAAGTTTTACAATCTCCCGGAACTTATGAATATGGTTAAACAGTTTATGGATATAAAAACGGCGGATGTATTAAATCTTCCCGTTCCGAATGCACATTTTGAAACCATAAAAACAAAACCGACCGAGGAGCAAAAGCAAATACTTGAAACTTTTTCTGAAAGGGCGGATAAGGTTCGAGCAAAACAAGTGGATTCCTCTGTCGATAATATGCTGCTTATTACAAATGACGGAAAGAAGATGGCACTTGATCAGAGGCTTATAAATCCACTACTTCCTGATGATGAGAACAGTAAGGTAAATACTTGTGTAAAAAACATCTTCAGTATATGGGATAAATATACGGATAAAAAGTCGGCACAGCTTGTCTTTTGTGATATGTCTACACCCTCAAGCGAGTTTAATATTTATGATGATATTAGGAACAAACTTATTACGATGGGAATTCCAAAAGAAGAAATTGAATTTATCCATAATGCAAACAACAACAGGGAAAAGGATGCTATCTTTGATAAGGTAAGGAAAGGAGAAATTCGTGTGCTTTTAGGCTCTACGCAGAAGATGGGAGCAGGAACCAATGCACAAGATAAACTCATTGCCATTCATGATCTTGATGTCCCATGGGTGTGACTTGAAAGTCGCATAGATAATTGTTTAACTAAATGAAGATTAAACCCTCTATTCCGTTAGAGGTAGCCTAATACCACCTGCTTTATCAGCAATGATAATGTTTGGAAGCTGGTATGACAATGTAGCCCTCCACGAAAGTGGTAAAGTCGAAGCCATGAGGCTAAGGCGAATCTGCTAGCAACAATGCGGTTAGGGAGCTAGGCTTGAGTAGTATGGCTAATATAAGTGAACTGTCATTTAAACGTCGTAATGTCCAACGAGCCAAAGTTGCTGATAGGCTCCAGCCCAAAATGGGAAGCGGTCAGTTAATTCTCTCCATGGTAGGATTACACGGATATTAAGTACCGTCGGCGAATGAGACAGAGCCTAACCTACTCTTGTTATCTATGTGGAACAAGGTAAGCCTGTATCTCTCCTAAGAATTTAGGAAAGTATTTCGTAAGAAATACCGATAGAGGTGCAGGTATAGGATTGTAGAAAAAGCGAATGTCATTTTGTAATGAAATGAATAGGGGTTCAAAATTTACCCTAACCCGAAAGGGTGCAGACTTCTACGTAAGGTAATTCTTTACAAGAAGCTTATAGAATTTTTGAAAGGAGTAAAGCAAATGAACGTTAATAAAAAGACGTGTGCAACTACTGACCGTGAATTTGCATGGAAATCCATTGACTGGAAAAAATGCGAAGCACAGGTTAAAAAACTACAAGAACGTATTGTAAAGGCTAGAAAAGAAGGTAGACACGGCAAGGTAAAATCCTTGCAATGGACACTGACACACTCTTTTGCTGCAAAAGCAATCGCAGTAAAAAGAGTGACAACTAACGAAGGTAAGAAAACAGCAGGAGTAGACAAAGTATTATGGTCTACGGACAAAGCAAAGTATGAGGCTATTTTAAGTTTAAAAAGAAAAGGATACAAGCCACAGCCCTTACGCAGAGTATTTATTAAAAAAGCGAATGGGAAATTACGCCCGCTTGGGATACCTACAATGAAAGATAGAGCAATGCAAGCACTATATCTATTAGCACTTGAGCCAATTGCAGAAATGACGGCAGACCTTCACTCTTATGGATTTAGGAAAGAAAGATGCCCACAAGATGCAATACAACAATGTCATACAATCTTATGTCGCCAAAACTCTCCAAAATGGGTATTAGAGGACGATATAAAAGGTTGTTTTGACCACATTAGTCATGAATGGTTACTCAATAATATTCCTATGGATACCAAAATATTAAAGAAATGGTTGAAATGTGGAGTTATCTTTAAAGGAGAATTGTTCGCAACTGATGAGGGAACAATGCAAGGTGGAATTATTTCACCAACACTTGCTAACATGACATTAGATGGACTTGGTGAATTATTAGCTACTAAAAACAAGAGAGTAAATCGAAAATATGAGAAATACTCTCCAATGGTTAATATGGTGCGTTATGCTGATGACTTCATAATCACAGGTAGAACAAAAGCGACATTGGAAGACATCAAACCAATGCTAGTCGAGTTTTTAAGTGAGCGAGGATTAGAATTATCAGAAGAAAAGACTTTAATTACACATATTGATGATGGATTTGATTTTCTTGGATTTAATATCAGGAAATTTAAAGGTGTACTACTTACACAGCCGTCTAAAAAGAGTGTAAAGAAGTTCTTAGATAGCATTAGATATGTAATCGATAGCAATAAGTCTTGCAAACAAGAAACTCTAATAAGGCTGTTAAACCCTAAAATAATCGGTTGGGCAAACTACTATAGATGTGGAGCTTCATCAAAGACATTTCAAAAAGTAGACAACCAAATTTTCCAAAAGCTATGGCAATGGGCGAAAAGGCGACACCCTAAAAAAGGGAAACGTTGGATTGCTAATAAGTATTTTCATTTCTATAAGACTAGACGTTGGACATTCTTAGTAAAGTCAATCAAGAATGGAAAAGTAGATATATTTCCACTAAAATTTATGTTTGATACAAAAATCATCAGACACAAGAAAATAAAAAGTGAAGCGAATCCATTTGATATAGAATGGAAATCGTACTTCGAAGAAAGAATGACTTATAAAATGCTCTTGTCACTAAAAGGAAGGAAATCACTCCTGTATATGTGGAACAAGCAAGAACATAAATGTCCACTTTGCAATAAAAAGATAACTGCTGACACTCAATGGAATGTACGAGAACAAAGAGAAAATGGGCAAATAGCCCGTTATCTAGTGCATGATAAATGCTACAAAGAAAATCGTTAGTTGACTAGCCGACATCTGTATTGGCATATGTTTTGAATTGCTTGAGCCGTGTGAGGGGAAACTCTCATGCACGGTTCTTAGAGGGGAAAGGGATAGTAATATCCCTGACCTACTCGACAGACCTGCGGATCTTTCTCAAAGAGCCGGAAGAATCGTAAGACAGGGAAATGAAAATAAAGATGTTTATATCTTCAGATATGTAACTGAAAATACCTTTGATGCTTATCTTTTCCAAACACTTGAGAACAAACAAAAGTATATTTCACAGATAATGACAAGTAAAACACCGGTAAGAGTTGCAGAAGATGTGGATGAGGCTACATTAAATTATGCTGAAATAAAGGCACTTGCGACAGGTAATCCTTTGATTCGTGAGAAGATGGATCTTGATGTGGAGGTATCCAAGCTAAAAATGCTTGAGTCAAACTTCAAGTCAAACCTGTATAAACTTGAGGATAAGGTGGTAAAGGTTTACCCTAAAGAAATAGAGAACTTAAAAAGTAGAATTGAGAATTTACAAAAAGATATAAAAGCGGTAGAGCCATATAGAGAAGAAAATACAGATAAGGCAGTATATATTCAGTCAAGTTTTACCTCTCTTATTCTTGACGGCAAAAAATATACAGATAAAAGACAAGCCGGAGAATTTTTGATAAGCAAGATAAAAAGTATAAAAAAGACGGATGATTTTAAGTCGGAAGAAGTAAAAATCGGAGAGTACAGAAACTTTGATTTATTTGCATACTATGACAGCTTTTCCAATCAGTATAAATTTAATCTAAAAAGCGAAGAGAATCATTATGGTGAGTTTGGAACGGACGGTATAGGAAATATAACGAGAATGGATAATGTCCTTGATAAAATGCCTGAGAGACTGGAGCAAACTTTAGGTAAGCTTAGTGATACCGAAAGTCAACTTGAAACCGCAAAACTTGAAATCGGGAAGAAATTTCCTCAGGATGAGCTTTTAAAAGAAAAGATACTAAGACTTGCAGAGGTAAATAATCTACTTGACATGGGGCAAAAAGAAACAGTAACAGAGGAAAAAAATCCATTACTTGAAGAAGTAAAAGAAGAATTAATTCACTTTTTAAATAAAGAGTATGAGGAAAATCATAGTATAGAGGATTTTGATACTTTGTTTCCTGATTTAAGCGATGTAGGGCTTGCTTATACGACTACGCCGGATGAAAAGCATGAAATACAGACAAGTCTTGATTTAATCAATTATAAATTAAACACTTATGTTGATAATACTTTAGTTAACAGTTATCAGTATACCTATGATCCTCTTGATGCAAGTGATAGAAGTGAGCTTGTGCAGATAAAGGCAAACATAGGTTTTTGGGATTTTAATGAGCTTATCTATGTGGATGAAGAAAAGTTAAAAGAGGTACTGGGGCTTGAAATCGATGATGAGGGAAATTTCTATGACCCGTTAGAAAAAGATACGGACTTGGACGGTGTAGCGGACAGGTACGATGCCGACTTTAGAGACAGTAAGGTACAAAGTATAGGTGATCTTGATAAAAGAGATAGAAACTCTGTAGTAGAAAAGTTAAACGGGTATAAGGAGCAAGTAAGTCAAATAGTTGCAAGGGAAAATCAATTAGAATACTTTGAGGATGCAAGGTAGGATTCAGATAAAAAATATAATATATAAATATGGGAAGAGAGTATCTTTTATGGGTACTCTTTTCTCAATCTTAATAGAAAAATAAAGTGTAAAGACAGAATGGAGGAATTTATGAGCTTAAAAAAAGGGGATATTATTAAAACGGCACTGGGAGAACATACAACGGTATTAGATGTAAAGAAAGATCAGGCAGTATTATTTACAGGTGAACAATTTGTTATAGCATCAGGAATTAAAGAAAATAAAGGAAACGGCAAGTTTGAGTGGGTAAACGGAAGATATGCAAATGATTTAAAAAGTATTTCAAATATGCAAAACAACAGCTTTGAAAGTATGAAAGAAACGCTATCATTCCTGGCAGAGTATAACCATAGTGATTTTATCAAGGGAATAATATCACTGGAAACAGATATAAATAATGAAGACATACTTGATAATGCCTATGACAACTATATGAATGACTCTTATATGGGGTTGATTGATGAAAGGTTTATGGACTTTATTGATGAAGACCTAAAAACAGCGAAAGATATAAAGCAGGAAGAGGTAGAAAAAGATGCAGGTATTCAGGAAAAAAGCAAAGAAGAAATAAGTGAAAACGAGCAATACCAAACAGAGGAAAATACAGTAAAAGAAAATACAAGTCTGAAAGATAATAATGATCAAGAAAAACAATATGTCAAAGGTAATCTTACCGCCGATGTTGAAATAAAGGATCTAAGATCAAATGAGGGACAGGATTTCAGAGTGGCAAGTTTTTCCATTGCTCAAAATGACGGAATGGGGAATGTAAAGTTTATGAATTGTTTTGCCTATAATGAGCAGGTTCAAGCAGTAAAGGACTTTAGAAAAGGGGATTTTGTTTCGCTTTCAGGAAAAGAAAAGCTTAGTACCGGAAAAAATGGAAAGCAATATACAAACTTTAAGGTATATGCCGCCAAGCTGTTAAAAGCCAGAGGACAATCTCAAGATACAAAAGAGAAGGCTTCAACACTTAAAAAACTGAACGATTATAAGGAGAAAACGGATGGCAGATCAAAAGAACAAGGGAATATGAAAAGTGAAAAAGGGGTAGAACGATAAAAGTGGGGGGATTGGCAGCTTAATAAGCTGCTTTCCCCTGTCTTTTTTTGATTCTATTTTAAACTTAAAATAAGGGTTTGCTAAAAAAGGAGAGGGGCGTTATAGTATAAGAAAAATAGGATTATTTAGTAGAAAGGATGAAATGATATGATTGTTATCTTTATAGCCCTAATTATACTATATTTGGGAGTTATCCTGTTTGTAGGAACAACATTTGTAAAAATAAGCTTATTTGCAATGGATAAGCTTGCGGTATTTATAGCAAGCTGGTACTATACCCATCATTATTTTTCTGTAAAGTTTTCATCCGGATATGCCGTATATTTTTGGGATATATTAGCGGCAATAGTGGCTGTAGTGCTATATTCTGTCTTATTTAAGCTCATTCATGATAAATTTGGATTGATTGGAAAGATTCTTAATTTAGCCATTTCATTCTTCAGCTCTATGACGGTGTATTGTATTTTAGTACATGGATTTATTACAAATGAAAAATCTTATTTTCTACCACTTTTAAACAATGATTTAGCCAATCAGGTGGTAAACTATATCATAATAGGTATAATCTCTTTAGTTGTATGGAAAAGAAGGGAAGATTATCTTATAGAAATGGACAAGTGATAAAGAAGCCTGCCGTTTTTCCTTGGATATGTAGGTTTGTTTAAGAAAATGTCTTCCCCTGTGTTTATCTAATCTGTTATTTATAAAGAAGGAAGCTGCTTTCTACCAAAAATCAGGTAGGAGCGGTCGCCTTCTTTTATTTTTCCAAATGGTTGTTAAGGTATATATCCGTATTTTTCTTTGCTTGTTGAAGATCGTGGAGCATGAAGTTTTGAGAAGCGTATTTTTCCATAAGGCTAATTTTTTTCTGTTCCAAAACAGTATATTTATCTGACAGTTTAGGAATACTTAATGTACGGTATCCTGATTTTTCAAGTTCTTTTAAGGCGATTTCGTAGGCAATAATCTGTGGCTTGTATTCTTCATAAAATGCGTTATTTTCCTTATCTTCAATATATATGTCATGGATCAGCTGATTTTTAGAAAGGATGTTTTTATTTTCTATCACAGAATATATGGATTTCATTTCCTGTTCAGCTTGTTTTATCTGATCTAATAATTGTTGTCTGTCTGAAGCTGCTTTCTTTAATTTTAATTCCAGTTCTTCATAGGTGTTTATGCCATATCTTCTCATTTCATTTAAGGATGAAGCCATTGTTTTCATGTTGTGCTTGCCTGCCCATACTTCATAACCTTTTGAGGATTTTACCTTTTCATTGTTCTTTATATTTACAATAGTATCCGGCTTTTTATAAGAGAGTTTGTCATAAAGCTGTTCTTTATTATAAATCTGCTGTTTGGTTGGATCTTCAATTCTTTCTTTAATTCGCTCTTTGGTATAATCTTCTCCAAGCACATTTGCCTTTGTTCTTGTAAATCTTCCTGTATCTTTTTTGTCTTTATGGCGGAATGAAAGATACTTTCCAATCTTAATTTCATATCCTAAATCTTCCATTGCTTTTAAAAACTCTTCGTAAGTACCGGACTTTAGAATTGCTTTATCAATGGCAAGGTGAAGTCTGTTTTTCCAAGAACTGCCTTTCTTAAATTCCATATATTCAATATAGCTTTTACCGTTTGTGGAATATCTGTTCTTGAATTTTTTATAGTTTTCATCAATGACAGATAAACCGTTTTCTTTACAAATCTCATCACTGACAGTTCTAATTTGATGATAACTTCTTTTGTTGCTTTGATACGCCTTACCAGTTACAAAACTTACATTATTAAATATAACATGATTATGAAGATGCCCCTTATCTATATGGGTAGTGAGTACATACTCATACTTTCCTTGAAAGATTTTTTCGCATAGTTCCAGTCCTATTTTGTGTGCCTGCTCAGAAGTGGTTTCTCCGGGAGCAAAGGACTGGATTAAATGTCTTGCCAATATTTTTGCCTTGGAATTACATTCTCTTTTTGTCTGCTCAAACTCAAGATGAGCAAGCTTAGGATTGCAGTTAAAAGAGGAAATAAGGATTTTTTCATCGGTCTTATCAGAATTCATGATGTAGTTTAGGGCTAAGTGCAAAGTTTTTTCTATTGGATGAATCTTTGTAACAGCCATCAGATCTCCTCCGTATTTATACTTTCTAAATTTCCAAGGTCATATAGTTTTTTTCGCAGAGAGTAAATATCTTTCCCCTGCTTTTTTAGTAGCTCTTGTATATCAAGGATGTCATCTTTATAGATAGCTGCAGTAGAATTTACCCGCTTTGCAATCTGATTTATGCTACCGGTTATTCTACCTATACTTGTAGAAAGTTCCCTAAAAGCTGTCATATCCAATACAAAAATATCCTTGCCTATGATGCATTTCATAATAAACTGACGCAAAGTTTTACAACCGGACAGCTTATATTTTTTCTCCAAAACCTTTAGTTCATCATCTGAAAGCATTAAATAAATGCCATGAGTTCTTACTCTGTTTGCCATGTCAAAACCTCCAAATCCTAAAAACAGCAAAAGAAAAAACCTGTAGAATCAAGTGCTAAGCTTGACTTACAGGTTTTGTTTTATAGTATATTTCTAAATCAGAAATCTCCTGTAAAGAGATAAAATAGTTATATAAGTTATAAGAGGATTATAACATTTTGGAAAGTAAGCTTCAATGAAAGAAGTGAAAACTTTTTCAAAGTTTTTATATCGGTCAGATGATTAGGAATAAGTATAAGTTAGTGTTTATCCTTTTACAACCAGCCCTCTATATCTGCTGATAGCCGCAAAAACTTCCTGTTTTCTTGGCATTGCAAGATTACCGGGATGACCTGTATATGGTGATATAGAATCCAATCCGAACTTTTCAATATGTCTGTACATCTGCTCCAGTGCCTGTTCAATTGTCTTCTTTTCATCAATCACTTTATTCTTTAAAAACCCAATCATAACGGCGATACAATTTGTCTGACTTTCATCAACAAGCTGCTCCAGCCCTGAAATATCTATATTGTTCCATCCATACAAAATAGTATATTTGCCTTTGGCTTTCAGGCGATCTTCTTTACCTGACAAAGAGAATCCTTTTTTCAAAGGAACACGATGTGTTACTTTACCAAAAACATTATCTGATAAAAATTCTCTTTTATATCCGTCAGTAGACGCTATTTCCTTTGCTCTGTCGGTGACATCCTTTGGAATATACTCATCCATCATTATAACTCTGTCGGCAACATCGAAGTAATCTCCGCAACCTCCCACTATGAGTATGGTGGAAACTCCCAAATCTTTATATAAAGGTTTTACTTTATCAATAAAAGGTGTTATAGGCTCTTTTTCTCTTGCAATCAGTTTTTGCATACGGCCGTCACATATCATAAAATTGGTGGCGGAAGTATCTTCATCAATCAAGATAAGTGAAGTTCCGGATTCTAAAGCTTCCATTACATTTGCCGCCTGTGATGTGCTTCCGCTGGCATTTTCCGTAGAAAATAAATGTGTATCCTTATTTCCCGGCAGATTATTTATAAAAGCACTTATATTTACTTTTTCAACATTTCTTCCCTCCTCTGCACGAATCTTGACCGCATCAAAACAGGTAATCACCATTTCACGCCCGTCACCTGAAATATGATTATATACTCCGCGTTCAAGTGCTTTCAGCAGTGTTGACTTGCCATGGTAGCCTCCGCCTACAATCAATGTAATACCTTTTTCAATTCCCATCCCTGATATATGCTTTCCGCTTGGAAGATCCATATCTGTTTTAAAACTTTTTGGACTCTGAAAAGGAATCCCGTCACGCAAAGGCTTATCTGAAACACCGCTCTCACGCGGCAAAACAGATCCGTCGGCAACAAATGCAACCAAATTTCTTCGCTTTAATTCTTCCCTTATATACTCTTGGTCAATCATTAAAGAAATTTGTTTTTTCAATTCATTATGATCAATATTTTCATACAGTAATGCTGCATCTACA
>NZ_JAGEKB010000005.1:18561-60092 GCF_017565785.1 Lachnoanaerobaculum sp. Marseille-Q4761
GGCAACAAATGCAACCAAATTTCTTCGCTTTAATTCTTCCCTTATATACTCTTGGTCAATCATTAAAGAAATTTGTTTTTTCAATTCATTATGATCAATATTTTCATACAGTAATGCTGCATCTACAATTTTTACAAGAGTTTGTGAGAAAATCCGATGGGCTTCTTTTCCTAAAACGCGTCTACCGGCTGCCGGAAGCCCTATCTCAAATCTCACCTCAACTCTGTTATCCTTAATCAAAACGGAAGTTCTCTCCAACATCTCCTGTCCGCATCTGTCAATTACAATCATACCGCTACCACCTGTAGCATTTATTTTCTGACTGTAAATTTCAGCTTTTTTATAAAACTCTCTTGTTAAAAAATCCGAAACGACAATAATTTTACTTTTTGAATCAAGTAGTTCATCAGGTATACCTGTTACTTTCCTGTTCATAATAATACGCACTTTTGACGGCGGTGCATACGGGTCAACTTGTACATGGTCAATGGAAAGAATATATTTCCCAAAGTTATACTCCCCCTTTATAGATTTATATGCACCATATCCCTGACCGTTTATTGAAAATAATAATTGCTCCAGTTCCTGTCTACTTTTCAAATGTATACCTCCATATCATGTTTCCAAACATTTTAATACTTTTTTTATAAAATCCTGCTGTTGCCTAATTATTGCGAACATATTATCAAAAACCAACTTTACCATAGGCGCAACATCATTATTCATTGCTTCACACTTTTCTTTCCAGCCTTTCATAACAGATTCATATTCAATATCAAGCCTTTTAAGTTGGCTTTCCAAAGCGGTATAAACCTCATCGGATGTCAACTTATCACATAATGATATCCCGGCATATAAAGATGACGGATAGGAAAGAGAAAACTCCGTCAAAGAATCATAAATTAATGTTCTCAAATATTTTTTTCCTTTTTGAGTAATACTATAAGTTACTCTCGGTCTGTATTGTGCCTGTTCCATATCCGTTACACAGATATACCCGTTCTTTTCAAGCTTTTTTAAAGCATAATAAATAGAACCTATAAGCACTCCTCCCCATCTTTTTGCATCCATTGTTTGTAACATCTGCTTTATATCATAACCTGACATAGGTTCGTTATCCAGTAACCAAAGCACCAATAACCGTATCACAAAACTACCTCCATATTCAACATTGAATATAATACAACGAATATTTTTATATGTCAATATATAACACTTCTACATATTAAAAAAGCTATTATGAATTTTTCACTAATCCAAATCCATAATAGCTCTAATATTTTATTTATATTTAAGAAGTTACAGCTTTTTTATAAGCCTTATCATGATATATTTTATTCTTTTCTCCCTGCAAAGCATATATATCCAAGTTCTTTTTTATTATCCATCATAAATGAACGCATCCTTTGAAAGTATTCCTTATTAAAATCCTGTAATCCTGTTCTTATAATACTGAATGCTCCAAAAATACCCTCATCCTTCATCATTCCGGGAATACTCATAAGACTCATCGGACCGCTCTTTTCCTCCACTTGAAATCCGGACCTTTCAAAGCAGGCTCTCCACTCCGTTTCTATAAGCGGTTCCACATTTACATTTATAGCCCTGCTAAGACCGATACGAAGTTCCCTTGCCCTATTTTCATCATCAGTGATTAAAACAACATCCTGAGTTAATACAACCCCGCCGGGCTTCAATACTCTGTAATATTCTTTTAATGCTCTCTCCTTTTTATCACCCAAAAGCATTGTCAGCATGGCTTCATTTACCACAACATCAAAGCTCTCATCCTCAAAAGGAAGCTTAAAGGCATCACCTTCCATAACCTTTACTTTGTCTTCCAGGTCATTATCTTTTATCTTCTTTTTTGCCTTTTCAACCGCTTTTTCATCCAAATCCACTCCTACAATATCACAGCCGTATTTCTTTGCTGTATGAATCAAGGTGGTTCCCATATTACAAGCCACCTCCAAAACCTTTGAATCAGCTTTGATATTTCCCTTCTCAAGTAACCAATCGGTAGCCACCACACCACCAGGTCTTAACCTTGTCTTACCTATTCTTGCCAAAAATTCATGACCTTTCTCTGCCATAATCTCCTCCTGTAAACTAAAAACTATCTGCAAGTTAGGATTTACTAACTCAAATGTAAAATACTGCCTTTTAAAATAAATAAATTATACTTCATTTTATCGGGGATATTTACAAATACAGATATCATTAAATACTAAGAAAATATACTAAGCCGAATAACCGACTTACCAAGAGTTTTAGATATACATACGGTAAAAGTCAATATTAAAAATACAGAAAACGAAATACCTAGTGTATAGTATCGTTGATATTTAGTCTTATTACTGCTTTGTTAATAGATTGTAACAAATACATAATAAAGGGAGTTGAGATCTACTCTACTGTTGCTGTTATTAATTAAATGTCAATGATACATTACTTTTTCAAAAACCACTTAGTTGATGAAATCAAAGAAGTTACTTATGCAGGGGTTTGGGGATATTCCCCAACAAGCAAAAATTGACTGAAAGAGTCCGATGCAAAAGCGAAGATTAAGTCAATTTTTCGTAAGTGCATATGCACTTACTGTGCTTGCTACAATTATCCGGAAAAGTCCACATAATATTTTTGTTTTTTAATCATTCAAATCATGTTGGTTTTAAATTTCAACTATAAAAAAGTCGGTATAACTTTTTGTTGAAATCATAAAAATAAAAAAGATAATAGAATTTACCATGGAGTACCGCTCAAAACTGATATTTTAGTAGAGTTTACAGCTGAGAAATAAGTATAACTAACCTTAACTTTAATACTATTTTATATATCGTAGTATAGATGTAAATTATATTAAAAAAGCTTGAAATTGTCCTGTATATATGCTACTATCGTAAGCAGATAAGGGATATAAAAATTTGTGAATAAGATAGGTGTAATTGTTGTTTTATTGTTATTAAGAAATTGTTTCTTAGTAAAAATATATACTGTTGGTAGCTGGAGTTAGTTCTGATAGAGATAAACAACATAATTTATCTGTTGTTATTTTTCTATTTAGTCTATGTTCTGTACTGCCAATAATAATAGTTATTGGTTTTGTGTCTTGTAGGGATTCCTACTGTTTATATTCCTTTTACCCGATATGTAATGAAATCTTAGAGTTTGTATTTTATGTAATAAAAATATAGATTTAAGGAGATGTAGGATGGCAGAGAGTATTATAAAGCAAACGAACCGTACTTTGTTGATTGAAGAGATTAATCCTGAAAAACTTAACTTACTTACCTTAGTCGGTGATGTAAGGGGACTGGACAGCTTAAGTGATGACAAGATAAAAGAAATCAATGAAGCACTGCTTGTCAGAAACTTTGAAGAGTTTTTAGAAAAGTTTGACCCTACGGTATATTCTTTTTTTAATGCTGCAACCGGGAAGATTGTATATTCTAAGGAAAAGCCGGCAGGTGTACCGGAAAACATGTTAAGCATAGTTCATCTTAATGCACATAACGACTTTCTAAAAATGCTTATGACCTTGGTTGAAACCAAAAGAAGTCAGGGAATTATCAATGCGGATTTTAAGTTTGAAAAACTTACAGAAATGATTTCACCTTCAAAGGTTATGGATGACATAAAGCAGGTAAGAAAAGAACTTCAGTATACTTATGCGGAGTATGCAAAGCTTGAAGATGGAGATCCTCATAAGCTAGATCTTGGTGATAAGCTTAATTCAATGTTTGAAGAAGCCAGTGCTAATTATCAAAATCTTATGGCGATGATTCCTCTTGCTATTTCAGATATAAAAACAAGACTTTTACTTGGAGAATCAAAAGAGTCTGAAAGTAATGATGCTCTAACTTTAGGACTTCTTACCATGTCTTCTGAAGGAGAACTTACAGTAATAGAAGCTCCAAAGGTGGAAGAAAGCGCTTTGGTGGTTACGGATGACAATTCAAATGCAGGACTTATTGAAGCTCTTGAAGATGACTATGATGCTCTAAATTCTGAAGGAAACAGTTATGTAAAACAGTTGGTGGTAAGAACTTTTTGTCCTCTTAATTCATCAATGCAAAGTCAGATCGATGTAAAAAAGGAAGTGGACAATTATAACACATATCTTGAGTTTTATAAAAATGCCAAGGATGATTTTATAAAGGTTGTAAAGCCTTTGGTCGAAAAGATTTTAGGTGTGTGGGCATTTTTTGAACAGTATCCCAAGCAGGTAAAAGGAATGAAACCAAGTCTTCTGATTGCCAATGTTAAAAATGAAGCCATGGCAAACAGCCTGAATGTACCTAAGCTTTGTGCTTATTTAAATACGGTAAATGAAAAGAATGATTATGGCAATACCGTTTGGTATGCAATAGTTGCAGGAGTGTCTTTGGATGAAAAATCAAAGATGAATGTTACAAGAGAAAGATTTAAGGGAAATAAAGACAGCATAAAAACTGAAAATGTCAGTGTGGAGTCTTTGGCAAGAATCGCAGATGCATTAAAAGATTATGGAGTACAATGCTTTTATTCCTACGAAACAGGGGATAAGACAACATTTAACAGTATGGCAATGACCGGAGTGGGATTTTTTGACGATAGATGTGCAAGCCTTAGTGGTAAGCCATATTCAGAGTATTTGATTCCTTGTGTGCCGAACTTTACAATTATTCCAAAGGACAAGTCCGGAGTGAAGCTTGAAAGCAGGATGATTGTCAATGAAAATGAAGCTGCTGAACTTTCAAAAGCCAAGGAAGATATCATGAAGCTTTGGATAGACGGAGTTTACATAGGTGCAGCATATGTGGCAGCCGGATTTGTGGCAAGTTATCAATCTCCTGAATATCTTAAAGAGTATTTTAAGAAAGATGTGGATACGGATTTACCGGGTGTACGATTTGATATTGAAGCAAAAAATAATTCTCTTAAGATACATACTACTATGTCAAAGGAGATTACCGGATTTACAAACAGTGTGAAAGATGATATTAACAAAAGAGGATTCGGCTTTGTATTTTCTTCAGAAAATGCGGTATTAGACGGAGAAAATATCAGCCATATAATGGTATATAAAGCAAGAAACTTAAAACTTTCAGGTGGCAGTTATGAGCCTATTTATAAAACACAGACCGCTAACTATATTGAGAGGATTTTAAGGCATGCCACAGGAGATTTTAAGGCGGAAAATATAGCAAAGTTCTTTTCAAATAATCCGTCCAGTCAAAAAAGCATCTGGCTTTCTAAAAAGACAAATATTAACGGTATACTTGGAAGTAATGATGATATTACTTATGAAGCGGATGAAACGGCAGGTGTATGTGCTATAGAGATAAGTTTTGGAAATGCCGTTAAGAGAGTTGAAGTGCCGCTAAATCGTGTGGCGGGAGAGTAAGGATACATATTAAGATGTGATATAAAATGAGAACTTCATTTTTAAGTTGATTACAAAAAATATTTTAAATATTTGGAGTAGTTTTATAAAAAATATATATTTTCATAGGAGGTAGCACAATGGGAATTAGGTTTAGAGTAACCGGTTCGGAAGTAGCAGACTTTGATGAGAGAAGCATAGTAAACGCAGAGTTTTTGTCCGAGTCTCCAAAGGATTCCAATGCCAAAGCAACAGATTACGGTCTTGGTGTAAAGGTATGGGGAAGAGTTTTATACAATGTCGGAGCGGATGTTGATGATGTATTAAAACTTGCCAAGTGGTCTCAGATTCCTTCCGAGAATGCGGATTGCTACAGAGTAGCGGAAGTAACAGTGGTATCTGCCGGCTCTGTTGTAAGAAAGTATGTAATTCCGAATGCATTCGTGGTGGAGTATTCTGAAAAGGCGGATGATGTAAACGGTACCGGAGAGTTTTATATCCATATCCGCCAAAAGAAGGATAATAATTCAAGGGTAGCGGTAGAAGGCGGATATGCCGGAGAATAAGGAATAGGAGGGATTAAGCATGGCATACAAAGTGAAAATAGAAGGTAATGAAAGTTTTGAACTTGCAAAGGAATGTGTAAACAGCGTATTTTTATCCACAGACATTCCTATTGACTCAAATGCCCGCACTAATGATGCAGGTGCAACAATGGAGATTACCGGCAAGATTTTAACTGCGGTAGACGGGGATCCTTTCGACTCAACAAGAAATATGGCACTTTGGTCAATGGTTCCAGCACAAAACAAGGATTGCTACAGAAAGGTTACCGTAGAACAGATAGTAGCGGGAATTACCAAAAGAAAATATGTATTTCCAAATGCTTTTGTAGTGAACTACAAAGAAAGACATGGAGATGAAGAGGGAGTAGGAAACTTTACCCTTGTAATAAAACAGAAAAAAGATAAGATGGCAGGTCTGATAGTTGAAGGCGGATACGCAGCCGAGTAACAAAAATCAGTCGTTAAAAGTTTGGGCTGCAAGACATTTATTGTCATGCAGCCTATTTTTATAAATTATCTTAGAAGACTATATAAGGGGATTATAACCCTTAGGTGAATACCGCAATGCATACAAGTAGGGAGGATAAATATTTTCCACACGATTAAAAGCGGTAGGGATGGGAATATATGAATAGAAGATTTGTACTTGATGTTTCAGGAATAATTGCGGCTATCTTGTGTGCCATAATTGTCGGTTTTTTTGGAAGAGGATTAAAGGGCGGATATATATTTTATATGTTTTCTTTTTTTATTTCAGGTTCTTTGATTTATTTTGCGATAAATGACTTTTCTTTTAAAAAAGAAAAGATACAAGATACATTTTTGTCCGAGCTTGTGCTTTTAAGTGAAGAAGATACCGTAGTAAAGACATGGAATATTTTAGGAAAGAACTCATTGGTAATCGGAAAGAAAAACAGTAAAGAGGATATAGACATAGATTTGTCCGATACTTACTTTTCGGGAACCGTAAGTGACGTTCATGCGATACTTAACTATGTGGACGGTTCATGGTATATAGAAGATATGCAAAGCAAGAACGGAACGCAGATTAAAGGATTTTTAGAAGATAAGCTTTATAACATTAAAGACGGGCAAAGTAAGCTGGCAAAAAAAGACTATATTTTTATAGGGCTTAATAAACTACAGATAAGGTAAGGAAGTTATCATGGGAAATTTAATAAGATGCAAAAACGGACATATGTTTTCAAAAAGAAGATACGGAAATATCTGCCCGTATTGCAACATGGACATGACGGAAAGAAAAGAACTTGAAGAATCATTTGATGATAAGGAGCTTGAAGAAAGTTTGGTAAGAATAAAAACCAAACCGGTGTGTGCATGGCTTGTGTGCATCAAGGGACCAAGATACGGAAAAGATTATCGTGTGGTATTCGGGAAAAACTATATCGGAAGAACGGATGCCATGGATATTCAAATCATTGGAGATAATGCCATAAAGCAGGAAAACCATGCTATTTTATCCTTTGATGAAAAAGACCTTGAAGCAACTCTTATCTGTACAGAGGGTGGAGGAATTACCTACCTAAACGGAAAGGCAGTTTACACTCCACAGGCTCTTGAAACTTATGATGTCATTACCATGGGGGAAAGTGAGTTTTTATACATTGCTTTATGTGGAAAGCAGTTTTCATGGTAAATGCTTTTAATAAGCAATTGGAGAAATCCCATAGGAATAGGGAAAATGTAATAGACATTTTCATGGAAAATATAATGGGTATTTCTAAAAAAAATAAGGGGAAAACAGATATGGGGACTGCTTTTTGGATGGCTTTAATTCTTATTCTAACCGCTTTTTTTATTCTTTCATGGAGAGTGTATACATGGATTAAAGAAGAAAAAATCAGGATATACGATATAGGAGCCTTACTTGATATCGGAAAAAGACAGGTTCAGGCAAATGCATACGGATTCAAACAGGAAAAAGACAGACTTATGGCAATACTTAGCGCAGGGGAAGGAAAAGAGTATACCGGGAAGGTTGCAGCACTGACTACAGTAAGAACTTTCACTAAACTTTATAACCGATATGATAACAACCAAAGCAGTCGCTATTTCTTTGACATAGCCTTTGAGACGGCTAACATGAATGTCTTAAATGCACTTAGAGGAGAAAACGGAAGGGCGTATGCAGCCTGTCTAATGCTTAGAGGAAATCTTTTAAGCTATGCCATTATGGGGCATATAAATATTTATATTTTCCGCAGAAAAGAACTTATACTTCTTAGCAAGGGTCAGATAATGGAAGAACTTATAAAAGAAAAGGTAAATAAGGGACTTTTAAGTAAGGAAGCGGCTCGTAGAATTTCTGATACGGATAAGGCATATAACTGTATAGGAAGGGATGACTATATGAAACCGCTTATGACTAAAGAAGAAATAAGGCTAAAGAAAAAGGATATGGTTGTTATAACGACTACCGGAGTAGAAAAAAACATCTCTGTCAGGGAACTTGAAATAATCATTTCAAGGAAACATAACTGTAAGGGAACGGCAAAAGAGATTATTGAAACAATAAAAAAGAAAAATAACGAAGACTTGGACAATCTTGGACTAATAATTATAGGGATTTAGGAGGCTTAAAGAAGATGCGTAAGCAAAACAGTAAATTCAATACAAACTTTATTTCGGAAGAAGGCAGTTCATTAAAAAACAGTGATTTTTTTGCTTATGCTGAACTTGATAACTTTGCCTGCTATGTGCTTGCTGACGGTATTGAAGATGTGGCGGATACCGAATCGGCAAAGGAAGCGGTGGAAAGTATCATTGCAAAGTTTGGGGAAAAGCCTTCCATATCCAAAGGGAAAATACACGGATACTTAAACCATGCCAATGAAGTGCTTTTAAAAGCTGAAAAATATATGAAGCTTAAAGCATCAATTGTAGTTGCCATAACTGATTATGAAAGTGTACGCTTTGCCTATGCAGGAAATGCAAGGGCAAAGCTTTACAGAAATAACAAGTCATTTTATAAAACTACGGATACATCACTAAGCAGTGAAATGGTATCAAAAGAGATGATTAGCGAAGATGCCCTGTCAAGACATGAGCAAAGAAGTAATCTGTATGCCTTTTTAGGGCAAAAAGGATTTTCACCGGTGATATCGGGAAAGATAAAACTTGTTGATACCGATATTTTAATTCTTTATACAAAAGGGGTTTGGGAAAATGTATCGGAAGGAGAGATTGATAACATCTTTGCCGACAGTGGAAAAGACCCGAAAGATGCCATTGAGAAGATTGAAAAAGTACTTCTTGATAAAGAGCCCGAGTACATTGATAACTATACAATTGCCGGTATTTATATTGATAAGGTATTTGTCGAGTCGGATACCAAAAAGAAAAAAAGAAGGAAACTGATTTTGATAATATCAATTGTATCTGTAGTTGTGATACTTGCGGCCGTCATTGCCCTTTACTTTTATAACCGATACAGAAAAGAACTTAGGGAAGATATGAATACACACTATGAAAAGATGCTTAAATTTATAGAAATGGAAAACTATACAAAGGCGGATACTGAGTGTGAAGAGTCCATAAAGAAGGCGGAAAGCCTTAGAGATAAGGAAATGAAAGACCTTTTGTACCACTATGAGCAGGTTATAGAAGGAATACTTGAAGCGGATGAAAAGTATGATGCGAAAAGCTACAAAGAAGCAAAACCTTTATATGAATTTATACTTAGTGAAATTCCTTATGCAGACAATGCAGGACTTTCCTATGTAAGAAAAAGACTTGATTTTATTGCAGGGTATGAAAGTGTAAACTTAAGCCTTGATAACGGAGATATCCTTTTTGATTCGGAAATATATGATAAAGCAAGAGAAAGGTATGTTGATGCGAAAACTGAAGCAAGAGATATAGGATATGAAGAGGGAAAGTTAAAAGCGGAAGCAAAGCTTTTAGCGGTAGATCAAGCCATTGAAAAGGAAAATGAAGGGAAACAGGCGGAAGCTGATAAGCAATCTAAAAATCTGCAATCCGCAAATGATATGCTAAGTGCCGGAGATGAGGCACTAAGTAAAGGAGATTTTTTATCAGCAAGAGCTAATTATAATACGGCAAAAGATATTTTGGAAAAATCAGGTGAAAGTGCTGGACTTGAGGAACTTGAAAAAAAGATATCCACTGCGGATGAGAAAATAAGCTTAAGTGAAGAAGAAAAAACCTCTGCCACAAGTTACGCAATAACAGCAGATGAGGCTTTTTTAAAGGGAGATTTTGAAACGGCAAGAGATAATTATGAGTATGCCAGAAGACTTTATGTAAAACTTAATGATGAGATAAATACCATAGAAATGGATAAAAAGCTTAGTGATGTGCAAAAAAGAATTGATGAAAAAGAAAAAGAAGAACTGAAGGCGGCACAAACAGCAGCACAACCCCCCCAGCAACAGACAAGTGAGGCAGAGACTTCTGCAAGCATAAATGCTGAGTAATCAGGTATTTATTTAAAACTTGTGTATCAGTGCAAGTGGCAATTGTTTTTACCTATTAAAGATAAAAGAGGTGTTTTTATATGGACGCAGCGTACTTGGATGAGTTTGACATAAAAAAGTATGTAAAGGACAGGCTTTCAGAGATAAAAGATGAAGATGAGTATGCCTTGGCAAAAAGTGTTCTATATGACGGTCTTTACAGGATGAGTGAGGTTTTTGAAGAAAGATACAGATCTTTATACAAGAAAGTCTATGATGAGCTTGAAAGTAAAGAAGAAAGTTATGAGATTGCAATACTTTTACTTTCAAAAAATGAAAACGTATTTTTAAGGATGTTTTTTCCGATATCGGATTTAGATGTTTTGGAAGATAAAAAAAATGATATTAAAGAAGACTATACCGAAAGTGAAGACCTTATAAAAACTGTTTATCTTAATGCAACCGATACTGTATGTAAGGAATTTTTACAAGAAAAGATAGGAGTAAGTTTTACAAATAACGGAGAAAAACACACACTTTCAGTACAACCTAAAAAAGCCCTTCGCTACAGAAAAGAAGTTGGTAAACTTTATGAAACTTTCTCTTATAACGGACTTAGATGGAATACAGTAAATACCGCCTACCTTGACCGCTTTTTTGATATTGACCTGTCTAAACTTCCTCAAAATGCAAGAGATGTAGAAGTGGACTACGGGAAATATGCCGATATGATAAAAGAAGAACTTTATCCGGTATGGAATGTAGAAAAAACAGTATTTAAGAGCAGCACATTTTTAAGTCCGAGTAAAGACGGATTATACTATGAACGGGAAATGGTTAAGCAAAGGGATAAGGAGATTATCTTAAGACTGGTGCAAAAGACTGAAGGCATGGTAGGAATAAGACAGGAAGAAGAAAAGATTATAGTAAAGACCTATGAAGAAAGTTATTCAGATTTGGAAGGATATCATATCTTTGATATACGATATACGAAAGAAGAATTACCAACCGGCTTAATAAGTAACAAAAGAGAAGATGGAATGATTGGACGACTTCTAAATAAAACAGAAGAAAAAATCCATACCGAGGCGGAAATAGAAAGGATTATTGAAGAACTTGATATTAGAGAGTATGTATCACTTAAATCCTGTGAAAGATTGCCGATATGGAAAGAAGTTTCGGAGGAAAGTAGAGTACTTCCTGATATGAATAACTTTTCAAGTAGTGATTTTCCTCTAACAGAAGAAAGCCCCAAACTTGTTTTAAGGTTTTTAAGAAACAGCGACAGCAACCTTTGTGAAGCAATGGTAAGATATGCCGTTTCTCAACTACAGATAAGCTTTGATGAATATATCTGTGTAGGGGTTTTGGAAAACACCTATTATACAAAAGGGATTGTATAGAAAAAATATAGAACAGGAGCAAAGTATGAACTGTGTATGGGAGATTGTACTTAAGGCGCAAAAAAGCGGATATAACTTAGAAGAGCTTAGATTTATAAACAGTGGGAGTCCAAGCCCTTATACTGAAAGTTCCTTTGATTTTCTAAATTCCGATACCATTGAAGAAAGTGAAATAGAGGTAAATCCGCTATATCGTTTTGCAAATGAACTGGGCGAAGTATTCTTACCCGATGTGAAGGGGTATGAGAAGGCAAGAGAAATATTTTTAGATGTAATAATGCACTATGTAGCGGTATGGGATCTTAGAAGCGGAGGAGATAAAAAAGAGCTAAGGGCAATGTATATCTTAAAAGAGATAGAAGAGGGAAGGTTTCTAAAAAGTATAAGAAAAACCCTATTTTCCCTTGACTTTGAAAAATCTAAAAGAATTATTTTTTGCCTGCTTGATTTATGTGGGTGCAAAGATTACATCACGATTTTTAGAAAGGCACTGAGAGAACTTTATCCTAAAGCAAACCTTTACATCCACTCTGAGAATTTAAGGAAACTTACCGTTTTTACGGGGGTGGATAAGACAAAAGAAGATATGGAAAGAATTGAAATGCTGAAGAAACTTTTTTTGCCGATATCTTATGAAACGGATATTTTTTGGAAATATCACTTCGGTATTATAGGAGTTGATGAAAGTATGAAAATTGGAAAAACGGCGATGTACTAAAATATTTTAAGAGAAAATGCAATATGTGTTTTCCGGGCTAAAATCACAGAATCGTAGGTATTATCGACTTTTCATATGTGTTTTGGCATATACACAAAAAAGAAGATGGAAGGAAACTAAGATGGGCTATAAGCTTAACAGAAACATAACCAAAGAAGAGCAGGCTGCGGCGTATACAAGAAAAGAGCTTGAGCTGATGAGTGAATATCGACTTAGAGAGGTTTGCCTAAGAGAGCATATCGTAAGGGGACTTGATAAGGATATGACAAGTAAAGAGCTTATAGATGCTATACTTTCCTACTGTCAAACCTTTGAAGATGAACTTATCAAAGAAGAAAAGGAAGGCGGAAGAGAGAGGATTGAAGAGTGTTTTGATAAACTAAGCGTAAAAGAACCCGAAAAGGATGAACTTAGAATATCCGGCAAAATCAGTATTTATGAAGGAGCGGCACTTAATTTCCTTGATGATTACAAAATAGAATACAAAGAAAAGTTTCTAAATACCAATGCTTTGATTGTAAGCGGAGATAAAAAGGTATGTGCCGTATTCAATGTAGTTGCCATGGGAGATAAAAAAGACTCTTTATACCTTGTAAAAGAGGCAGCCCTTTCAGGTATGGTTACGGATATAAAAGACTATAGTCTATACCTTATGGAAAGAGATGCATCAAAGTTCATATACCGTATATATATGGGAGAAGAGGAAAAAGACCTTACAAAGTACAGGATATATAAGATTCCTTTAATGGACTTTGAAATTCTTCCCCTGATTGAACTTCACATGCCCATAGCACTTGATCTTGGCTCGACCAATACTACTGTAGCCATCTATGCGGACAGCAGTTATTATAGACAGATACATGCAAAGCAAAGAGGAATCAAGGAAAACACTATATGCCATACCCTGTTTTTAGAGTCGGTGGGAGGAGAAACCTTTGTTGAAAAGATGATACCGACGGTTGTAGCCGTAACGGATGTAAATAAAGACGGTATAGATTATGTTTTTGGAAGAAGAGCCTTATGGTTTGCAAACTTAAGCTATACGGATAAAGGATTTTCCGTATTTTATGATATTAAAAGATGGGCAGGGGATTTTGAAAGAAAAGAAGAACTTACGGATGCCAAGGGAAGATACAGGTATGTACAAAGGATAGAGATTATAGCCGAGTATCTAAGATATGTACTTAATATCACAAGAGATAACTTCAAGTGTCAGATAAAGGAAGTATATATCACAGTACCGGTTAAGCAAAAGCATGTGTATGAGCAGATGTTGGGGCTTTTATCGGAAATGCTTTCTATAAGCCTAAAGGTTACCTTAGATGAAAGCACTGCCGTACTTTACAGCTTTATCAGCAAGATGAGAGAAAAAAACAGCCTGAAAGACGGAGAAAGTTATAAGGCACTGATAATGGACTGTGGAGGAGGGACAACGGATTTAAGTGCCTGTAAGTTTAAGGTACATGCAAAGGGTGATATACAGACCTATACGATGGAAAACAGTTATAAAAACGGTAATACGGACTTTGGAGGAAACAATATCACCTACAGAATCATGCAACTTTTAAAGCTTAGAATAGTTTCAAAACTACTTGACACGGATAAAGATTTAAGCCTTGAAGTAATTAACGAACTGCCGACAGATCCGTACAGGTATATAGATGAAGAAGGTGTTGAAAGTTTTTATAAGGGATTACAAGAGGCCTATGAAAAGGCTGAAGATATCTTACCTACAGCTTTTAAGCGTTTTGAAACTTATGGAAAAGAAGGGTATTACAGGGTAAGGAATAATTACTTTTTTCTATTTACATTGGCGGATGAGATTAAGCAGGAACTTTTTTCGGGAAATGATATCGTTATAGAAGTGCCTGAAGAAAAAAACGGGAAAATGGGACTTTTAAGACTGGAAGTGGACAGGTATAAGCTTTCAGTCTTTAGAGGAGAAAGGCTTGAGATTTTAGAGGGGATGCCGAAGCTAAGTTTTAACCGTTATGAGGCGGAAAGGCTGATTGCAGGAGAAATATATGCCGTTATGAAGGTTTTTATGGAAAGACTTTATAAAAACGGAGAACTTTATAACTTTGACATGATAAGACTTACAGGACAGTCCTGTAAGATAGGGCTATTTAGAGATGCTCTAAAAGAATTTGTACCCGGCAACATGATGCAAAGTGGAGGCAGTGTTAAAAAAGAAGAGCTAAAACTTGCCTGTGTGGACGGACTTATGCGCTATCTTTACGATAAAAGAACCGGATATGCGGGATTTGACATAAGAGAAGAAGAAGCTCTAATTCCCTATAAAATAAAAGCACTTTCATACTCAGGCAGACAAGAGATTCTTATAGACGGATTTGAAAGTAACAAGATGACGGGAAGCCTGCTTAGAAGCCTTGAAGATATCCTGCTTAGAATGTATTTGTATGATGCTTCAGAAAGTGTACGGTTTGAGTACCTGTTTCACTTCAAAAAAGATGAGGCAAGAGAAACTGACAGGATGGAGCTGGCGGGAAGGTATAGCGGCTATATAAAGCAGGAAGATACGGATGACATACAAAACGGGGAACTTAAGATATTTGCTTTTGTAGATTATAAAAAATGGGGATTTCAGATCGTGCCGGTATACAGACTTGAAGACACACTATACGCAGGAGAAGGACAGGAATATAAGTTTGAAACGGATGAGTGGATTTGTGATTTCTTTGATGGAGAACACTAAAGACATAAAGGAGAAGCTAATGGAAAACAGATACCCTTTGTTTGAAACGGGAAGAATCTTGAAAAAAGAAGCACTTGAGGTAATAAGAGACTATCCGAGAGATTTGCTTTCTATCCTTTATGAGGGATATACAAACGGAGTCATAAGAGGATTAAGATTAAGTTCAGACCATGAAAACAGAACCCTTATTATAGGAAGGGGACTTGCAAAACTAAAAGGCGAGGTATACCTGATAAATAAAGAGATAAAGGTAGCCTACACCCATACCGAACAAAGGAAGTATCTTAGGTTAAAGCATAGTGAAATAAGGGATAAAGATTGGAAGATAGGTGAAATAGAAGCTTTTCTTTCTGATGATGAAGAAAGTAAAGACGGAGAAATCCTGCTTTGCGACTTTTTATTAAAATCGGGTTTTGTATTAAGGGATACCTACCTTGACTTTGCAGATATGAGGTCAGAGTATGATACCATACATTTGATGAATGCCGATTATGCAGGGTATGGTGAAAGCTCCTTTAATATAGAGGTCTTAAAAGTGTATGCAAGAGAGTACCTTAATACAAAAAAGTGCGAAGAAACGGACAGAACCTTTTGCTATATGGTGTTAAACAGCATGGAAGGAATAGAAAGAAGCATTATAGAAAACTATATAGCAGTTAAAGAAGGGAAGGCAAAAGGAACAAGCTTAAGCAATAAAGAAATTTATACCGGACTTTTGGATATATTAAGCAGTGCAAAAGACCCTGACGGACATAGAGGTACAGGATTTAGTCCAAAAAAGATTTTAGTAGATTAGTGATAATTAGGAGCAGGTAAGGTTGCGAATAGCAAGGAGGAGAAGATGTCAAATATTATGCGTTGCCCTTATGGACATGTGTTTTCAAAAACAAGGAACGGCACTATATGCCCGACATGCGGCTTTGACCTTGATACACCTGAAAAGGTATATGTGAACTTACGGAAAGAGAGCGGCCTTTCCCTAAAGGAAGAAAGACCGGTATGTGCATGGCTTGTATGCATAGAGGGAGCAAGAAGGGGAAAAAGTTATGTCATAAGTTATGGAGAAAACTTTGTGGGAACGGATAGGGATAATGAGATACAGGTTTTAGGGGATGAGAAGATGCTTGGTAAGTTCACCTTAATAATTTTTGATAAAGGGACGAAGGAAGCCAATCTGATTCCAGCTAGAGCTGACGGCATTGTATATATGGATAATAAACCTATATATGATAAGTATGTTATTAAAAATAAAGATATCTTGGAAATAGGTGGAAGCAAGTTCATGTATGTGGATTTCCTGACTGAATGTAAGAAGTATTTAAATGACTTTGAATATGAAGAAACAGATAATGAAGATAAAGAAAATTTAATCCAAAAAGAGAAAAACTATAGGAAAATTAAAAGAGAAAAAGCTACTGAAGAAGAAAAATACCGAGATAAAATGCTAGGGAAGAACCTTTCCATGGAAGAAGAAAAGCCTATTTATGCATGGATTGTATGTATAGAAGGAACTCGTCAGGGAAAATCTTATAATATAACAGAGGGGAAAAATCATATAGGCAGTCATGACACCATGAGTATACAGTTTCTTGGAGATGAAGAGATAAGGGAGAAAAAACATGCCGTTATAGCCTATGATGAAAGAAATTTGCAGGGGACACTTCTTGGAGAAGAGTCCATGGGATTTGTAAGATTAAATGAAGCGGCGATATATACATCAAAAGATTTAAAAGAGGGAGACATCTTGGAGATTGGTAAGAGTAAGTTTTTCTACTTTGATTTTGCAAAAGAATACCATCAATGGTAGAAAACTTGGAACAGAAATGTAAAATAAGGTAATTATGGAGAAACTATGAAAGGAAGCTTACCGTATTTTTATATAAAAGAAAATCTTGAAAACATAAGAGGAATACGAATATATACATCAGATGATATCCCAAGGAATATGGATACTCTTAACGAAAGATTTTATGAACTGTCGAGGGATATTGTTCTTGAAATAGAAACAACAAAAATTTTTATATTTCCTGATTTGATGATGAATGTATATCCTCTTATTTCAGAAAGATTTAAAGAGTTACTTGTTCTTTTTGATATAGAGATTTTTACAAAAAGAGTCATGCTGGCAGATAAAGCTAGCAGGAAGATAACAAGCTATTATTTACTGTATACTAAAAACTTATTAAAAGCTGATTTTAACAAGCATTTTAAAGCAGTCAGAGAAGATGATGGAAAAATAAAATTCACCATAAGCCTTGATTTTGCAGAAAGCTTAATAAGAAGAGGCGTTAAGGGAATAGAGTTTGTGGAAGTGGAGGAGGATGTATGAGAGAAAACCTTATAAAACTTGATATTTTTGATGTACTTGCAGTAACGGCTTATGAAGCAAAACATGAAGTAGGTAAGCATGGCAGTGCAGTAATAAGAGCTATTATAGAAGAAAAAAGAGAAGACGAGTATGTAAATACCGCTAAAAATACAAGATGGGTAAGGGTTGATGCCCTTGATGAAGCGGATAAGGAGAGTACGATATTTTACGGACTGTTGGAAAGGATATGTTTTTTTAAGGAAAGCGGAAGTTTTCTTGTTGAAATGGAGTTGGTTACGGGAAGTGCCTTAATGGAAGGAAAAGTTCATACAAGAGGATTTTCTAAGGATACCGGAGAATACACCGATATACTTAATGCATTAAAAGAAGGATATGAAGAGGCATACTATATAACAGGAGAAGAAGGAAAAGGAGTATTACCCGGATTTTTGGTGCAGTATGAAGAAAACGATTGGAACTTTATAAAAAGGATTGCCGCTTTAAAGCAGACAGTGGTAATGCCGGACTATCAGAGTAAGGGAGTGAAGTATTTTTTCGGTATGCCAAAAAGAGAAAGCAGGGTTTTAACTTCTAATGATGTACGCATTATTGTAAATAAAGAGTATACAGTATATGAAGTTAAATCAAGAGAAATCCATAGTTTAGGAGACAGGGTAAGTTTTAACAGAAAAGACTACCGTATAGTAAAAATCGTATCTAAAACAGAAGGAAGCGAACTTTACCATACATATTATTTAACACAGGATATAGACTATATAGTAAAAAAAGAAAGCAAGTATGATTTAAAAATAATAGGAGCATCACTTTACGCTAAAGTTATGAATGTAGAAAAAGAAAAGGTTAAGATAGCAATAGAGGATATAGAAAACAAGGATGAAGAGATAGGGGGATGGTTTGATTTTTCTACCGTATATTCTTCAAGGGACGGAGCCGGGTGGTACTGTATGCCTGAAAAAGGAGACAGCGTAAGGCTTTATTTTCCGACAGAAAATGAAGAAAATGCCTATGTGTGCAGTGCGGTACATGAAAACGAGGGAAATGGAATAAGAACCAATCCTGAAAATAAGATTTGGAGAAATAAGTACGGAAAAGAAATAAGGCTGACACCGGACGGTATACTTATAAGTGCAGGCAGCGGGGACTATATAGAATTAAAGGATAATGAGGGTGTAAAGATAGTAAGCAGTGGAAGCATACATATAAAAGCAAGGGATACTCTTGAGATAAGCAGTGAAGATTCAAATATATCAATAGCAGCTGGCAAGAGAATCATGCTTTTACAAGACGGAACACAGATAATATTAAAAGACGGAATAAGTGTAAGCGGAGACGGGGTTCATATAAGTTAATTGAGGATATCAGTGTTTTAAGAGTAATCTTATTACAGGAAAAAGGGGATTATATTTATGCTGATTATAGAAAATTTAGAGCTGGAAGTAAAACTTCCGATTTACAGGGTGGAAGGTTTTATGATAAAAACAGAGCCGAACATGCATGCAAGCCTTGACATGTTTGGAGTACTTATGGAAAATCCGGCAGAAAGTATTTTTACCGGCAAAAAGAACATGGATGTTCAGGTAAAACATGAGGGGAAGACTTTATTTAGGGGATTTGTAGAAGAACTTAAGATAGATTCCGATGCAAATGTCCACAGGTTTGAACTGAGTGCATACTCATACAGTAAAGAAGCGGATAAAGATAAACATACGGAGCTTTTTCAGGCTGTGAATGAAACATATATGGATATTTCACGAAGTGTAATAAAAAAATATCTTGGAGATATAAGAGTATATGATGTGGATGATAAAGACATTGAAAAGCCCCTACTTTGCTATAAGGAAAGTGCCTGGGAGTTTGCAATCAGAATGGCTGCAAACCTGAAAACTTTCATATATCCCGATATGACATCAGACAAACCCATTATATCCATGGGGATAAAAGAGGGAAAGCTTATTGAACCTAAAGATATCATAAGTGAAAGCAGAGAAATAAAAAAGGATAAGGGGAATACACAAAGGAGCGAATACAGGCTAAGAACTTATGGTTCTTATGAAATAGGAGACAGGGTAAGAGTAGGAGATAGAGTTTTAGTCTTATATAAAAAAGAAGCGGAGTTTACAAAGGGAGAGCTTATATTTAATTTTTATGGAATAGAGAAAACAGATATAAAAGAGATGGTAAAACCCTTTTACAATGAGAATATCATAGGGTTAAGCCTTATGGGAAAAATCAAAAAGTATGAGAATAATAAAATATATATAAGCCTTAATATTGATAAAAAAGAGGCGGAATACGGATTTGACTGGTATCCTGAAACCGGAAATGCACTCTATGCAGTACCTGAAGCAGGAGAAAAAGCGGAGCTTTATATAGCAGGTAATAAGCCGGGAGAAATGTATGTAATACGAACCTTTGGCAGTAAGAGTAAAGATGAAAAACAAAAGACATTGGAAATAGGAAATCAAAGTCTTAATTTGTCAGAGGAGGGAGTAAGCTTTAACTCAGATGATGTACTGATGATTAAAGATAAAAGCCTTAAACTTACAGGAAATGGAGGGCTAAGTATAAGTGCAGCAGGAAAGATAAACATAAAGGCAAGAAATATAAGAATAAATAGTAAAGATGATATAGTGTATGTAAGTGAGTAGTACAAATTATTAATAAAAGGGGTATTTAGAAAGTTATCAATAATAATTTACGATAATGTAAACCTATATAAAATATTTTATATCATAAAAGGGATGACATATTTTAAGAGGAAGATAATATGTGAAAAAATGACAATATATACTAAATTTAAGGAGGCTGTTTATGAGAGAGAATGAAAACGGTTTAAAGGAAATGTATAAATATAAAAAACAATTATCTGAATCAGGGTATGAGTATGTAGTGAGGGGAGCAAAAGTTTCTTGTTCAAAAGGAACTATGTCTACAGTAGTACAATTGCCAAATGATCATGGAGTATATGCAGCGGATAACCGTCCATTTATTACTCAAAGTGATGTGAGAAATGATAATATTAAAGGATTTGGTAAATGTAAAGCATCAAATAATAAAGACGAATTATGTAAACCAGCCCTTTGTAATTGGATTACAGGAACAACAAATGTAAAAATAAAGAATTCAATAACTAAAAAGAATGAGTATTTAGTTGGGACAGATTCTATAGCAATATGTAGGTGTGGGGGGATTGTTAAAATTGAGTCATCAGGACAGGTATCACCATTTGCCCTTGTAAGTGATCCCTCTAATGCTATAAAGCCAATTAGATATGAAGGTCAAGTAACATGGCAGGAACTTAGTAAAGATAAAAAATATGAAGAGATTATTTTAAAAAATAAAGACAACATATTATCGGCGGCTAAAAAATATAATATAGATCCAAAGATATTAGCGGCTTGTATATATGTAGAACAGAGTAAGAATGTAGATTCTAAGGATTATCGTATAGACTATATGGTAGGAGAAGTAGGTTTAGATACTTCTTTAGGAGTCAGCCAAATTAAGTTATCTACAGCAAAGCTAGTTGAAGATAAAGGATACATAAACATAAAGGATGGAGATTATGAAGGATTCACTGATGTAAATACCAGTGATAACAAAAGATTAATTAATAGGTTATCTGATGATGAGATAAATGTAGTATATGCAGCTGCTTATCTTAGATATATGCTGGACGAGTGGGAGCCTCTCGCCCCACAAGTATCATCTCCAGAACTATTGGGTTCACTTTATAATTTAGGTCATCAACATCGAGGTGGTGGACCGTTGGGTTATATATTTGGAGTTGGAAATACACCAAGACTGCCACATGATGATCCGCAGCCTAACCCTTTTGGAAACAGTGTCAAAGAAAGTTACAATAGAATGGGAGAATTATTAGAATAGGAGAATAAAGCATTGAGAAATTTATTTTATGCATTTATTTTAGGGTTATGCTTTTCAGTTTTTTACAGCTATATTTTGCATCCCATACATTTAACGGCTAAATATGGTGATAAAGTAAAGGAAATACTGGAAAAAGAATATAGTGATTATAGTAATTTGTGGGTATTTGTGCAGGGGGATACAAAACATGTGATTCGTGGTGTAATATTAAATACAGGACAGAATTTTTTGATAGTTGATATTAAACTTGCCGAATATGATTATAAGGCTATAAAGGTAATGATAGTAGGGGATAAAAAATGAGAAAATCTAAATATATATTAATAACAGTATTTTTTTTAATAGGATTTTTAATATATCCTTACATCAAAGTAGAAATATTGACATATTTGTATTCTAAAGAGTTTTTATATTTAGAAAAGGATAATTATTTTTTAGCAGATTATTATTATATAAAAGTATTTGATTATAGTAAAAATATAGCACAAATATATTACAGTGGAGACTCAATTGACTTGGTTACTTATATAAAAAAAGACGGTAAATGGGAACACTATATGTGGGAAACAATATGGTCTTCAGGAACTGCAGATGATTTTACATGGCCGTTTTATCCTTAATAATATTGATATAATTTTCAAATATAGTTCAGTAATATAATTATTGTATAAACATATTAATGTAATATTTATATTACACAGTTCGTTGAATCTAATAAAAGGGGAATTTTATGAAAACACATATTGATGAAAAAGTCGTACCTATAAAACTTACAAATGAAATAGATTACACTATGTCATTGGATACAGGATATTATATACTGGGAAGTTTGGAGAAATTTGTCATTGAAGAGATATTTAATCAGTCAATTTCTGTATATATACCGTCTTCATTTATAGATATGCCTGACGAAATAAAGGCAATAAAGTACCCTACAAATTTCAGACCTGAAATAATAAAAACTAATCTTGTAGGAGATATAAATTTAAGTTTTAGTTTTTTTGAAGATAATGAGGATGTAGATATCGAAACTTTAGTGAAGGACTTTAAAAATCTCCTTTCTAAGACAAATAAGGGTGTTAAGTTTTTAGATTCTACGAAACTTAAAAAAGAAGGTTATATTGAAATGCATTGTTTTGATTTCATCCTACCCGGGATAGATGAAAAAATCTACCACATGATAGGTATGGGAAAAGCCGGTAGGAAAATAATACAGACAATCTTTAATTGCAGTGAATCAAGTGCGAATGCATGGAAAAAAGCGGTAACGGATATATTTCAAACTATTGAATTTATAAGAAAGTAGAAGATGAACAGAGAAAACCAAAAAACAAAGTATTTTGAAGCTTTCAGGTATAGCCGGATAAGTGAAAAAATCGGAGAATATAAAGATTATCCTACCGAGAGCTTAGAAAAAGAGATAGAGGCACTGCTTATTGATGCAAAAGAAGAACAGGTTAAAAGAAAAGCGGATAATTTGGCATATATTATACTGTTTTTTCTTAATACAAGTCTTTATACAAAATCTTATAAATACATGCTTATTGCGGCAGATGAAAGCCTGTATATAAATAAGCCACTAAGCATAAGATATTGGGTACCTGATTTTATAAATGAGGACGCAAGCCTTATCAGGAAAGAACTTGTACAAAATAAGGCAAAGATACCTGATTTAAGCGAAGCGGAGATAGAAGAAGGAATAAGAGTTGTTTTAAAAGGATATGAGGGCATTATTGTCATACTTTGGAAGAAAGCAGTAGAAAAGGTACTTTGTGAGGATATGTTTAAAAATAAAGATATAGAAGAAATACCGTCTGTTCTTATTGGAGAATATATGGGGAAATTGAAGAAAGTAGAAATTTTAACAGATTAATTTATAATGCAGAATGATGTGGATTTTAGTGGTGAGTTTAATGAAAATCATTTCAGGGATTAAAGCACTGCAAGTTTGAATGGAGGTAGCGTCTGATGAAAAAGGTAAAGAAAAGTTCCATAAAGTTAAGCGGTGATGTAAACATAGCGTCTAAAGAAGTGGTGCTTAAGGGAAAGAAATCAAAGGTATGGGAAAACTTAAAAACACCGTACAAGGATAATTCAAAGGACTTTGAAAAGCTGCTTCCAATGCTGCTTGGAGGGTTACCTGTCATGGCAGGAGTACCGAGTGAAAAAGATAAGCTTATGCTAAAGCTTATGGGAGGGCTTGCGGTCTGTGCAGGGGTAAACATTACTAAAAATCCTAACGGAAGCTACAGCGTATCCTATATGAACGCATTAAACAGGGTAAGAAACAATGCAAAGCCGGTTACCGAAGAGCTTAATGAAGAAGGGCTAAAGCAGGAAATCTATAAGATTATCTCAGGGATGCTTGAAAAAGGAGGTCCTGCATTTACCTCATGGAATGCTTTGTTAAAAGACCTTATGAAAAATCATGGGATGGAAGATTTTCTAAAAGGTGCAAGGGCGGCACTTTGTGCTATGACAGGAGACCCTGTAAATGCTAATACGGGAAACTTTATCTATTCAAAAGAAGACATTAAGATCCTCTCAAGGATACCTTTAAGTTTTACAAGGTTTTATAACAGTAAGGAAGAAAAATGGGGAGTGTTTGGAAAAGGTTGGAGACATAGCTATGAAATATCCGTAGAAAGGGAAAAAAACGGATATATACTACACCTTGCAGACGGGCAGGATGAAGCCTACCTTTTAGATGATGAAGAAAATATAGTATCCGTTTTTGATGACTTTAACCGTCTTCAAAAAACAAAGGACGGGTTTGAGTATAAAAGCGGAGAAGGACTTTTGTACACTTTTAATAAAGAAGGAAGACTTCTTTGCATTAAGAGAAAAGATGGGGTAAAAGTATTACTTTCTTATGATACAAAAGGAAGACTTTTAAGTGTGTCCGATAAAGCAGGAAACAGCCTTAATCTTTCATATGATAACTTAGGGAAACTAAGAGAAGTAAAAGACCATGTCGGAAGAAAGATTGAGTATGGATATGAAAGCACTCAGCTTACAAGAGTATATTCCAACGGACAAAGGATGTATGATTACTTTTATGAAAAAGAACTTTTGGTAAAAATAAAAAATCCGAGGGGAGTATATGTACTTGAAAACCTGTATGACGGAGCAGACAGGGTGAAGATACAAAGATTTGCCGACGGAGGAATAATAAGATATGAGTATGACAGCGAAGAAAGTAAAACCTTTGTAACAAACCAGAATGAAAATGTAGAGGTACACATACATGACGAAAACTTCAGAAACATTGAAAGCGAATATGCGGGAGAGAGCGAAAGCTTTACCTATGATGAAAGAAACCTTTTAACATCATATACGGATAAAAGGGGAAATACCACGGTATATGAGTATGATAAAAAAGGAAACTTGAAAAGCTGCATACATCCTGACGGAGAGGCGGAAGGATTTGAGTATGATGAAAACTCTAACATAAGTGTTTATTATAAAAATAAAGAAGAGATTGAAAGATATTCCTATGATGACAAGGGGAGGCTTGTTGAAAGAAAGAATGCTTTAGGAGAGATTACAAGCATAGAGTATAAGGAAGGTGAATATGAAGAAGGTAAGGAAACTAAAGAAAGTCTTATCGTAACCCTTCCTGATGGTTCAAAAAGCAAAGTTTTTTATGATGAAAAGGGAAACATATCCCGAATAGAAGAAGAGAGCGGAAATGTTTTAACATACGAGTATGATGCCTTAAACAGGGTAAGGGTAAGCATTGACGGAAATAAAAACAGGACAGAGTTTTCATATAATGACAAGGACTTACTTACAGGAGTAAAGGATGCCATGGGTAACACTTGCAGATATGAGTATACCGAAAACGGCAAGCTGTCCCTTTTTGAAGACTTTAGAGGAAGCATTACAAAACTTAATTATAACGAAGTGAATAAAATAAAGGACTTTACTTTGCCTGATGGTGAAAACTTTAAGATGGAATACGACCTTTGTCAAAACCTTACAAAAGAAATACGACCGGACGGCGGGGAGGTAAGGTATGTTTATAATGCCGCAAATCTGGTGGAAAAAAAGATTTTACAAAACAAGGGATGCTATGAATATCGTTATGATGCAAACGGAAACCTTATATCGGTTATCGATCCTTTAGGAGATAGTGAAGAGTATTCCTATGATGAAAGAAACAGACTGTTGTCTTTTAAGGATAAATCGGGAGTAGTAACGGAGTATGAGTACGGGAAACATTACCTAAATATAACAAACAGCCTTGGAACACATAAAGTAAAGTATGATATTTTAGGAAGAATTATACTTGAAACAGATGTATATGGTGTTACAAAAGAATATGAATACAATGAACTTGGTAAAATAAAAAAAGTAAAAATCGGAGAGTTTGAGACAGTTTATGATTATTACAATGGTGGACTCTTAGAAAGAAAAACATATCCGGATAAAAGATATGAGATATTTACATATGATAAAAATCAAAATATCATAAAAAGAGAAAATGAAAAGGGTGATTACATTCTGATTACTTATGACAAGTTAAACAGAATTATTGAAGTAAGGAATAACTTTTCACAAAGACAAAGCTTTGAATACGATGCCATGGGCAATATAGTAAAGGAAACGGATGCTTTAGGGCATATGACGAAATACAGTTATTCTCTTGGAGGAAAGCTTACTTCAGTATTAGATGCCATGGGCAACAGAACGGAATACGGATATGATAAGGCAGGCAGACTTGTTACATTATACAGACATGAAGGAGATAAAGAGTTATTGAAAAGCATTGAGTCTGATAAATATCACAAAGAAGAAAAACTTGAACCCCAGAATCTTCCCAGGATAACAAGGTATAAAAGAAATTTGATGGGTGATATTGTCTCTATTACAAATGCCTATGGAGAGGAAGAAACATTTTCCTATGATCTCTTAGGCAGAGTAAAGTTGAGGAAAGATATGGAAGGCTATGAAACAGCATATTCTTATACTGAAGCTGGAGATATCAAAAGTATTCTTTATAATGACGGAAGAAGTGTGGAATATACATATAACAGCCTAAGACAGCTGATTCAGGTAAAGGATGCACTTGGAACTATAAATATAGAGACGGATAAGTTTGGCAGAGCTACAAAGGTAGTGGACTATACCGGTGATGAAGTCAGTTACAGATATGGAAAGTACGGAGAAAGATTAAAGACGGTATATCCAGACGGAAAAAGTGTATCATATGAATATGATAAATATTTAAGGCTGACAAGTCTTACCTCAGGAAATAAAAGAGTTGATTATACTTATGATAAAGAGGGAAGACTCATCAGAAAAGATATGCCGGATGAAGTAAGCAGTATCTATAAATATAATGAAAGAGGACTTTTAAGCAGCCTAAGACATTTAAAAGAAAATCGAAATGTTGAAGAGTATACCTATGATTATGATCTTTTAGGGAATAAAACAAAGATTGTAAAATATCGTGATGTAAGTGTAAAGGGAATAGAAGACGACAATAAAGAAGAAATCATTCACAGACTATGGCAGGATTCAGGCACCTTTAATTACAGCTATGACAGCCTAAACAGGCTTGTAGAAGTAAAAAGAGGAGACAGATTACTTCATAAGTATGCCTATGACGCCTTTGGTAACAGGACATTATTAAAGAATGAAGATAAAGATATAAGGTATACCTACGATGCACTGGACAGACTTATAAAAGAGGGAGGCTTACAGGGAAGTAAGATATACGAATACGATAAAAGAGGAAATCTTACAGGCATAACAGACAGAGGAAGAAAAATAAGAGCCTATGAATATGACGCCACCGGTAGGCTTGGTCTAAGTTACTCTTTTTTAGGAAAGGCAAGAAGCTACAGCTATGATGGACTTGGGAACAGAGTAGGTATAAAAGAATATGAGTTTGAGAGAGGAGGATTTGGGGAGAATAAGTTAAAAGATATATCAGAGCTTGACCTGTTACAAAAAGAACCGATATATGAGGAGAAGTACACCTTGGATAGAACGAGGGCATATCATAACCTTTTACAAAATAAAACCATCAAAAGAGGAAATCTGGCAGCGCAAAGCTATGCATGGGACTTCAATGCAGTATTTATGGAAGGAGAAGGAAAAGAGTTTACATATCTTCAGGACGAGCTGGGAAGTGTTATCCGCCTGCTTGAGGTAGGGAATGAGGGTCAGACAGTGTATGGATACAATGAATTCGGAGAGGATACTTATAATACACAGGGAAAGATACAGCCTTTTGGATATACTGGATACAGATATGACAATGTAGCGGATACCTACTTTGCACAGGCAAGAGAGTATGTGGTCGTTGTGGGAAGGTTTGCCGGGGAGGATAAGGATTGGTTTACCAGGTTTATGATTCCACAGTCTATCAATCTATACTCTTATTGTGTTTCAAATCCACTAACATATGTTGATAAAACGGGGTTTGACTTGAGAAGTGCTGCTGATACTGTCGGTAATTATATAAAAAATGAAAAGGACCCTTTTGGGGTGTTTATAGGAACACATTGGATGTCAGGCACAGGAAAGAATGTTGTGGAAGTTCCATTATATACAGGTGAAAATGGTCCTTGGGGACAATATATGATGGAAAATCCGATACTGACCGGCAAAGTGGGAGATTTAGTTATTCCGATAGGTGATAAAGTTAAACCAGGTGAAATTATAGATGTAACACTTGAAATACCACATATGGTTATTGAAAATGGTGAAAATGCAGTGGGGTATCAGTTTTTACATGGAACGAATGAATCAGTAGGAGGATTCAAAATATCAGGCAGTGTCATGAAAAATACAAATGGAGATGTAACATATATGATGACATATACATGGAATGACATTATAGATCCTAATAATATGTATACAACAGATATCGAAAAATCAAATGCTGCGAAAGGAAATGGTATAGTTAAACCTAAAGATTATGAAATTCATTTAACATGGAATGATGCTACAACAATTAGAGCGAATGAAGGAAAGATGTTCTGGCAGAAAAATTTAGGATGGCTAAAAAATTGGAATAAAAATTGGAAAAGTGGGATGACAAAAGAATATATAGATGCTTATAATGAATCTGAGGCAGAACAAGAAAGGATAGGTGCGCTCGCTTGGGAAGACTTGAGAAGCCAAATTTATTCATTACACCCTGAATACTACTGCAAAACAACAGAGTAGAGGAGGACGGTTTGGAATTATGAATAGAAAAAAATATAATTTAAAATTGTGTTTTATTATAGCGACAATGGTCAGTATACTTTGTATTAATATAATAAAAACAGAAAAAAGTCCGAAAGTAGCACTGCTAAAAGGTGAAAAAAACAGATTGGTTACTAAAGAAGAAAGTCCTATTGGATATATGTATTATGACGATACATTAAAAATGGTAGTAGCTGAGTTTGGAGTTGATGTTATAAATAGGGATAACATTCCACATAAAGTTGCTTTTAAAATAGATTCCAGTAAATATAGAGATTCCAACTATATTAAAAGTGATTTTGTTATATTAAAAACATATGAAGAAGTGATATATTTGGAAGGTAAGGATTATTCTGTCGGTAATGAAATTGTACTTGGGGCAAATGAAGAAAAAAATGTAAGGTTTTATGCAACAGCAAAGTATGGAGGTTCAGGAGAACGGAGTAGATCAGGACCGCCAGTGGAGATAAAGGTATTGGAATAAGGAATTTGACTATTATAAAAATAATTGGCGATAATACGGAGATATTTAAGTGATGTATTAGAAAACTTTTACTTTTGTAGATGGAATTTATAAAATTGCTTAGAGGATTTGAATATGAAGTTGAATTATAAAGTTTGGTGGGGGATCATTTTTATCACGTTGATTAGCTTTATGTTACATATAGCTACAAATCTTATGGGAAATATAATTGTAGTTGATAATAAAGTTGTTGGATATAAATTAGGAATAATAGAGAAGGTAAAAAGAGATTTAACTATAACTATACCCGATGGTATAACAGAAATTATGGAAGGTGCCTTTTCAAACTGCAATTTTATAGAGGAAGTGTATATTCCGGAAAGTGTAAAAATAATACATACAGAGGCTTTTAAGGACTGTAAAAATTTAAGGAAGATAGATCTACCTGAATCATTAGAAAGTATAGGTGATGCTACATTTAGCGGCTGCATCATGTTAGAGAGAATAAAAGTTCCGAAAGCGGTAATATATCTGGGAGATAGTGTATTTAGTGGATGTGCTGAGCTGGAAAATATAACATTACCATCGTCCTTAAAAGAAATAAAAGAATATACATTTTATGAATGCAAAAAATTAAAAAATATAGATTTTCCCCTATATATTATTAAAATAGGTACAGGTGCATTTTTAGGCTGCAGCAGCCTTGAAAGTATAGAAATTCCAAATTCAGTAACTGATATTGGAGATTTTGCATTTGCAGGTTGCTTAGGATTAAAGACGGCTAATTTACCAGATAATTTAAAAAGTTTAGAAAATTCTACATTTTATGAATGTTCAAATCTTTCGTCTGTAAAATTAGGAAACAGCATTGAAAAACTTGGAGATTACGCTTTTAAAAGATGCATTAACCTAAGTGAAGTAAATCTAGCTGACAGTATCAGTAAAATTGGAAGTGATTGCTTTGAAGAAACTGAGTGGATTAAAAAACTGCAACCGGATTCGTATGGATTAATATCTTATAAACATATATTGCTTAGTTCAACTGATATAGGAGAGAATATTGTGGTTCCTTCAGAAATTAAAGTAATTGCAGATAGTGCATTTCAGGGTTCAAGCAGTTTAAAAAGTGTTATTTTGCCTGAGGGACTAAACAGCATAGCAGATTATACTTTCTCAGAATGCATATATCTTGAGAAAGTGGAAATACCTGAAAGCGTAAAATATATAGGGGAAGGAGCATTTTATAAGTGTACAAGCTTAAATAAGTTATCAATACCTGAAGCAATTACTGAGATACATGACAGCACATTTGAAAATTGCGAGAGAATAACGGAAATAAACCTGCCTGAGGAACTTGAAGTTATAGGAAAAAATGCATTTAAAGGTTGCACTTTATTAAAGAATATAATTATTCCCAGTAGGATAAAAGAAATACAGGATGGTGCTTTCGGGCTTTGTAAAGATTTGGAAGATGTATTGTTTGAGGGAACTACAGAGTATATTGGGAACTCTTTTTATGGAACGAAGTTTTATAATAATATTGAAGAAGATGAGTATGGCTGTAAATATATAGGTAATCACCTTATAGAAAGTTTAGATAAAAGCAGAGAAGAAGTCATTGTAAAGAAAGGAACAGTCAGTATAGCAAATCGTGCATTTGTTGAATCTGGAATAGAAAGGATAACTTTTCCAAATGAACTAAAAATAATAGGAAATTCAGCTTTTGAACAGTGCCGTAATTTAAAAAAGGTGGAACTTCCGGAAGAAGTAATACATATAGGTAATCGTTGTTTTTCTTACTGTAAAAACTTGGAAGAAGCCTTTATTCCAAAATCTGTAATAAATGTGGATTATGGGATATTTTTAGGATGTGAAAATTTGAAAGAGATTACTTTAAGTAAAGGTATAACAGATAAGATTGACTTTGATGAAAATGTGAAGGTTAGATATATAGATTAGGATGAAAGAACATTGACTGTCCGGTGGTAATTGTGATAGGTGTTAACCGCACTTGGAGTTATAAGAATAGAAAATGACAAGCTCGGGAGGACAACAAAGGTAATTGATTATGACGGTAAAGAAGTAAGATATGAGTATGGAAAGGAAGGAGAAAGGTTAAGAATCGTATATCCCGACGGAAAAAGCGTTGATTACGGATATGATGAAAACTTAAGACTTGTAAATCTTATATCAGGAGGTAAAGAGATAAGGTATTCATATGATGAAGAAGGAAGACTTATAAGAAAGGACATGCCTGATGATATAAGCAGTCTTTATGGATATGATGAAAGAGGACTTTTAAGCAGTCTTTGCTATACAAAAGGAAACAAAAAGATTGAAGAATACCTTTACGGATATGATTTACTTGGAAATAAAACAAATACAGTAAGAGAAAGGGATGTAAACTCAAGTGGAATAAAAGAAGATAAGAACAAAGAAAAAATCATACATAAGTTGTGGGAAGATTCATCAGTCTTTAACTATGAGTATGACAGCCTAAGCCGCCTCATATCTGTAAAAAGAAGAGAAAAGGAAGTTTGCAGGTATGCTTATGATGTTTTTGGAAACAGAAGTAAGATGAAAAAAGACGGCATAGAAGTATCTTATACTTATGATGCCTTGGACAGACTGGTAAAGACAAGCGGATTATATGAAAATAAAACCTATGAGTATGATAAAAGAGGAAACCTTATAGGGGTAATGAACAGAGGAAAGAAGATAAAAGCCTATGAGTACGGTGCATCAGGTAGGCTTAGTTTAAGTTACTCTAATTCAGGAAATGTAAGAAGCTATGGTTATGACGGAATGGGAAACAGGATAGGCTTTAGAGAATACGGTGGTGGGTATAAAGGTTTTGGAGAAAACGGACTTAAAAGTATAGGTGAATTTAACTTACCGGGAAGCAGCCCGGTATATGAAGAAAGATATGTACTTGACAGAACAAAACCTTATAACAACATGCTGCAAAGAAATATGGTAGAAAGAGGAAAAAACAAAGATCATGTACAAAGCTATGTATGGGACTTTAATGCCGTATTTATGGAGGAAGAAGAAAAAGCCTATACATATCTAAATGATGAACTTGGAAGTCCTGTTCGTCTTTTTGAGCAAGATGGTGAAAACCAAACGATATACGGTTATGATGAGTTTGGAAATGATACTTACGGTACACAGGAACAGGTGCAGCCGTTCGGATATACAGGCTATAGATATGATAATGTAGCTAATACCTACTTTGCACAGGCAAGAGAGTATATACCAAGTGTAGGAAGATTTGGAGGAGAAGATTGGATAAAGGGAAATATAGAAAAGCCTTTTAGCCTTAATCAGTATGGGTACTGTTGGGGAAATCCTATTGGATTAGTTGATAGGGACGGAAAAACACCGGAAATGGCTAGTAACTATTCACAAGTATTTGATATACTGAAAACAGGAACTGAAATGGCAGGAGCAGCTGCCTTAGCTGATAGTCCTGCACCTGGACCAATGGATTTAGTTGCATTAGGTATACTAGGTATAACATTAGTTGTATCCGGAGGAGTAGCAGTTGGTAAATATATAAATAGTATGGCAAAGGAGAAAGAAAAGGCTAGGGTAATTGCATTAGAACAAGTAACAACAAAAAGACCTAATGAAACAGTTATATATAGACGTGGAAATGGAAATGCAACTAATTTAACTCCTAGACCCAGAGATTTACATACAGGTTTGTATTATGAGTTGAAAGTTCCAGCAGCAACGGAGTATACTATTACAACTATAGAGGCAATAAATGCAACAGGAGTATTAACGGCAGTTATAGATAAACCAAATCATGTTTCTGTAAGACCTGTAAATCCTTTGGAGATGATGGAATGGATTAATAGCAGACCAACAGCAAAAGAGAATCCATACTACTTAACAAAAATATTAGCATCAATATCTATAAGAGATAATGGAGGACCATGTAATGTCAAAATTGATTGATAACTTAATTAAAAAATATGAATATAATATTTACATTAACGAGAATATATTTGGGGAAAAACTAGACAAATTAGCATTATTATTAGAAAAAGAAGAAAATAATACAGAAACTTATTTTAATCCTTTGAGATACAAAAGTAAGTTTTCATGGTTCAATATTCTATATATTATAGAAAGGATGAGTTACACTAGAAAATTAGAGTATATACCATTTTTAATAGAACTATTACAAGATGCAAATTGGCCTACATTTGAGTATACTGTTTCATTATTGGTGTCTTACAATAAAAATGATTTGTTGCCCTATGTAGAAAGACTACTGTGGAGAGCATATGAAGATGATGATGAAATGTGGATATCTGGAATAGCTATACTTATTGAGGATAAGAATATTAAAAAAAGAGATTTTGAAAATCCAAAAACTTATGATTTGTTAAAGTATAGAGATTTTTATAGAACTTAATAAATTAATTGGCATAATCCGAGATTACCATATCCTTTTGGAGCTGGATCGTTGATAGTAAATTCTAATAATTTCTGTCAAAGTAGTGTTTAGTATAGGGAGATTAAATGTTTATAATAAGCTTTACAATAAATGGTTCATGTATAACAAATAGAACAATAACAGAAATATGGAATATGTTTGATAAATTATCTTTAATAAAAATATTAAAAGATAAAAAATTTCAAATGATACTACAAGGTAAAAAGAGTGGATTTAAGCATATAGGATTGTGTTATGTGAAAGGTAGCATAGAAGAACAAGATAATGGATGTAAGATAGAATATACGATATTTCCAGAGTTTATATGTGTAGTTCTGTTTATACTCTATATTTTTGTCTGCGTATACAAATTATATATAGATGTAATGAGTGGATTTAGTGGTGCTTTAAGTTGCGGAGCAGTAATTAGTGTTATACTTATGCTCTTACCTGCAATTTTAATTGTACTTGAGAGCAGAAGCCAGCAAAATGTATGTAAAGAAAGGCTGCAATATTTGTTATCAGAAGGAAAGACGATAATACTGTTATAGGTCAGTAGGTTTAATTTAGCTTAATCTTATTTAGAAATTCATATTTTATTGAGTTTCTTTTATTATAAAAACATAGTAAGTTTTGATGGAGGTAGCGTCTGATGAAAAAGGTAAAGAAAAGTTCCATAAAGTTAAGCGGTGATGTAAACATAGCGTCTAAAGAAGTGGTGCTTAAGGGAAAGAAATCAAAGGCATGGGAAGACTTAAAAGCACCGTACAAGGATAATTCAAAGGACTTTGAAAAGCTGCTTCCAAGGCTGCTTGGAGGTTTACCTGTCATGCCAGGGGTACCGAGTGAAAAAGATAAGCTTATGCTAAAGCTTATGGGAGGGCTTGCAGTCTGTGCAGGGGTAAACATTACTAAAAATCCTAACGGAAGCTATGGTGTATCCTATACCAACGCATTAAACAGGGTAAGAAATAATGCAAAGCCGGTTACCGAGGAGCTTAATGAAGAGCAGCTAAAGCAGGAAATCTACAAGATTATCTCAGGGATGCTTGAAAAAGGAGGTCCTGCATTTGCCTCATGGAATGCTTTGCTAAAAGACCTTATGAAAAATCATGGAATGGAAAATTTTCTAAAAGGTGCAAGAGCGGCACTTTGTGCCATGACAGGAGACCCCGTAAATGCCAATACCGGAAACTTTATCTATTCAAAAGAAGACCTTAAGATCCTCTCAAGAATACCTTTAAGTTTTACAAGGTTTTATAACAGTAAGGAAGAAAAAGTTGGAGTGTTCGGAAAAGGGTGGAGGCATAGCTATGAAATATCCGTAGAAAAGGAAAAGAACGGATATATAGTACATCTTGCAGACGGTCAGGATGAAGCTTACCTTTTAGATGATGAAGGAAGGACAGTTTCGGTTTTTGATGACTTTAACCGCCTTCAAAAAACAAAGGACGGTTTTGAGTATAAAAGCGGAACCGGACTTTTATATCTTTTTAATAAAGAAGGAAGACTTCTTTGTATTAAAAGAAAAGACGGGGTTAAAGTACTGCTTTCTTATGATACAAAAGGAAGACTTTTAAGCGTGTTTGATAACGCTGGAAACAGCCTTAATCTTTCCTATGATGAACAGGGGAAACTAAGAGAAGTAAAAGACCATAGCGGAAGAAAGATAGAGTACGGATATGAAAGCGGTCAGCTTACAAGAGTATATTCCAACGGACAAAGGATGTATGATTATTTTTATGAAAAAGAACTTTTGGTAAAAATAAGAAATCCGAGGGGAGTATATGTACTTGAAAACCTGTATGACGGTGCGGACAGGGTGAAGATACAAAGATTTGCTGATGGAGGAATAATAAGATACGAGTATGACAGCGAAGAAAGTAAAACCTTTGTAACAAACCAGAATGAAAATGTTGAAGTACACATACATGATGAAAGTTTCAGAAACATTGAAAGCGAGTATGCGGGAGAAAGTGAAAGTTTTACTTATGATGAAAGAAACCTTTTAACATCATATAGTGATAAAAAAGGCAACACAACATTATATGAATATGATAAGGATGGAAAACTTACAAGGGTTATTTTTCCTGATGGACAGAGTGAAGGCATGGAGTATGACAGTGAGGGAAATATATCAGCTTATTATGTAGACAGTGAAGAAATAGAAAAATATTTTTATGATGACAAGGGAAGAATCATTGAAATAGAAAATTTATTAGGGGAAGTTACAAGGATAAAATATAGAGAAGAAAAGGAAGAAAGTGTTACAGTAATATTACCGGACAGTTCCACAAGAAAAGTTTACTATGATAATAGAGGAAACATACATTGCATTGAAGAAGAAAGTGGAAATGCAACAACTTATGAATATGACAAACTTAATCGTGTAAAAGCAAGTATTGACGGAGAAGGAAACAGAACAGAGTTTTTCTATAATAATGAAGATCTTTTAGTAGGTGTAAAAGATGCCTTGGGTAACACATGTGGATATAGCTATACCGAAAACGGAAAGTTGTCTGTTTTTGAAGACTTCAGAGGCGGAGTTACGAAGATAAACTATAACGAAATGAATAAACCAAAGGAGTTTATTCTCCCTGATGGCGAAATTTATCACATGGAATATGACCGTTGCCAAAATCTTACCAAGGAAATACATCCTGACGGAGGAGAGGTAAGGTATGTTTATGATGCCGCAAATTTGCCAGAAAAAAAAATATTACAAAATAAAGGGGAGTATGATTATCATTATGATGCAAATGGAAACTTGACAATGATTACCGACCCTTTAGGAAACAAAGAAGAGTATGATTATGATGAGAGGAACAGACTTATATATTACAAAGATAAGGCAGGAGCTGTAACTGAATATGAATATGGGAAACATAGTTTAAATATAACGAATAAACTTGGAACGTATAAGGTTAAGTATGATGCCCTTGGAAGGATAATACTTGAGGAGGATGTTTATGGCAATACAAAGCAATATGAATACAATGAACTTGGGAAAATAAAGAGAATAAAAACAGGAGAATTTGAAACTGTTTACGATTATTACAAGGGTGGACTTTTACGAAGAAAAACATATCCAGATAAAAGATATGAGATATTTTTCTATGATAAAAATCTTAATATAATAAGAAGAGAAAACGAAAAGGGAGATTTTATATTATTTACTTATGACAAGCTGAATAGAATCATAGAATTAAAGAATAGTTTTTCACAAAGAAAATACTTTGAGTATGATGCTATGGGAAACATCATAAAGGAAACAGATTCTATGGGACATGAAACAATATATAAATACTCTTTAGGTGGAAAACTTATCTCGGTTTTGGATGCCATGGGAAACAGAACTGAATATGGTTATGATAAAGTAGGAAGGCTTATTACAGTATATAGGCATGAGGGTGATAAAGAGCTGTTGACAAGTATTAAATCCAATAAAGCTTATAAAGAAGAGAAACTTGAAACCGGTAATACTCCAAGGCTTACAAGATATAAAAGAGATTTGATGGGTAATATTGTATCTGTTACAAATGCCCTTGGACATGAAGAAACATTTTCATATGATCTTTTAGGTAGACCTGTGGGAAAGAAAGATGGGGAAGGCTATGAGACAACATATTCTTATACACAAGCAGGAGATATTAAGAGTATTCTGTATGGAGATGGAAGCAGTGTGGAATATACATATAACAGTCTTAGACAGCTGATTCAGATAAAGGATGCTATTGGTATTATAAAAATAGAGACAGATAAGTTTGGTAGAGCCACAAAGGTTATAGATTATCAAGGTGAGGAAGTAAATTATACTTATGGAAAGAATGGAGAAAGATTAAAGATCGCATATCCTGATGGGAAGAGTGTATCATATGAATATGACAAATATTTAAGGCTTACAAGTCTCACATTAGGTAATAAAAGGGTAGATTACTACTATGATAAAGAGGGAAGACTCATCAGAAAAGATATGCCGGATGATGTAAGTAGTATATATGAATATAATGAAAGAGGACTTTTAAGCGGTCTTAGTCATGTAAAAGGAAGTAAAAAACTTGAAGAGTACATTTATGCTTATGATCTTTTAGGGAATAAAACAAAGATTGTAAAATACCGTGATGTAAGTGAAAAGGGAATAAAGGATGGTAACAAAGAGGAAATCATTCATAGATTGTGGCAGGATTCAGGTATATTTAATTACAGCTATGACAGTCTAAATAGGCTGGTAGAGGTGAAAAGAGGAGACAAATTACTTCATAAGTATACCTATGATGCCTTCGGTAACAGGATATTATTAAAGAATGATGATAAAGAAATAAGATATACCTATGATGCACTGGACAGACTTATAAAAGAGGGAGGATTGCAGGGAAGCAAGACATACGAATACGATAAAAGAGGAAATCTTACCGGTATAACAGACAGAGGAAGAAAAATAAGAGCCTACGAATATGATGCTAAAGGTAGGCTTGGCTTAAGTTACTCTTTTTTAGGAAAAGCAAGAAGCTACAGCTATGACGGAATTGGAAACAGGATAGGAATAAAAGAATATGAGTTTGAAAGAGGAGGATTTGGAGAGAATAAATTAAAGGATATTTCTGAATTAAACTTGATTCAAAAAGATCCGATATATGAGGAAGAGTATGTCCTAGACAGAACAAGGGCATATAATAATCTTTTGCAAAATAAAGTTATAAAAAGAGAAAATAAAACAGTACAAAGCTATGCATGGGACTTTAATGCTGTATTTGTTGAAGAAGGTAAAAAAGAGTTCACATATCTCCAAGATGAACTTGGAAGCATTATCCGCTTGCTTGAAGTGGAAAGCGAAGGACAAATGATATATGGATATGATGAATTTGGAAAAGATACCTATAATACACAGGGGGGAATACAGCCCTTTGGGTATACAGGATACAGGTATGATAATGTGGCAGATACTTATTTTGCTCAAGCAAGAGAGTATGTAGCAGGTGTAGGAAGATTTGCAGGGAGAGATTGGGTAAATCCGGATTTATTTAATCCGAGTACATATAACAAGTACCTGTATTGCCATGGGAATCCTATAGTATATATAGATTTGGACGGGTTTAAAGAAGGATATGTTTATTATATTGATGATTTTAAGAATGAAGCCACATGGAGAGCAAAACAGCTTGAAAACCAAGGGGTAAATGTGAAAAAAATATCTTTGTCATTGCCTTCAAATCAAGATACTGATGGTAAGAAAGTTGCATTAGGGTTTATGAAAGAATGGAATAATATGGATGATACCGATACGATAGAGTATGTGTATATATTTAGTCATGGAAGTGAGCGAATGTTGCAGTTTGTGGATGGTTCTAAGTATAATGCACTTACATTAAATGGGAAAAACAAAGCTGGAGATGCCGATGTGGCAGGTAGCATACAAGACTTACAGGGAAAGGATATAGAAAGATTATATATAGAGGCTTGTAATACCGGTTTAGTTGAGTATATGCAAGTTGAGGATGCAAATGTAGCCAGTATGATGTCTAAAAAGCTGACGGGTGATGGCGCAGTCTATGCTTGGAATGGAAGCGTTTCATTTGGACCTCCGGCAGTTCAACAGAAAGCATATAAGTTTGCAGGTAAGTCAATAAGTTATGAGCCTAGAAGTTCTAAAACGCAATCTCATTATGAGGAATTTTATAATGAGTATATTGCAGCCGGAAAAATTAAAAATATGCATGTGCGATTGGGCCAAGTTATATATTATAAAGGAGAGTTTATGCGTAATGGATACTATCCGGGAACTTGCATAACTAATGCATGTGATGGGAGCAAATAGAACAATGAGAATTATACTGTTTACAGGATTTGCAATTTTAATATTTCTAACAATAATAATCTTTAACATAAACAATAAAGGTATTTATGTTAAAGATTATTATACAGTAGTAAATTTTGCAGAAAATAATTTTTATGAATCAGTTATTGTAAATAATGGGGAAATTAAGGAAATCAAAGATAGCAGTTATGGAGAATATGGTTATGGTTTTAGAGAAGTATGCACTACAGATGGAAGAAATTTTGTATTTGGAACAATAAGTGGGAAGGTTACTTATTTATGCAGGATAGAAATTACCAGTAGCAAATATAGGTTTGGGCGTTATAAAATAGGGGTAGGTACAAGTAAAAGTATTATTGAGAAAATATATAGGAATGCTAGATATTTTGAATATGAGCCAGAAGGATACTTGTCAGTTGTAGATGGTACATTTGAAATAAATTACTATTTTGATAAAGATGATAATGTATATAAAATAACTGTAGGAAAGCAAGATTTTATGCATTATTAGCACAAAGTCTGATAAACATGGTATGTAACTGTATTAAAACTAAATATGCAGAGCTGATAATAGAGTATTATTTATATTATGGTTTAGAAAAACGCTTGAAAGGTAGAGATACTTTTCAAGTGTTTTTTCTTGAAAATTAGATTTTACGGCAAGCACTGTATAAGATAATGCCTTATATTCATCTAATAATGAAATAATATGTACCAATAACTGCATAGTACTGTTTAGTTATAGTAGTGTATAGTGATGCAAGTTTTAGGTACTTATGGCTCAAGTAGCTAAAGTTAAAAATTGTTTAAAACAATGATGGTGAAAAGTAATAGTTTTCCAGAAATAAAAATATCATGTATCAGTATAATAGGCACTTTTTGATAAAAAACTAAATTATGAGAAGGGGATGAACAAAAAAGCGTAAGGAGATTTCTATTCCGTACCTAACAAAAAAATTGGACAGTTAAATCTATTGTCGGAAATATTCACATAATTTAATTAAATATTGTATAATTAAATTGTAGGGCTTAGATAGATAAATATTTATGTAACTATTTTGATATTAGGACATTTTAGCACTAAAAGGAAATTGGATATGTCTAATTTAAGGATAGAAGAAGTTTGCTGTTATAAGTTTTATTCCGGTGTTTAAATTACATATATCTAAACCATATTTTATATTTCACAGAGGATTTCGCATGCCAAAATGCAGGAGTCCTCCTTTTTTTGTTCAAAAAATTGGATTTGAAATTTTGAATGAAAAGGAGGATTTCACAAATGACAGATGATAGAAAATATATCTATGTAAAAGGTGAAAAGATATATGTATCCGATGAAATATATAAAGCATATAAGAAGCAAGTCAATCATGAGGCTTATTTAAATAAATCAGATAAAAAACATAAGGTTTATGGGTATGAGGATTACAAGATTGATTTGAATTCCGTTGTAGATGAAGATGTGGATATCGAAAAAATCATTGAAACTAAAATGAGAATCAAGGATCTATATCAGGCACTGCGAAAGCTAAATGATGAAGAGCTAAAGGTGATAGATTCTTTGTATTTCAAAAAAATGACCATTCGTGATTTAGCAAAAGAGCAACAGGTATCTTCTAAGAAGATTTTCAGTTTTAGAAATAAGATTTTAAAAAAGCTAAGAGAGATGCTTAAATAGTAACTAATTAAGTAGGGAGCAGACCGGATTTGTAGTTTGTTCCCTACTTTTTTAAAAAAATTTTAAAAAGTGGAAACAAAAGCATCTGAAAGTAAGGTTTATATATAGAGGGGAAAATTTTACCTTTGGAAAATTGAATATATTTTTGAAAATATAAGAATCTTGTACCTTGAAAGCTAAATAGACCAAAACAGGACATTAACCATTTATGGAGCGTTTGTCAACAAACGCTAAGACCTTTCTGCTGAGAAGATTAGGATTTAAGGGAATAACCATGTACCCTCCTGCAATCTCGGTTTAAACACATACTTGCAAATACAAAGGATAAAAGAAAGTGAGCGACAAATTTGTAAGACAAAAAATAGGTTTGGCAACCTATTTGCGATGATGTAAATGGGGATAATGATACTTCTTTAGTGAAAGCCGGCTCATCTTGAAAAGAGGCGGAGGTGAAATTCCTATGTTGTGTGCCAAGACACCTGTTAATGTCAGAAAACTTAA
>NZ_JAGEKB010000006.1:0-1865 GCF_017565785.1 Lachnoanaerobaculum sp. Marseille-Q4761
AAGTTCTGATACCGAATATCAAGATGCCAAAGATAATAGATCAGAGCAGGCTGAACAGATTTGGCAGGGAGAGACTAAAATTCCTGAAAGAAAACAGGGAGAATCAGTATCAGAGCATGTATTACAGAGGGACATTGATGGAGCATCTTCTAAATATAGAGGAACAGGCACAGGAATTTTTGGAGAAGGAGGAGCCGAAAATGATGGAGGCTTGGGGGCTTACAAACGAACTGAAGTCGGAAGATTTTCTGAAATATACGGGACTGAAGAAAAATCTCGATATGACACTTACAAGGATGGTATTGGAACAGATAGTCTGGGCATAGAAAATGATTCACAATTAAATATCAGAAATATTGAAAGGGAAGTCGATAAGACTTCTTTTTCTTTTGCCCAGAATGAAGGCGGTCAGGTGCGATTTAACTTGCCCTTACAGCAAAAAGAAGTAGATACGGTTTTAATTTATGGAGGAAATGAAGAAAACCTAAGATTAAAGGTTTTGGCTGAGTATTCCAAGGGGAAAAGTATAGAAGAATTATCCGGATTTCTTAAAGATACTTTTAAAGGTGGAAACGGTTATGAGGTAGCCGGGAATAAGGTTTGCGCATGGTATGATAAAGAAGGAATCTACTTATCCAATGATATTTCATCAAAAACAAATCCTATGCAGATTTTATCATGGTCTGATGCGTCAAAGCGTATAGGAGAGCTTATTGAAAGCAGTGAATATGCAACCAATGTAGAGGTGGCGGAAGCTTTTTCTTATGAAAGAAAAGAACTTGCTAAAAAGCTGTGGTACTTAAAAAGAGATTTTGCAGATGATTTAAAAAAAGAATACCTACAGGTTCTTGATCGAACAGAAAAACAAGGATTTCCTAATGAAACCGAAGAACTTACAGAAAAGCTTAGAAGTCCTGAATTTAGGAATAAACTTAGAGAAGAATATAGCATATTTTTACAGGACTATATGGGAAATAAGGGGATATTAAGATTTCATTTTCATAAGCCGGATGAGATTTTACAAAGGTTAAATGATTTGGAGATACCAAGGAAGGAACTTAGTTCCGGTCTTATGGAATTACCGAGAATAAAAGAATTTATCACAGAAGATGAGATAGATGAAAACTTAAGAAGTGGAAGCGGTATTTCAGGAGGTAAAAAACGGATTGCTGACTTTTTTAGAGAAAATCATACACTTTCAGAACAGGCGGAGTTTTTAAAAAATGAGTACGGCACAGGTGGAAGAACTCATGCTTTATCAGGAAATATGGAAAGCAGTGAATGGCATGATGCTAAGGGAATAGGTCTTAAAAAGGGAAACTCTCCCAAGCTTATACTTAGCTGGAGTCAGGTTGCAGTAAGGGTTAAAAACTTAATAAAGAATGGTAGATACGAAAGTAAGGATGTTGTGTCCGATATACAAAAACAGAAAAAATCAAAAGAAGAAAATATAGAGTCAGAGAATTTTAATCCGGAAGAAGAACAGGATATAACGGATAAAGAAAACGGTACCGCCATTGATCCGGATATACAAAGGGAAGAAGAAATTCTTCTAATTCAGGATGAAAGAGAAGTATCTTATGAAGAAGCTGAAAAAATCCATGAGTTACAAATAGAAAGAGAAAAGAGCTTCAGCCCGAAAAATATCTTAAATCAAAATATATTGTATACAGATGAAAATCAAAAGGATTACTGGGTGGTGGAATTTCATGAAAAATCAGGTCTAACAGAAAAAGACTATACAGGTATGATTGTTACAAAGGATCTTCTTAATGAAATAAAAGAGTTGGATGAAAAAATAAGTATACATAATGAAACTGTAGGCAAAGATAAGTATGGGCAAATGACAGATGAGTGGTTAGGGT
>NZ_JAGEKB010000006.1:1875-4563 GCF_017565785.1 Lachnoanaerobaculum sp. Marseille-Q4761
TATACAGGTATGATTGTTACAAAGGATCTTCTTAATGAAATAAAAGAGTTGGATGAAAAAATAAGTATACATAATGAAACTGTAGGCAAAGATAAGTATGGGCAAATGACAGATGAGTGGTTAGGGTATTCAAAGTTTTATTTTGACCATATCGTAGACGGCGAAGTAAAAGAACATTACAGAGTGGATATAGGGGATGGTAATGAAGCAAACAAAAGAGCGTTTGCCTATCTTTATAGAAACACGGCACCAAGTCAGGAGATAATAAATGAAGTATATCAAAATACTGCCTACAGTAATAAAGAAAGTGAAATACAAGTTAGTTTAGCTGAAGAAGAAAATGAAAAGGCATTAGAGTTTAAGGCTAAGAATGATGTTATATCTGCTTTGACTTTTAAAGAGGAAAAGGAAGCCGGAGGGTATCAGTATAACTATCAAAATGAAGAATTTATTTTGCTTAAAAAGACTGTAGATGGAGGAAACTTAAAAGCGCCGGAGCATATAACAAACAGCATAGACGGGAAAGTCGAATATGAAGCGGAGCTTGTTTTGGATATGAAAAACAGGCAGTTAAAACAAAATCTTAGATATAACGGATATTTGTTAAATAACAATGTGGCTATTTCATATGACAGCTACAAAGAGATGCTTCAAAATCTTCCCTATTTACTTGATGATAACCATAGAAATGTACTTCTTACAGGTTATATAAATGAGCAGATTAAAAAAGCAAATGAACAAGAAAATGTAAATGAGCCGATTTTTAAAGAAGGTATGCAGGTAAGATATCTAGGAAAGGAATACCTGATTTCAGAAATAAAGGATTATGGAAACTATAAGACAATAAAATTGGATGATAATGAAGGGTATCTTACCGGCTTTATTACAGGAAGTGAGATTCTGACATTTAGAAATGAAAACGAACTTGACTTTGAGATACTTTCCACAGAAGAAAAATCATTAAAGGAGAGTGTAGATAAAGAAGAGTTACCTGTCTTAAATAAAGAAGCTTTAAGTGAAGTACCAAAGCAAGAAGAAACCTATACAAGCGGAGAATATGTGAAAAATATCTCCCCCGTCAATTATAGGATAACAAGAGAAGATGAAGTCCTACCACCGTCAGAACGATTAAAAAACAATATCGAAGCAATAAAGGTACTAAAACAGCTTGATAAAGAAAACAGAAATGCAAGTAAAGAAGAGCAGGATATTTTAAGCAAGTATGTAGGTTGGGGAGGGCTTTCAGATGTTTTTGATGAAGAGCGGGGTGGTCAGTGGCAGGAGGCAAGGATGTTCTTAAAAGAAAACCTATCACCATCAGAGTATGAGGCTGCCAAAGAAAGTACGCTTACCGCCTTTTATACACCTAAGGTAGTAATAGATGCTATTTATCATACTTTATCGGATATGGGATTTGAGAGTGGAAATATCTTAGAGCCAAGCACGGGAACGGGAAGATTTATCGGAAACTTGCCTTGGTCAATGCAAAACTCAAAGTTTTACGGTATAGAGCTTGACAGTATCAGCGGACAGATTGCTAAAAAGCTTTATCCCAATTCAAACATTCAGGTAAAAGGTTTTGAAGAAACTGCTTTTTCAAATAATCTTTTTGACATAGCTGTAGGAAATGTACCCTTTGGAGAGTATAGGGTATCTGATCGTGAGTATGAAAAAAACAACTTTCTTATTCACGATTATTTTTTTGCCAAAACACTGGATAAGGTGCGTAGCAAAGGAATAATTGCTTTTATAACTTCATCAGGCACAATGGATAAAAGAAATGAGGATATAAGAAGATATATAAGTGAGCGTGCAGAGTTTCTGGGAGCAATAAGACTGCCGAATAATATATTTAAAGGTGAAGCCGGTACAGAGGTTACAAGTGATATTATTTTTTTAAAGAAAAGGGACAGGCTGTTAAAGATAGATGAGGACTGGATTAAGCTTGATAAGGACAGGAAGGGACTAAGCTATAATAAATACTTTGTAGATAATCCACATATGGTACTTGGAAATATGCAGGAAGTACCGGGAAGGTTCGGCACTGCTCTTTCTTGCATTGCAGATGAAAGTAAACCGATAAAAGAACAGCTTGAGGATGCAATTAAAAATATCAAAGGCACTTATGAAAAAGCGAAGTTAAACGAAGAACTTGAAACAGAAATACTTCCGGCTGATGACAATGTTAAGAATTATTCCTATGCAGTGATTGAAGATAAGGTGTACTTTAGAGAAAACTCAATTATGCAAAGGGTACTTCTAAATAAAGCTGATGAGGAGAAGATAGGGGCATATCTTGAAATAGAAAAAGCGTTAAGAGGAGTAATTACCTATCAAAAGGAAGATTATCCGGAAGGAGAAATTAAAGCCTTACAGGGCAGATTAAATAAGCTTTATGATGATTTTTCTAATAAGTATGGACTAATTAATTCAAGGGCAAATAAAAGATTATTGCAAGAGGATGCCAACTACTCTCTAGTGTCAACCTTGGAAAACCTTAATAAAGAGGGTAACTTTATCGGCAAGTCGGATATTTTTACAAAAAGAACCATTAAAAAAGCTATGGTAATTGAACATACGGATAGCTTAACAGAGGCATTAATCCTTTCCATATCTCAAAAAGGGAATGTAAACTTTGAGTATATGGAGGAGCTTACAGGAAAGATAAGAAAAGAGCTGATAGAAGGG
>NZ_JAGEKB010000006.1:7176-28851 GCF_017565785.1 Lachnoanaerobaculum sp. Marseille-Q4761
GCACTTGCGACAGGTAATCCTTTAATTCGTGAGAAGATGGATCTTGATGTCGAGGTGTCCAAGCTAAAAATGCTTGAGTCAAACTTCAAATCAAACCTGTATAAACTTGAGGATAAGGTGGTAAAGGTTTACCCTAAAGAAATAGAAAATTTAAAAAATAAAATAGAAAATCTGAAAAAAGATATAGAAAATATAGAGCCATATAGAGAAGAAAATACAGATAAGGAAGTATATATTCAGTCAAGTTTGGAGAATGTAGGAGAAAATTCAATGGAGATAGAGAAAAAGTCGGATAAAGAAGCAGTATCAAAATTCACCTCTCTTGTTCTTGACGGCAAAAAATATACAGATAAAAGACAAGCCGGAGAATTTTTGATAAGCAAGATAAAAAATATAAAAAAGACGGATGATTTTAAGTCGGAAGAAGTAAAAATCGGAGAGTACAGAAACTTTGATTTATTTGCATACTATGACAGCTTTTCCAATCAGTATAAATTTAATCTAAAAGGTGAAGAGAATCATTATGGTGAATTTGGAACGGACGGTATCGGAAATATAACAAGAATGGACAATATCCTTGATAAAATGCCTGAGAGACTGGAGCAAACTTTAGGTAAGCTTAGTGATACCGAAAGTCAACTAGAAACCGCAAAACTTGAAATCGGAAAGAAATTTCCTCAGGATGAGCTTTTAAAAGAAAAGACACTAAGACTTGCAGAGGTAAATAATCTGCTTGACATGGGGCAAAAAGAAGCAGTAACAGAGGAAAAAAATCCATTACTTGAAGAGGTAAAAGAAGAATTGATTCATTTCTTAAATAAGGAGTATGAGGAAAATCATAGTATAGAGGATTTTGATACTTTGTTTCCTGATTTAAGCGATATAGGGCTTGCTTATACGACTACGCCGGATGAAAAGCATGAAATACAGACAAGCCTTGATTTAATCAATTATAAATTAAACACTTATGTTGATAATACTTTAGTTAACAGCTTTCAGTACACCTATGATCCTCTTGATGCAAGCGATAGAAGAGAGCTTGTGCAGATAAAGGCAAACATAGGTTTTTGGGATTTTAATGAGCTTATCTATGTGGATGAAGAAAAGTTAAAAGAGGTGATGGGGCTTGAAATTGATGATGAGGGAAATTTCTATGATCCGTTAGAAAAAGATACGGACTTGGACGGCGTAGCAGACAGGTACGATGCCGACTTTAGAGACAGTAAGGTACAAAGTATCGGAGATCTTAATAAAAGAGATAGAAACTCTGTAGTAGATAAATTAAACGGGTATAAGGAGCAAGTAAGTCAAACAGGTACAAGGGAAAATCAGTTGGAATACTTTGAGGATGCAAGGTAGGATTCAGATAAAAAATATTATATGGAAATATGGGAAGAGAGTATCTTTTAGGGGTACTCTTTTCTCAATCTTTAATAGAAAAATAAAGTGTAAAGATAGAAATGGAGGAATTTATGAACTTAAAAAAAGGAGATATTATTAAAACAGCACTGGGAGAAAATACAACGGTATTAGATGTAAAGAAAAATCAGGCGGTATTATTTTCAGGCGAACAATTTGTCATAGCATCAGGAATTAAAGAGAATAAAGAAACCGGTAAATTTGAGTGGCTAAACGGAAGATATGCAAATGATTTAAAAAGTATTTCAAATATGCAAAACAACAGCTTTGAAAGTATGAAAGAAACTTTATCATTCCTGGCAGAATACAATCATAGTGATTTTATCAAGGGAATAATATCACTGGAAACAGATATAAATGATGAAGACATACTGGATAATGCTTATGACAACTATATGAATGACTCTTATATGGGGTTGATTGATGAAAGGTTTATGGACTTTATTGATGAAGACCTAAAAACAGCGAAAGATATAAAGCAGGAAGAGATAGAAAAAGATGCAGACATTCAGGAAAAAAGCAAAGAAGAAATAAGTGAAAATGAGCAATACCAAACACAGGAAAACACAGTAAAAGAAAATACAAGTTTGAAAGATAATAATGATCAAGAAAAGCAGTATATAAAAGGTAATCTTACCGGAGATGTTGAAGTGAAGGATCTAAGATCAAATGATGGACAGGATTTCAGAGTGGCAAGTTTTTCCATTGCTCAAAATGACGGGATGGGGAATGTAAAGTTTATGAATTGCTTTGCCTATAATGAGCAGGTTCAAGCAGTAAAGGACTTTAGAAAAGGAGATTTTGTTTCGCTTTCAGGAAAAGAAAAGCTTAGTACCGGAAAGAATGGAAAGCAGTATACAAACTTTAAGGTGTATTCCGCCAAGCTGTTAAAAGCCAGAGGACAATCTCAAGATACAAAAGAGAAGCCTTCAACACTCAAAAAACTAAATGATTATAAGGAAAAAACGGATGGCAGATTAAAGGAACAGGGGAATATGAAAAGTGAAAAGTTTGTAGAACGATAAAAGTGTGGGGATTAGGGGCTGTGAAAAAACTCGATTGAGTTTTTTCGCATCTCCCTTTTTGTATTAATGGGCTGTGTGAATCAAAGTCTGTAAATTCTAACTTTCGGACTTCTATGATAAGTATTATTTTAAGGCGAATGCCATCATTTGGCATTCGTCCTTATTGATATAATTATCAAAAAATCAGACCCATGTCAAGGGCGTCGGTCAAAGACCGACGTTCATTTTATCCTTGACTTGTGGTCGTTTTTTTGTTACTCGGGAAGACGCCCCTCATACATGATGCTCAATTCTCCATATATCTGTCCCCAATTTCGAATGGTAGTTGTCCATTTCTTAGTGGCTTCAAATGTCGCTAGATACAAGGCTTTTAGCAGGGCTGTATCGCTTGGGAATACGCTTCTTTGGCGATTTAACTTTCTGTATGTAGAATTTAGGCTTTCAATGGCATTGGTGGTATAAATAACCTTTCTTACATCCACGGAAAACTTGAAAATAGGAGTGATTGCGTCCCAGTTATCGTACCAGCGTTTCATAGAATTTGGATATTTTGATGTCCATTTCTCTGTAACACGATCCAAAGCCTGACGGGCTTTCTCTTCATCCGAAGCCTGATAAATGGTTTTCAAGTCTGTTGCAAAAGCCTTTCTATCCTTGTCCGGAACATATTTGAGTTTGTTTCTTACCTGATGTACAATACACCTTTGATATTCTATTTTGGGAAAAGCCACAGAAATTGCTTCTTTTATGCCTGTCAGCCCATCTGCACAAAGAATAAGGATATCCTTTACCCCACGGTTTTTCAGTTCATTTAATACAGAAAGCCAGTATTTAGAGCTTTCATTATCTCCTACTTGAATCGTAAGGACTTCTTTCTTTCCTTCTGTATTGATACCCAGAATGACATAAGCAGCTAACTTTCGTATGATACCGTTATCACGAACAGAATAGTGGATCGCATCGATATAGAGAATCGGATAGATCTCATCCAAAGGTCGATTCTGCCAGTCTTCTATCTGTGGTAAAAGCTTATCTGTAACGTCAGATATAAAACCTTCTGATGTTTCAAAGCCGTAAATATCTTCGATAGTTTCTGAGATCTGGCGTGTTGTCATACCTTTCGCATACATGGAGATGATCTTCTGATCAATGTCTGAAATATCTTTTTGACGTTTCTTTACTACTTGAGGTTCAAAGGTTGATTTTCTGTCTTGTGGAACTTCGATCTCCATAGAACCATAACGACTGTTTACCCTTTTTCGCTTATAACCATTGCGATAATCATCGCTATTATAACGCTCTGATTTTTCGTATCCAAGGTGTTCATCCATCTCTGCTTCCATCATTTCTTTTATTGTTCCTCCGAGAAGATCTTTTAGAGCGTCTTGAATATCTTCTGCTGATTGAATATCGTATTCTTCCAAGAGTTGGTGAATGATGTTACGCTTTCCTTCTGTCATTTGTACTCTGTGTACAGGTTTCTTTTCTCTTGCCATAATAAAAGGTCTCCTTATGATAAAGTATTTTACCATATAAGACCTTTCTTAACATTATTTACAGAAAAATTTTCACAAGCGGGGGTGCGGACATTTTCTTGGACAGCCTATACGACTAATCCAAGTCTATGTCTGTACTCCATAGGACTCAAATATTCTAATGACTTTTTTATTCTTTTTTCATTATACCAAAGAAGATAGTTATTTAATATATCAATAAATTCTGAGATGCTCACACCAGTCCATTCTGTGTTGTAGAACATCTCATTTTTTAATTGGCCAAATACTCCTTCACATGCGGAATTATCTGGAGAACAACCCTTTTTAGACATAGATCTTCTCAAGCCATTTGACTTCATTAGACTAATCCAACCAGGCCAACGATAGTGTGCACCTCTGTCAGAATGCACTATGGGCTTCTCATCAGGTGCCAAAAGTTGAATAGCATTATCTAACATTGTATTAACCAAAGAAGCATCAGGAGATGTACCTATACTCCATGTAACTAAAAGACCATCGAAGCAATCAACTATTGGAGACAAATATACTTTCCCGGCAGGAAGTGCAAACTCTGTTATATCAGTTAACCATTTCTCATTAGGTTTTGATGCAGAGAAATTTCTATCTATGATATTTTCTACGGCTGATGATATTTCACCTTGATAAGAATTATATTTACGTGTTTTTTTAGTTTTTACAAAAAGTAGTTCTTCTCTCATGATTCTACGAACAATCTTTTCTGAAATGATTATATCTTCCCGCTTTAATAAAGCATGTATGCGTCTATAACCATATCTTTCTTTGTTTTCAATAAACAATTCTATGGTTCTATATCTTACTTCAGCATATTTATCTTCTTTATTAATTGCATGCACTTGGTAATAATAGCTGCTCTTAGATAATTGTAGCTTATCTAACAATGCCGGCAGTGAATACTTATTCTTCAAGACATCGATTATCACTGCCTTTTCCTTGTTGCTTAGAGCACTCTGATCGATGTCTGGATCTTTTTTTAATACGTTGATGGTTTCTTTTAATAAATCAATTTCAAGCTGCATATCCTGCATTTGTGACTTTAGTTGTTTAATTTCTTCAGAAGAAATATCAGTATTATCTGTAGTTCCTGCTTTTAGTTTTCCGGGTGTAATATTTCTATTATTCATAAGACCTAATGTACCTTCTTTTAAATAGCGTTTTCGCCACTGATAAATACTAGCTCTGCTGTATCCAATGTCTTCTGAAACATATTTTATATTTTCACCGAGTTCATAGCAACGATGTAAAGCATCAAGTTTTATTTCTAGAGGTGGATTGCGTGGATGTTCCGGAGGATTATCAACTGTAGGGTATTCTTTTCGTATCTTAGGAGGAAGTTTTTCTTCGCTTATCCACTTATAAAGATTCCTTCTAGTCGGATATCCTAAAATTCTGATAGTTTTCGTTACAGATTCTGTTTGATGATATAGGCGTAATGCTATATCTTTTTGTTCTTTTGAAAACATCAATGACTCCTTTCAGAGCCCTAATAAGTGTCCAGGTTTTTGTCCGCACCCCCAGCTCATTTAATGTGTATAAATGACTGAAATCATACGCAAAAAAAGCGCAGTTCCCCTACCCCATAGAAATTCTTTTTTGAATCTATGCGGCAGTTCTGTTTCTCATCTTTTTTTTCTGATATTTATATAAATTATGGCCTATCGCCACAAGTAAAACTTCCAGTTTGACTGAATGAATACCTCTTCGGACAATTCTCTTGTACCAACAGTCGTTTTTCATAATTCCGAAAGTGCCTTCTGCTTGTATCGAACGGTTCATTCGTAATAACGCACCATGGATACTTTCTAGGTTTTCGATTACTTCCTGATGCATAGAAGTTAGTTCCTGATTGATCCGAACGGTTCGATTCTTATCTGTCTCCTTACATTTCTTTGCATATGGACATCCACTACAGTCTTCGCATTCATACAGTTCTTCACTGCGTCTGTACTGATTTCCTCTCACATTTTTTCTGTATAAAAAATGGAATGCTTTATCATTAGGACATCTCATGACTCCTTGCTCATCAATTCTGAAGTTAACTGCACGAAATGGATCTTCATGATATTTCTTATCCTTAGTTTCTTTTTTAAACATTGGAAATTTCATATACTTTTCAATTCCGTTCTGTTCACAGAAAATATAATTGTTGTATGAGCCATATCCGGCATCTGCCACAGGATACTTGGGATAGAATCCATAAGTTTGTTTGAAGTGCTCCATCAAAGGAACAAAACCATCCATATCCGAACGATAATGGTTTACGTCAACAACTGCAATATATTCATCTGCTACACCAATCTGTACATTATATGCCGGCAGAAGCTGATCATTGCCCATGTAATCAGTTTTGATACGCATAAAGGTAGCTGAGTTATCTGTTTTAGAGTAACTGTTCCGATTAGGACCACAGATTTCAATTTTTTGTATGTATTCTTTAAGTTTCTGACAGAAAGCAGTCAAGTGTTCATAATGACGCTGTTGTTTGGATTTTCGCTTTCCGCTTTCCGCTTCCGTAAACAAATGTACTTGTATCCAGTTCCCATAAAAGTACCAGCTGCTCAACGATTTCATTCAGATAATCCGGTACATACTCTGTGTTTGTTGTGATCTGCACCCTGCTCCATGCGATTTCTGCATTAATTTCCTCAATCTCCGCGGTGATTTTTTCGTAAAGCTTGTAACGAAACTTTTCGGTAGCTTTCTTCCATACCCAGGTATACTTGTTTGCGTTTGCTTCAAACTTGGGGCCGTCGATGTAGAGATGTTGAAGATCTACATGCTCCTCGTTAAAGATAGCATGATTGATGTCGTTAAAAATGTTTTCGATCTTATCTTGAAGTATTTCATTGATGAAATATCCAAAGGTTCTGTATGACAGAGTCTGGTGATCCATGAGATACATGAATCTGATATTAACTTTGCAGTTGTCTTCCAGTTCTCTCAGAGAGCAGTAACCGCTAGTCATAAATCCGAAAAGTACTGTTTTTAGCATGTTGACAGGATTATATCTGAATCGTCCGGTTGTGTACTCCGGAATATCCGTCAGATACTTGTTTAAATCTATTCCTCCCATAAATCTGTCAAATATTAAAACAGGATCCAGCAAATTCAAACAATCTGAAAGAAACAGTGGTAAATATCCTTGTTTTGGATTACAATATTTATTGTGTAAAGTTTTTATCATAAGTTAATTTTACCACAAAAATAGGACCTTTCGCATGAACGAATGGTCCTATTTCTTTTAGGGACTTATTTCACAGCCCCTTTTTTAATGCTATAAACTCATTAAAATAACCCCCAGTTAGATTTGGAATATTTTTTATTCTGTGTCACATAAAAATAAATAAAATGAGTGGCTATAGCTAGAGCTAAAATGGTTGCTATACTCGCTACTATTATAGGATTAGAAGCAAAGATTAAAGAGAGAATCAAGGCAGCCAGATAGAGTGTCGCTTGGACACAGTAGTAACTTTTCGAATAGCTAAGATAGTGTTTGTTATAGGGCCCATTTGCTAGGACAGCAGCTTGAAAGAGGCCAAATCCGATATAATAGAAGCCGGTTACAAAGAGACGATTAACTTCAGGATTCAGAAGAAAACTCATCGAAACAGTCATCATAATAAGTCCAATGAAAATAGGATAGTGACTGTAAACTAGAAATAGTCCCTTTTGACTAGATTTTTCATCAATAGCATGGTCGAATTGACCAAAATAAAACAAGAACAGAGAAAGCGTAATAATGAAATAAAGAACCGAATAAATCGAGAAATTCTCGATTGTAAAGAAGTTAACTAGCTCCATAATCATCTCTCCAAACGTAATAATGACAAGAAGGGAGAGGCGCTCGATTAAATGGGGGAGATTTACCTGGTAATGCTTATCTTTACTAAGCAAGATAATTGGCATAATAAATATTAGCAGAATACTAGCAAATAAGATATAGACTCTAACGTAAATAGGAAGAAGAGCTGCCAGATAGACTCCTAAACTTCCTAGACCTGTTATCCATAGAAAACCTTTGATACTTTCCCGATTAACATCATCGGTTGATTTTCTAAAAAACTCAACCAAATATTGAAAAAATAAGATAAGGGTTAATGTACCAATAGCCCAACAGAGATAATGAAAATATTGTTGCCAATCAGGTCCCATCATATTGGCTATAAAGAGTAAAAGTCCCATTTTGATAAACATGATTACTATGTTAAATAAAGAGTTCTTTCCATAGCGATTGGTATAAACGGTTTGAATCATCCAGGAATCGGTGAGAACCAAGACAGCTATGAAAAAATCAAGTAAAGAATTCCAAGTCAAAATACCGTTATGAAGATGGTCAATTAAAGTAGTTACTTTTGAAATTGCAAAAACAAAAACTAGGTCATAAAAAAGTTCTGAAAATTCTACACGTTTATGTTTAATAAGAGTTGTCATCTTAAGTCCTTTCTATTTTAGAAGTATAATTTATTATAACAGAAATGGCAATGAAATAGAAGGAGATTCTTAAATAACTTAATGTGGCGCGAATTGTCAACACCTTGACTTCTTTTGTCATTTACTTGTCGGTTTCTGTTTTGTAAAATAGTCTCATAAATCAAATGAAATAAAGATGAAATCATTATGTCAAATAAAAAAGTTATTTTAGTTACAGGCGCTTCATCAGGTATGGGAAAACTTTCAGCCCAAGACCTTATCAAAGCTGGTCACACAGTTTACGCTGTTGCTCGTAGTATCGATAAAATGAAAGACTTAAAAGCAATGGGTGGCCATATCATGAAAATGGATGTAACTAACGAAGAGGATATTGAAAAAGTTGTTACGAAAGTGATTGAAGAACAAGGTCGCATTGATGTTCTTTGGAACAATGCAGGTTACGGACTCTATGGCCCTGTCGAAGACCTTTCAATGGAAAAAGCGCAACAACAGTTTGAAGTCAATGTCTATGGTGTAGCACGGTTAACGAAGAAAGTTTTACCATATATGCGCCAACAAAAGGATGGTCTAATCATCAATATGTCATCAATGGGTGGTAAAATTTACACACCACTGGGCGCTTGGTACCATGCTTCAAAACACACTATTGAAGGTTTTAGCGACTGTCTCCGTATGGAAGTTAAGGAATTTGGCATCAAGGTGGTTGTTTTAGAACCTGGAATGATCAATACTGGTTTTAACGCAACAGTTGGTCAAAACTTCTCTTATGAATCTAAAAATGGAGCATACAGTCGTTTGGTGAACGGCTATATCAAAGCTATGGAGAACAACCCAACACCAGGATCAAACCCAGAAGTTATCTCTCGTACAGTTCTTAAAATTATCAATGCTCGTAGCCCTAAAACTCGTTACCTTGTTGGCCGTGGAGGAAAACTTTTAGTAGCCATCCGTCGTATCTTTGGAGATAAATTCTTTGATCGTATGATGTTGATGTCAATGCGTTAATAGAATGGAGAAAGCTTATGCGCCTTAGTCTCAGTCAACAGTATATTGAAAATTTAAGCCTTATAGGGCTGGATTTGAAAATGATTCTGCAATTGGCTAATCTACCAGATAGCACCTGGAAAGAGGAGATGAACCTCTCAACTCTGGATTATTACCATCTCTTAACAGCTTTTGATCAGGTAGCCAATGATGAGCAAATCATAGCCATGAGCCTCATCAAGAACATTCAGATGTTTATGCCTCCATTTTTCGCGGCCCTATCTTCTAAAAATGGTCTTGCAGCTATAGAGCATTTTGCCAAATACAAGAAGATTACAGGTCCGATTGTCGTAAACATAGAATTCTTTGATGAGCTTGTCCGTGTGAGCTATCATTATGATTATCCAGGTTTAGACCTACCTCGTTTTGAAGTGCTTAATGAACAGTTGTTGTTGCTTGATTTGATTCGGACGGGAACAGGTGAAGAGCTTGTCCCAGTACACGTTGGGACTCCTTATTCTTATGAAGAAGCTAGTATTGGTATTTTTGGCTGCCAAGTGGAACAAATTGAAGGGAATGAACTGGTCTTTAACAAAGCTGACTTGGAGAAACCTTTCCTCACGGCCAATAATGTCATGTTGGACTACCTAGAGCCTCAGCTTAAGGAACGCTTAGCGGAAGCAATGACTAGTGAAAGTTTCACAGGTATCGTCCAGCAAAAACTCTACCATGCTATTCCAAGTGGTTTCTTTACCATTGAAGATATAGCAGCGTCATTAGGCATTAGCAGTCGCACCTTGCAACGGAACCTGACTGCAGAAGGAACTAAATTTAATCAAGAATTACAAAATGTTCAAAAAATCCTAGCCTTTGGTTATTTCAAAAATCCAGAAATGACGACAGAAGATGTCGCCTATCTACTAGGTTATTCAGAAGTCTCATCTTTTTCACGAGCCTTTAAAAAGTGGACAGGACAGACTATTTCAGAATATAGAGTTCAGTCTCATTAATAGAAAAAGCGCCTGAAGGGGCATTTTTTCTATCGTTTTTAGTGCTTAGACTACACAAAAAAGGGGCTGTCGGGAAATGGCAGCCATAAAAAAGGGACTGTGAAATAAGTCCCTAAAAGAAATAGGACCATTCGTTCATGCGAAAAGTCCTATTTTTGTGGTAAAATTAACTTATGATAAAAACTTTACACAATAAATATTGTAATCCAAAACAAGGATATTTACCACTGTTTCTTTCAGATTGTTTGAATTTGCTGGATCCTGTTTTAATATTTGACAGATTTATGGGAGGAATAGATTTAAACAAGTATCTGACGGATATTCCGGAGTACACAACCGGACGATTCAGATATAATCCTGTCAACATGCTAAAAACAGTACTTTTCGGATTTATGACTAGCGGTTACTGCTCTCTGAGAGAACTGGAAGGCAACTGCAAAGTTAATATCAGATTCATGTATCTCATGGATCACCAGACTCCGTCATACAGAACCTTTGGATATTTCATCAATGAAATACTTCAAGATAATATTGAAAACATTTTTAACGACATCAATCATGCTATCTTTAACGAGGAGCATGTAGATCTTCAACATCTCTACATCGACGGCTCCAAGTTTGAAGCAAACGCAAACAAGTATACCTGGGTATGGAAGAAGTCTACCGAAAAGTTCCGTTACAAGCTTTACGAAAAAATCACTGCGGAGATTGAGGAAATTAATGCAGAAATTGCATGGAGCGGGGTGCAGATCACAATAAACCCGGAGTATGTACCGGATTATCTGAATGAAATCGTTGAACAGCTATTACTTTTATGGGAACCGGATACAAGTACATTTGTTTACGGAAGCGGAAAGCGAAAATCCAAACAACAGCGTCATTATGAACACTTGACTGCTTTCTGTCAGAAACTTAAAGAATACATACAAAAAATTGAAATCTGTGGTCCTAATCGGAACAGTTACTCTAAAACAGATAACTCAGCTACCTTTATGCGTATCAAAACTGATTACATGGGCAATGATCAGCTTCTGCCGGCATATAATGTACAGATTGGTGTAGCAGATGAATATATTGCAGTTGTTGACGTAAACCATTATCGTTCGGATATGGATGGTTTTGTTCCTTTGATGGAGCACTTCAAACAAACCTATGGATTCTATCCCAAGTATCCTGTGGCAGATGCCGGATATGGCTCATACAACAATTATATTTTCTGTGAACAGAACGGAATTGAAAAGTATATGAAATTTCCAATGTTTAAAAAAGAAACTAAGGATAAGAAATATCATGAAGATCCATTTCGTGCAGTTAACTTCAGAATTGATGAGCAAGGAGTCATGAGATGTCCTAATGATAAAGCATTCCATTTTTTATACAGAAAAAATGTGAGAGGAAATCAGTACAGACGCAGTGAAGAACTGTATGAATGCGAAGACTGTAGTGGATGTCCATATGCAAAGAAATGTAAGGAGACAGATAAGAATCGAACCGTTCGGATCAATCAGGAACTAACTTCTATGCATCAGGAAGTAATCGAAAACCTAGAAAGTATCCATGGTGCGTTATTACGAATGAACCGTTCGATACAAGCAGAAGGCACTTTCGTAATTATGAAAAACGACCGTTGGTACAAGAGAATTGTCCGAAGAGGTATTCATTCAGTCAAACTGGAAGTTTTACTCGTGGCGATAGGTCATAATTTATATAAATATCAGAAAAAAAAGATGAGAAACAGAACTGCCGCATAGATTCAAAAAAGAATTTCTATGGGGTAGGGGAACTGCGCTTTTTTTGATTCTCTTTTAAACTTTTAAACTTAAAATAAGGATTTGCTAAAAAAGAAGAGGGGCGTTATAGTATAAGAAAAATAGGATTATTTAGTAGAAAGGATGAAATGACATGATTGGTATTTTTATAGCCTTAATTATATTATATTTGGGAGTTATACTGTTTGTAGGAACAACATTTGTAAAAATAAGCTTATTTGCAATGGATAAACTTGCGGTATTTATAGCAAGTTGGTATTATACTCACCATTATTTTTCTGCCAAGTTTTCATCCGGATATGCCGTATATTTTTGGGATATATTAGTGGCAATAGTGGCAGTAGTGCTATATTCTGTCTTATTTAAGCTTATTCATGATAAATTTGGATTGATTGGAAAGATTCTTAATTTAGCTATATCGTTTTTCAGCTCAATGACGGTATATTGTATTTTAGTACATGGATTTATTACAAATGAAAAATCTTATTTTCTACCCCTTTTAAACAATGATTTAGTCAATCAGGTGGTAAACTATATCATAATAGGTATAATCTCTTTAGTTGTATGGAAAAGAAGAGAAGATTATCTTATAGAAATGGACAAGTGATAAAGAAGCCTGCCGTTTTTCCTTGGATATTTAGGCTTGTCTAAGAAAAGTCTACCACTTTGTCTATCTAATCTGTTATTTATAAAGAAGGAGACTGCTTTCTACCGACAAATCATGTAGGAACAGCCTCCTTCTTCTTTATTTTTCCAGATGGTTATTAAGGTATATATCCGTATTTTTCTTTGCCTGTTGAAGATCATGGAGCATGAAGTTTTGATATGTATATTTTTCCATAAGGCTAAGTTTTTTCTGTTCCAAAACAGCGTACTTATCTGACAGTTCCGGAATACTTAATGCACGGTATCCTGATTTCTCAAGTTCTTTTAAGGCGATTTCATAGGCAATAATCTGTGGCTTGTATTCTTCATAAAAGGCGATATTTTCTTTATCTTCAATATACATGTCATAGATCAATTGATTTTTAGAAAGGGTGTTTTTATTTTCCACCACATAATATATGGATTTCATTTCCTGTTCAGCTTGTTTTATCTGATCTAATAATTGTTGCCTGTCTGAAGCTGCCTTCTTTAATTTTGGTTCCAGTTCTTCATAGGTGTTTATGCCATATCTTCTCATTTCGTTTAAGGATGAAGCCATTGTTTTCATGTTACGTTTACCTGCCCACACTTCATAACCTTTTGAGGATTTTACCTTTTCATTGTTCTTTATATTTACAATAGTATCAGGCTTTTTATAAGAGAGTTTGTCATAAAGCTGTCCTTTATTATAAATCTGCTGTTTGGTCGGATCTTCAATTCTTTCTTTAATTCGCTCTTTGGTATAATCTTCTCCAAGCACATTTGTCTTTGTTCTTGTAAATCTTCCGGTATCTTTTTTGTCTTTATGCCGGAATGAAAGATACTTTCCAATCTTAATTTCATATCCAAAATCTTCCATTGCTTTTAGAAACTCTTCGTAAGTACCGGACTTTAGAATTGCTTTATCAATGGCAAGCTGAAGCCTGTTTTTCCAAGAACTGCCTTTCTTAAATTCCATATATTCTGAATAGCTTTTACCGTTTGTGGAATATCTGTTCTTGAATTTTTTATAGTTTTCATCAATGACAGATAAACCGTTTTCTTTACAAATCTCATCACTGACAGTTCTGATTTGATGATAACTTCTTTTGTTGCTTTGATACGCCTTACCTGTTACAAAACTTACATTATTAAATATAACATGATTATGAAGATGCCCCTTATCTATGTGGGTAGTGAGTACATACTCATACTTTCCTTGAAAGACTTTTTCGCATAGTTCCAGTCCTATTTTGTGTGCCAGTTCTGGTGTGGTTTCCCCGGGAGCAAATGACTGGATTAAATGTCTTGCTAAGATTTTTGCCTTGGAATTACATTCTCTTTTCGTCTGCCCAAACTCAAGATGAGCAAGCTTAGGATTGCAGTTAAAAGAGGAAATAAGGATTTTTTCATCGGTCTTATCAGCATTCATGATGTAGTTTAGGGCTAAGTGCAAAGTTTTTTCTATGGGATGAATCTTTGTAACAGCCATCAGATCTCCTCCGTATTTATAGTTTCTAAATTTCCAAGGTCATATAGTTTTTTTCGCAGAGAGTAAATATCTTTCCCCTGCTTTTTTAGCAGCTCTTGTATATCAATGATGTCATCCTTATAAATCATTGTGGTAGAATTTACCCGCTTTGCAATCTGATTGATGCTACCGGTTATCCTGCCGATACTTGCGGAAAGTTCCCTGAAAACTGTCATATCCAATACGAAAATATCCTTGCCTAAGATGCATTTCATAATAAACTGACGCAAAGTTTTACAACCGGAGAGCCTATATTTTTTCTCCAAAACCTTCAGTTCATCATCTGAAAGCATTAAATAAATGCCATGAGTTCTTACTCTGTTTGCCATGTCCAAACCTCCAAATCCTAAAAACAACAAAAGAAAAAACCTGTAGAATCAAGTGCTAAGCTTGATTTACAGGTTTTGCTTTATAGTATATTTCTAAATTAGAAATCTCCTGTAAAGAGATAAAATAGTTATATAAGTTACAAGAAAATTATAACATTTTTGGAAGTAAGCTTCAATGAAAGAAGCGAAAACTTTTTCAAAAACTACTTAGGTGATGACATTAAAGAAGTTGTTTATGCAGGGGTTTGGGGATATTCCCCAACAAGCAAAAATTGACTGAAAGAATCCGAAGTGAAAGCGAGGATTAAGTCAATTTTTCGTAAGTGCATATGCACTTACTGTGCTTGTTAAAATTATCCGGAAATCCAGATAATATGACTTCTAAATGAAATCCCTAGAGAATTTTCACAAAGAAAATTAGGTATAACTATTAATATTATTGTATTTATAAAAATATAAAATTCAATATCTAAATATTTTTGATATTGAATTTTACTCAAAGATATGATATATTCATATTGAAAATAAAACAAAATATTAATAAGGAGAAAGTAAAAATGGAGCTTTCACATGGAGAACTAATGGTAATGGAGATGTTGTGGGATGGAGAATGCTTGGATGATAATGGAGAAATTCAGGCGTTGGAACTCTCAAAGCTGTTATATAAAAAATATGGAATGGGAAAAACTTCCTGTTATACCTTTTTTGGCAGGCTACTTGAAAAAGGGGCTATTACAAGGCGTTACCCAAAATACACATTGAAACCTATTGTTTCAAGGGAGGAGGCGTTAAAAAAACAAAGAGAAGAAGCGATAGAAATGTTATTTCAAGGTTCTATAATTAATGTTTGTCGTGCTTTTTTAAGTGAGAAAAAAGTTACTAAAAAAGATATACAGGAGATGAGAGATTTTATAGATAATTTTGAAGTAGAGGAATAGTGATGTGATGGTAGAATTCGTAATAGTTTCGACTTTGGAAAGAAGCATTAAGAGTACTTTTATTATAATGTTGGTACTTTTGACCAGAAAAACATTGAATGTTAAGAGCGTTAAATGGGCAAACTTTATTTTATGGTCAATACTTTTTATTTATTTGCTTTTTCCGTTTTCTATTTTTATTCAAATTGAAGAATTAGAGAAATATGTAATGCTTCAATATTTACTGGAACCATTTATGTTGATAAGTACTTATATAAAAATGTTTGTGCAAGAAGTTGGATATATCTTATCTAATTTAAATCAATTAATGGTTACAAGTATACTTTTGGTATATACAGGAGTCCAAGTAACAAAGAGAAACAAAGCACTAAGGAACTCAGTACGGATAGAACCGGATAGTAGAATAGAGGAACTTGTTAATAGTTTCAGATTGAAAAGACAGGTACAGATATACATAAATGATGAGATTAAAGTTCCTATCACCTATGGAGTGGTTCGTCCTAAAATAATAATACAGAGCCAAGTATTAGAAGATAATAATTTATTAAAATATGTGATAATACATGAAATGGTTCATATTAAAAAATTTGACATAGTGCTTACCCATATAAAAAATGTGATTACTTGCTTATTTTGGTATAATCCATTTATTCTTGTGGCATCAAGATATATGGAGGATGATTTAGAGCTACTTTGTGATAAGTTGGTTATTCAAAGAGTGGGAGATACTGTTAAAAATAGAAAAGAATACTGTTTATCTATGCTGAGACTTGTAGAATTAAAAGAAATGCAGGAAAAATCGGTTTTAAAATTACACCCGACAAAAGAAAGGATGATTATTATGAAAAGATGGAAAAGAGGATTGGCAGGAATTTGTACTTTGGTTTTAATGATTGCTTTATCTATAACGGTTTTTGCCGATATAGGTGTGAATAAAAACAATCAGGTTATTGAAAATGGGGATTTTTTTCAAGAAGAATTATTAGAAGATGATATAGTAAGGGTAATAACAGAGGAGGAATATGAGCAACTAACTTTAGAAGAGATAGCCCCTATTGAGTTAAACTCTGCTAATATAGATGACAATGCAACTTTAGAAGGTTTAGCACATAAATCTTATAAGTTTAATATGGCATCTTGGACACAACCGAATCACAATGGCTTTACAGTGAAGATAAGTAATGCATCGTCTTATGGTGGAGTGATGTACAACATTATAATAAAGCGAAATGGTAATACTATTTATAATAGAGCGTGTTACGGAGCTGCGACATTAACAGTTAAAGCACACAATAATAGCAGATATGAGGTTATTATACTCAATGAGTCAACAAATTCATTGAAATATAGAGCTAAAATAAATAGTTATATAAGGTAAGGTGTATATCAAGGAGATAGGAAACATGATGAAAATCAATCCTATGAGGTATAAAAACGGAGATAGCTTATAAAGCACTATATCAGATGTACTACATTCAACATACAATCTAAAATCAAATATTAGGCTTGTAATATACAAGTATATTTGACATAAAATATAGTGCGTTTGATACATTGATAGATGTGAAAAATTAACCAAATGTTAAGGAGAAGTGTATGTTTAAGATATTAAAAGGTGTTGTTATATGTAGTGTACTTGCATTGTCATTAGTTTTGGGGTTGAAGCCTGTACAAGCTTCAACAAACAGTAAAGAAACAGGGGAAATTGACAATGCTTTTGTAGTAAATGGCGAAGTTCTCACAGAAGATGAATACTGGGCAAAGATAGAAGCATTGGGAGTTGAAGTGTCTGATTCTTCGCAGCGTGATAAATTTATACCGGAAGATGAGGCTTGTGCAGGTATGAATGCAGAAGAATTTTATAATTATATAAGTGCTTTGGCGGCAGAACCTGATGAAATATATGTACTGGGTTTTACAGAGGTTTCAGAAGAAGAATTTAATAAAGCTTTAAGTGAAGATATTGTTGATTATTCTACCTCAGAAACAAAAAGCAAAGTTGTAGCCAGTAGGCGTGTTGGAAAAGGAAAAATTAGTTTAAGTATTGATTATGATGTAGAAACTGAAAATAATAGGCGTTATATTTCTTCCGCTACAGCAAACCTAGAAGAAAATATTCCTGACGGTTATGAATGGTCTGCTAATAATCTAAATTGCACAATTAGTGATAACCAAAAAAGAGCTGCAGCTGTAGCAACAGGGGATTTGTATAGGATAGTACCAAGAATAGGTAAAGATATCCGCATAAAATATAAAGTAGTGCTTAGGGGCTCGGTATCTGCATAGAGTATGTTAGAGAATAGATAAATATTATTCTATTTCTATTCCATAAGGAAGGGCTTAAAACACAGGAAAGGAGAAGGGGAATATGATGAAAATCAATCCTATGAGGTATAAAAATGGAGACACATTTAAGTTGTGTTTAAATCTAAGCATTTAAATGCAACTTGATGTATAAAAGAGATGCATGATCTGATTTTAATAATGTAGAATAATTTTATGGAGGAATAAAAAGATGGCTAGAAGAAGATTTTTAAGAAAAGTTATGGGCTTGGTAATGGGATTGGCAGTATTGGCTACGTCAGTTGTGGTACCTTCAGGCAAAACATATGCAGCAGGAGAAGAAGTAGTTTCAGAGATGAGTAATGCAAAAGTGGGTGTCATAAAAGTTTTTGATCTTAATGATCCTCACTTGGTTGAAGTTACAGATTCTGGTGAAGGTAATGCTAACGACATAGTTCTTTATACTACAAGTCGTCCAACAAGACATTACAATTTAGAAAATAGCGGACAGTATCGTTATTCTGCATATTCCAATAGGAATATAATGTGGACTAAATATATCTTTGATACTAATAATGGAAGTTTTAGGGTTTACGGTAGATTTAATAAAAAACCTTTCAACATAATATTCCATAATTGCTCTAACAATAGAGATTATAAATATGCTATAACATCTGACAGTGAATTTGATTACTATCAGTTTGAAGTAATGGATGGTACTGCACCTAGATCGTTTTACTTTGGTATAGATACTAAAAGTACACGCTCAGCTGTTTCTGTAAATGGTTTTGTAGATACTTATTAATTGCCTATGAAAAATTTTAATATGATATATTTGCTGTTTATTATTCCAATACTTTATGGCTGTACTTCAGCTGAAGCCTCCTCCGGAAATCTGCCTTCAGTTACTAATTCAAGTGCTATGATTGAGAGTATTAAAGAAACAATAAGCGTTGAAGATGAAAGTAAAACTGAAAAAGAAATTCAGGATATATATTCAGAAACAAATTCTGAGGGCATTCGCTTGGAACTTGCAGATGTATCAGGCAGTGATCCAATATATAGCTTGGCTTTCAAAAAGCAAGATACAAATACCGGTAATTATTTAAATTATGCCGATTTAAATTCTGAAGCAAGTGATAACAGTGATGACCTTGAAAATATTGATATAAAGGTTGAACCTAACTGTTATTTTGGATATTGGCTTGATTCAGAAGACAGGTTGTGTTTAAGTATATGTAATATTGAAGGTAATGATTCGATAAAAGTTATGATAGATGGATTAGAATATACTTTTTCACCCAACAGAGAAAAACAAGAAGAAAGAGTTCTTAATAAGAGTATTGAAGTTAAGGACGAGTCTGTATTAATAGAAAAAGCTGTTTTCTATCCGGAATATATCGCACTATATTTATCAGAAGATACCGGTAATGTATATGAAAATATGTTTTTGGCAGTAGACAGTGAAGGGAAAAGGACAGGTCCGGGAGTTTACTGGCAGGAAGATAATAAAGTATTGATATATAAGAAAGAGAATATTATTAATAATGATACATTACATCTTCAAGTAGGTCAGCAGAATGAATTTGAAGACATCAATGTGGAATTAAAATAAAATTTAGTTAAAGTCAGTACATTTTCATAAGATAGTTGTCATACTTAATGTTATGTACTGACTTTATATAATTTCAGAATAAGTATAAACGGATATTTAGAAAATCTTGATGATAGTAACCTAAGAAAAGTTTGTAAATTTTAGTTGTAGTAAGTACATTTTTGATCAATTTTAAAATGTGAGGTTCGATATGAAAAAACAAATTATAGCACTTGCGACTTGTATATTTATGGGATTTAGCAGTATTACCTCTTATGCATATAGTGCTGAGGTATGTCAAGGCAATACTGCTAATGCAGGCGATGTTGAAGCTTTTTATAGTAACTTAAGCTCTAAAGGATATGCTGTAACAGCTAAAGGCTATAGTGACAAAGGTATTACTATTGCCGATAAAAATGATTTTATCAATGCAAAAAATTATAATGTGCTTTATTGGAGTGGTCATGGCGGTAGTAACGGAGATAATGCAACTTTAAATATTACTCACAATAGTTCAAAATGGTTCAATACATTTGATGCTGCTGATAAGTGGAAAAATACATATGATCTAAAAGTTGCTATAATAGCTGCTTGTTATCAGTTTAATGGAAATGGATTGCGTGGTAAATGGGCAGAGATAATGAAAAATTCAGGTTTGAAGGTATTAGCCGGTTATCATGAAAGTGCTCCTTCATCAAATGATACAAAAATAGCGAATGAATTTTTCAGGCTTGCCAATGAAACAAGAGGTTCATCACAAGGAAACTCTGTCAGGTATTCATGGCAGCAGGCAAATATAGCATATGAATCTAGTGGGAAATGGATTGTACTGGGATATAAAACAAACAGAATGGAATATTATCGCTTGCCTGGATTTCCAGGAAGCTTTGAGGCATCGCCTTCATCAAAAACTGTTTACCGATATACTTCAAAAAATATAAACGGTACAGGTGCTACATCCAGGGCAGCTTCATTTATTAATAGAGAAATTCCTTATGAAATCAAAGTGTCTGAAGATACTTTAGATTTAGATACCGCAGTATTAGGAGATAGTTGTCATGTAGCTTCCTTAGATGATGATGCACAGGCAAAGATAATTAATCTGAGGGAAAATAAGTTGGATTCGATAGCACTTGAAGATGCTCAAAATAATAATGCGGTTATTATTGAAAATCTTGGAATAGACAGTAATCTAAGCAATGCAATAATAAACAATTATGCTTTATTGGAAACCGAAATAAAAGAAGATGGTTCTGATGGAGAAGAAAATAATATAGGTGTTGTTTCTACATATCAACAACAATATAGAGGTATTCCACTTGAGGACAACTTTTTTACAGTGTGTTCAGATTCAGATGGTGTGTTTTCTGTAATAGACAGATGGTCAGAGATAAGTGAAATTGATAGCAGTCAGATTGTTGAACCTATAACCATTCGTAAAGCAGAAGAAATTGTAGATAGTAAATTAAATTATAAGGCACCAGAAATAAAAAGTTGTGAGTATGTGTACAAAAAAACAGAAAATGGGACATACCGTTTGAATGTAAAACTTGTTTCAGAAAATAATCAACAATATTATGTTGATGCAGTTTCGGGAGATTTAGAAACATTAGAAATAGAATAATTATATTAAATCTCTGAGGATAAATGAATATTTTTCTTCGGAGATTTTTACGGGAGGTACTATACGATGAAGTCATTTTCGCTTTATACCTTAATAATTATAGTTTTATTGACTGCATGTTCTAAAAAAGAGATTTTAGAAAATACCCAAAGTTCTACCGTTATAAATGTTGATGAATCAAAAGCCACAGTTTATGATTTTACGGATAATCAACTTACCGACACAGAAGTAAAGGAATTGGAAAGTCTTATATTCCCGATGGAGATGGAAACTCCTGAAATAAACTATACAGATATGGAACAGGATCTTTTATCAGTATATACGGAACCTATAAAAAATGATTATAAGTTTTGGGGTCGCCTTTCAAATGACGGATATTGCTACATTCTCGGCATATCAAAACAGGAAGAACCTGTTTTAAAAGATTTAGATTATAGACTTGATGAAAGTAGCGGATATATTCAGTTGGGACATTGGATCGTTGAAGGGGAAAGCTTTGAAAAAGTAGTGGATCTTTTAAAGGTGCGTTCTTTTTGGAAAAGCAAAGACGGAAGACTTTTATACTTAGGTATTAAGCAG
>NZ_JAGEKB010000007.1:0-11260 GCF_017565785.1 Lachnoanaerobaculum sp. Marseille-Q4761
TAAATTCTGTTCTTTATTGTTTTTATACTATTTTTTATAAGATCCATTTTAGTTGCGTAATTCCTGTATAACCTACTTCCCATATAAACCATGCAAATGCAATGGCATTGCTTTTATACTTTTCAAATTCGGCATTTTTAGCACAGTTAAGTCTTTTGGAAAATACATATACCTTTTTTATAGGATAATTTTTAAATAACTCATATCTTTTTTGTCCCTCCAAAAATGCTAAGCGAAAAAGCATTGCTATTTTTACTTTCGGGACAGATATTTCAAGGGCGTGTTTTAGAAATTTATCCGCACAAAAATAAGGCGGATTCGTTACTATGTCTAAGGTATTTTCCTTAACTGTAAAAAAATCCACCTCTCTTTCGTTTCCATATCCTCTGTAACAAATATCTTCCGCTTTTACCCTGTATCCATGCTCTTCAAGTACCTTTGCGATATGCCCCTGACCGCAGGCAGGCTCATATATTGTTTCTCTGAAATTTTCTCTTATTAAAAGCTCCTTTGTTGCTCTTTTATCGGTGGCATAAAAATCCAAGACCTCTCTGTCTTTATCAAGTTTCATCAATGTATCAAACATAGATTATCTTCCCTGATACTTGGCAATAGTTTCTTTTATCTCGCTTTCAATGCCCGTTAAAAACGCTTCATTTGATGCTTTACCCAGTGCTATATCAGAAAGTTTAATTTCCCACTTAGCTGTTGTTTTAGCCGACTTAAAGTTATCCTCCACGATCTCTATAAGAGCTTTTCCTTTTTTGGTTGCAATAAGATTTTTCTTATCTCTTTCTATAAAATCCTTGGAAATCAAATTTTCTATAATACCTGCTCTTGTTGCAGGTGTTCCAAGTCCCCTTCGCTCAACCTCAGCCTCTTTTTCCAGAGCATCATTACCTGCCGTTTCCATGGCTTTAAGTAAAGTATCCTCTGTAAAATACTTTGGTGGTGTCGTATATTTTTCTTTTATCTCTTTATCCTTGATTTTAAGTACATCTCCTACATTCACATCAGGTAATACAACATCTTCATTTTTCTTTGAACCGTACTGTTTAAGATATTTTGTAAAACCTTCATCTGTAATAACCTTACCGCTTGCCTTAAATTCAAATACATCACCCTGACTTTCATATACAGCAACAATCTTTGTTATGTTTTCAATTAAGGGATAGCCTACACTTGCATGGAGTTTGTTTAAGATAAGTTTATATATTTTTCTTTCACTTTCAGGAATTGTGGACATATCTTCCTCTAAAGAACTTACTGTAGGTATGATTGCATGGTGATCCGTTACCTTAGCTGAGTTAAAAATAACTTTAATTCTCTTTGTATCAAAGTCATTTTTACCAAGTATATTATTTATCGTATTTATAATCATATCTTTCGAAAGATATCGGCTGTCCGTTCTGGGATATGTAATCATTTTCTTTTCATAAAGGCTTTGAACATAGTCAAGTGTCTGTTTTGCACTGTATCCGAAGTACTTGTTACATTCTCTTTGAAGTGTTGTTAGATCAAACGGCAAGTCGGGCTTTGTTATCTTCTCCTTTTTCTCCACATTTCTTACTACAATTTTATTTCCTACCACATTTACTAAATCTTCTACGATTTCAAGACTGTCTATTCTGTCTGTTGAAAGAGTAAAACCGGTAAAATAAAGCTCGCCTATATAATACTTCTCTTTCTTAAAAGCTGTTATTTCATCATCTCTTTTCACAATCATGGCAAGCGTGGGTGTCTGTACTCTTCCAACAGAATAACTTTGATTGTAAATAAGAGAATAAAACCTGCTCATGTTCATGCCTACAAGCCAATCCGCCTTACTTCTGGCAAGAGCTGATTTATATAGATCTTCATACTCTTTTCCCTCTTTTAGCTGCTTAAAGCCTTCCTTTATTGCCACATCTTCCATTGATGAGATCCAAAGCCTTTTGATATTCTTTTTACAACCTGCCTGCTCATATACAAGCCTAAAGATTAACTCTCCCTCACGCCCCGCATCACAGGCGTTAATAACCGTTTCAATCTCTTTAGAGTTCATCAGCTTTTTAAGAGTATTAAACTGACCCCTAGTTGACTTTACAACCTCATACTTATACTTGCCCGGAATAATCGGTAAATCTTCCAATCTCCACTTGCCATACTTTTCATCATAAGCCAAAGGACTTGCCATCTGTATCAAATGTCCCACACACCAACTTACAATATATCCACCTCCTTCATAGTATCCGTTTTGTCTGCCGGTTGCACCGATGACCTTTGCAATACTCATTGCAACACTTGGCTTTTCACATATCACTAAATTCATTTATAAATCCTCCTCATATAATCAAGTATTTTTTATTGAAAATTCAAGGTTTTTTGACCTTGTCTGTCTCAGTAAATAAGCCAGAGTTATGAACATTTCGGTGTATCTGGTACTGAAATAGCGGTAAAAGGGTACACGAAATAAAACGTCATTGTTTTTCGCTTTACTGGCCTTGTGTATACCCATCCCTCTATGGCAGCTAACCTCCTATATCCACCAGGATCATCTCTGTCTCCAGAGGTCCTAACTTCCTTCGTCCTGCCTGCCCATAACCAGGGTGTCAGCTATGCTCCTTTACGGGGTCATGCCCCATGGTTACAATTCCTGCCGACTACCGGCTCATTCTTTGTATTGTTGATTACTGACTCGCTTCCTGTACCAGCACTTTGATCAGTGGACGTTATCTGCTACATTCTGCTTTGTTTAGTGACCTCCCATAGGACGGCCGCTGTATTGATTACATTGTACGCTTATGCTACCTGCAGATATACTGCCGGTCTCTTTATATCACCAACCAGCTTTTTGGGATCATAGTCCACACCCTTGGTCAGCATTGCAAAGAAGACACGGAGCAGCTTTGCCGCCACAGCCATCAGCGACTGCATCTTCTTTAATGGATTCAGCTTTCTGGTTGTATAGTATGAGTGGAGTTCCCTGAATTCCGGATTCTTTGACACAAGAGACATTGCAACCTCGAAGAGCAGATATCTTAGTCTCTTTCGACCTCGTCTGCTTATTGTTGTCTCACCCTTATGTTTACCCGAACTATTCTCAACCAATGCTAAACCTGCAAGTTTCTGCAGTTCTTTGGGGTTATTGAAGCGGCTTATATCGCCCACTTCAGCCAGGAATCCCGACACCGTCTTGATTCCTACTCCCTTAATTTCCAACAGCTTTTCAGCCATTGGAATCTTTTTTACCAGCTCTTCAATCAGAGCTACTACTTCCTGAAGACGAGTATTTCTGGACTCATAATCCTCCAGCAGCATACGGATTTCCATCCTTGCAGATATTTCACCTTCTTTGCTTCCAACACTGTGCTCAGCAGCTTCTATCAGTGTCTTTGCCCTCGCTTTCCCAACTGCTCTCACCTTCGCATCTCTCCAGATTTGGTTCACCCCATCGATACCCAACGTCAGGATATCTTCCGGAAGTGGCGCCACCTTGAGAATCAGCATTCCGCTTTTAGCATCCGGCTGCCCGTACACTGTTTTGTATTCAGGAAAATATATATTGAACCAACGACTGATCCTATTCTGAATTCTTGTAAGCTCCGCTTGTAGCTGAAATCTCATGTTAGATGCAGTTCTAAGATCTGCATAAACACCCTCCGGCAGGTATGGGATCATGTAACGTCCCCCTCTAACTAGTCCTGCTATGACTTTCGGATCTTTACAATCGTTCTTTGTCGGATTGTTATCGTCGAGTTCTTTTGATTTCTTTACATGATGAGGATTCACAAGAACCGGCTTCATCTCGTTGTCCTAAAGGAACTTACCAAGATTGAACCAGTAGTGGCCGGTAGGCTCCATTCCCGGAACCACCTTGTCCTTACCATGCTTTTCTTTGATGTCCAGAATCCATGCCTTAAACATCACGAATCCGGCCTCATCATTACTAAACTTAAACGGTTTCTTAGAATACTCGATTCCTCGGTAATCAAAAGCTCTTGCATAATGCGTTTCACTTCCGACATCGATTCCGAGCACCAAAGTAGTTTCTGTAATTGCTTCAATTTTTGTATTTTGTGTGTTAGACTTCATTGTAGATACCTCTCTGTTTGATAAGATTTACCAACCTGCCAGTCAGTAGTCTTATTTTACTCTGAGGTATTTTCAATTTTCAACGTCCACCATTTAAATTATACAGGAAGCTCCTTTTTTGCATGAAAAAAGGCAATCGGAATTTTTCCTTCTGATTGCCTTTTGGTTTTTACTATTTACTTTTTTAATATTATTGCCTATTTTAACGCTTCTATTTGAGATACATAAGTTTTCACTCTCTTCAGCTTTTATGCGAAGTTTTTGTGGTTGTTTCAAGTTTGAACTTACATTTTATATATCTTTATAACCATTTTAAGTTGATTTTCAATAATCAATCAGACTCAGTAATTTAGTACTTATAGTAGTATTATATCTCTCATCGAATTTATAATAACACGCTCTATCACACCAATATTTTTCACAAATAACAACATCACAGTAAGGTATAGCAATTCGTAAATAAGCCAAATCATTAAAATCATGCCTATCAACATTTTTATTAGGATTATTATAAAGCTCAAATATTAATCTGTTATGAATATTAAAGCCTGGTAATTCTTCTAAATTAGCAATAGGTGATGTCATCTTATTATTTTGCTCAAATAATTTTCTAATATTTTCTTCCTCTTTTGGTTGTAAATTTTTAATTTTGTCTTTATAAACTTGGGTAAAAACGGTCCAAAGATATGTCGGGTATAAATATTTCTCTTTATACTCATCTAAATCCTTAATTTTATCTTTACATAATAAAAAACTTTCCCTTCCATTTTTATAACATTCATAGTAATATTCTTCATCTTCTGCAATATTATTGTTTATAATATTGCAGATTAAATCAAAAATTTCTCTATCACAAAAATATTCACTCATTATTCCCTCTATTGCTTTTAATTCATTTATCGAATGAAGCTTATTATCAAGCTTAGCATTAATATTTTCTGAGGACAAACCAATAATATTTATCCATTCTTGTTTAATTATTGTAGACTTTAACTTGGAAACATCAACATTTTTATTATTAATCCAATAATTAAACTCAATAGCATCAGTAGTCATATAATCATAAATCCCATATCCTCTAGAAATAGAAAACATTAGATCTAATATATTTTTCCTAGAAGTTTCATCCTTTCTCTTCATAGTTTCAGTAATATGAATAGATGATAATGGAAACGCCCAATTACCATTATCTATGTTTTCAACAATAACTTCATACAGTTTAATATAGTCATGAGCTTTTTCTTTGATTCCTTTTGCTAACTCAATCCATTTGTTTTGGTCTAAATAAATATATTTCATAGCTATGTGTCCTTACAATTATATTTTAAATCACTTTATTTGTATCTTTGTCCGTAAATATCATACTATATATGAACAAAAAAGGCACTATATTCTTTATCCTTTTTTACTCATCATCTTCATCCTCATAGGCATCTATTGCCATATCATCCACTTCTTCCTGCTCCTCTTTCTCCGGTGCTTCTTCTGGAACCTCTACATTATCCTCGCTTTCATAATCATCCTCAAGCTCGTTGTAATCCTCCTCATCCTCACTTTCTTCCTGCTTTTTCTTATAAATCTTAAAATAATATCCTGCCCCCACAACTGCCATGATAAGCAATCCTAAAAATATATAAAGCCCTGTGCCTTTACTTTCTTCCTTCTTTTTAGGCTCTTCCTTTACCGGTTCTTCTTTTGTTGCTTCTGTTGGTGCCGGTACCTCTTCTATCTTTTTTACTTCCTCTTTAAGTTTTTCTTTTGCTTCAACCATATTTAATAAATCATCTTCGCTAACTTCTGTAAGCAGCATGACATTTTGCCCTTCTTCATCATAATTAATGATTAGATGAAAGGTCTTTCCGGACTTTGTTTTAAATGTAATGAACTGTCTGGCATCGGCAAAATATTTGCCACTTTCATCCCCCGTACTTTCTCCATGATGAATAGGATAATCCTGATTGGCATTATTTACATTTTCTATAAGTTCCGCCTTTGCACTGCCTTCTGCTGTGGGAATACCTTTATTTATAGTATCACTTTGGCTGCCTACCTGATTATCACTTGGAGGCTCTTTTGCCTCCAGTTTATTCGGAAAGCGTACTTCCCTTTCTTCTTTATTATCTTTACTTGCTGTTTCCCGAGTCTCCTCAGTTTCTATTTCACTTTCACTAACCTGTGCAAAAGTATATGTAGGGTAAATATTCCCTATAATAAATATCATAAGTAAGCAAATAACTCCTACCAATCTTTTCACCCTATTCTTTTTAGATTTCATTTCCTTCATTCGTATCCTCCATGATTTTTTCTCTGTTTTCCTCTACTTCTTTAGAATTTTCCGGCTCTTTCATTTTCTTTTCACTTTGTCTTTCATTTTTGTAATTTCTCATCATTTCTAAAAACTCATCCAGTGAAATATCAATGCTTCTATATTCCTTTAAAACCTCAACCTGCTCCATTTCCTCCTGCTCTTCTTTAAGTATTTCCTGCCTCAGCCTAAGTTCTTCTATTTTTTCTTCTATCGCTTTTTGATTTTCGATATTCTTTTGATACTTTTTATTCAACTTCTTCCTCCTGTCATTTAACTCTACCGAAACCATAGAAATGTTCTATCCAGTAAGGTGTATTGATACTTACAAAGCGAATAGGATTGCCTGCATGTATCATCATTCCGCCTCCTGCATAGATACCTACATGGGATATCGGACTCTTGCTGTTATAAGTGTTTTTAAAGAAGATAATATCTCCCGCCTTTGCTTCACTTGGAGATATAGAATTACAATAAGTTTTATAAATCCCCCAAGCAGTGGTTCTTGGCATATTTTTAACTCCTGAATGCGTGAAACTCCAGCATACAAAGGACGAACAATCAAAGTTATTCGGTCCGTTTGCTCCAAATACATATTTTTTACCTATATGTTTCTCCGCTTCGTTAAACAATGCCTTAACCGTTACATCATCAAAGGCGATTCCCGGATTTGAAAAGTCGGGATTGTTTACAATCTCCGATAAATCTCCGTTATCGCTCCCAAAAACAAGTTCCATATTGCCTTTGCTTGAAAGCAGTGCTTCATAGTGAGCTAAATTGTTGGGATAGGAATTAAATACTTCTCTTATGATATCGTCCATTTCTCTTTTTTCTAAGTTTACAATGAGTTTTTTATATTCATAAGCTTCTTCACGGCTTTCTGTCTGCTCATTCCCCGCTTCATCAATATAGCTTGATGTAACGGTTTTATATCTGATTTCAATTTCTTCATTATAGGTCAATGTATACATTTGATTAAACAGCTGTTGTATTTCTCCGGCTATTTCAGATATTTCTTTTACCACACCATATCGAGATGTAATATAAGATAGCAACTCATGGACATTATGACTTATTTTTTCTTTTCCGTTTATTATATATTCATCATATCCCGGATTGGTTTCTTCTACGCTTTCCATTTCCTCTTGCAGGCCCTGTTCTAAAGAAGAAAATTCCTGATTGATATTCCTTAAGGTATCTTCTGAGGAAAGATAGGTCGTAGAAACGGTATCACTGATTGTTCCCGTTCCTATATTCATCACCATGCTCCCCGCCTGAAAGAGCATAAAAAATGTCCCTACCAACAAAAGTATTAGGAACATTATCTTTTTACTTCTTTCTTTTATAAATTCTGCAAACTTTTTGCTTCCCTTTGCTAAGGATTTTTTAAGCCCATTCTTTATCCTATCCTTATATTTCTTTTGAAGTTGCTTTTTATACTGCCTCCTTTTGAAAAACTGTCTTAACCTTGAAGTATTTTGATACTCACTACTTTTCTTAAGTTCTTCCATATTTTTCTTAAAAAACAGCTTCTTTTCCTGTTTTTCAATATCTTTTTCAAGCCTTACTATCCTTTTTTGTCTTTTTAACACGCTACTTTTTCCATGATTGTGGGCTTTTCTTGCAAGACTTTCTATGCCTTCTGTGGTCTTATGAGCGGCACTGACACCGGCATTGTCCTCTTGTCCACTTTCAAGATACCTGTTTACCGCTCCTACCGCAACTACTGCACTCTTAGAAGATATGCTGTCTTTACCTTTATTTTTAAGACGCTTTTCAAAGCTTTGCTTTTTATGCTGAAGCTTTAAAATCTTCTTTTCCTGTTTTCTAAATTTATCATTGGCTTTTTTTGAATATTCTTTAGGTTTAGGCTTTGAATTATCCGGTCTTTCTCCTTTATTATCGTTTTTTTCTTTTACTCCATACTTTGTGTTTAGAGGATTTTTCTTATTCTTAGTCCTTGTAAATTCTTCATCTTCAAAGTTACTTTTAAAATATTTCTTTGAACGTTTCTTTAAGCTTAAATCTTCTTTGTCATGGTTTTCTTTTAAGATTTTCTTATATCGTTTCCTATTTGCTTTTACTTTATTTTTAGACTTATCAGTTGTTATTGTGGCGGCATTTTCTTTATGCCTTTGTTCCTTGGCTGATACCTTTTGCAGATCTTTATCATCCCTAAAGTCCGTATTATACTGATTAGAAGCTATATTTTTATCTGTATCTTTAGATAAATCTTCATAGGTTTCTTTTTCTTTATTATAAAATCTGCCTATCTGTTTTTGCCTGACCTTTTTATCCTTTTTGGGCTCAAGAAAAGATTTGTCCTGATTTATATTTCCCTTACCCGGTATCTCATAAGAATCACTGCCTTTATTTAGGTAATGATATTTATCCTCTATATCCGTATGATTTATAAATGTTTTCTTAGATGAAGATGTCTTTACTTCAGCCGGCATATCATCTTTAATAAGAACACCCTGTTTTTGAACATTTTCTTTTTTATAACCAGTTTGATTTTTAGATGGAAAAGACTGTATCTCTTGATTTAACGGCTTTTCTCTACTATTTTTATACCTTATATTCTTTTTCTTTCTCAAGTTTTTTTACCTCACTTTCTGTCTTTCTTGCAAACCCTATGTATTCTGTATTTATCTTGGATTCTGCATACTGCTTCTCACTTTTTATCTTTTCCTGTCTCACTTAGTTTTGTTGTTATCAATGAGTACAGTTTTGTATTTTTAGGGAATCGGTCTATAAAGGGAACAATGGTATTTCCATAGAAGATTAAACCTTCTCCCTCATTACTGTTTGTTACATAGGAAAGCTGTTGCTTTGAAATATTAAGCTTCTTAGCCAGTGTATCTCTATCCGTTCCCGCCTGATTAAGCATCAGAATAAAGTCGGTATTATCAAAGATATTTTCAATCTCCGGACTTGCCAAGAGATCCTTGATATTCTGCGTTAAACCTGTAGGCATACCTCCCCATTTTCTAAAACGCTTCCAGATTTCTATAGAATAGTTGGCTGTTTGCGGTTCTTTTAAAAGAAGGTGAAATTCATCAACAAAATATCTTGTTGCTTTTTTACTTGCCCTATTTATTGTTACTCTGTTCCAAACCTGATCTTGTATTATTAACATCCCTATTTTTTTAAGCTGTTTTCCAAGTTCTTTAATATCATAGCAAACCACCCTGTTGTTTGTGTCTACATTCGTTCTGTGATTAAATACATTAAGGCTTCCTTTTACATAGATCTCCATCTCTACCGCAAGTTTCTTTCCTATTTCCTCCTCCTGTTTTCTAAGAAGATTATATAAATCTTCAAGTATAGGCATATTTTCAGGTATCGGATTTTCAAAATAGGCTTTATAAAGAATTGGCAAGCATCTATCAATAACTGAGATTTCTTCCGCACTTAGCTTTTTCTCTCCAACTACAAGTTCAAAAAGGGAAAGTATAAAATCAGATTTTAATGACAACGGATTATCTTCATCCGCATAGTCGGTGTTGATATCAAGGGGATTTATATAGTCTTTTGAAATCGGTGATATTTTAATAACCTGACCTTTTAAGGCATTAACAAGCGGAGAATATTCAGCCTCAGGATCTGCAATAATGATATCATCATCAGTAATCAAAAAGGCATTGGTAATCTCTCTCTTTGCCGCAAAAGATTTTCCGCTACCCGGTGTTCCAAGTATCAGCCCGTTCGGATTTTTAAGTTTCTTTCTGTCAGCCATGATAATATTTCGACTTAAAGCATTTAAGCCGTAATACAAACTTTCACCCTTAATAAAGAGTTCCTCCGTTGTAAAGGGAATAAATATAGCCACCGAACTTGTGGTAAGTCCTCTTTCTATTTCCACCTCATTTATTCCAAGTGGAAGGCTTGCAACAAGCCCCTGTTCCTGCCTGTAGTTTAAGTTTTTAATGTTACAGTTGTGCCTGTTTGCAATAGATTTTAATGTAAATACGGTATTTTCAAGCTTAGTCCTACTTTTACCTGTACTCATAATAAGGATAGTTACTAAAAACATCTTTTCATCATGATTTTGAAGCTCAGAAAGTAGGCTTTTTGCCTCCGCACCATAAGTTACAAGATCACTTGGCAGGATATCTATATCATATCCTGCTCTGATTGCTTTTTTATTTTCCTCAAGCTTCATCTTATCAAGATCGGTTATTTTTCTTTTTATGTTTTTAATCGCTTCCATTCTGTCAACAGCTTTGATATGAAAGGTAACGATAATATTTTCTTCCACCTCTAAAAATTCTGAAAGCATTTCATCCTTTATATCCGATGCTAAAATCTGTAGAAAGTTTACCTCTGCAAATACTTCTCCCATCTTAAAATATGTAGGCTTTGAAAAATTAAAGGAAGTCGGTACAATGTATTCCTTTGTTGTAAGTCCGCTGTATTTTAAATCTTCAAAGTTAAAAATAAACCTGTCATCAGGATTTAATATATCGTGAATGACTTTTAAGCGTTCTTCTCCATCAAGTACATAGCCCTTTACACCCATCTGCCTAAAGTTATTTAATATATCCGATTCTATTCTCTCCAGTCTGCTTTTTGCCTGCTTTAAATCCTCAGCTTTTATGGTAAAGGTTAAATACATATTTTTTGACAGTCCGTTATTTCCCTTGCTACTTTGATTTAGGAGCATTTGTCTGTATTCATTTCTTATCTCATTAAAATCATCCTCGGTTTCTTTGATATTAATAAGCTCCTTTCTTTCTTCATTTTCACCTATGCTGTTAATATAGTTAAACTCCACTTCCACACTTGAATCAAAGAAATTAAGAAAAGAAGAAAAGTCGGCAAATATCCCCTCCTGATCCTCTTCTTCCATAAGCCTATAATTAATATCAAAAAAGCGAA
>NZ_JAGEKB010000008.1:0-6890 GCF_017565785.1 Lachnoanaerobaculum sp. Marseille-Q4761
TAATCCAAACCTTTACACTGCTGTCAAGGAAATCTTTAATAGATAATATGGAGCCTGAACGGCGTGTTAGACTCCATAAGTTTAATAGATTAAGATGTAGAAGACAAGCTTACCCGTGTACAGTAACCCGCTTTCAGCTTTTTCTTTCGCTCAAGCAGGCTCTCACAAATACTTTCTCTGACTCTTTGCTCAACCATTCTCGTCTGCTCTTTCTCAAGAAAGCTCTCGGTGTAAAGATGAATTTCCTTTGACACGATTTCTTCCAGTATTAAGGCTTGTATCTTTCCTTTCATGCAGCCACAGTCTTTTTCTTTGTACCGATACGAACAGCAGTATCCGTCGTTTTTGCCATAGTAAACTGTATAGCTCATCTTATGATGGCATTTCCCGCAATAGACTTTGTCCTGAAGAATATGAAAATGCTTCCGTTCTCGGCTGATATGTTTTGCATTGCTGCTTAATCTGTTTTGAACTTTTGCAAAATCCTCTTGTGAAATTATAGCTTCATGCATATCTTCTCGTATGATCCAGTCCTTACTATCCATCCATTGTCGATGATCCGAGCCTACTTCATATACTCTTGTCTTTCCACCGATGATTGCTCCCGTATAAACTCTTTGTGTTAAGAGATACCGAACAATCTGTCCCGTCCAAATTCCGCTTCCTCTTTTCAGTCCTATGTGCTTGGCAGGGGTTAAAACTTCTCTCTCGTTAAAATCTTTGGCAATCACAAGCATACTTTCTCCACTTAAATATCTTGTAAACACTTCTTCCACAATCGGTCTTACTTCTTCATCGACAATAAGCTGATGATGGTCTTTTTCGTTTTTTACATATCCATACGGTGCTTTTGAGCCGAAGTAATAGCCTTTATCCTGTCTTACTCTAACGGATGAACGCATTTTTTGTGAAATATCTTTGGAATAGTAGTCATAAACAAGATTCTTAAAAGGAATTTCCAAACTGCTGATTCCGTTTTCGTTGTTCTTACTGTCATAATTGTCATTCACAGAAATAAAGCGGACTTGCATAAAGGGAAAAATCTGCTCAATATAGGCTCCGGATTCGATATAATCTCTGGCAAAGCGAGATAAATCCTTTACAAGTATGGTCTTTACTTCATTTTTCTTGACAAGAGCAAGCATCTTTTGAAAAGCGGGGCGATTAAAGTTTGTTCCTGTATAACCGTCATCGATATGCTCCCTTATCTGAAAACCTGTAAATTCTTCCCTTGAGCGGATATAGTCTTTTAAGATTTCCCTTTGAGAAGTGATACTGTTGCTTTCATCTTGCTGATCGCCATCTTCCAGTGAAAGTCTTAGATAAAAATCTACGGTATTCATATCATCACCTTTTTACCTTTCTTCCAATTTTTTCGGTAATGACAGGCATTTCTTCAAATTTAAATTTGATTTCTACTGTATGGTCTTTTCCGATGAATATCTTATCTATGATGGCTTTCACAAACTCTTTGTTCCATTTCTTTGACTTGCCTTTAAAGATTGCTTTCAAATACTGATGCTTTTCTTCAAGCCTTCGTTTTTCTTCATCAAAGATTGCAACTTGCTTTTCTTTCAGGCTTTCAAGCTCTTTTTTCTTTTGATGGAGATGTTCCTTTTCTCTTTCAAAATCTTCCTTTCTCCAATCTCCTAAGACATACTTTTCGTAATACTCGCTTTGAAGCCTGCTCAGTTCTGAGATTCTTCTGCCGATTTCTGTCAGCTCTTTTTCATTTTGCTGCTTAATTTCTCTTTTTATATCTGCATAACCATCTAAATATGCCTTATAGCTTTTCTTATTATTGGAAAGAATAGTGTCAAATGCAGCTTTTACGGTATTTTGGATTGTACGGTCTGTAATTACTGCTTGGCATTTTTCTGCCTTGTATTCTCCAAATCGGTTACAGCTAAAGTAAAATATTGTTCTTTTCCCATTTAATTGTCGATGAACGCTCATTCTTTTTTGACAAATATTGCAGTAAACCATTCCTCGAAAGATAGTGTCGTCTTTAGCAGCCGCATTTTCCTCTCTGCTTCTTTTTATTGGAGCTGCTTTTTCGGAAATTTTCTCCTGCACCTTTTCAAAGGTATCCATAGAAATAATGGCTTCATGGGCATTTTCAGTTACTATCCAGTGTTCTTCAGAGAGCCTTTCCCTTGGTTTCATTTCATAAAGATGTTTTTGATTTTTCCCCTGTATCAGCGTTCCTGTATATGCACGATTTTTAAGCAGCTGTAAGATGGTTGTCTGTTTCCACAGCCTGATTGGTTCACCGCTATCAGATATGGCTTTTCCAATTTTTCGGTAATCGGTTGCAATATATACTTTTTTTTCCAGAAGAAGTTTGGATATACCTGATGTACTCAGTCCTTTCAGATAGGCATCAAAGATTTCTTTGACAATAGGAGCAGTATTTTCATCCGGATACAAGCGTCTGATTCCATCTTCATCTTTTCTTGCTCTATATCCATACGGTGCAACTCCACAGATAAATCCGCCTTGTTTGAGCCTCATCTGATGCGAGCTTGACACTTTCTTCGAAATATCTTTAGCATAGGTTTCATTAACGATATTTTTTAAAATAACCTCCAAAGATTTATTCGGATCATCCATCTGAAAGGTGTCCAGATTATCATTAACGGCAATAAATCTTACTCCAAGAAACGGAAATATCTTTTCAATAAAGTTTCCAAGCTCCGTATAGTTTCTTCCAAAACGAGATAGATCTTTTACAATAATACAGTTGACCTTTCCTGTCCTTATTTCTTCCATAAGATTTTCAAAGTCCGGTCTCTCAAAGTTTGTTCCTGTTTTTGCAATGTCCTTATATATACCTACCAAGTTATGCCCGTCATTCCTTTTTATATAGCTCTCACAAAGAGCAATCTGATTTTCAATGGAATCACTCGGTTTTTCTTTTTTATCCCTTGAGATCCTTGTGTAAATCGCCGTTTGAAAACTGTTTACATTTTCTTTGCTTACCTGAGCTTCTTCTGATTTTACCCGTCTGTTCGCTGTCCTTGCCATCTACACCACCTCCTTCATTTTCCCGGAGGATTGTTTTGCATAGTTACTTAACTTATCCAATATCTCTGTAGTTTCATCATAATTAAAACGAACCTCTATCATTTTTTCTTCCAAAACACAGATTTTATCTACCAATCTTACAAGGAGTCCTCTTTCTAAAGTACTTATATTCCCGTATGCTCTTATTTCAGAAAAGAAATCTTTATTACCCAAACTCTTTTGATAGAGCCTCGAAATTTCCTTATTCTGTTTTTCTAAAATCAGCTCACTTTCTACAATACGGTTAGTATAAAACTCTCTCATATCATAAAATTCCTCTTCGGAAATGATTCCTTCTTTTAAATCTTGATACAGAGCCGATTTTAAAAGTTCAAACTTCGCCTTGCTTTTCTTGGTATATTCCTGTCTTTTATCTGTTTTCTTAAACAGTTCATATGACACTTCCATTTCTCTTAGTTTTTCTAAAACAACTTCATACTTCCCAAGGGAATGAATGTGGCGTCTGAGCATCTCAAGTATGGTTATTTTTAAATCTTCCTGTTTTATGCAGTGCCTACTGCAATTATGTCCTTTATTATATGAAGAACAAATATAATAGACCATTGGTATTTTACCCCGTTTGTCTACTTTCTTCGTCATCTGTGAGTTACAGTCTTTACAAAATAAAAGTCCTGCAAATAAATCCGCTTTTTCTCCAACATTCTTTGCTTTTATATCGCATTTCAAAAGTTTTTGTACAATTTCAAAGTCTTGAATATCAATAATCGCTTCATGGTTATCCTCAATTTCAATCCAATCGCTTCTATCCTTAGAAACCACTTTATCCAGCTTATAGTTTATCTTTTCCCTTTTTCCCTGTTGAAGTGTCCCTATATAGATTTCATTGGTTAAAATGCGATTAACCGCCGGTGTATCCCACTTGGTAACAGCCTTTGTACTAAAGCCTGTCTTATACCTTATACCCATTGCCCTTTTATGTTCCATCGGAGATAATATTCCGTTATCATTTAAGTGTTTAGCAATAGAGTAGGAACTGTATCCCTCAAGCTTCATAGAGAAGATTTTCTGTACTACATATTCCGCTTCTTTATCGATTACTATTTTGTGCTTATCTTCTTTATCCTTTTCATAGCCATAAGGAGTATAGTTTGAAATAAACTGTCCCTGCTTTCTCTTTACCTTGCAGACACTTCTGACCTTTGCGGAGGTATCTCTGCAATAATTGTCATTTATAAAACTTTTAAACGGAATGACCAAGTTTTTTTCCGTCTCACTGGCTGTATAGCTGTCATAATTATCATTTAAGGCAATAAACCTTATATCAAGGGATGGAAACACTTTTTGCAGGTATCTTCCGCTATCAATGTAATCTCTGCCAAATCTTGATAAGTCTTTTACTATAATGCAGTTGATATTACCTGAAATCACATCTTCCATCATTTTCTTAAATGCCGGTCTTTCAAAGTTTATCCCGGAATATCCGTCATCAACATATTCCTCTATCAGTTCCATATCTTCATTTTTATCAATGAAATCCTTAAGCTGAAGTCTTTGATTGGAAATGCTGTTGCTTTCCACCTTAAAGCCTTTATCATATTTCTCATCATCCTGAGATAGTCTAAGGTACATTGCAACTTTAAGAGTATCGGTATTTAAAATATTTTTAGACACAACAAAACCTCCAAACTTTCATATTCTTTTAGGAAAAATATGATAACTTGGAGTCTTTCAACACCTATAAACTTGTATCTCTATTTAAGAGATATTATAGCACATCCAAACAAAAAAGTCTGCTCCCTTATCATATTTCTAATCAAGTAGCATTGCTTTCTTTTTTAAGTAAGATAACAAGCAATCCTCCAAATGTCTTCCGTTTCCTGCATAGCTACATTTAACAACTACATTGCCGACTTTCATAAAATACATGGAAAGCGGATCCATATTCTTTTTATCTTTTATATCTTCAATATCAGGAACGATTTTTCTGTCTATATTTTCTATCGGCATATTTTTATACCTTTTCAATTCTTCTAAACTCATTAAAAGCTCCTTCCTTTGTTATTTTCTTTATTTAAGTTTTATGACATTAACAGGTGTCTTGGCACACAACATAGGAATTTCACCTCCGCCTCTTTTCAAGATGAGCCGGCTTTCACTAAAGAAGTATCATTATCCCCATTTACATCATCGCAAATAGGCTGCCACACCTATTTTTGTCTTACAAATTTGTCGCTCACTTTCTTTTATCCTTTGTATTTGCAAGTATGTGTTTAAACCGAGGTTGCCGGAGGGTACATGGTTATTCCCTCAAGTCCTAATCTTCTCAGCAGAAAGGTCTTAGCGTTTGTTGACAGATGCTCCATAAATGGTTATTGTCCTGTTTTGGTCTATTTAGCTTTCAAGGTACAAGATTCTTATATTTTCAAAAATATATTCAATTTTCCAAAGGTAAAATTTTTCCCTCTATATATAAACCTTACTTTCAGATGCTTTTGTTTCCACTTTTTAAAATTTTTTTTAAAAATATAGGGAACAAACTGCAAATCCGGTCTGCTCCCTACTTATTAGTTACTATTTAAGCATCTCTCTTAGCTTTTTTAAAATCTTATTTCTAAAACTGAAAATCTTCTTAGAAGATACCTGTTGCTCTTTTGCTAAATCACGAATGGTCATTTTTTTGAAATACAAAGAATCTATCACCTTTAACTCTTCAGCATTTAGCTTTCGCAGTGCCTGATATAGATCCTTGATTCTCATTTTAGTTTCAACGATTTTTTCGATATCCACATCTTCATCTACAACGGAATTCAAATCAATCTTGTAATCCTCATACCCGTAAACCTTATATTTTTTATCTGATTTATTTAAATAAGCCTCATGATTGACTTGTTTCTTATATGCTTTATATATTTCATCGGATACATATATCTTTTCACCTTTTACATAGATATATTTTCTATCATCTGTCATTTGTGAAATCCTCCTTTTTATCCAAAATTTCAAATCCGATTTTTTGAACAAAAAAAGGAGGACTCCTGCATTTTGGCATGCGAAATCCTCTAATGAATAATACATATTCTATTTTCAGTTTAGGATAGTTCTATAAAGCTCCACAATTACATTCATAAAATTTAATAGTTACATGACTGAAAATTATAACCACTTAATACTCTATTGCCTCTACTCTTTGCTTCTTCAAAAACGCTTTTATATTATCTGTCTTTTCTACCAAAAAGGCAGCATATCCATTAAACAATAGAGCATATATGAAAATTTTGCAAAATATCACTTATTAAAATATTTATCCATTAATTCAAGCCATTCTTCCGTTCCGGGGCTGTAATAAACGGCATCTCCCAAAATAAACCCTTCTCCGACATATAATCCCGGGTAATACGGTGGAATCTGCAACTCTATTTCACTTCCATCTTTTTTTGTAAGAATCAACAAATCCTCATAAGATGTTGCCCCTAAATAATATATCTCGGAATTTTTTAAAACCTTTACTATTTCATTAACAGCATCCGTATCTTCTATGTTTAGAACTCTACTCTGCCATTTTTCCGGGTTTTTTCGAATCCGTTTTATAGAAGAAATATCTGTAATTTCATTTAAAGAACGAACCTCGTAAAAATCTTCAACCATTTTATAAATAGATTGATTCATATGGATAAAGGGTATACCTTCTCCCTCATCATTACACAAGTGTACATCTCGACCATCTATTATTTCCGGAGGAACCGGGGTCTTATCACTTGTAATTATACCAAGCTCATCAGGTGAAATCGGCTTATATGCATAAAATTCTTCTCCATGCTTCCATTTATACATAGCTATGTACGAAGTCCCGAATGGCTCAATAG
>NZ_JAGEKB010000009.1:0-5018 GCF_017565785.1 Lachnoanaerobaculum sp. Marseille-Q4761
ATGCAGGAAACGGAAGACATTTGGAGGATTGCTTGCTATCTTACTTAAAAAAGAAAGCAATGCTACTTGATTAGAAATATGATAAGGGAGCAGACTTTTTTGTTTGGATGTGCTATAATATCTCTTAAATAGAGATTCAAATTTATAGGTGTTGAAAGACTCCAAGTTATCATATTTTTCCTAAAAGAATATGAAAGTTTGGAGGTTTTGTTATGTCTAAAAATATTTTAAATACCGATACTCTTAAAGTTGCAATGTACCTTAGAATATCTCAGGATGATGAGAAATATGATAAAGGCTTTAAGGTGGAAAGCAACAGCATTTCCAATCAAAGACTTCAGCTTAAGGATTTCATTGATAAAAATGAAGATATGGAGCTGATAGAGGAATATGTTGATGACGGATATTCCGGGATAAACTTTGAAAGACCGGCATTTAAGAAAATGATGGAAGATGTAATTACAGGTAATATTAACTGCATTATAGTAAAAGATTTATCAAGATTTGGCAGAGATTATATTGATAGCGGAAGATACCTGCAAAAAGTGTTTCCATCCCTTGATATAAGGTTTATTGCCTTAAATGATAATTATGACAGCTATACAGCCAGTGAGACGGAAAAGAACTTGGTCATTCCATTTAAAAGTTTTATCAATGACAATTATTGCAGGGATACCTCCGCAAAGGTCAGAAGTGTCTGTAAGGTGAAGAGAAAACAGGGGCAGTTTATTTCAAATTATGCTCCTTACGGCTATGAAAAGGATAAGGAAGATAAACACAAAATAGTAATTGATAAAGAAGCGGAATATGTAGTACAGAAAATCTTCTCTATGAAGCTTGAGGGGTACAGTTCCTACTCTATTGCTAGACACTTAAATGATAACGGAATATTATCTCCGATGGAACATAAAAGGGCAATGGGTATAAGGTATAAGACAGGCTTTAGTACAAAGGCTGTTACCAAGTGGGATACGCCGGCGGTTAACCGCATTTTAACTAATGAAATCTATATAGGAACACTTCAACAGGGAAAAAGGGAAAAGATAAACTATAAGCTGGATAAAGTGGTTTCTAAGGATAGAAGCGATTGGATTGAAATTGAGGATAACCATGAAGCGATTATTGATATTCAAGACTTTGAAATTGTCCAAAAACTTTTGAAATGCGATATAAAAGCAAAGAATGTTGGAGAAAAAGCGGATTTATTTGCAGGACTTTTATTTTGTAAAGACTGTAACTCACAGATGACGAAGAAAGTAGACAAACGGGGTAAAATACCAATGGTCTATTATATTTGTTCTTCATATAATAAAGGACATAATTGCAGTAGGCACTGCATAAAACAGGAAGATTTAAAAATAACCATACTTGAGATGCTCAGACACCACATTCATTCCCTTGGGAAGTATGAAGTTATTTTAGAAAAACTAAGAGAAATGGAAGTGTCATATGAGCTGTTTAAGGAAACAGATAAAAGACAGGAATATACCAAGAAAAGCAAGGCGAAGTTTGAACTTTTAAAATCGGCTCTGTATCAAGATTTAAAAGAAGGAATCATTTCCGAAGAGGAATTTTATGATATGAGAGAGTTTTATACTAACCGTATTGTAGAAAGTGAGCTGATTTTAGAAAAACAGAATAAGGAAATTTCAAGGCTCTATCAAAAGAGTTTGGGTAATAAAGATTTTTTTTCTGAAATAAGAGCATACGGGAATATAAGTACTTTAGAAAGAGGACTACTTGTAAGATTGGTAGATAAAATCTGTGTTTTGGAAGAAAAAATGATAGAGGTTCGTTTTAATTATGATGAAACTACAGAGATATTGGATAAGTTAAGCAACTATGCAAAACAATCCTCCGGGAAAATGAAGGAGGTGGTGTAGATGGCAAGGACAGCGAATAGACGGGTAAAATCAGAAGAAGCTCAGGTAAACAAAGAAAATGTAAACAGTTTTCAAACGGCGATTTACACAAGGATCTCAAGGGATAAAAAAGAAAAACCGAGTGATTCCATTGAAAATCAGATTGCTCTTTGTGAGAGCTATATAAAAAGGAATGACGGGCATAACTTGGTAGGTATATATAAGGACATTGCAAAAACAGGAACAAACTTTGAGAGACCGGACTTTGAAAATCTTATGGAAGAAATAAGGACAGGAAAGGTCAACTGTATTATTGTAAAAGATCTATCTCGTTTTGGAAGAAACTATACGGAGCTTGGAAACTTTATTGAAAAGATATTTCCATTTCTTGGAGTAAGATTTATTGCCGTTAATGATAATCTGGACACCTTTCATATGGATGATCCGAATAAATCTTTGGAGGTTATTTTAAAAAATATCGTTAATGAAACCTATGCTAAAGATATTTCGAAGAAAGTGTCAAGCTCGCATCAGATGAGGCTCAAACAAGGCGGATTTATCTGCGGAGTTGCACCGTATGGATATAGAGCAAGAAAAGATGAAGATGGAATCAGACGCTTGTATCCGGATGAAAATACTGCTCCCATTGTCAAAGAAATCTTTGATGCCTATCTGAAAGGACTGAGTACATCAGGTATATCCAAACTTCTTCTGGAAAAAAGAGTATATATTGCAACCGATTACCGAGAAACTGGAAAAGCCATATCTGATAGCGATGAACCAATCAGGTTGTGGAAACAGACAACAATCTTACAACTGCTTAAAAATCGTGCATATACAGGAACGCTGATACAGGGGAGAAATCAAAAACATCTTTATGAAATGAAACCAAGGGAAAGGCTCTCTGAAGAACACTGGATAGTAACCGAAAATGCCCATGAAGCCATTATTTCTATGGATACCTTTGAAAAGGTGCAGGAGAAAATTTCCGAAAAAGCAGCTCCAATAAAAAGAAGCAGAGAGGAAAATGCGGCTGCTAAAGACGATACTATCTTTCGAGGAATGGTTTACTGTAATATTTGTCAAAGACGAATGAGTGTTCATCGGCAATTAAGTGGGAAAAGAACGGTGTTTTACTTTAGCTGTAACCGATTTGGAGAATACAAGGCAGAAAAATGTGGAACGGCAATTACAGACATTACACTCCAAAATACCGTAAAAGCTGCATTTGATACTATTCTTTCCAATAATAAGAAAAGCTATAAGGCATATTTAGAAGGTTATGCGGATATAAAAAGAGAAATTAAGCAGGAAAATGAAAACAAACTGACAGAAATCGGCAGAAGAATTTCAGGACTGAGCAGGCTTCAAAGTGAGCATTACGAAAAGTATGTCTTGGGAGATTGGAAAAAAGAAGATTTTGAAAGAGAAAAGGAACATCTCCATCAAAAGAAAAAAGAGCTGGAAAGCCTGAAAGAAAAGCAAGTTGCAATCTTTGATGAAGAAAAACGAAGGCTTGAAGAAAAGCATCAGTATTTGAAAGCACTCTTTAAAGGCGAGTCAAAGAAATGGGACAAAGAGTTTGTGAAAGCCATCATAGATAAGATATTCATCGGAAAAGACCATACAGTAGAAATCAAATTTAACTTTGAAGAAACGCCTGTCATTACCGAAAAAATCGAAAGAAAGACAAAGAGGGACTGATATGAATACCGTAGATTTTTATCTAAGACTTTCACTGGAAGATGGCGATCAGCAAGATGAAAGCAACAGTATCACTTCTCAAAGAGAAATCTTAAAAGACTATATCCGCTCAAGGGAAGAATTTACAGGCTTTCAGATCAGGGAGCATATCGATGACGGTTATACAGGAACAAACTTTAATCGCCCCGCTTTTCAAAAGATGATTGCTCTTGTCAAGAAAAATGAAGTAAAGACCATACTTGTAAAGGATTTATCTCGCTTTGCCAGAGATTATATCGAATCCGGAGCCTATATTGAGCAGATCTTTCCCTTTATGCAAGTCCGCTTTATTTCTGTGAATGACAATTATGACAGTAAGAACAACGAAAACGGAATCAGCAGCTTGGAAATTCCTTTTAAAAATCTTGTCTATGACTACTATTCCAAAGACATCTCACAAAAAATGCGTTCATCCGTCAGAGTAAGACAGGACAAAGGCTATTACTTCGGCTCAAAAGCACCGTATGGGTATGTAAAAAACGAAAAAGACCATCATCAGCTTATTGTCGATGAAGAAGTAAGACCGATTGTGGAAGAAGTATTTACAAGATATTTAAGTGGAGAAAGTATGCTTGTGATTGCTAAAGATTTTAACGAGAGAGAAATTTTAACCCCTGCCAAGCACATAGGACTGAAAAGAGGAAGTGGAATTTGGACAGGACAGATTGTTCGTTATCTCTTAACACAAAGAGTTTATACGGGAGCAATCATCGGAGGAAAGACAAGAGTGTATGAAGTCGGCTCAGATCATCGACAATGGATGGATAGCAAAGACTGGATTATACGAGAAGATATGCATGAAGCTATAATTTCACAAGAGGACTTTGCACAAGTTCAAAACAGATTAAGCAGCAATGCGAAACATATCAGCCGAGAACGGAAGCATTTTCATATTATTCAGGATAAAGTTTATTGCGGGAAATGCCATCATAAGATGAGCTATACAGTTTACTATGGCAAAAACGACGGATACTGCTGTCCATATCGGTACAAGGCAAAAGACTGTGGCTGTATGAAAGGAAAGATACAAGCCTTGGTACTGGAAGAAATCGTGTCAAAGGAAATTCAGCTTTACACCAAGAGCTTTCTTGAGAAAGAGCAGACGAGAATGATTGAGCATAGAGTCAGAGAAAGCATTTGTGAGAACCTGCTTGAGCGAAAGAAAAAGCTGAAAGCGGAACAACAAAAGAACAAAATTTCCAAAATGCAGTGTTATGAAAGGCATAAGCAAGGTATAATAGAGAAAGAAGAATACCTCTCAAAACGGGAATTTCTTACACAAAGAATAAAGAACATAGAGCAGGAAATATTGATCATAGAGGACAAGATACAAGAAAATACAGCTTTAGGACATCATCTGAATGTGGATAAGCTAAGAGAAGCGGTAGCAAAAGGAGAACTTGTTTTAGACTG